>NZ_CP037423.1:7251634-7872331 GCF_007754155.1 Stieleria neptunia | reverse complement strand
GTGGCTGGCCCGAAGAGCCGCGGGTCACCGAAACGTACCTGGAAGACGTGTTCGGCTTGTTCGCAGTCCCGCACAAGTACATCTCCACCGGCGTCCGGGCCGACCGTCACAATCCGTCGCACGTCCGGGCGTCGGCCGTCGTGAAATTGCCCCAAGGCAAACATCGTCTGCTGCTGCGTGGACGGGGATTATCACGGTTGTTCATCGACGGAAAAGAGATACTTGAGAACGGACCGCGAACACTCGACTCCGGTGGCCATACGCCGCTGGCTGCACAGGACGATTACCTCGATCTCGGTCCGGATTTCCGCTTCGCGCCGCCCGGAAACCGCGACGCCTGGTGCGAGTTTGAATCTGCCGGCGGCGAGCACTTCGTGATTCTCGAATCCATGCTCGGCAACATCAAAGGCAATTCAAAACAAAGGCCGGAACTCGGTGAAACCGTCGCCGCGATCTCACTGCAAGGCAGCGAATCGTGGTCGCTGCTTTCGCCTGGAAAACGTCAGGTGGCTTACAACGATGCCGGCTGGAACGCGTTTGCCGCCGATCGACAGGCGTGGCTCGACCAAGTCAACGCAACTGCCCGAGAGAAATGCCGCGCAGGTCACAGCGATTACTGGAACCGGCGTCGCATGGCCGCATCCGATTGGCTGGCCGCCACCGAACCGGTCGTCGTCCCGGAACTGCCCGACGGCTTTTCGGCGAACAATGAAATCGACCATTTCATCGCCTCTCGGATCGCCTCGGTTGCCCGCGAGGCAAACCAGAGCAAACGGTCCGAAGTGGACTACTTCAAAGACATCCGCCCGCTGCTGGAGGAGCGCTGCTACGATTGTCATCAAGGGCAGAAGGCTCAGGGCGATCTGCGCCTCGATGATCACGCGTCCGTGCTGGTCGGCGGCGAGTCTGACGGACCTGCCATCGTTCCCGGCAAAGCCGACGCCAGTGCGCTGCTCGATCGCATCACGTCACAAGACGAAGGCATCGTCATGCCGCCGACGGGCGATCCGTTGTCTGATGACCAGATTGATCGGTTGACACGGTGGATCAACGACGGCGCCGCGTGGCCCCAGTTCGATGTGGTCGATTTCGAACCGACTCCGCCAGCCGACGACCTTACCTTTCTTCGCCGGGTCACGCTCGACACCGTGGGCGTGCCCCCCAGCGAAGCTGAAATCAATGCCTTCCTGAATGACGACGTACGGCGGCCATCCGACGTCGTCCGTGTCCAGGGTTCGATGTCCTCGGAAAGCGATCTTGCCAGTGCGGACCGTCGCGCTCGTGTCATCGATCGGCTGCTCGACGACAAGCGATGGGCCGATCATTGGATGGGCTATTGGCTCGACGTGCTGGCCGAAAACCCGAATATCATCAACCCGACGCTTAACAACACCGGCCCGTTTCGCTGGTGGTTGTACGAATCACTGGTTGACAACAAACCCGCCGATCTGTTCGTCACCGAATTGATTCGGATGGAAGGCAGCGAACGGTTTGGTGGACCGGCGGGCTTCGGCACGGCGTCGCAGAACGATCTGCCGATGGCGGCCAAGGGAATGATTGTCAGCTCGGCGTTCCTCGGCGTCGACATGAAATGTGCCCGTTGCCATGATGCTCCCGGGCACCTCTCGCGGCAGAAAGACCTGATGCAGCTTGCGGCGTTGCTTAAAAAGGACACGATCCAGCTGCCCAAAACCAGCAGCGTCCCTCAGGATCAACTGCATCAACGCGGCCGCAAACCGCTGATTGAAGTGACGCTCAAACCCGGCGCCAAAATCAATCCGGCTTGGCCATTCGAGCGTTACTGTGACGAATCGGTTGCCGACGTTCTGGCCGAAAATCCAGACGACTCACGCGATCGGCTCGCGGCCCTGATCACGGCGCCGCAGAACGAGCGGTTTGCTCAGGTGATGGTCAACCGCATTTGGCAGCGTCTGATGGGACGGGGGCTCGTGGCAAATGTGTCGGATTGGGAAAAGGGCGAACCATCACATCCAGACCTGTTGCGCTGGCTGGGGCGTCGGTTCGTCGAATCGGGGTATGACGTCAAGGCGATCAGCCGGCTCATTCTGAACTCCCATGCCTACCAACGGGCCACCGATCCGCTGCTCAGGGAAACCAGTCCGCTGTACATCTCGCCGGCCCCGCGTCGTCTGACGGCCGAACAGATCGTCGACTCGGTCTTTCACGCGACAGGCACCCCCTTCGATCTGGAAGAAGTCAGTCTGGATATCGACAGCGTGCGGGAGATCAAAAACGCACTCACACTGGGCAAGCCCCGCCGATCTTGGATGCTGGCGTCCACGTCCAACGAACGCGATCGCCCCAGTTTGGGACTGCCCCGCGTCACCGCCGTGGCCAGCGTCCTGAAAGCCTTTGGCTGGCGCGGCGCCCGACAGGATCCGCGCAGCGAGCGTGATACGGAACCCAACATTTTGCAGCCGGCCATTTTCGGCAACGGTGTGATGAGTGTCTGGCTGACGCGACTGAGCGACCGTCACGGGATCACGCAACTGGTGCTGGAAGACCAACCGGTCGAGCAGCTTGTCGACCGCCTGTTCCTGCGTTTGTTGACACGGCGGCCGACGGCAGCCGAGCGGAACCGTTATGTCCGATTCCTGTCCGAGGGATATGACACTCGAATCATCCCCGAAGCGGAACGAGTCACACCGACGCCCGTCAAACGCGAACGGGTTCGCTATGTGAGTTGGTCCAACCACGTCGACGGCCCTGCCAACACGCTGGCCGTGCAGAAAGAAGCCGCCGCCCGTCGTGGCGAACCCGCAACCTACGCCTTGACCAACGACTGGCGTCTCCGCATGGAAGACGCGCTGTGGGCGATACTCAATGCGCCCGAATGGATCTATTCCCCGTAAAACGCCAGGACGATCGCCTCCCATGGCCGCCAGTCGTCTCCGCCGACATCCTGCACCGACAACCTGGGAACGCCGTTGCACATTCCTCTCCGACGAAACCCCTCATGAATCGACGACACTTTCTTCAACAATCCGCGACAATCGCCGGATCCGCCGTTGCCGGAATTGGGCTGCAGGCCGCACCGGCGCCGGTTCACATTCCCAAAGGCAGGGCGGAACACGTTGTGTTCCTCTGGCTGGGCGGAGGGATGTCACAGATCGACACGTTCGATCCCAAGCGACGAGGCAATTCCAAAGCGTCTCCCAAAGTCGCCGGATCGGAATACGAGACCGTTGATACGATCGTCCCCGGCGTAAAATTCTGCGAGCACCTGCATCGCACTGCAAAGCTCGCCGACCGGCTGACCGCGATGCGGACGATCAATCATCACCTGATCGACGAACACGCCTTCGGCACCAACTTTGTCCACACCGGGCGCCAGATCAGCGGCAGCACGACGTACCCGTCGATCGGTTCGATCATCGGGCACGTTCGAGGTGCCGCGAATCCCGATGTGCCCGCTTATATGCTGATCGGTTATCCCAACGTCAGTCGCGGCCCGGGATTTCTCGGCGCCAAGGGCGGATACGTTTATCTGGTCGATACCGAAAGTGGTCCGGCCGGATTCACGCACCCGGATGATGTCACGCCGGCACGGATCCAACGCCGCCATGAACTGCTGGAACCGCTGACGGGAAACGTCCCCCGAGGCTCCGTCATCGAGCAGTACAAGGCTGCTCAAGCCGAAGCGATGCGACTGGCGGGTCCCGAATTCATGCGGAACTTCCGACTGCAGGACGAACTCGCCGATCTCCGCAACGCCTATGGTGGCGAATTTGGCCAACGATGCCTGCTGGCTCGGCGTCTTGTTCAAGCCGGCGTGCGGTTCATCGAAGTCTCGCACAATCTCAATTTCATCAACGGCACGGGGTGGGACACGCACAACGAAGGTCAGCGAAACCAGCATCTGCTGATTCAGGAACTCGACGTCGCCCTGTCGGCACTGCTGACCGACCTGGAGCAACAGGGATTGCTCGACAAGACGCTCGTCGCGCTCGGTACGGAATTCGGACGTCCGGCCAGCTACGACGGTCGAGGCGGCCGCGGCCACCAGGGCAGTTGCTTCAGCCTGCTCCTCGCCGGCGGCGGGCTGAATCACCAAGGCGCCTATGGGGTGACCGACGAGCTGAGCAAAAAGGTCGTCGAAAACCCCGTATCCGTTCCCGACTTCCACGCCACCATTCATGCGGCGCTCGGCATCGACCCGGCTCTGGAACTGTTCGACGGAGCGCGACCGGTGCCGATTACCGATCGCGGCAAACCTGTCAAAGCTCTTTTTGCATAGCGCAAAAGCATCGCCCACACGAACTCGCTCTCACCATGCCAACCATCATTCGATTCATCGTGCTGCTTTCCGCAAACGCCAACACCAATCGCCCCGGATGAACCCCCAATCCCTATAAATGCCTTTCCTTCATTCTTGCGATTGACCAGTGAACCCCGGTCACCGCAACGATTGGCCGCCATCGTGACGTTTGAAGCGACCCTCGGCGAGCTTCTTTCGATAGTCTGCGAGCGATCGGACGGCCAGGTGCCCCAGGACCAGCACGATCGGGATGTTGGCCCAGAGCATGGCGCCCGTCCCCAGGTCCATGAACTTCACCATTTCGTCGGCGTTCTCGATCCAATTTGCGGCGTAGATCGCACCCGCCAAGAAAACGCACTTGAACGGCAGCACACTTTTCTGGCCCAGCAAGTAGATCATCCCTTGCTCGCCGTAGTAGCTCCAAGAGATCATCGAAGAAATCGCGAACAGCCACGCTGCGAACGTCACCAACCAACGCCCCAGCCCCGGGAATTCGCGGTCGAACGCAAACGCCGTGAGTTCGGCACCGGCGTGGTCGCGATAAACGGCGGCTGACCCGATCGTGATCTCCCCGACCACACCGTCCCAATCGCGCGGAATGACCGAAAGCGGCTCCCATCGGATGGAGGGTTCTTGGTCCTCGGTGATTTCGCCAAAGAGTTTGACGCGAGAGCTTCCGGTTTTGCGATGGATTGCGTCGCCCGCATCGCCGACGATGAAGAAGCGGTCGCCGACAGCCCACGCACCTGATTCGTCCGTCGGAAGATCCGCCGGTTCCGCGGCCGAGACAACGGAAAAGGTGATGTCCCCGTCTTCCCCGGGTTGGACCTGCTTTTGGATTTCCAGCCGTCTCGTACACTCCCCGATCGGCTCCCGATTCCACGTGCTCGTGCAAAGGATCACCAAACCTGTCAGCGTGCAAATGCAAAGGGTATCGATGAACGGTCCGAGCCCGCCGACGATTCCTTCGCGCGCCGCTTCGCTGGTCTTTGCCGCTGCGTGGGCGATCGGCGCGGATCCCAGTCCCGCCTCGTTGGAGAAGAACGCCCGCTTCATCCCTTGAATGAATCCCCAACCGGCGGTGCCTCCAACAAACGCGCCGACCGCCTCGGTGGGTTGGAACGCGCATCGTACGACGGTCATCAGAAGTGACGGGATCTCAGTGACATGAATCGCCAAGACGACGAACGCGGAGACCAAGTACAGCAGGCACATCATCGGGACAAGTGTCGCGGCAACGCTGCCGATCCGTTTGATGCCGCCGACGATGACCAGGCCGACGATCAGCGCCATGGCGATGCCGGTGAACAGCTTGGGGACGCCGAAATAACGCTCACTCAATTCGGCGACACTCCACGCCTGGAACATATTCCCATTGGTGAACGTCGCGATGACAAGCGTGATGCAAAAGAACACGCCGCAGGCTCGGCCGATGACCCGCCAAATGCCTCCCTTGCTGCCGAGCACTTGCTCGACGACCCACATCGCGCCGCCGGATGGATTTTCCGGATCCTCCGTCTTTCGGTACAGCATCGCGAGCGTGATTTCGACTGATTTCAACGCCATGCCCAGAACACCGACGACCCACATCCAAAAGAGCGCGCCGGGGCCGCCCGCACCAACCGCAAGCGCGACGCCTCCGATGTTTCCCAAGCCGACAGTTGCCGACAGCGCAGCGGAGAGCGCTTGGAAGTGACTGATCGCACCCGGGTCATCCGGATCGTCATAGCGACCGCGAATCACATCGACACCATGCGTCACCGCGGTCCACTGAATGAAGCGGGTCCACACCGTGAACAGCACCCCCGCGGCGAGCAGCGCATACGGAGTCCAAGGACCCCATAAGATCTCGTTGATCGAATCGAGGGTGAAGAGGTTCAGATACATCCTGCCCAAGGGGGTAAACGGAAAATGGATTGTCGTTGCTTCGTCAAGAATTATAAGTGGGGTAAGCTTCCAGCTTGCCGTCTCGTTTCACTCGTGAAACGCAAGCTGGAAGCTTACGCCACTATGTTGCCGACCCCAAAACCTAGCGTTGACAAAGCACCAATAAGGACGTTTTACAACGATCCGCTGACCACGTCACACTCAATCGACCAGATCGTTGGTCTTTGTCGCGTTTCGCGGCAATCGATGGCCTAGACTTCACACGGTATTTTCCCTACCAGACTCCAACCTGCGGGTTTTCCGGCTTGGAATCGCGGGATTCGACCGGCAGTGAAATGGGAGTTTGATGTCGGTGGGAACCGGAGAACGCTTCACCATTGACTACCGAAATTCGGTCGTGCACGACTGGAGTTTCGTTCGCGAACACCTCGTAAACATGACCCCGTTACACTCCGCCCTTTCCTCGGCAATCCGGTACGTCGGTCGGGTTGTGATTGCGATGGCAGTGATGGCGTCACAGAGAAGCCTTTCTGCTCAAACGCCAGTGGCGGCGGCTCCCCAGCTCGTTCAGAAGGCCGACGCAAAAACCGGGCGTTATTGGACGACCCGATGGGAGTTTGAAAACGTCGACATCGACAAACTCGCCGGACGGCTCAAATCCATCGGCATTGATCTTGGGCTCCAACTGCGCGGAACCGCGACCGTCAAACTGGACGTGGGGATTCCGCTGACGTCGCTTAGGGACGGCGCCGCCTATCGTTTTGATGGCACGCTGACCAGTCCGGGACTGGTGATCGATGATGTCGAACTGAAGGACTTCGAAACTTCGGTCTCCTATCGCAACGGGTTGGCAACGCTCACACGGCTGAAGTCGTCGGTCGTCGCCCCTGATCGCAAATCGAGCGGAACGGTCCAAGGCGGTGGCAGTCTGCAATTGGTCCCGCGCGGAGATGCGACAGCCGATCTGAAGATCAACAACATCGCGCTCTCCCCGATCAGTGACCTGATCGCCAAATTCCTCCCTTCGCAAAACGATTTGTTGCCGGACGCAGGAAGGCTGTCGGGTGACATTCGTTTTCGCGCGCCGATCGACCGCATCAGCGAGATGGAGTCGTACGAACTTGCAGGGAAGGTCAATGGACAAGGATTGAAGCTCGCCAGTCTGCCGCCTGCCGATGTAAAAATCGACAACCTCACGATGGAGGACGGACGCCTGAAGTTCAGTGGATTCGATCTGATCGCTTCGTCATCGAACGTCGGACAATCCGACATTCGACTGATCGGTCGGGGTGACGTGCCGCTCGGTGGTGAAGGAGCGTTTTCGTTCGAACTCGCCGGCGATGATCTACCGCTCGGCGCGATCGCTCGACTTTCGAGTCGATCCACCCAACGGACAACCCCAGCGGTGGTCGATGGAAAACTCGACTTTCGCGTCCGTGGCGCCGGTGTCCTCGCCCCTGAAATGGAAGCGTCGACTTGGAAGATCGATGGTTCCGTCGCATCGCCGTCGTTGCAAGTCGCAGGTGTCGACCTGGGCGTTCTGGAACACACCCTCCGATTCACGCCCAATCAATTCGATGTGCTGCCACGACGCGATGAAGCGACATTGCCGCCTTCGTTCACGTTGGTGAAGATACGATCGAAGTATTCGATCACCAGCGAATCGCTGACGCTCCAGTCGCTATCGGCGACAGCCTTCGGTGGACAGATTTCGGGAACCGCCACACTGCCGCGTCAGGGCCAAGGTGACTTGGTTGCCGTCTTGTCATTCGCCGACATCCGTCCCAACGTCCGAATTCCAGTCTTCGGCAAGGTTTCTCCGATCGCTACAGCCACCATCGCGGGAAACATCGACTGGCGTGTTCCGATCGACAAGCTATTGGAACCGAATCAGCACGTGGGCAAGGCAACGCTGTCTGTCGCAGAGATCAGGATCAACGAGGAACGGGTCGGCGAACTGGTCGCAGAACTTGTCGCCAATCAAGGCGAACTAGCGTTGCAAGCGAGCGGCGATCTGTTGGGTGGGTCGGTCGAGGTTCAAACCGTCGCCAACGTGCTGGCGACCGATCGTTGGTCTGATGTGATGTCCCGACTCGGCCAATCGACATTTCGTTTCGAACACCTTTCGATCACCCCTTTGGTCGATCTGTCGGTCGGTCGTCGTGTCGGGCTGACGGGTGACGCGAGCGGCCACGTCGTTGTCGATTTCGACTTGCAACCCAAGGCCCAATCGAACCTCCAGGCGAAGGTGTTCGTTGAGTTGTCACGCGTCCATTATCGCTCGCGTCTTCTTTCGCGAAAGCTGAGTCTCAACGGCCGACTCGAAAAGGGTGTTTTTGTGGTCCAACCGCTCTTAGGCGACTATGCGAATGGATCGCTGCGGCTCGATGGTCGAGTCGACTTGTTTGATCGTGACGAAGCATTTTACCCACGTGCCGACCTTCGTTTGGTTGCATCGAGAATCCAGATGGATCGCGGACTGTGGTTTCTGGGTAACAAGGCCGAGCGAATCCAGGGACGCGTCTCGACCAAAGTAACCATTGCCGGGCATCAAGAATCGGTTCGAATACGAGGGAGTCTCCATGGACGCGAGTTGGTGGCATACGACTTGCCGATCGGCGTGGCACGCGGTGCCCTCACGGCGTCCGCCAACTTGAAATCATGGCGTTGGGATGTGAGCATCCCGTCGGTTCGATCAAGTGTCGGTGGCGGACAGCTTGACGGCGAACTGCACCTGTCGTCCGGTCGTCGTGGCGGCTTTGACATGACGAGCCGGTGGAAAACGCGGCGAGTCGACGTGTTTCGATTGACGCATCCGTTCGGGCGCTCCAGTTCGCTCGCAAGTGGAGAGATCACGGGCGAAATGTCACTCGGGGGCAAGTCGGTTCGTTCGGTGGACGACCTTGCCGGTCGATTCGATTTCCAGTTGGGGCGAACGCGTAGTGCCGCGATTCCTGGCCTGATCGCGGCATCGCAGTTCCTCGGCCCCGTCTCACTCGCGGGTCAGACCTTTGATGTGGGAGAAGCGAAAGGATTGATCGGTCAGGGGGTAGTCGTGATCGACGAATTCTGGCTGGGTTCGGACAACGCGTTGGTGCGAGCGGACGGAAAACTCTATCTCCGCAGCGGTCGTCTGGACATGATCGCACTGATCGCAACCGGCGACTATCGTGACATCGCCGCAAACCTTGGCCAATTGGCACAGAAGTATGCTCTGCGTTCTCTGCTGCCCGCATCGGCCATCTTCAGCGTGACCGAACTGTTTCGCGATCGGACCGTAGTCCTCGCGGTGCTGGGGACAACTCAAAACCCGATCGTGCGTTTGCGACCCGTCGAAACGTTTCGTGAGGAAGCCGCTCGGTTCCTGCTTCGCGAAGGCCAACGGCTCGTCCTTGCGGGGACCTCGTTAAGCGTATTGAATGGATTGGACGGAGGTTCGTAATCGGATCGCTTTCACCGATACGTTCCGGTGCTGCGGATGGCGCGTGTCGCCATAGCAAATCTGTTTTCAGCACGCGCGCTCGACTCACCGTGCCGATTGTCTTTCTGGATAGTGTTCCACGACAATGGGTGAGGCGATGCAACGATCTGTTTACCAAGTTCTGCTTGTACTGGCAGCTCTGTTGACGACCGCAAGTGCCGGATGCGCACCCTTGGGGCTTTCACTCTATCCTTCCAACTCGACGTTGACGACGGAAGCCAAAACTGTTCTCGAAGCCTCACGCATCCCGCACAGCATCCCGCGAGAGAACGCCAAGAGCGCGTTGCCGCTACATTCGCTTCAACCGGGCGATGCACTGTTGATTGAACCGGTCAATCAGGATCGCGATCTGCGTTTACCGGCCGATCAATCGGTGCTCGCCGACGGCACGGTCGATCTCGGTCCCTACGGCCGCGTCATCGTTGTCGGCAGGAATCTGGAACAGGCCGAGGCGTTGATCGAGAGACAGATCACCGACCAGATCCGCCGACAGATCTCGGCCTGTAAACCGTTTACAAGCCCCGACGTCAAGGAATCACTCTCTCAACCTTCGCTTCCCGACGACTGCGACACGATCGCCATCAACGTCAGACTGCTTGAACCGGTTCATCGTTTTTATGTCTTTGGTGAAGTCAACGCGCCCGGCTCCTTTCCGTTGACAGGATCAGAAACGGTGCTCGATGCGATCGTCAGCGCCGGTGGGCTGACGTCCAGCGCCAACCCGTGTCAGATCCTGCTGGCCCGACCGACGGATCCCGGTGAGTGCCGCGTCACACTGCCGGTGTGCTATCGCGAGATCGTTCAGATGGGGAACACGGCAACGAACTATCAGCTGCAGCCCGGTGACCGCGTCTTCGTCGCCGCACGATCTTGCATGGACGAACTCATGTTCTGGCGGGCAAGCCAAACGTGTTCCCGTTGCTCAGGCTGCAACCGGGCAAGTCGACACCCAGAACATTCGACGGCCAAACCGATGGCGATGGTCGACCAGACGATGATCTCACCCGGCAGCGTGGGCTGGACGCGATTGACGGACGATCCGCTCCGACCGAGTGACCTGATGAACCTGAATGAAGTCAACACTCGGTTTGAACCTCAGTTTGGCAAGTCTCTCGACGACCCTCTGCCCGGCGAACCGGCGGACGCCAAAGCTGGCAATTCCGACGTCGATGGCGAATTAGAGTTCGCGCCACTGTCGGAGTGATGCCCAGGGAGAGTGCGCGTCGGCTTGGGATACGTCCAACCCTGCGGGCCCGAACGAGATCGGCAACGCCGCAGCATCGCATTCGGCCAGCCGTTCGGACTATCGCGTTGAGACGTGCGATTCTAGCGCGGACACTAGCGATTCGGTTTTGGAGTTGGGCTGAGCGGATTGCCTTGCGAGTTGCAGATGCTCTTGGGCAGCGTCGAGATTGCCGGCGTCGATGTCCAGGATCGCGAGGTTGTGATGGGCGACGGTGGATCCGTGGGCTTGCTCAAACTGTTGGAACGCTGCTGCTCGGTCGCCTTGTCGATAGTGAATCATTGCCAGCGTTGATCGGAGACGGACGTGGTTGGAGTCGTTTTGTAACCCCCGGCTCGCTTCGGTGATCGCCTGGTCATAACGCCCGGCTTCCATCAAAGTCCAAGCGAAGTTGTTGGACAGCTCGACGTCATCAGGCGTGCGCTCGACGCATCGTTGGTACCGTTGGATCGCAGCGTTTTGATTGCCGACGTCGGCGTACAAGGGGGCAAGCTCGGCATCAAGCGGCGCGGCGGCTGGATCGAGTTGCTCAGCACGTTCGTAAAGTTGAATGGCTTCCGCGGCGTACCCTTGTCCGGCCACGGTCTTGGCGGTTTCCATGCACAGCGATCGTTCACTGGGCATCGGTTCGCGTTTCGCTTTGGATTCAGCCGGCGACGACGATGCGAGCGGCTTCAAAAAATCCGAATCGCGATGCTTTTTGATGCTGCTGCAACCGACCGAAAGCGCGAGTGCCAAAGAGATGACCGTCGCGTTGCGAGACCGCCGGTTTATCATCATGCCGATTCTCATCAAAAGATGCCTCCCGGCAAGTTGCCGCCGAAACTGCCGGACTGACTGCCGAGACCAGAGGTCTGCGAAATCGGTGCGCCAGTGCCCGCGGAGGAGTTCCGTGTGCCTCCGAATCCGCTGGCGACTCGTTCCGCCAGTGGGCCTCGCATTCCGAGTGCCGCGGGCGTGGCGATTTCGGTCGTCGGCGCGGTGACTCCAAAGCTGACCAGTTGACGGTTGACCGAGTTCACGCGCGCGGCGTCTAACGAAGCGTCGCCGGATGGTTCAATCATCGCCGGCTGCATGCCAGCCAATCCGCTGTTCGCATTGCGTGCCATTCGTTCGATCGCACCGGGTGACAGCGTGGTACTCGTGCCGATGAAGTCGGATCGATACAGCATTGTTTGATCGGCGACCGCACCGCCGACTTGAGCCGTTTGCCAATCGCAAAGTTTTGCGCCGGCTTGTTGCGGAACGGCACCCGCTGGAACGTCGGCACAACAATCCACGCCCAGGATTCCGCCGCGAGACGCGCAACCGCTTGCGGCCAGTGAAACAACGATCAGACCGGTGAGCAGGAATCCATTCGGCGTCGTCTTGTGCCAATTATTGAGCATCCATGCCTCGTCGAATCATGCCGGGGAAGGTTGTGCCGGGCGCTGCACCGGGTATGCCCTGCGGTTCAATCAGTTCCATCGTGGGGCTGTGCTGCGTTGGCGTGCTGTGCGTGCTGCTTGCAGACGGAATCGCAGCATGCGGGACCGGTGCCGGTCGCGGATAGCAGCGATCGGTCGGGCCGACTTCGCCGATCATGAACTGTTCCGCACGACAATGCTCGGCATGCCTTTGACGTGCGTAGTCCGTGCGAACCGACGAGCGATAGTCTTTGGAGCGGCGACTCTCCAATCGATTGGCAATGAAGAATTCGATGTCGGTGGGTTCGTGAACATCGCGGCCGGGCAATGCGGGGGCGGATCCGGCGTCGACGGGGGCTACCAAGTGTGGTGTGACCAAGACAACGAGTTCCTGCTCGCCACCGCTCGTGCGGTTGACGCCGCCGGTGGCACCGATGATCGGCAAGTCACCCCAGAAGGGAACGCGATCCGTACTGGACCCGTAGTTCGTTTGTAATAGTCCCGCAACGGCAATCGTTTGGCCGCTGCGCAGTTGCACCGTGGTTGAAAAGTTGCGGCTGTTCAGTCCCGAAACCTGAGTCCCACCGCCTCCACCGCCGATGCTCGTGCCCAAGGACTCATCGCGAGTGCTCACTTCCGCGTTCATCTGCAATCGAATCACATCGCGATCTTGGATAAAGGGCGTGAATTGCAACTGCACACCAAAGGGCACGAACGAGACACCTTGAAGATTGTTTCCGCCGCCTCCGCCTGAGCTGATGACGGGAATCGGAAATTGACCGCCCGCTTGAAAGTCCGCAGACTGGCCATTCATGGCGACCAGATTCGGTTCGGCCAAAGTGCGAGACAGGTTCATGGTGCGGAGCGCTTCGATGGCCAAACGAACTTGGCCCATGTCCAACGAGGCGAGGATGTTGGCACCACTTTGATTGCCGGCACCACCGGCTTGCGTCAAACCACCGGTCAGCGATTGAAACACGGTCAAACCGTCGTTGTTGTCGACCCCGAAGTTCAACCCGATGCTGCGCGCGGCACTGCGGTTGACTTCCGCGACCGTGACTTTCAACATCACTTGCTGCTCGCCAACGATCTTCAGTTGGTTGATGATGCCGGCCTCAGCAAGAGCGCGTGCGTCGAGAATGCGGTCGGCGAATGCAGCTGCCCGCTCCGATTCCAGTCGCTCAGCGGTGGTGGTGAAGTTCACTGCTGTGAGTGCGGCCTGCGATTCCAAAGCTTGACCGCTCCAGTTTCTAGCTTGCCTCGCCCCCAATAGCACATCGAGGATCTGCGACATCTCGATCGCATCGGGCGTTTGACCGCGGACGATCAACCGATCGGCGAGTTCGTCCAGTTCGATGTAGCTGTTGGGGAACTTTTCATTGAGGTCCGCTTGCAAGTCTTCGGTTGGACGCGCAAACAGTGGATCGGCATAAACACGGACTTCATAAGCCACGGTACTTTGACCGCCGGGGGCACCATCGTCATCGAACCAAAAGATCAACGTCGTTGTGCCCGGTTGCATTCCAGTGACGGCGACCTCTTTGCCGCTTTGCTCGTCAATGATCTCCGTGCGAATGATCGTGTCAGCGGGCGTGTAGATCCGTTTGGGCGTTTCGGCAAGTTGCAAGACTTTCGGGCGTCCCACTACCAGCTTCAACGACAGTTCGGGGTCAATCGACGTGGGAATGAACCGCGACGCATCCCGCTCGGCTCGTTCGCTGGGCGGCGGCAGGATCAATTCCTGGGGAAAATTGCTTTGCAATCGCGAGCGAATTGGCACCGACTCGGCCGGAGGCGCGGGCGGAGTCGCCGGTTGCTGAGCCAGGATCGACGGCGAAACTTCGATCTCCTGTGCCACAGCGGGAACGGTCACCGCGACCATCAATCCGGCGAGCAGCAATGCAAGTGATCGCTTTCGATGATGTCGTCGCCAAGAGGGTTTCATGGAATCTCCGTCAGTCAGACCGATACAAGTTGCCGCGTGCTGTGCCCGTTCAATGCCGGAGCGACGCGACCAAAGAAGTCCGACCAAAGGACACCAGGTTGATTCGGCGGGACCCGCACATTCGCTTGAATCAAATCGACTCGAATAACCGTCAAAACGCCTATTGCCCCCGCATATCGCCCAAATTAAATTGTCCGTTCGTCCTGTGGTCGGACCCCATTTGCTTTCCCACAAAGAGTTTCCCAGCGTGAAACGCCGACCACTTGCTCTTGAATCACTGCACGACCGTTGCCTGATGGCGGCCGATATCGAGGCAGTTTCGTCCGAACTCACCGAGTCTGCCGTCTATCACTCGCGGGCCGTTCCCTCCGCAGCCATCGCCGGAACGCGTTTGATCGAACCAGCCGCGGGGACACGCGATGTCGTCGATAGTAACGATGGTTTTCGCATCGAAATCGTGCCGGGCGTGAATCTGCGAAACCAGTTCGGGGCATTGGCGGCCGTCGAGCGGGCGGCGGCCCAGTGGGAAGCGATGCTGAACGATCCGATCACGGTCTCGATTCAGATCGATTTGCAGTTTGAGGAAATTTCGTCGAGCCAGTTCGGAACCGATCTTCCTGCCGAAGTGCTCGGCTTCGCCCGCCCCGTCGAAGTCGAGTTGCCGTATGCGCAAATTCGTACCGCGATGCAGAACGATGGCTTGATCGAACAAGACGATTCGATCCTCGCTTCGCTGCCGTCGCCCGAGTCGATCGAATTCGCTTATCCGGGGTCGCTTCGTTACGACGATCGTATCAGCCTGACCAAAGCCAACTTGAAGGCGCTCGGCTTGCATTCGGAATCCGTTGACGACGAATTGGGAGTCGCCGACGGGCAGATCTTGCTTAATCCTGAGGCACTTCTGCCGAATCAGCCTCACCGCTTTGACTACAACAGGGCAGACGGGATCTCACCCGGCCAATTCGATTTTGAATCCCTTGTCGTCCATGAGATCGGTCATGTCTTGGGATTCATCTCATCGGTTGATCGCATCGACCAAGCGATTCGTGCAGGCGTGACCGAGACGGCGATCGCTCCTTCCACGCTGGACCTGTTCCGTTTCCGATCGCTACCCGGTTCGGGAAACCCGCGAACAGCGGCGGCGTTTGAAGAGGTGCGGCGAGAGTTGCGGCCATCCACGCCAGCCGTCATGGACTTCGTCACCGCCGACGGTTGGACGACTTTGGATCATGAATATCCAGTCGAGCTTGGTGAAGACATCGGTTTGATTGATCCGGGTGTGGCGTTCGGATATCAAGCGAGCCACTGGCAAGCAGAAGATTTGTTTGGAATACCGATCGGTGTGATGGCCCCGGCGCTGCCGCCGCAGACGATCTCGCCAATTTCCAACGTCGATCTGCGAGTCTTCGATCTGATCGGCTACGATGTGCTACCGCCTGGCGAGCCCCTCACGGCACCGGAACTTCGCGATGATGCGGCGACGGTCAACAGCCAGCGAACGATCGTCATCGATGCTCTGGCAAACGACCAAAACAACACTCGAGCGTTGAATTTGTCGTCATTGCGAATCGTCGAATCGCCCGCCGGCGGGTCCGTCGAATTCGACCCGGTTACGGGCTTCTTTGTCTACACCGCCGATGCGGATTTCGCGGGCGAGGACATCTTCAGCTACATCGTTGCCGACGATCGCGGCATCTATGCCCAGCCCGCTCTGGTTTCCGTTCAGGTCATCGGTACAGCGGTCGGCGAAGCCCCGATCGCGACCGACGACTTTGTCCTGGTGCGACAAAATCAATCGGTCACGTTCGATCCACTGGCGAATGACCGCGACGAAGAGGAATCGCTTTCGTTCGCAAATTTGCGTGTCGAAGTGCAACCGGCCCATGGGGCGGTTCGTCCGGGAAACAACCGCTTGGTCTATGTGCCTCGAACCGACTTCGTGGGCGACGATTCGCTGACCTATTCTATTGCCGACAGCGATGGAAACCGATCGTCCGCCGTTGTGCGAATCACCGTCGGTGCGACGTTGCCACCGGTGGTGATTTCTGGTCTACCGCTCAGCCTGATGCAGCGGGCCGATCTCAGCGGCGATGCCCGAGTGACCGCGATTGATGCATTGATGGTGATCAACTATCTGGATCGGCGAGGCACCAACTCAATCGTCACCGAGACGGACACAAACGCACACGATGTCAATGCTGACGGCCAAGTGACGGCGCTCGACGCGCTTGTGATTATCAACGCTCTGAGCCGTAGTGACGGTGGAACCGCAGTTGTGGCTGTCACCGATCTTTTGGATCGAGAGGACGACGACCCGTTGCTTGGAAGCGAGCCCGCGGAATTGTTCTAAGGGAAGCGGCTAATCGCACGAAAAGGGCGGCGCTCACTGCCCACGATGTTCATCGCACCCACTGCGCGCCCAACACCAACCCGTGGAACGAAATCTGACTCGCCTTTGATTGCTGACCGTTTTGCGTCGCCGATTGAACGACGTTGTCCAAGAAGAGTCCTTGGTAACCCAAGCGGAACGACACTGATCTTGATACCTGGTGTTCCAGCGTGACTTCCAAATCGCCCAACCAAGCGAACTCGTTGGAGTCGTTATCGAATGTTGTTTCAGCAATCCCATCGATTACGATTGCATCGTTGAAACCCGGCCCGGATTGCTGCACTTGATTGTTCATCAGGCCAAGCTTGGCGCCCAAGTGCAATCGTGTGCTGCCGCCACCCAAGTCCAGGCCCACACCGGCCTGAGGCCCGAACGCATCATTGGTCGCCTCGCCTCGTGCTGTTTCCTCGATGAGTGGCCCGAATCCGGTATCCAAGCGGTAGGCTTCCGAAAACGAATCGCGATAACGCAGGTAACGCAACCCGATCAGCCAGTGTGAGTCGACCTCGGACTGCCCGCCAAAAAAATTCCACTCGACGTTGTGAAGCTCGGCGTCGTAGTCGATTGTCGCGTCCAAGTCAGGCAGCGGTGCGACATTTCGCAATGTCGCGGACGATTCCCATCCAACGGTGCCGAAGTAGCTCAGTTCGGTGCGAAACGAGTCCAGCAACAGCGTTCCCATTCGGACCCGCGGAGCGACCGGCAATCCGTGATCAAGGGTTTGTGCGATCGTGACCGTGTTATTGCCCGGATCCAGGATTTCGGAGCGAAACTCGCTGCCAGAATGCGTCAACCACAAACTGTCAACGCCAACCCAGAACAGCGATTGATACCGGCCGTTGGCGAGCGTTTGCCCGAGGCAACCCGTGTCTTGGGCGAAACAACTGCCTTCGTCGCTGAACCGGTAGCAAGCCGAATCACCTGACTCTGAATATCCGGGTTGTGAGTCATCGCAACCACGATCCCATGCCAATGTCGGCAACGTGGCAAGCCACCACACCGCGATTCCCAACCCGAGCCGACCGATATGTCGCATCGAAAAATTTCCAAAAGCCGTGATGTGTAGACAACCGGCCCGACCGAGACTTGGTATCGGCACGGCAAAACCCACACATTGCAGACGACCATTTGAATGGTCAAAGTTATCCCAAATTACCACGCCGGCATCGTGACCGGCGCAATCGTGGGCGCGCGTGCCAGCATCGCAATGCGCTCTCGCCGATGGCCTGCCGCGACGCGAAATTCAGATGCTTCGCCGGCAAGCATCGATCTCGTGCTCTTCGAAACACGCCATACTTGCACAGGGATTGCATGTGCGGTACGATTGCCTCCGTCTGTGCTTCACTCGTTCGGAGAATTTCCATGTATCGTCTTAGCCTGCTAGCGGTCGCGGTTTGCTTGCCCGGAAACTTTCTTCATCGCGCAGTGCTTGCAGATGAGCCCGCGGAGACAGTGGTCGCTGTTTCTGATTGGCGGGCTGCATCGTTGCTTCGCAGCTTTTCGTTCAACACAACGGCAACCGACGTGCTCGTTCAGAACGATGGCGACGACTACCAAACCGCCAATTCTCGCGAAATCGCGATGAGGCGGGCGACTCATGTGGTCTACCTCGGTGGCGACGAGTCGTTGCTTTCTCGCATGTTCCGCGAACGTTTGATGATGCAAGGTGCCCGCCCGATCGATTTGCGGACTGTGCAACGCGCTCACCAACATGGTCGCCAACGTGTGGATCACCACCGGGCTCTATCTAGCAATCACCTGTCCCTCGCAGTTCTCTTGAACCAACCATGAACATGTCCCAATCGAATCGATCGAAACACCTACCCGTCACTGTCCTTTCCGGCTTCCTCGGCGCGGGCAAGACGACGCTGCTGAACCACATTTTGACCAATCGCGATAACCTGAAAGTTGCGGTGATTGTCAACGACATGAGCGAAGTCAATATCGACGCGGCACTTGTGAAGTCGGGTGACGCGAATCTGTCGCGCACCGAAGAGCAGCTCGTCGAAATGTCCAACGGCTGTATCTGCTGCACGCTTCGTGAGGACCTGCTCGTTGAGGTCCGTCGACTTGCTCGCGACGGCCGATTCGACTACTTGCTGATCGAATCGACCGGAATTTCCGAGCCGATGCCGGTGGCCGAGACGTTTACGTTCGAGGATGAAAACGGCGATAGTCTCTCGCTGGTTGCTGAACTTGACACGATGGTCACGGTCGTCGACGCGGGCAACTTCATGAAGGACTTTGGTTCCTGGGACGACCTGACCGATCGTCGCTTGGGTCTGAGCGAAGACGACAGGCGGAACATCGTTGATTTGTTGGTCGATCAAGTCGAGTTTGCCAACGTCGTCATCGTCAACAAGACCGATCTGGTGTCGCCTTACGACCTCGAACAGCTCAATCAAATCCTGCGGCGGCTCAATCCGAACGCCAAGTTCATCAACACGACCGAGAGTCGAGTTGACTTGACCGAGATCATGGGCACGGGGCTTTTTTCACTCGGCGAAGCTGAATTGCAACCGGGTTGGTTGGCGGTCCCGCGAGGCGAAGAAGAGACGGAAACCGAAGAATACGGAATTTCGCATTTCGTCTATCGCCGCCAGCGCCCGTTTCATCCCAAACGATTGACCGACGTGCTTGATGGCGACATGGACGAGGGCTTGTTTGATGGTGTTCTACGCAGCAAAGGACTGATGTGGATCGCATCGCGTCACGACTGGGCTTACGATTGGTCGCAAGCGGGCTGTTCGATCCGAATGAATCCCGCCGGATTTTGGTGGGCGGCCGCTCCGAACGATGAGTGGCCCGAAGACCAAGAATCAATCGCCGAGATTCAATCGAAGTTCGTCGGCGACTATGGCGATCGACATCAACAGTTGGTGTTCATCGGCAACGTGATGGACCAGGATCGGATCACGCAGATTCTCGATGGCTGTTTGCTGACGGATCTTGAGTACGTGCAGGGGCCGGAGTTCTGGCGGAATCTTGAAGACACTTTGCCACCGATTGAATTGGAAACCGGTGAAGAGCTTATGGAAGAGGGGGTAGTGTGATGTCGCGTCAATCGTCGAGGCTCGTTTTCAAATCACAGGAGAAACGACCAATGCATCACAGCGACTTCACCGCGATGAGTCTTGCATTATTGACCTGCCTGCTCGCGATGATCCTTGGTTGCGGAACCGGTTCGCAGGAATCGACAACTGAGTTCGTAAACGAAGTCGGCCTGCCGACGGTCAGCGGACGTGAATTGGAGCGTTTTGTTCAGGCGAGCCAAGTGCCGGTGCTGGTGGAGTTTGGCGTCGATTTCAATTGTCCACGTTGTGCGCAAACCAAAAGCGATGTGGTTCGACTGCGCGAATCCTTGGAGGGCAAAGTCGACGTGATTCGAGTCGACTTCAACGCCAACGCCCAAATGGTCGCGAAGCTCGGTGGAACGATTTGTCCAACGTATGTCCTTTTCGATCATGGCCAGCCGGTCCTAACTCGAAGCTTTCCGGTCTCGATTGACCTTTTGGAAGGGGAGATACTGAGATTAGAGGGCGACTCCGGGAAGTGACCCACGGGTGTCGAGCGGTAGGGTTTCAGCAACCGTTGGTGTCTAGCCTTTAGGGAAAGTCCAGCTTAAGACGATCGCATTTCTGAAGTACGATGGCCCTTCCGGGCCGTCGCCCGTGGGGCTCTACGCGACGACCTAGAAAGGACGTCGTACACCCCTCCGCCGACCACCTCTCACCCATTCGGTCAGATCATTCAGATTTGTCGCGTTTCGCGCTAGCCCTAAGCTGGACGGTCTCTAAAGCCTGCACACCAACACGTAAGCCTGACCCCTTTTCCGCGTTCGCCAAGGACGGACGTTGGAGCCGGGTCACCCAGCCAATGCGACTTTGGCGGTATAAAAGAAACCAACGCCGAGAATGAGCGAGGCTCGGAGATACGCCCACGGCAGATTTCCCAGCCAACTGTCTTTGCGAATCAGGTTGCCGCCGAAACGTTGAAGCAACATGCCGACGCAGGTCAGCGAGCTGGCGATGCCGGCGGCAAACAGTCAGTTCGTGGGTGTGTTGGTGCATGAGTTTATATTCACTTGTCAATCGAAAGGTCCACTACGCAGTTCAGCCAAGGATCGTTCACGAATCCATCCAACTCAGTTGCGTTCCGTCGGCGACGTCGACCGAACCGGGGCTGACTTCGATAACTCGGGCGGTCCCGCGATTACAAATCACGACACGCCAAGGGCGCATTCGCAACTTCTTTCCCAGTACCACGTTCTCCCGATCCAGCATAATGACATCGATCGAAAATCGCATGAAGCAAGTATGGAGTGACGAACAAGGCGACAACAACAATCCCGAACCCTGTGGCAGCGAACGTCGCAACTGCAAACCTTTGAACCGTTTCCAATACGTGTCTGCGAACTCGAGTTGATCGAGCAAGACTTCGCCGCTATCGGCATTGATCAGCTTCATCACTCAAAAACCTCCGCCACGGGTGAAGGTTTCGGTCAGTTTGAACAGTTGCACGAACGCGGGACCGAGCGTCCAGACGAACAGACCGGGCAGGAAACAAATCACCAGCGGAAACAATCGCTTGACGGGCAGCGAATTGGCGAAGGCAATCGCTTTCTCACGGCGTCGCGCGCGGATGTCGTCGGCTTGCGTGCGAAGGACTTTGGCGATTCCCATCCCCATCTGTTCGGCTTGGACAAGCGCGGAAACAAGGATCGAGATCGAACCGATGCGGATTCGGCCGCTGAGCCGCCTGAGCGATTGAATCCTCGGACGGCCGGCGAGTAGGTCGGCGTGATAGAGATTCAATTCGTTGGCCAGCGGTCGCCCGGCAAGGCGAGTTTTCAAAATCCGCAACAGCGCCGAATCGAAACTCAAGCCCGCTTCGCTGAGCGTCGCCATCAGCTCCATGGCAAGCGGAAGATCCTGCTCGATCATCGCGACCCGTTTGCGTCGAGCCGAGCGGACGATCGTGACGGGTAAACAGATCAGCAGGATGGCGATGATCCAGGGGGCGACCCAAACGACCGGCAAGAACGTCTCACCGACGCCGCCGGGAACCAACACGACCGTTCGCTCCATGACCTGTTGCAAACCCGAGAGCAAAAACAATGTTGCCGCGCCCATGCCAACCATCGTGCAAGTGATCATTCCGGCGACGAAGGTCCACGGTGCCGCGGCACTGCGATATCCAGCCAGAAACAGCCAGCCCGACAGCCATCCACGTGGTGACGAGGAATCGAGGGCTTGGTTGACGTCAACGTCTGCCGCTTGTTCCCAACGCGCTCGCGTTTGCTCGCGCAAAAGCATCCAGCGGATCGCGTAGAATCCGATTGCGACAATGCCGGCCAGCAGACCGAACGCGATGATCAAATTGATGCTCGGCATAAGGACTCAGAACTTCGGCTTTGAGATCAAGTTCATCCACGCAATCCCGACCGCTTGCATGATGATGGAACCGGCGATGAACCAACTGCCGACGGTGGACGTGACGAACTCTCGCATCGGTTCCGGCCCGTTTCGCCAGACGATGACGGCGATCAAATAGATCAGTCCCAGGATCGCAAACGTGCTGAATTGCGATTGGGCGATGTTGGATTGAATGCGACGTGTGATTTCGATGCGGTCGCGGATCGTTCGTCCGACGGTCGCCAGTGTGGGGGCAAGCCGGCCGCCGACTTCGAAGTGAACGGCCAGCGATGATGAAAACAGCAAAAACGTTTCCAACGGTACACGATCGGCAAGTGACCGAAACACCGACGCGGGATCGTCGCCCAAACGAATCCGTCCCGCAATTTCTTGCAGATAAGGTTTCAGTGGTCGATCGGTTTCAAGCGTCGCCGCGTCCATCGCCGGACCGAGCGCGGCGCCGGCACTGACCGCCCCGACCATGATGTCAATCGCGTCGGCGAGTTGACGTTCTAATTTCGCGATGTGACGTGTATGGAGGAAACTTTCAAATTGGTTCAACAGCAACGATACCACCGCACCGATCGCCAGCACATATTGCGGCGGCCAACGAAAAACAATCCAAACCGACAACGCCATCAGGATGCCAACCGTCCATGGCACCCAAAACCAACGACGGGCCAGGCGGCGTGCCGATGAATCGAGACCGAACGTTTGGTCGGCAGAGCGATGCCCCGCTCCTGCTTCCGGCTTCGACCATTCCTCGGTCGCTTCGGAAAACCGTTCAAGCGTTCGCTGGTGCCGGGTGTAAAGCTGATACCCGCCAACGCCGACCAACCCAACGATTGCCCACAACGCAATGACGCCGACGACTACCACGATTGCCGCCAATCCGATTGGTCGGAATCATTCGACTGGTCAAAACGCTCTGTCTGGCTTGGCTCGGGCATCGATGTGCCCGCTGGTCGTTGGAACAAGTGCATCGGCACGTCAACGTGATTCTCCCGCAATCGCTCGGCCACCCGCGGCACGACCCCCGTCGCAACAAAATCACCGGTGATGCGACGATTGGCTTTGCCCGTCGAAACGAAACGAAAGATTTCCTGCAACTGAGCCGTTTCGCCTTCCATGCCGACCAGTTCCGAAATCGACTGCACCCGCCGGACCCCGTCTTCATAACGCTTGACCTGAACGATGACGTCGATCGCCGAAACCGCTTGCTCGCGAATCGCCCGTGCGGGCAAATCGATCCCCGCCATCAAGACCATGGTTTCTAGACGGGCGATCGCGTCGCGAGATGAGTTGGCGTGGATCGTTGTCAGTGATCCGTCGTGACCGGTATTCATCGCTTGCATCATGTCCAGTGCCTCGCCTGAACGGACTTCGCCAACGATGATGCGGTCGGGTCGCATTCGCAACGCGTTGACGACCAGGTCTCGGGCCACGATGCGGCCTTGGCCTTCGATGTTCGGCGGTCGTGTTTCCATGCGCACGACGTGACGCTGATCGAGTTGCAGTTCGGCGGCGTCTTCGATCGTGATGATGCGTTCGCTGTCGGGGATCGCTTCGGCCAACGCTCCCAGGAACGTCGACTTGCCTGAACCGGTACCGCCGGAAACAATCATATTGATGCGACCGCGAATCGCCAGCCGCAAAAATTCCAACATCGCCGGCGAAAACATCCCCAGTCGAGCGAGGTCATCGCTACGAAGCCGCCGCCGGCCGAACCGTCGAATCGACAATGTGGGACCGTCGATCGTCACCGGCGGCAGCGTCGCGTTGACGCGGCTGCCGTCGGGCAAGCGGGCATCGACCATCGGCGAGCTTTCATCGATCCGCCGACCCACGCGAGCGGCAATGCGGCCGATGATGCGGGTCAAGTGTTCGTCGTCACGAAAGCGAACGTCGGTCGATTCCAGTTGCCCGAAACGCTCGACAAAAACCGTGTGCGGACCGTTGACCAAAATATCGGTCACTGCGGGATCGGCCAGCAACGGAGCCAACGGACCAACACCGATCGTCTCTTCGATCAGGTCATCGACCAACTGTCGCCGTTCCGAATCGTTGAGCGGCCAATCTTGTGTCTCCAACGCGTCGGCCACGTAGTCTTTGACCAATTCGGTCAATTCATCTTCGCTCGCCGTGATCCGATCGCGTCGATCCAAGTCTTCCAGCAACTGCGTGTGCATCGCCGCCTTGACGGACGCAAACGAGGCGCTGCCCGGCTCCGCAACGCTCGGCTGCGAACTCGCAAAACCCTTGCTCGATTGACGCGACGTTTCCGGAAGCACCCGCTCACTGGGCAAACGCAAACTGGTTCGCGTGAACAGTTCGCGAGCTGAGGGCTCTTCGGCTGGATCCATTCGTTTCGTCTTCATCGTTCCAGGTCTCCAGGTGACAACGCGAGCGATGATCCGTCGGCGATCGGATCCGGTGCGTTGAGCGGTTGTTCATTCAATGCGATGCGTGACGCTTTCGGATCCAGGTGTCCGGCAACGTCGTTGGCCAGTTGTTCGAGCGCGCGACTAAAACCGCTAAAACGAAGCGTCGCCATCGCGATCGGGACGCCGCAGTTCGCCGCCGCCATCACCTTCTTCTCAAACGGCAACACGTGATCAATGTCACGCTGCATCTGCTCGGCCACATCATCGACCGTCAAGCTGCCTGTCACCCGTTGTTCACGATTGAGAATGATCGATTGGCGCGAGGCCGGATATCCGATCCGCTCCAGCACGCTCAGCAATTTCACACCGCCCAGCAGCGTCGGCACGACATTCTCCAGCACGACGTAGACACGATCGCTCAGGTCCAGCGCCGCGATCACCACCTGATCAAACATCGGAAACGTGTCGACGATCACGACGTCGTACGTTTGACGCGCGAGCGTGATGACGCGGGCCATCAGCAAGTCATCGATTTCCATTGCCTCCACGGCATCGGCCGGTGCCGCCAGCAAATGCAGCCCGCTGGAATGCACCGCGGCGGTTTGCCGAATCATCGTCGGATCAAGACGATCCGATTCGCGAGCCAGGTCGGTCAGCGTCGCCGACGGTCGCAGGTCCAACAGCGCCGCGGCGACCCCCATTTGGATCGAACCGTCGATCAACAGCACGCTCTGTTTGCCACGCCGCGCGATCGCGACCGCGGCATTGGTGGACAGCGTCGATTTCCCCACGCCGCCTTTGTTGCTGATAAAGGAGACCACGCGTCCGAGCGGTCGAGACTGGATGTGGGAATCGCGATCGTCATCGGAGGATGCTTGCTGGATCAGCCGCGACAGGTCTGCCGTCGAGAGCGGTCGCCGCAGAAAGTCGCAAACGCCGCACCGCATCGCGTCGATCAGGACCGCGGATTCGTTGACACTTTCGGGAAACCCTTCGGGACGCAAGATTGCGGCCACCCGAGTGCCGGGCGAAGCCGATCGGATTTGACCGACGACGGCGGTCAGTTCTTGGGGATCGGCAGTGAACTCGATCAGCACCAACGAGATCGGCTGCGTCCGTAACGCTTCAAACAGATGGCCGGATTGTTTCACCAGGCGAAACCGAGGCGTGTTTTCGCCCAGCCCATCGAACGCCAACTTCGCCTCGTCGACGATCTTCTCGTCGGTGCTCAGGATCAGGACGGATGCGGTGATCGACATGGGTTAATTCCTCACCAACACGGGGGCCATGAATGAATCACTACGTGATGCATCAACGAACGAAAGATGGTCCTCCACGAACACCCGCTTGTCTGCAATCGAGGGTTGGTCATCTAGCGAAAGCAAATCTCCGTTCGAATCACGTGCTGCAATACCGAAGCAGTAGGACGCGGATGCGTTTTGGTGAGCCAGAAATGTACTTGCCTGGATAGTATTGGAGGCCTGTACTTCGACTCGGGTGAATGCAATTACCCGCGGAACATCGTATATCTGATGAATCCCAAGATATCCTGATCGGGGCAAGCTTCCGAAATTGGTCACAGTAGTCGAAGTAACGGGGTCACCAATGCAACGTCCATGAAACTCCAATGGATTGCTCAGGTCGCCCGCCTCAAAGTCTGCGGCAGAAACTGACATCCCGATGCTCCCGATAATGTTGCGAGCCGGATCCTCCGAACCAACACAAACAATTGGACGAACAGAAGCAATGGAGGTAGCCCTAACGCGCATTCCATCGCCGGTGAGTCCACGATCCATCAGCGATCCTCGCCCGAATAGGTAGGGGATCGGTGGGCCGGAACTGCCCAATTCGGAACTGAGCGTTTCACCCGTCCGTCGCAGTCGTACAAGAAAAGCATTGTGCGTGGATCGCTGGGCCATGTCCCCGGCAATGAAGTTCCGCCTGACATACTGTCCCGTGTCATCGTCAACATATTCATTCTCGGATGGCGGTATGTCCGAATCGAAGTTGGGATTGTCCAAGGTTCGATCGAAATAGCCCGATACCATGTCGCCAGAGTCGGAATTCGGAGAAGTCCCACTCAGGTTCGTCGACAACGTGGGGCGATAAAACGGTGTCGGAGGTGTGGACATCGTTTGCGATGCATTCAGTGATGCATCTCCCGCCCCCCCGACAAAATCGACGATCGGTCCACCACCGTAGGTGTGATCGTCGGATGTCGCGCCAAGGTCATCATCAAAAGCATTCGTCACCCATTGCTGAACATGGGTTCGTCTCTCAACCTCAAAATCCGTTGACGAGGCGTTCGGCGGCAACTGATCCCGAAATCGCAAACCTTCCAACGCCGCAGAGTCCGCCGCGGACTGCATTTGTCGCTGGGCGAGTCTGGCAAATCCCAAGTCGATCACGAGCGCCGCCATGGCGAAGAGTCCGAACAGCAACATCGCCAGCAGCACCATCACGTATCCGCCCCGGTGTGGTTGTCCGCTTCTCATAAGCCACCTCCGCCGTAGACTTCCACCGATCGACGTCCGCCGATGATGAGCTGCGTCGTCTTCACATTCGCCAGCGGGTCAAACGATGGAATCTCGTCACTGCCCGCGACGATCACGTCGTCATCACGTCGCTCGATGCCGACAGCGACCAGGTGCGACCGGTCTTCAAAGTCATCGCGATCGGTCAGCGAACGGGCGATGGCGGCTTGCAGGCGAGTCAGGTGCTCATTGGGAATTTCTAAAATGGATTGCCCCGCAACGCTGGCTCGTGCGATTCTCACCGCCGGCACGACGACGATGGAGGTCGCAACGCCCGCACCACCCGCGGCTCGTTGCGTGACCGGTGATCGCAGCACACCTCGAAGCAAGATTGAAACAGGGTCACCCGACTCGAACGCGTCAAGCCCTTCGATCTCCCGGTCCGCAATCGGCAGCAACGTGAATCCGACCCGAGCCGAAGCGGCGATTCCGGCGGCCGTTCCCGCTGGCAGGAAGTCTGCCGCCGTGAAGAACTCGCCCCTTGGTTTGTCGTTCTTCAACACCCGTCCATAGAAAGAGGACAACTGTTCCAGCGTGATGGCGTCGGCGAACCGTGGATCGGATGTCGCTACCGTTCGCGTCGCGATGCTGCGGCGATTGCCCTTCCAAGCGTTCTCGGTCAGCGCCGCATAGGCGGCGATACTCTCGGGGGCGATCGCGATTGTCTTTCGCCTCGGCGATGGGGACGCGGAAGCGGCTGCGTGGAAGGCTACCGTGAACAGTGACTCGCGAGTGGCCATGGCCGTCGCGAATGATTCGACATCTTGATCGGAAACCGCGATGATGACAGCCGGCCCGGCCATGCGATCGGATCGGTCGGCTTGGGGATTGCCACCGGATTGGATGGCCCTAAGCGCCGCCGCCGGTGCGGGAAAGCCGACGGGCGCGACAACGATCGCATCGGAGGCGACAAACCACGGTTCGGCACGGTTGCCAAACGTTTCCTCCCAACTTCGCTGGGTCGTTCGCGGCGTCAGCGATTCGGACTTGCGAACGATCACGGTTCCATCGGGACGCGTTTCAGTTTCCTCTTCATCGCGTAGTCGCTCGAGCGAATAACTGGCGAGCAGGTCGATCGAGTCACCGATTTGAAGGTGTTCGGCACCATAAATTCGGTTCAGCGGAATCGCAAACGCAGTGCGACCGGCGGGAATGAAGGTCGTGATCGCCGGTCGATCACCGACGGCGGTGGCCGATGGGGCGGTTCGCGCTGCTTCCGGCGTTTGCAGCATCGAAACAAGCTGCATTCCGCCCGCGGTGTTGGTCCGATGGACGGCCGCTTCCAAAGACGTGTCCGCTTCCTTTCGCTCGGCCGGCGGGCCTTTCAGCAAATCGCTTTGACGCAGATAACGCCCGGCCGGGATGTCTTGTCGGGTGAGCGCTCCGAGAGCCTCCGTGACCGACCTGATCACGTCCATCCGATCGGCTTCTCGCCGCGAGATCGTGGCGGTCTTGATCGACCGAGTCGCTGACGAAACGAAGGCGTCCCGCGAGACGACTTGATAGGCCAAGATCGGACGGACCGTCACCGGCACACGAACTTCATCGATCGAACGGTTGACCAGCGCGGTTTCATCTTCCTGCACCGGTTGCATCGAATGGGCGACGCAAGTGATCGGCAGTTCCTGATTGAGCGCGTTTTGCAGCGGGATCACGTCGTCGGCTGCCACCGCAATCGCGACTTCATACTTTGGCACGTTGGATACCGAGGCACCGTTCATCAACGAGGCCGATTGAGTCACTTCGTTGCGCACGTAAACCGGACGCAGCACCTTGGCGTTCTGCGCGAGAAGTTCGACTTCGCTCGCTGTCGCGGGGACTGCCGCTCTCGTGTCGCCGACCGGGACGCTGGCCAACAAATCAATCAGGTCCCCCGCGCCGAGCGAATGCACGCCGGTCAAGCGGGTCGCGTCCAGCGTGATCGCCCGCATGCCCTGTGGAGTCGCCCCCGCCAATCCTTCGGGCGTACCCTTAGGAAAGAACGTGCTCTCCTGGAATCCCAAACCGGCTCGCTTGTCCGCTTTGACCACCCGGCCGATGATCGCGTTGATATTCATGATCGCACCGCCAAGCGAAAGCGTTTGTCCCTGACGCACCTCGGCGCCACCGGTGACCACAAATACCACTTCGTCATCGACGTTCTTGATCGACTCGACGCGACTCTCCACGTGCGAACCGTTTTGGTCGACGCCGACGATCGACATCCCAACGGCGGCTTGCGGGGGCACCTTCTGGTACATCAATCCTCCCTGATTCGGATTGAGCAAATGAGAGCGATCGACGCGGGCGTACGCAGGGATCGGCGTCGCGTTGATCGGAATCCGAACCATGAACGGATCTTCGACCGGTTCGCGATCCGCGAACGGATTGAGCGGCACGCCGGCGAGCCACAGGGTGCCAATAATTCCGACAGCCGTAAGAGCGAATAGACCGAGCCCACCCAGGATCAGCGTTGGCATTCGCGATCGACGAGACGAGTTGCGATAGTTTCGTGGTGGCATGGATGGTTTCTTCTATGTGTTTGGTTAGCAACATCCGTGTTGTTTGAGTTGTTTAACGTGTCTTATCGCCTCCCCCAGCGAATCCGGGGGAGGTCGGTGCGAGCGAAGCATGTCTCGGAAGGAGGCCGGTTGTAATCATCACTGAAACACCTCGCGGCGATAAATCGCTTGTGCCGAAATCACCCGGCGAAAGGGTCGAACGACTTGACCGAAAGCTCCTTGAGCACCTAATCCGTATTCTCCGCCATAGGTTCCCGCGTAGTTGTTACCGGACAGCAATGGCTGGGCGATCAAGTCACCGGGACGCGCCACTTCGTTTGACTCGGTCACTTCGCCGTCATCAGCGACATTGCGATTGCCGACTGTCGATTCAAATGGCCCCGCGACGTTCGGTTGAAAACTGCTCATCAAAGCCGATTGAAATGGGTAGTTGATTCGCAAGGCAACGATGCCGTGTGTTTCTGAATTGGCGACGCTAAACGGGTTGTGTCGAGCCGCGTTCACGTCATCCGGCTCGACTTCTTCGATTACGGGAATCCAACGAATTGTTTCAGTCCCCGATCCGTCGCGACCAGTCACAAGCGGAATGCCAACGGTGTATCCCGTCATCGTTGACGGATCACTCAGCAGTGCTCCCGGATATCGAATCAAATTTGCATCGGGAGTGCCATCGCCGTCGAAGTCCGGTCGGTCAACGATCATCACTGTCGCGAGTTGCTGATTTACCAGCGGCCATGCTGGTACGACGTCTTCAAAGAACGATTGGCCGCCAAGCGTATCGAGATCGAACACCAAGAAATCGTCTTGGTATATGCCGTCGAGCGAACCATCGGTCATTACCGCTTCAAACGTGGTCACTGCCGGAAGCGGGGTTCGTGAAATCTCTCGCGCCGCCAAGTCCGCCGCGCCTTGCAATCCCTGCGCGACGTACAGCGCATGACCGAACGTCAAGATCGCGGCCAGCAACATGTACAACACAAGTGCGACGACGGCGAACTCGACGAGCGATTGACCGGAGCGTGGTGGGTGCCGCCGCTGTTTCATTTCACGTTCTTCATCAGTTCCATGAGGTTTGCCAAGATCTTGTGAAGTTCTTCGCGACCCGACGTCACTTGCTCGTGCTTCTTGGCCATCGCCTGATGCTGGGCGTGGACGGTTTCGTGTTCCTTTTTCATCTTTCATCCCTTCGCACAAATTTTCAGATGAGAGAAACGACACTGACATACCAAACGAATCCAGCTGTGATGGCGGGCACATAGGCGTAGTCTCGTTGGCCGCGAAACATTGCAACCAGCGAGAGCACGCCACCAGCGATGGCCATGACGAACAACACCATCAAAAGCCCAACCGGACCGACGACGCAGCCAATCGCTCCGATGAGTTTTGCATCACCTCCGCCGAAATGGGCAAAACGAAACAACAGCCAGCCGACAAAGATGCCTGCGAATCCGCCTGCAAGCATCCAAACTGGACCGACCCCGTGCCAGCCTGCCATCGATGACATCAATCCAATCGCTGCAATCGCCACGGAGACCCAGTCGGGAATCTCGCGGGTGCGCAAATCGCAAGCCATTGCGATCAACAACAGCGAGATGACGGTCATTGCGATGAAAGTAAACATGGTATGCAAGCAAAAGAAATGACTTGCCTATCGGTAAGCGGAGATTCGGATGACGCAACGAGGAACCTGGGGATGAAAACCAACCATGGCGAGTCTCTCTCGCCATGGTTGGCAATATATCGCAATTCGAATCCGATTCAGGCTACGGCGTTGGTACCGATTCGAGGATCAGGCCGCCGAAGCCATCCGCGGTTCCGTCGGAGCCCAAGACATTTGCATCCAAGCGACCGCTGTCGCTGTTCCCAGCGATCGTTTGGGCGTCCAAGGCAATTGCGCCAGTGTCCGCACCAGTCGTTTCGATCAGCTTGCCACTCACGACCGGACCGTTGTCATCGGCGTGAGCACCGGGCAGAACCGTTGCGACGGCACCGATCAAATCGCTGGTCTTGTGACCGAACACGGAAACGGCTGCGGCACAAATCAGCGCCACACCGGCGATGATCAAACCGTACTCAACCAGACCTTGTCCCTTCTTGTTACGAAGCATCTTACGCATGTTTGTTTTCCTTCTAGAAAACGAGAGATAGAAACGTTTTTTTGCCGCCTGACCAAAGGTTCCGCATGACCGATGCAGGCGTGTGCGGCGGCGACGAACAATCCGCACACGTTATTTCGGTTTGCCTTCCTCCCCCTCACCAACGCTCGACTCTCGCAGCGCGAGAGCCAACTCATGGGAAGTACAGGCGATGTAAAAGGAGCCCCACCGCGCAGACGCAACCGATCGGGTTTGGTCGGACCGTTGACCGATCGCACCGCACGCGGTGGGACGTATGAAGCCGGCAGTCCATTTGTTTTGATGCTCGCGCACAGCGACCCATCAAATCCAAACGTGGTGGAACAATCGTGGGATAGGCTTCCAGCCTGTCATTCCAGCGTCGACAGGCTAGAAGCCTATCCCACGCTCAGACAGCGAAAGCACTTACGCGACGGCCGGTGGCCCGCGAGGCTGCGGGATCGAAAGAAGTGTCGCCGGAAGAAATGAATCCGCGGCGACGACGACCGGATGCGAAATGAACTCCGATGGAAGTGAAACCAGCAATTCCCACGTCACACCACTCGGACTCGCCAATGACTGGCAAATCACGCAGGTGTCGGAATCATGCGGGTGCTGTTCACCCGAATCGTGGGGATCAGAAACCGGATCGGCAGCTTCTGACGGTGACGCGTGATGCTGGCACCCGTGCGAGCAAACCGAAACGACAGCCGTCTTTTCGGTCGCGACGCCGGATGGAGCATGGCCATGGCCTTCGCAGTGAGCCACATGCAGCCAAGCGGGGGCATGACCGAGAACGATCATGCAGCACAGCAGGCTTGCCAGAATGGGTCGGAACGACGAAGACATCAAATGAAGTTCGTTTGAAGACGATTGAGTTGCAAAGCGGTCCGACCAAAGACAATTGCTACGCTCTACGATGACCACCCGCGATCGGTTCGTCAAGACTTCTGAGCCTTTTTTGATGCCCGCTCTTTCGACGCAAACCGTTGGAGGTTCGCGTGAAGCTGCTTCCGAGCGAGCGGCCGAGTCGGGAATGAAACCTTCTCCTGGCGCCGCAAATTTTTTCACCAGAAATGACGCAACACGTGACGCTTTCCCCCGATAACATGACGGGCTGGGAAATCTGCGGTCGCGCCGTCGCGCGACTCGACGCACCGCAACGCCTCTGTCGCGACTGAATGGAAACACGGGACCGCGATGTTCGGGCGTTCCGCATCATTCACCAAACAAGCTGGTAAATGTCATGATGATGACGATTGGAAAGTCGGTCGGAAAAGGCGGGGCCAACCGGGGCCCCGACACCATGACCGTTCAGAGTTTGCTGAATCTGAACCTCGACACGCTCAACGCGAAGCTGGCCGCCAATGGCGAGCCGAAGCTGGCGGTGCTGGCCGAGGACGGCAAGATCGGGACCAAGACGAAAGACGCGATCGGGGCTTACCAGCGGCACATCATCGGCATGAAGTCGCCCGATCAACGCGTCGACCCGGGCGGCAACACGCTCAAACAGCTGAACCGGGTCACGGCGACGCTGCCGGCGATCACCAACCTGACCGCCGTGTTCGAGAAGACCTTCAAGGCGAGCAAACTCAACCAGATGAAAACGGGACGGATCCGCGTCAACAACACGACGTACGCCTTCCGCTCCGGCAACAGCGGGCGGGGCAACCTGCCGATCGGCTCGTACACGGTGGACAACTACCGGACACGCTCCCAGACGGGGTTTAAGGTGGACGGGGTGGGATTCACCTACGACGTCAGCGACATCAAGGACAGCTTCAGCGACCGGAACGCGGCCGCCAAAAAGAAGGGGCTGGCCGTCGGCAAACGCACCGAGCTCCGCATCCACCCCGACGGCGGCAAACTGGGAACGGCCGGCTGCATCGGCATCATCGGCTCGGCGACAACACTCCGGGCCTTCAAACGCGACATGGACGCGGAACTCACCAGAGCCAAGAACGGCCAAGTCACGCTGAAGGTGAAGTAGCGCGACCGGGTGTCCAACGTCGTGATCGCCCCAGACACCGATCACACCTGCATCGGGGGACGTCGATTGGATAAGAGGCGGAGTTGATCGTAGCGGAAATCGTCGAGACTTTCGCGAGCCGCCGGCCCTCTCTGGCGTTTGCTTGCTGCGCAAACGCCGTCTCTCCCAGAGGGAGAGAATCTAAATCGGTTGCCAAATCGTGCAGTAAAAGAAGCGACGTCCCGGGATGCAGCTTGCACCGATTCAACGGAGCGAACTCGCGTCAGCCGATGCAATCGTCGCGTCTTTTGACCTGCGGCAACCCGTTATCATTTGGAAAAACCCGCGCTCTGCCGCCTAGGATCGCCGGAACAATCAGTGGGATAGGCTTCCAGCCTGTCATGGCGAAAACGACAGGCTGGAAGCCTATCCCACACTCCATTCCCGTCACTTCTTGTTCCGAAGTTCCTTACCCTCGTTGAGGAACGCTTTGATCTGCTCAACGGTATGAACCAGGAATTGACGTCTGGAATCGGACGAAACTTTGGGAGCAAAGCTTAACCATGCCAACTGCGTGTCCTTGTACCCATTTCCCAGCTTGAACTTCATTTCACCGCCTTCGTCGATGCGTTCAATGGCTCCGAACTCCGAACGGATGAGAACGGGTACGTCGTGTCCTTGAATCGTTTTCCACTCGATCGTCTGTTCCAGGACGCTGCGGGACGAGCCATGGCTCAATCGCTTTACCTTCATTTCCGTCGGCCTAAACTCTGGGAGCCGGTATTCCCAGCTTCGGACTCCATCTGACGCGCCTTACATGATCCACTCTGCCAGCTGCGTGGGCGGGTTCTGATTGAGTGTTTCGTCTTTCTCGATGGCTGATTTCAGGACGTTCAGCCAATCGAGGAATCGCATTTCTGACAAGTCTGGGACGCAGCGCGACGTGATCTCCTGGCAGTCGTAAAGGCTGAGATGCTTGAGGTGAGTCATTTCTGAGAGGATTTTCACGCCACGGTCGGTCACGCGCGATGACGTGAGATCGATCGAATGAATTCTCGACAAGTCACGTAACTGGCGCACCGTGTGGTCGTCGCAGGTCTTTCCATAAAGTTCAAGGCTGTTCAGGGCAGGAAACGACGCCAGCTCGGCAAACACGGCATCCTCGATTTCGCAAGAATAGAAGGAAATGTGAGTCAACCGTGGAAGTCTCCGCAGATCGGACAGGTCACCTGGGGAAAGTTTGACGTTGCTCAATCGCAACACCGTCAAAGACTTGATCGCGGCGATGCGTGAATAATCTGTTTGTGACATCTCGTTCTTGAATGCGAGACTGAGTTCCTTCAGTCGTCCGGTTGCATCCAGCCATTCGGTGATCTGCTTCTCAGTCGCTCCGCCCAAATGCAAATCGGTTAGGTGCGAGAAATCGCATCCGCTCACAGATAGCGACGAATCGATGTCACGGATAACGAGTTCCGTCGCCTGTGTGACTCTCGAAGCGGCGATCAGTGTCGGTTGCGATTTGATTTTGTCGAAGTGCAGTCCGACACACGGAATCTCCCCTGACAAATGCTCCACCTTCACTTGGTCCTCAAGGAACGTGTCGGCGTTCCAGTGATCCCAAACGTTGGGCTTCGCATTTGCCCGATTCAGTTCTGCCGCGATGTCTTCGAATGTCGTCTGATCCATCCAATGCCGAAGTCCCAACGCGAGAACAGCAAAAACAGCGGTGGCGTAAAACAAGAATCGGACCGAGTATCGGAATCGCATGCCGCTAACCTCTAAGGCTTCAGCCAATTCGCTCAGGCTGCTGGAGTCGCGATCAAGACGTGAACAGCAAACCCGACACCGCGGCCGACGCGTTGCGTCGAATCGAATCGGCACCAGAGACAGACGCGTGTTGAATCACGTTGAATGATAGACTGCCTGGCCACGCGGCGTTCGGATCACCCCCGCACCGAAAGAGGTTCTCTGCCAGCTTTCGGTCGTTGTCGCCGACGCGCCATCGATTTGGATTGTACGGTGCTCGCCGGGGTAACGATCGTGCAATGAGACCGACGGGACAGTCGCCCGTGACCATTCCGGGCTCAGCGACGAACGGAGCAAAGCCGAGTAGTGAGAGCGACAACTGCGATTCCCAGCACTATGGCTGCATCTCCTGCTTGATCTCGCGCATGCTCACGTTGGCGTGAGACAGACTTGAAACAAAATTGCCTTCACCAGGATGTTCCAAATAGTTTGGCAAATGCCAGACCGATTTGCCTTTGTGCTTCAGCCATAGTTCTTGAAATGCCAGTGACCCCGGAGCGTACTTCCAAATCAGTCCGTTGTCAGTCTTGTGGCATTCGATCAGCAACGTTAGCTCTGGATCGGTCCCCAACTGGTTCGTAAAAATGAATAGGCATCCATCAAGAACGGATGAATTTGCGTTTCGCAGCGCTGATGCATCGAGCCGAAACACAGCGTTCGGTTGCAGCTTTAGAGACTGAATCTTGCCCGTCGTCGCTGATCTTGTTTCGGCGGTAAATTGCCGTGCGAGGCCCCGCATCTGAACGTCGCGTTGCCGACGGGCAACACGATCGGAACCTTTTGATGGGGCAGGCGCCTGCGGGATCGGCCTTAGTTTGACTCCGACCGGCGACCATAACTCTCCCCATTTCGTTGGACTTCGAATCGGCATTGGGGGCGTGTCGATGAGTGCCTGGAACTCGTGGTACACTTCGCGGCCCGCCCCGATGGGTTGCGACAACACGCCGCCAACGACAACCGCGCGGCCGTTTAAGGTCCAAACGAAAACGTCTCCGGAATTGGGGGCCGCCGTGTCGCGGAATTCCTGATAGTCAAGCCCCGTCCATGTGAACACGGGACCTTGCATTTTCAGCGTTCCCTGGCCATCTGTCCCCACCTCAAACTCGAATGTGCCCGCGCGGTAGCGATAGAACTGCTTGAGCGTTTCATAGTCTTCCCCGGTAGCGATTGCTCCCGAGACTACCATCCACAGAGCTGTTAGCGTTGCCATTCGCATCTCACTATCCCATCAAATTCAACAAGGTCGATTCAAAGCAACTTGACTCGTCCGTCAATCACAACCGCTGCCAACCGTTTTGCCGCGAGGGACTACAGACATTACGTCTTTACTCTGCCATCTTACCCCGTAGCAGCGCGGTGGCAAGCATGGTAGCCACAGTTGTGGCCGACAGATTGACCATCCGCAACGTTAAGTACGAACGAAAACGCCCGCGACGGATATCTCCATCGCGGGCGTTCCATAAGTGGCGTAAGCTTCTAGCTTGCGTCAGGATGCTTGCCCTATCGTTACAACTCGACGGCTTCCACTTCGCGGACGAAGCGGGATGCGTCGTTTTCTAGGAACGATGCGACGACGTGGAAGACGGCGTCGCTGAAGCCTCCGACGGTCAGGATGTCCTGGCGGTCGGGTGCTTGCGTGTTGCCTTAGGGGGCGATGTCGATGCAGACCAGCTCTGGATCGGCGATGCCGTTCTTTCGCTGCGCCTTCTTGAACTTCTCGCACTCCGCCGAGGGTGAAGTTGGAAGGGGGAAATTCAACAGGGATACCCATTGTTCAGTTCGAATACGAAATGCAGCTGTGATAATGAATGCGAAGCCCTGTCACGCGGGCGTCGAGCCGGAACAAGAAGTAGGGGTAAAATCCACGCCTGCAGGAAATTCACGCGTGCAGGATCCCGTTTTCGCGTACTACGCTTACGCACTGCTGCACAGAGTCAGGCGAGTCAGGGCGCTTCGGCGGCTACACCGTGACCTGGAGCGATCTGACACCCGGGGCGTGCATGTAGCGTTGGCCACGGCGGGTCGCTTCAATTTCCAGCTCTCGGAGGTACCGGCCGCTCGCTTGAAGAGCCGCCCGAGTTTCTCGACAACCGTTAGCCAGCCGTCCGGGTTGATTCCCAGCCGAGCGAAGATCGGAGCCAGGTCCTCTGGGATCGAACCGCGTTTGCCGTTCCTGATTTGACGACCAGTCCAGTCCAGCAGATCGAGATAACGTGAAAGAGAAATCGGAAGAAATCCTTTCTGACTCGCCCGGCGGCCGGTGGAATCCACATCGGGACCCGTGGGGTCTGACTTCTCGTTGATTTCGATGGGGCTCATCCAGGCGCTCGCTTGTCGACGACGACTGCGTTCCCAATCGCGCGTGCGTTCCAATGGCAAAACGGACTCAACCGGCTAACTCTTGTATGCGGAAGTGCTCCGGTCGCCTCCCTCGAGGCTTCATCACCGACGCACTCTGGCCGAGCGGCGAGAATTCGTCGAGGTGCGTCACCGAAGCACTCTTGGTTCGAGTCCCGATCGGGGAGCCTTCGGACGGTTGTGCGAACACGAAACGGGTTCACACGCTGTACGAGAGGTAAGGTTTCGTAGAATTGCACCAAAGTTTTTCCTGCAACTCAACACTTTAACGGTCGCCGCCGGAAACGTGAATCACTTGCCCTGTTATCCAACGAGCTTCGTCGGAAGCAATAAAAGACACAACAGGTGCAATGTCATTCGGTTTACCGAGACGGCCCAGAGGAGTTTGGGTGGCAACTTGCTTCGCCCAGTCGCTATCGATTATACCAAGTGAATGCGCACCCTCAGTTTCAACCATTCCTGGACTGACCGAATTTACGCGGATGCCTTTGGGTCCTAGTTCTTTTGCAAGCGACATCGTGATCGCGTCGACTGCTGCTTTCGTCGCGCTGTAGATAGAGCCAGTTGGAGGCGCAGCCGACGCGGCAACGGAACTAATATTGATCACATTGCCACCTTCAGCCGCGAATTGTTTTGCTGCTTCGCGCGTCGTCAAAAGAACCCCGAGCACATTTAGACCAAACAAACGTCGATACTGTGCTTCGGTCATCTCTTCGATTGCACCGAACTCATAGACGCCTGCGTTGTTCACGAGGATGTCAACTCGACCGAAGGCCTTTCGTGTGTCTGCAAATAACTTCAACACGTCGGCCTCCTTCGATACATCTGCCTGAATCGCAACCGCTCTGCCACCCGTTTCGGTGATCTGAGCGACGACTGCGTTAGCGGCATCTTCGCTGGATGAATAGTTCACAACGACGGTGGCCCCATCTCCGGCAAGCTGCCTTGCAATTTCCGCCCCAATACCCTTCGATGCTCCGGTAACAACTGCCACTTTGTCTGTTAGTTTCTTCGACATGACATTATCCCTCGATTCTTTCTATTTGAAATGGTCAACACTTGGTTTGATTCCCTTGCGTTCAGGAAGGAGCCAAATTCGATAAAGATGAGTCGACTCGGTTTCGGAGGGGGTGAATTCGCTGTGCGTTATTCCCGTTCCAGCACTCATGCGTTGGAACTCGCCGGGACGAAGAACCTCCCCGTTTCCCATCGAGTCTCGATGTTCCACCGCCCCTTCAAGGACATACGTCACGATTTCCATGTCTCAATGCGGGTGCGTACCAAAGCCTTTCCCAGGCGCGACGACATCCTCGTTCATCACTCGCAAGCTGCGAAAACACCTGTGTCTCGGATCTCGATAATTGGCAAACGGGAACGTATGCCGTGCATTCAGCCACCCGTGATCAACATGGCCTCGTTCTTCGGATTTTCTAAGTTTCAACATGGCAACCTCCTTTTGGTTTGCATGTAAAGCAATACTCAAGAAAAATGTCGCCCTTACAGGGGCGACACAAAAGGCATTAATATCCTGTGGCGATTGCTCGCGCTTTGCTGATACTGCCGAGCGACTCTAATTCCCAACCCGGATATCGAATGTGGATGGAGCACTAGATTGGTTTTTGATCTATCTCTCTGTTGTTTCCTTGCGAGAAAACAACTCGACAGCGCTTAGAGGCCCATTTAGCTCCATCATTCGCCCGGCAGTAGATAGCGAACCAAGCCGGATTGGATGCAGCCCAAGTTCCGTGATGATTCCTTGGATGGTGTCCAACGCGGGCGTGTCATCTCCAGCCAGAAACAGGATTCGCGATAGGCCTGATTCAACTGGTGCAAACATCTTTTCAATGGGAAGCGTGTTGAACGCTTTCACAGTGCGAGCGGAAGGCGCCAATCTCGCTACCGGAATCACCATTCAGGTCGGCGATTCGGAAGTCCGGGGAATAGCTCAGAAAGATGTTGGTTGCGTCTACGAGAATGCGGCCATTCCACTCTTGCTCGGGAGTGAGAACTTCCTCGATTTTCGTCCACGGGACCGCAAGCAGGACAACTTCGCACCCGCTGGCGTCGGTAACTGATGCGGGAGTGATGCGAACATCTATCTCGGCGAGACGCGCCCGAAGGCTTTCTGGTCCACGACTATTGGCAACCAATACTTCGTGACCAACGGCTACGAGTTTGGCAGCGAGTGTCGTGCCGAAAGGGGTGCATTCCCATTTAGTTGACGCAAAAATCACGTTAATCGTCGGCCGAAAGGAGTTGTTGGTCAGTGGCTTCAACTTTGCAGCTCATTGGACGAGGCTCCCAGTGCCAACTGTCGCTTGCCTGGGTGCGACGGAATTCGGCCAGCTCGCCGATTGATTCATCCCAACGATTAGGAATCAGATGAGCGCGAACTTGAAGCATCTGCTCCGCGTTTTCGCTTTTCCAAAACATTGCATTGCTCTTTAGACGCAAATTGATCACGCGGCGAATGCTGCTTTCGATCGCCCCGCTACCACAAGGGATTCCGCTGCGACGATAGGCAGGGTAACTCAACCGACCCGCTTCACCATGTCGGCAAAGGTAATGGATTTCTGTTTCCAGTTCTGTGGCCGATTTTCCGACGCGTTCTAGGCCGGCGAGCTCATCAACCACTCGCCGCCATTGACCGTTTCGCAGCAGCGTTCGGTACTGACGATAAAGCCCCTGGCGGACGTCTGCGTCGAGCCCAAGCGAAGCAAGCGCTTTGGAAACGTGATGCACCGCATGGCAGCAGTCCAAGACCTGATGCGTGACGACGCTCGTGAGTCCCGCATATTGAATGATGCGATCAATACGATCCCAAATCCAGGGGGCGCCATCGGCGACGAACGTCACGCTATGTGCCTCCGCGGCTCCGAGCCGATGCAGATGCATCGCAACCAATTCGGCGATCGCGTCGGGCCCAGTCAGGGTGCCATCGATCGTCGCTTCATGCTCCTTCACCATCCGCCCCTGCTCGTCGTGAACAAAAATCGTCATCAGTTTAGGCTCCCGCCAGTCCGCTTCAAACGAGCGTGCAGGTTTCTTTGCCGAGCGTCCGGGCGAGTCAGCTTGCCCCTGAGCGACATCATCGCTTGACGCATTGGAAGTCGATGCAGGTAGCATTTTGCCGCGTATTTTCATTCTTCCGCCATCAATTTGCACCGACACTCGTTTCCCGGCCAATTCACCGGTGCTCGCCAACTTGCCCTGCCGAAACAGTTTGAGCCGATGCCGTCGTAGGCGCAATAAGCCGTCGCCAGATTGATAGGCGATCCGTTTGACCGCCTTGATATCAAGTGTGATACCATCGCGAACCAGTTCTCGGTGAGCCACTTCGATCGAAGGACACAATGCCACTTGGCGTGCCACGCGACTCTCCAGCGCGGGCGAGACGCCTTTGCCGAACCCGAATTGAGCAAGCGAAACATGCAAGCCGACGCGGGGCGAATCGTCTCGACCAAGCAACTTTTTCTTAGGGGCACAGTAGAGCGCTGTGGCCCAGAACAGCATGCCGCCGAGCAATCGAACGGCGACCCTAGTCTCGCGCCCTTTCTGAAGCGGTCTTGAGAAGTTGACCCGACTCGATTGGCATGCTTTTTCAAAACCTTTTTCGATCATGGTCGCGGAGATCAGCCCGGCGACGACCATGTCCGCACCGCGGGCAAAGGCATCATGGATGGTTCTTTCCAGCGTTGCGAGTTGCTCGGGATGATCTGAGATCCGTTGTTTCCAGAGCGTAACTTTGGGAACCAACTGAGCGTAAAAGAGCGCGAGCATTTCTTCAGCCGACTCAATCCGCTCACCATTCTCTTGCCCCATGTCTAGTCCTTGCATTGTCGTCGGCATCCTTGCTAGGCGAGTGGGAAATCATCCTTGAATCGCCCAAGATACCGTCAACACCGGATCCAGAAACAGCAGCCAAGCCCCCGACGGGTTGCTAGCAAAAACGTCAACTAAATGGGAATGCACCCGCCGAAAGTCGCTGCGCCTATGATTCCAATATTCATTATGTAGGCTCCCTATCCGAATCGCTTTGTGGTGATTTGTGGTGAATAAAATGCTGCCAGACTCTCACCGACCTCATGGTTGGATCTGAGACACACGAGCCAGCCGCGGGATTGTCGTTGAGCGGTTTTGATCCTGCACTCGGACTCGTTCAACTTCAGCAATGCTTGCCAAATCGATGACTCCGTCGCGGCGTGTTGCAACTGGAGCGTTCATCATGTCGTAAACGGGAGAGTCGCCAAGCGAATTGGCGTTGATGATCTTGAGGTCTTTTAGCTCGCCACCTCGTTCGAAACGACGTGGGATGATGATGCCATCGCTTGAGCGAGCAGCGGTAATGCGTCGGGCGTCTTCGTCGCTTCCATCGGAATGGCGACTTGAAATATGCGGCCTTCGCGAGCGACCATGAAGAACTGGCTGAGCAGCGGAGCGTCAACGGTTTGAGCGCCTTCGCCTATCGGGAGGCGGATGTTCGGTTTGGCAAGTGGGTTTGTCCAGCCGCGACGTTTTTCCTCGATGGCGAAACGGTCACCAGCGGCTTCCCACAACGGTGAAAGTTTGGGCTCGATCCGATTGCCGATCTCGAATAGTTGGTCGACACTATAACCGGGCGGTGGGACCATCACGCCGCAGATAACGTTGCGGTTTCCTTTCGGCAGATAGTCGAGCGGTGGCAGCAGGTAAACGGCGTAGGTCGCCTTCACGAACCGTTAACTCAACCAGTCTTCCAGCTTCCAGTGCCGCAACATCACCGCGAGCAACGGCTCGCAAAGAACCAGTCACCTGCTGACGTTGTTGCAGCGTTTGCTCCTGCGCTTTGGCGATTCGCACCGACGATTGGGCTTGAGCAACGGTGGCCTGCAGAAATACGAGAGTCGTCAGAATTGAGCTGCGAAATATCATGTTGAGTTTCCCCTTGGGACTTTGTTCGAAAGTACAAGCGGGAATACTCCGGCTTTTTGCGGACCTTGCAAAAGAAGTCGAATTTCCTGTCCGCGAAGTAGTGCCCTAAAGAAGACTTGATGGCAAGTCCAATGCCCAACATTAAGGGGGAGAGGGTCTATTTTGGCATCTCAGAGACAAACGTAGCAATCGTTTCCTCGAGTGAACCACTGGTTTCCAGAGTGATGACTCGTAGCTCTCCACGCGAGAATCGGAACTTGTTGGGATCAGAAGCTGATTGGCCCACGAAAACGTCTGTCGCTAGATGGGGGAACCAAATGCCTGGAGCAATTTCGCGATAGTCACCAAACCGAGTTAATTCGACCGGGTGGGCCATTTCATCGAAATAGAGTGAACCGTAGAGTCCAGCCAATCGTTGGAATGTCGCTTGGTCAGTGCCCTTCCCAAACTCACGAAACGCTTCGATCGTTTCAAACTTTCTGCCGCATAGTTTTTCGACTTCTGGCGTCTCGTGGAACGGTGAGGGCTCAACGCTGTCTAGCGGCGATTGGTTTTCCCGGCCGTGTTGCCTCAGCCGAGAAGGATACCCAAATGGAAGGACTAGAAAGAATGCTGGCATAGGGCTGCTGAGCGTAGCGAAGCCGCCCTATGCCAGCGGTTACATTTTTCATAGGCGAGCAAGACACTTAGGTCGCCGTGGTGCCCGTCACTAATTTCCTTGCCATGATATTCCGCCACTGACTCACGCGACGTTGAAGCGTTCGTAGTTGACCGCCGTTGTATTTGTCGGGCGATCGTTCGATGAGCCTTTCGAGTAACGACGACGCAGTTGCGTCTGGGGATTTTTCAAGCCATCCAAGAATCGTCGTCCAGTCTCCTTCAAAGGGGTCTGGACGCGTTCGATAATCTCGCGTTCGCATCGGCTTCGGCTGATGAGTTGGTCGGGCCTCGCCTTTCTTCCATAGCTCCGGTAACTGTGAAAGAAATTCTTCGAGATCAATCTGCTGCTCCTGGGAGAGCGAATCCTCCGTCGACAGCGAATCCAGCGCAGCTTGCGATTGTCGGATTGCGTGTAGTAGTTCTAGCGGGTCCTGTTCAAGACGGTTGCGTCGCAAATACTCTTTCGATTCGGATGATACTCGCGAGTCACTAAGTAGCCGTTCACATGGCGTTTGAGGTGAGTGAAACTTCTTGCTTACCCTGGCGCCGTCACGAGTCTTGCTTAAGAGCTTGAAGGATGGCTGAAACATGTTCACGTACCAACGAACACTATCGAAAAGATGTGCGATGGTTTGGCATGCGATCGGTCCCGAGAATCGCTGATAGCCGAGGTGTTTGCGAACGATAGAACCGTTCTTCTGCTCGATCCATGCCTGATCGTTTTTTCGATAGGGCCGTGATCGAGTAAATGTGATACTTTGGGAATCGCAGAATTTGATGACTGATTCGTTGATGAACGAACTGTCATTGTCAGTGTTTATTCCCAGGACTGGAAACGGAAATCTGTTCCGCAGCAATTCCAAAGATTCGACGACGAGAGACTGCTCGCGAATCAGAATCGGGATGCATTCCGTCCATCCAGACGCAACGTCTGTAGCAACCAAACTGTGTATGAATGGGCCGGATAGATTCCCTCCGCAGTGAGCAACAAAATCTACTTCGAGACTCCCAGGGGCGACATCATCCCATTCGGAAAAGGTCTTGACGGCAACTGCAGCGCGGACCTTTTTCTTTGGGCGAACGCGTTTCTTTCCAGTCGCTTCCTCACGTATAGGACGAAGCAGTCGGTCTATGGTTGAAGCACTTGCCGACAACACCCGCGTCTTGAGAGAATCATCAAGATTCATGTGACCGTGCGACTCCATCGACTTCAGCAACTCGGGAAGAATCGCTTTGAGGCGTTTGCCGCATAGGCGATCGGAAGATTCCCAGAGCGTTACAAGCACCTCCTTGACCGCGCAGTCGTATATTTTGCGGCCCACGACTTCACAACGCTCTGGGGTGGTGTTTTGGCGTTCAGCGAGAATTCGCAGCGCGTACTTACGTTGGTGTCCGGTAATCGCAACAAATTCATCGAGTATCCGCGACTTGTCTCGTTTCCGTGCGCCGTAGTATCGCGAACGAATCGAGTCAATCAGTGCAGCTTTTGCTTGCATTTCCATGGCGCCACCTACGATTTGGGTATCTTTCTGTTGAGGCAACCACCATCGTTCGGTATCCGAATTGTTGAGGCAATGCGACGGAAAGGTTAAAGAACTGCGGCGTTTGCTAGCATCTGGCAAGTCACTGGCCGCATCGTCAAGGATGACTGAGATGGATGAGAAAACGGCAAGACATTATCGAAACGACAATCGGCTCCCCTCTCAGCGGAAGAAGCCGCGAGATTACCGGACTCGCATCGATCCATTCGCCGATGTCTGGAACGAGGTGCAGATCAGGCTTGAGGCCGAACCGCGACTGCAGGCCAAGACCCTTTTCCAGTGGCTGCAAGACCGCTATCCAGGCGTCTACCCAGACTCCACTCGACGAACCTTCGAACGTCGAGTCCGATTGTGGCGCAGTACAGAAGGTCCAGACAAAGCAGTGATCTTCCCGCAGGTCCATCATCCGGCTCGGGTTGCTGCGAGTGACTTCACCGTCATGAACACACTGAACGTGACCATCGCGGGCGTTTCGTTTGAACACATGCTCTTTCATTGTGTCCTGACGTATTCCAACGTCGAGTCGGTCTCTCTGTGTTTCTCCGAATCTTTCGAAGCGCTCAGCGAGGGGATTCAAAATGCGTTTTGGGAATTCGGCGGAGTGCCCGAGCGTCACCGCACTGATAGCCTTAGCGCTGCGATCAACAATCACTCTTCAAAGAAAGAACTCACTGCTCGCTATGGAGCGTTGATGGATCACTATGGCACCAAGTCAGAGCGAATCAACGTTCGCTGTGCGAACGAAAACGGCGACGTTGAGTCATCCAACGGTCATCTCAAGAATCGAGTCGACCAAGCATTGCTACTTCGCGGTAGTCGCGACTTCGCCAGTCGTGAAGACTACATGCATTTCGTTCGATCCCTGATCGTTCGCGCTAATGATGCGCGCTTAAATCGATTTGAAATTGAACGCTCGCATTTGCGACCACTTCCCGATAGTAAGCTTGATACCGATGACAACCAACAAGGCATCATCGTCGGCAGTAGCAGCACGATTAATGTCAAGAAAAACATCTATTCGGTTCCTAGCCGATTGATCGGTCAAAAAGTCGATGTGCGGATCGGTGCCGAGTGGATCGATGTGACGCATCACGGCATCCACGTGCAACGGATGCCACGACTTACTGGCGTCGGCGGATCGGCCATCAACTACCGGCACGTGATCGATTCATTGGTTCGCAAACCGGGAGCATTCGAAAACTACAAATACCGTCAGGACATGTTCCCGACGAGTCACTTCCGAATCGCCTATGACATGCTATGCGACGCTCACAGCGAGAAGGTGGCGGTGAGGAAGTATCTTGAGATCCTGCAATTAGCGGCTCGAGAAAGCCAAGATGCGGTGCAGAATGCACTGCGTCTTCAAATCCAATCGGGACAATCCATCGATGTCGATCAGGTTCGGCTGATGGTGAGTGAAGCGATCGAGATCAAGCCGGTGACCGACATCGATGTCAAAGCACCGAACTTGAAAGACTATGACGAATTATTTGACACGTTTGACAAGGAGAGTCCAAACGATGAATCAATCAACCACACGAAAGCCCCAATCGAAAAAGACCGAATCGTCGATACGGCAGCCTCCCAAGACCCCGCCCACGAGGACGAGCAACGAACGGACCGAGGAGCGGCTGAAGGAGCAGTTTCGCAGCTTGCGTCTGCCGATGTTTCGCGACCAGTTTCAAGCGACGGCCGACCGAGCAGCCGCGGAGGATCTCAGCCATGTTCAATACTTATCGGAACTGGCGGAACTGGAATGCCAGGCCCGCAACGAGAGTCGGATCAAGCGTCTAATGACCAACTCACGTCTTCCGCTGGGCAAGACATGGGAGACGTTCAACTTCGATCGCTTGCCATTGTCAGTGACACGACAACTGGAGAGTCTTCGGGAGGGATCGTTCTTGGATCGTCGGGAGAACGTACTGATTTTCGGTCAGCCCGGTGCGGGGAAGAGTCACGCGCTTTGTGCCTTGGCGAATCAACTCGTCCAGCAAGGCCGGAGCATGCTTCTGACAACGTGCAGCTTGCTGGTGCAACAGTTGCTGATCGCAAAGCGGGATCTTCGCCTGCAGAAGTACATCAAGCAACTGTCTCGTTTCGAGGGCCTGATGATCGACGACCTGGGTTACGTGCAGCAGAATCGAGAAGAGATGGAGGTGCTGTTCACGCTGCTGGCGGAACGTTACGAGAGAGGGAGTGTTCTGTTGACGAGCAACTTGGCGTTCAGCAAGTGGGACCAGATCTTCAAAGATGCGATGACGACGGCGGCGGCGATCGATCGCTTGGTTCACCACAGCGTGATCATCGAGTTGAACGTGCCAAGCTATCGCGTGGAAACAGCCAAGAAAACGAAGTCAGCTGGACGGTCAGCAAAGGCCTCTCAATAAAAATCGGATTCGTAATCGGGAATACTAGTTGTCGCTAAAGCGGAGAACCAATTGTCGCCGAACAGTCAGCAAAAGCGAATTGGTTTGTCGAGCCAAATACAACCAAAACGCATAGGAGGATCTTGCCCAGAACGTATTTCCCTTCAATGGATTTACCTCTCAACTCGCATTGCCGCATACTTCCCCAATACATCTGGTGTCGTGTGCGGTTTTTCATTGGAAGCACCCTGCTGAACCTGATGTTGAATGCGATTGCCAGTCTGCAAAAGCATGAGCGGAAAGCAATTTGTAACGATCTGCACGCACGCTAGCGGTCGGACAGGAAATGCATGTCAGGTTGAGGGTCCTTGGCGTTCTGAGGTTATGACCCGATCACGTCCATTCCCACTCCGCTCGCTCGAAGCCATTGTCTGCATTCAGGATAACCTGACAGGACCTCTCTGACTTCATCAGGCAAAGAATTATCATGGTTGAGTCTCTCAACGGCCCTATTTAATCGCGTGCGGTCGTCGTTTTCGAATTTTCTGGCGGTTTCAATCTGTGTCCCACCAAGCAACCCACGCTGGGACTCAACCGGAGAATCCAGCCGTCGTATGAGTTCGATGTGACTGGCGGGCCGAGCCGACGGACATCAAAGCTGCTGACGTGCTTACTCGCAGACTGTTGGCATACATGCCCCATCATAACCGCTGTTGCTTCCTGGCCTCAGAAATTCCAAATCGCGCTCGGTGTCTCGTAACTTTGGTCCAATTGTTCGCCTGTGCAAGGGCCAACAGCTCATGGGCTACGTTCCATCAATTTGTACTGTGCCGGTTCATCTGCCGTGCGCAATGAGGTCAGCAAGTCACCCAACTCGGCATCGGACAGGTGGTCGCGTATGCACTCGGCAAACAAATAGGCCGGTTTCGGGGTACTTTCGGGGGTGCTTTCGGGGGTACTTATGCTGGTCGATTCGTTTCGTCCCGTGTTTTCCGCAGTCGGGGATACCCTTGCGGGGTAGCTTGCTTCATGCTCCGGTGGCCGACACCGGAGCGTGTCCAGGCCTAAAAACAGCGAAAAAATGGGGCATATTCCTTGATGGGATTGGCATAGCTATTCGCGGAAGCTTTGTTGCGGTCGCGGTGCCGATCATCTCATCGACGAACAGACGCTCGAGGTCGAGCCAGATCTTTCGATTCGTTGGCGTGTCCTCGTTTGAGACGGCAGCCTGCATTTCTCGGACGCGGTTGAGCAGTGGCTGCCATGACTCACGCAGCTTCGTCTCCTGCGTTTCCGAATCTGCAAGATCGATTTCGGCTTTCTTCCGAGTCCATTCGACGATGACCCGCCGGTAAGAGCTCTCCTTTGTCTCGCCCGGCTTGGCTGGGAAGAAGTACTCTTGCTTCCTGTATCGCTTACGCCAACGTCGCTGCGATGCAATCCAAGTCAGCTCATATCTGCGACGCACGTCTGCACCCTTCTCTGCACCCGAAATAACAGGATTTTATCGAAAAGGGGTGCACGGCGCATGGAAAAAGCCCGTAAAAACGGGCTTTTCAAGTCGGGGCGACACGATTTGAACGTGCGACCTTCTGGTCCCAAAAAGGTATTTTCTCTTATAAGAGAAACCGTGTTTTTCCGGCGTTTCCTCTGGAAAAGAAGCAAAATACCAATGTTTTCGAGGTGACGCAAACCGGTACACAGAATCACGCTAAAACACGGCAAATCGCGGTATTTTCATGCACCCCCCGATTGCCAAAACGGTATGGAACTCACCACCGATTTGCTCCCAGGCCGACATCATTCTGCCTCTCCATCATTCCGCCTCTCCATCGTTCTGCCTCTCCAGGGTTCTGCCCCTCCATCAATCTGCCATCACCAATCTCCAGCTCGAAGCTTTCCATCAGTGCCCCCATCGCTCTACCAGACAAACTTGCATCCGAGGCCGTGCCATGCCTACGCAATACGGGACCGAATCAAAGTTCACCCGAGCCGAATTCTATGAACTGGTTTGGTCCAAACCGGCGACGCACATCGCCAAAGAACTCGGCTGCAGCGACTCGGAGATCGGTACGCTTTGCAAATCCCACGATATCCCCAAGCCATTTGCCGGATACTGGATGATGCTGGCCCACGGCAAAGCACCCGAGCGTCCGCCACTCCCTGATAACGAAGCCGAAGCAAGGCGGACGATCAGGGTCGTCAATCGCGCTGTGAAGAAGGTTCGTAGTGATCATCCGGAACCGCAATACGATCAGGAGATCACAAGAATTCTAGAGTACGTTTGTAAGCGCCCAGGAGCACCATGGGTTAGGTGGGCCAACGGGGCGACGCCGTGGCCATGTTTCAGGGAAAGAGCTATCGCCCGATTCTCGGATCCACTGGCCGTAGATGATCCGCGATCCGCCGGGACAAGCGTCTTGATCTCATAGGGCCCAACGCGAGCTTAGCAGGCGCGTGACTCCCTCGTGACGCGCGAGGTGTGTTCTACGTCAGTTTTCTTTTATCGAAAGACAGTCCTGAATGCTGCCTTGCAGTGCCAGCTACTGATCCAGGCGGGCGAGGCGGCGGCGAAGCCGATCTCGCTCTCGACGGATGTTGTCAGCTTCACGCTCCTTTTGCCGGTGGGCCCGGATCGACTCCGGATGCGCTGTCCCCCATGCGTCAGGACGCAGCGCGGCATAGTCGCGACTGCCTGCGAGAAGCTGGTCGAGTACGTCTTCCAAGTACGCCGCCACATCCAGGTCGTTTCGTATCGCGCTGCTGACGACCGTCATCAATGTCGCCGTACGATAACCCGATGCAAGACTGCCAAGAAAAAGCCAGTTCTTGCGACCCAGTGCTACTTGCTTCATCAGCTGCTCGCATGAGTTGTTGTCGATCGGGATTTCCCCGTCTTCAAGGTGAGCCGTCAGTCCTTGCCATTGATTCAAGATGTAACTTCGCGCATCGCTGATCTTGTCACTACTCAGCACGTCCATCATCTTCATCTGGAGGTACTCGCGCATCTGGCCCCAAAGGGGAGCCGATTGCTTTTGGCGAAGTGTCAAGCGTTCTGCTGGCGACAACTCTCGAGCTTCGTCTTCGACATCATAAATCAATCGAAACAATCCAAGTAAATGCTTTGCATGCTCCGCGTGATTGTCTAGCGCAGCTTCCACCTTCCGACGCGCATGGGCCGCGCAAGCGGCATGAACGATCAATCCGTTTGATCGTATGTAAATCCCCGTGTTCGCTCCGTAGCAGTCTCCCAATAGAGTTCCCGTATACTCGCTATCGACTAAAAATTGGTCCGGCCCATCACGGTGACGACTGACCGTAAAGTCAAACACGTTGATTGGAATATGAACGCCTCGGTAGGCCCACATCTTTGCCGTGATGCTTTTGAGCCCTTTCGACTTGGCTGCTGCAAAAACTTCCGCAGCACGCCGACCCTTCGGATCGTCCTCGCGTGCTTCGGGAATGTCTTGCGGCAACAGTAAGCGGATCGACGTGTCGTCACTTCCGATGCAGCTGTCGGTGCGAACCAAGTCAGCAAGCCACTGCACGAACGGCCGGAGCACGCGTTCGGCAGCTTCTTGAAGGTTTAGTAGCGTACTGCGTGAAAGGTAAAGGCCGCACTCGGCGAACATGTCCTCTTGACGATAGATCGGCAGATGGTAGCCAAGTCGATTGGCAATGACCGAGGCAGCGAATGAGGTGTCGTAGCGATCGCCTTGAATCAGCGCCGCGGGGCGTGGGGCCTGCAAAATACCGGCGCGGGGATCCTCCGGGTGAACGTACTTGGGGAAGATCTTTCGAATGATATAGGCCGCACCCCGGGTGAAGTGTGCCGATTCGACCACGTCTTCTCCGATCCGCACCAAGCCTTCTTTTTCTTCGTCGCTTAAGTCGACAATCACTTCCTTGCGCGGCAGGCTGTCGGGAAAACGCTCTTCACGCTTGCGTCGCTTGGGCGGCTTGTTGCGTTTGCCGGCTCGATCATTTTCTTCGATCGCCTGCTTGATGCCTTCACGAGCGTCGTCGATTTCTGCTTGACTGGCGAATTCGAACTTCAGCTGGTCGTCGTCTTCAAAGCGTTCGCTCTGGCGGCCAAAGATGCGACGGATCAAAGCGTCGAGTTCGTCTTGCTTTTTGGAGAGTTGCTTTCGTAAGTCCTCGTTCTTCGATTCAAGGTCCTCTTTGGCCGCAGCGAGTGACTTGGCGTCTTGGACGAGAGACTCGTTGGTGGTAGCAAGCGATTGGTTGTTTACAGCGAGTGAATCGACTTTGTTGGTGAGTGACGCATTGGTGGCAGCAAGCGATTCATTGACGGACTCAAGCGTGCTGTTTTTCGCACGCAGGGCTTCGATTTCGCGTTGAAGTTGCTTGAGCTTGTCCATGTACAGAAGACTAAAAGCTTCTCGAAATCGCGCAATAGCAAATCACCGTCTGGGCAAGAAAAAAAGCAAGTTTTCTTCGCCGAAGAAAACTTGCTCCCAAGTGTGGTCCGTCGTCACTGCTTCCGCGGCAGCTTACGCTGCCTTGAGCCGTTTACGTCTCTTGGCATTTTCGATTGAGATTCCACCAAGCAGCATCGCCAAGTCGGCTGCGTCGAGCTTGACGCTCGCCTCGCCATCTTGCCTGATTCTTTCAAAGGTGCCTTGCTCCAGACTTTTGTACCACACCGCCATTCCATCGCGGTCCCAATAGAGTGCTTTGAGTTTGTCCTGGCGTCGATTGATAAACAGGAACAAGCTTCCGTCATTTGGCGTTTTGCCTAGCTCGTTTCGCACGATGCCAGCCAGGCCCGAGAAACTCTTTCGCATGTCGGTCGGCTTGGCGTAGAGAAAAATGCCGCCAGTGGTTGGTAGCGCGATCATTGCTGCAACTCGCTTGGTTGTGGTGCCAACCGGTCGACGATGATCATCAGGCTGTTGGCATCGCAGGAAGCAAGCTCGATCTGCGTGCCACAGGGAAAGCGGACAGTGGTGCCGCCGATTTGGGGACGCGGCTGCTCGATCTGCACGGCAAGAAACGCGTCGCTCTGATCGGCGTCGCCCTGCAGCCTTTGTCGCCATCGATAAAACGATGCGGTGGAGACTCCGTGCAAATCGCAAAATTCGGAGACCGCAAGATCGGACTGTTCGTGAAGTTGGATCAGCCGCGACCAACGTTGGCGAACGGCGGGGTCTGGCAAGCGAACCATGGAAACCTCCTGGTTACGTGAGTGAAAACCCACCAGCCTACGCCACGCGCCAAGAATGGTTTCCTCGGGCGCTTACGTACGTTTCGCAGCACGGTCCGGTATGCGTTACCAGGTCGCTCAGGCGTCCCCATCACCTGGTCACCAAAACTCGAAATCAAATCAAAGAGAATCTGGCCTACTGCAAGAGCAATCGAGTGCCTGAAAAGGACTTCGGCCGCTACTCTCGAAAGCGAGACATGCTTTCCGTGGAGGTCAGCCCCAAAATGACCGACCGGGCGTTACGCATCATGGACGCGTTGGTGAAGCGCATCTTTGCAATTGGTGGTGCCGTTGAGATCCGCCTCTGCCGCAACGATCGAGAAAGACGAGCGACAACCATCGTGATCGCGGGCGTGGACGTCACAACGATCCGACTTCGCGAAAAGCGAGAGAAAGTCGTATCGGAGAACGACGATCTTTCGGGTCGATCGCGCGAGATCCGAGTCGATCTGGTGTCGACCGGAGTCCTTCTCTTTGATCGCGGACCAGGAAGCCTGGAAACAGAGCTCTTGATAGATGAGGGACCGAAGAAAGTTGAAGATGGCCTGAACGACCTGATCATTCGTCTGATCAAACACGCTGGGGAGACGAGACTCAAGGAGAATGAAAGACAGGAGAGGCTGGCACGATGGGAAGCGCGGCAACAAATGGAAGGAACGCAGGAGAAAGTGATCAAGTACCGGATCGGCAATTTTTACGAGCAGCAGGCATTGGAGCGGGAACGCGTCAACGAACTTTTCAACGATGCCGATGCATACCAACAGGCCCAAAAGATCCGGGTGTTCGTCGATGCACTTTCTGAATGCATGTCGACCGAAGACGGAACGGTGGCAATCGACAGCGACGAGGCTGATTACCTGCGTTGGGCGCACCAGCTGGCCGATCGCGTGGATCCACTTTGCGAATCGCCACCTTCTATTCTCGACGATGGTTTTAACGTCGCGGAGATTGGCCCGAAGCGCCCTCGGTAGTCGTGGCGGCGAGTGCAACGTTCTCCGTCGTTAACGCTTGGAGTGACCAACACCTGCACAATGATCTTGACAATCAAAGCATACGAGACGGGCCGACTTTCTCCTCTAGCATTCAATTCTCCCTGCTTCGTCGCAATCCGTGGATTCCCAATCCGACCGCCACCAGGCTCACCGCACCGATGGCGAAGCGTAGCCAATCGGAAAGTTCGTGCCTATCGACGAAGTAAACGCAGGAAAGCCCCAACGCACCGAAAAGAATTGAGCACTGTGAGATCACCTCCAAACCCGACATCGGTTCTGCAGCCGGCTCGACGCTAACGTCGACCGAGATCTCCTCGGGGCTCCGATACGGATTTGATTTGCGCGTCATCCACAAGCTATTTCATCGAGTTTTCGACCCACTTGAAGTTTTCGGCCTTCAGCACCGACTCGCCGTCCCAGCGATACGCGACCAGTTTCCCGCCCTTTGCCACACTGTAATCGGTGCAGGCAACATTCGGTGCCAACGGCGTTGGCGTCCCGGTCAGCCAATAGTGCCCCACGAACACCGGTGGCGCGTCCTCGGGATAGCCAGTCAGCCCATCGACAGTTTCGGCGTCAATCGCCACGTCGGGCACATCATCCGATCCCAAATGATAACCGCGATACGTCCGCCGGGCAGGTTCTTCGTACCACTTGAACCGAACCGTATCTCGCTTGTGCCCCGCCTTGTCCACAATCCAATGCCCAACCGGCAAAGTCAGCTCCGGCCCCTTCAGCACCTCTTCCACAGCCGAATGCAACTCACTGCCAGTCGTCTCGGACTCTGCAAGGAAATCTGCGTCAAACCGCGAGGATGATTTGAGCGTCTCGTTCAGTAAGCGGATTTTCTCGTCCCGCCAAGCAGCGTGTACCACGCGAATCCCGTCCAGTTCCTTCGCGACCGGCAAAGTCTTGAACCAAGCAATCGCGTCTGCCATCTCGTTAGGCGAAAGCTGATCCAACGTTGCTTGGTGCTGCTTCAAATTCTTCGGCGAATGCTCGCGAAACCAAGAATCCTTCTCGCCGGGCACAGCCGTGTGATACGCAATCGCGTTGTACTCATGGTTCCCCATGACCGCAAACCCATCCCCGGCGTCCACCGTTGCCCGAGCGATCGCGATCACCTCGGCAATCGCCGGTCCCCGATCGATGAAGTCACCGACAAACACCAGTTGCCGATCTGAGCGGCGATAGCCAGCCCCATGGCGGCGATACCCAAGGTGCTCCAGCAATCGCTTCAGTTCTTCTGCGTGACCGTGAATGTCACCGATAATGTCGTAGGCTGGCATGCTATTCTTCATCCGTGAAATAATGGGTTGAGGAAACGGCACGTTTTGTTGAAAGCAAGCGACGGCTCCGTGTCCCCGTGTGAATTCCGAAAGTCAAAAGTCTTGAAGTCAGTCACCCTGATCCGTTGGGAGTTCGACTCCAGTCGTCTCGTGAGGGATTTCTCCGACGTCAACCGATGATTCCGGGTAGATCCAGAGCGTAAGCTCCGATAGCGGCGGAAACGAATGGGGGATGAGGGATAAATCAAAGGGCAGGTCAAGCTGTAGTGCTTCTGCCAATGGCGTTGGCATTAAACCGTTTTCGTCGCAGAAACGGGACACCAGTTTGAGGTATCTCCGAAGAAGTAGAATCGCAGGAAACCCGTCCTTCTTCGACATCCACTCGAGCATGTCGCGACCCTGTTTCGAACTATTGCATTTGCGGCACGCCCAAACCAAATTATCTGCATCGTCAGCGCCACCTCGAACCCGAGGGATCAGGTGATCGATGGACAAGTTGTCGGTCGCGCCACAGTAGCAGCAAGCTTGTGGCAAAGTCATTTTGAGGCGTTCGTCGTCGTACATCGATCGGATCGCCATGGTGCCATTTTTCAGTCCGTTAAAAAGCCTGCTTCGAATGATGTGATGGGTTCGTTGGTAGCTCCTGCACCCGCCCTGAAGTGCCGCGTCGGCACGCGCAAGATTCGCGTATGACCATGCGATGTGGTCACTGACGGTGATGATTTCCGGTTTGCGAGCTTTCTTGATTGGCGCAGTCATATTGAATTCGTTTGCGATAACGCAGTTGCAATAGGCTGAATCGCAACATACCGACGATAGGACTACAAAAGTTACTCTGCTAACCATTCCCGCTGGTTCCAACGCACGGACTATCAGAGTGGCGTAACCAGGCACCTTGGCCGCTACCGTTTACACGGATTAGCGAATCTGCTGAAACTCACTACCAAGCAATTCGATTAGCTGATCGGCTGTAAGGCTTTGTAAGTCATAGGTTTTTTCGAGCTGACGGATACGGATTGGAAACCGATGGAGTAGGTCGCCGGCTTTAACCTTTCCTGGACTTGTGACGCCGCTGAACGCCCTCTTCGTCGATTCGTCCCAATAGACCCTGTCCAGCACTTCGAACACCGCTGGAATCCTGGTTAAGTACAGCCGTTTTATCACCTCTGCTGTGAATCTGTCCAGTTGACTCACTGGGCCATCCAGCAATAGGCGGTTGTGACTCGGAGCGATGTGCTGTACGTACCACGAGACAAACAGCAGGTGCCGATAGAAATAGCGAGACTCACGCGGCATGTAGATGTAGGTGTAATCGTTCCTGACCTTGCGATTGCCAGCCACCGCAGGGCAAATCTGGTCAAAGTAGAAAAGAGAAAGCCAAGTCCACAGACCGGCGTCATAACGCAATGACTCTGCTCGAATGATCCCCAACTTTGCATGAAGGTATTCAGCTGCTTCTCGCCTCGAATCGAACGATCTCGAGTCGATCTCAATGGTTTCCGTTGTCAGCGACGTGAATTCATCGCTTTCCAGCAGTTCCCACGGCGTTGGCGTTGACGGTGCGTCTCGACATGTCCTGAGAAACTTGCGAAATGCTTCGATTCCAGATGGATTGAATCTCCGTACATGCATCGTTCACTCGTCTCCATAACCCGACGCGTACCCTGAGCTCACAAACTTTGATCGCAGTTCGTGCAAGTCGCAAAATGATTGCACAACAATTTCGGTCCATTCCTCGGCGGCTTCCGTGTCATCGGGCGGTGGCGGATCTTCGTGGTCGGGGTGAAGCTTGCGCCCAAACGCCAGCCAGAGTACCGGCCAACGGTCGTCGTTTTCGTCCGGTTCGGCTCCCTCGTTGATCGCTCGAGTCAGAACTTGACGCATGACTTGTGGATAGATCAGCGAGAAGAATACAGGATCGGATCGGATACTCTCGGACAGTCCGGGCACATTCTCGTTTACAAGCAGGTAAACATCGTGGTCGCGGAATTCCAGCTTCCACAATTCCTGACCCAGAGGGGCTCTCTCGACCGGCAAAATCCCCTTGCGGCCGCTAACGGTTTGCTTGCCGGTTGTGAGCGGTTTGATATTCTCCGCGACACCAAGTAGTCGGCCAATGTGCTCGCTTCTGTCGATGATTTTCAGTGAGAAAAAGACATTATGCCCATGAAGATCGCTGAGCGGTAATTGCTTTGGTTGCTTCAATTGACCGACGGTGCCGCAGGAATATCTGCGAACCAGCGAAGATCCAGCGCAAGTTGCCTCCATGACGACTGAAGCGTTGGGATCCCAGACGTGTTCACCGAAATCGATGTTCGCGGTAAATGATCTAGGGTCACCGTCATCAACCGCAATCGCGACGCAGTCTCGTGAAACACGTTTTCTGCCAAGAGAATTGACTCGCTTGATCATGTGGCGACCTCTCCAGAGTTTGCATATTGATCCAATTGCGATTCCTCCAGTTCGACTTCATCGATTCGCACAATCAAATCGCGATGGATATCGAATCCTGACACGGTCAGGCTGAAGTCCGGATCCGCGATCTCCATTTCGATGACATTCCCCGCCTTCGCGGTGGCTTTCACGTTCGCGAGCTTAAAATTCAGGCTTGAAGCTTTGGGCTTCCGAAAATCAAAGTCGAATTTGCTCCAGTGCTTCATTGGATTTCCGCTCGGCAGATCATATGCGACCGAGATCCGCAGAATCGCTCCCTCGGGAGTTGGCAGACTGGATGAATCACAGATCGTGAAGCCGCCCGTTTTTCCCTGCATTCGGTACCAGTGAGGCGTTGGATCAGGCGGGTCAAAATCCCTAGTCCTTTCACCGCCCTCCTTCGGCTTTCGTTTCGGCTGGGGTGCCGTAACCTGCTCAATCGAAAAGAAGTCACTGAGTAAGTCAAAGTCTACTTTGTCTGGAGGTGGTGTAAGCAACTCAGCCAGTCCATCGATAATCTTGACGAAAAACTTCACTCGTCCTTTCCAGGTCTTCCATACCCGATTCGGACGTTCATCATTCGAAGTATCCCAACTGATGTGCGACGGACCCTCGGTGTCACCCAGCAGAGATGCGAGCGGCCCAGGATCGACAACAACCAGTCCCTTTGTGCCGCGCATGGATGGTTTGGAATTGAGCCGAGTGATCGTCATCCCCTCGCGGACGTAGTAGCTCTCGTATCGGTCGGCGACAGGCGTGCGTTGCAAAAAAACGGTTAGCTCCCCGATTTCAGCTTTACCGACCTTTTTGGGCAAGGCCGCACGAACTCGAATCGCGACCAGCTGCTCAAGGGCAAATCGCTTGCGAAGCTCCGCCAGTGTTGCGGCCGAGAACGCAGTCTCATCCATAACCGGAACGCGTGACTCGCCAAGCACATTTGTCGGCACCGCTTGATCGGCGTTCGCCAAGCAGTCGCGCGCGAAATCAAGCGGTGGCGGATTGCTTAGTTTTTGTCTCGCTTTGCCAGTCCAGCTGAGCTTGCCACAAACGTGATCGATGGAGGTATGATCGAGCCGGAATTCGGAGTTCCGGCCAGGAAGTCCCGGCCCAGCCACATCGACGATCAACTCTTGCTTCAGAATCGGCACGAAGAAGTTGACCGCAACCAGTCGCAAGATGCTTTCCGCCTTCAGCTCATCGGCGACATAGGGAACAACGACCGACAAACCGGGCTCGTCGGTACGCGTCAAATTCCATTCGCTTGCGAATTGCACCAAGTCCTTTTCGTGACTGATGGGCAACGGTGTTTCCGCTTGGTTGTATCCGCTGCACCAGAAACCCTCCGGCGCAAATTCCGTTCCGTTGTATTTGTGAATGCGTAGTACAGCTTGCCCCATCAGCAGACGTGCACCGTCCGACTTGCGGACCGTTAAACCGAGCATGCATCCGACACGGCTCGCGGCACGATAGACCGTTTTTCCCAATCCCCATCGCCCAAGATCATCACCAGTCTTCCCACTGCGTCCGATGTTTCGCCAGAACCAAAAAAAATCCTGGCAGTCAGGGTTACCTTCCTGCGGATCAGTTGCCAGCAGCGGATCACCGTCCAGTCCCCGAGTCCCAAAGTCTTCACAAACGAGGTAGCCATGATTCAGCTGAGGAACCCCCGATCCGTTAAACTCCACATCGCGATACACCAAGCCTGGTTGCAGTCGCGCAAAATAGGTCGCAAGACGGTCGTCGTCGGGAAGGGAGGAATGCGGATGCAGGGCAAAACGAACACGAACCGGCCCATGGCCACTCCCTGCGTCGATCGAGTTTTGCAACACTTCACGGACCAACGCATCAGTCCCGGCGTATTCGTCTTCGCCTGCTTGTTCGGTCTTGAAGAGTTCCGTTTCGTTCGGATCGCGACGCACCGCCGCGCCGGACAATTGTGCGAAAATCCACTGAGTCATCTGTTCCCTGTCGAAATATGCTCTTAGATGTCGACTCGTTGTGAGTCAGAATTGTAATGCGTTTCGACGTTCTCTGGGGAGTCCAGCGGCTGAACCGCTTGATGCGACGACCGCACTAGACTGTAAAACCCTGGTCCGCCAAGAGATCTACGAGGCAGCGATTAGGTGGGGCAACGAGTGCGAAGGCAATAAAGGAGGTCGTCGTTGAAAAACAACGAAACAGGGACGATCTGAAGAAGGCGGAAGACGTTTTAACGCCTTACTAAAGCAGCGTTGAGACTCCTCTCTGATGGTGCAGTAAGAAGGACGGTTTGTTGAGAGGCGGGGATTCATTCGCGACGAGTCATGTGTCCATGGCCTGGAAATCGGATTAGCTTAGCCACATGCATTCGAGATGGCCGCGTTCATCACGGTTGAATTCAAAGTCTAATCGGTTAGCTGCAGCGTCAACCGATCCAAACTCTGGTCATCGAGTTTGGCGATCGCTTTGAAGAGGGATGGGCGCTCACGAATCCGGATCCTGATTGATTCGGGGACCTTGTCAGCAAGCATCATCAAGTCATATTCGTCCGCATTGAGTGTTGCTGCTAGCCTTTGGATGAAGGTCTCCGATGGATAGTCACCGAACTGCAAACCGTCGTTTTCGACTTTGCAAATGTACGAAGCACTTACGCCCATTTGCTCCGCCAACTGTTGCTGGGTCAGGTGACGCGAAACGCGTAGTTCACGCACCTTGTCACTGAACTGCATTTCTCGGCACTCCGCTGATTGTGGGGGCCCCCTGCAGAGTGTATGCTTCCGTCACTATACGGTCAAGAAATGCTCGCTTTGAATTCCTGATGTCCAAGTTCTTTGACGATCCGATACTGAATTCGCCCTACGACTATCCCGAGATGCATTGGGAGCTGCTGAATGGTCAGCCGACCGAAAAGATCATCGGGAATCGTCGTCGGGCCGAATTCATTACACCGATCCCCAAAACGAAGAAGCAGAAGCAGTCAAAGCAACAGCAGGAACTCAATCTCGGCGCTGACGACGGCCTGTCATCTGAGAATCAAAAGTACGATGAAATCCCCATCATTAATGAGTTGCGTAGCCACATAGACGAGTGGCGAAAATGGCCCAACTCGAGTGAGTGGCAGGTTACCCCTGAGACCGCGAGGCTGCTCCAGCATTGGCGACACCACGATTTTCAGGGGATCCGGCCCTTCTTCTGTCAGGTCGAAGCCGTGGAAGTCGCCATCTGGCTGACGGAAGTCGCCCCAAAGTCAGCGAATGGCAAAAAGTTCCTCGCTCACCTTGCCAATGCGAACGCCGAAGCCAATCCGGAAATCATGCGGCTTGCGCTGAAGCTTGCCACCGGTGCCGGTAAGACGACCGTCATGGCAATGTTGGTTGCCTGGCAAACGATCAACGCCGTTCGTCGCCCCAGCAGCAAGAAATTCACCAAGGGGTTCTTGATCGTCACGCCGGGCATCACGATCCGTGATCGCCTCCGCGTGCTGTTGCCAAACGATCCGGAGAGTTACTACGACACTCGCGAACTGATCCCGAGCGACATGGCCGCTGATCTGCAAAAAGCCAAAATCGTCATCACCAACTATCACGCATTTAAGCTGCGTGAGCGGATTGACCTCGCCAAGGGTACCCGCGGTGCACTCGAAGGCTGGCGCGGCGAGAAGATGCAGACGCTGGAAACCGAGGGCCAAATGCTGCAACGGGTCATGCCCGAACTGATGGGTATGAAGAACATCTTGGTCCTGAACGACGAAGCTCATCATTGCTACCGCGAGAAACCGCAGCCTGACGAGGATGAAAAGCTAAAGGGCGACGAAAAGAAAGAAGCCGAGCAAAACAATGAGGCCGCGCGTCTTTGGATATCGGGTATTGAAGCGGTCAATCGCAAGATCGGCGTGATGAACGTCATCGACCTCTCCGCGACACCATTCTTTCTTCGCGGAAGCGGCTATCTCGAGGGCACTCTTTTCCCATGGACGATGAGCGATTTTTCGCTGATGGACGCAATCGAGTGCGGCATCGTCAAATTGCCGCGGGTTCCCGTCGCCGACAACGTGCCCGGCGGCGACATGCCAAAATTCCGAACGCTGTGGGAGCACATTCGCAGCAAGATGCCCAAGAAGGGGCGTGCGAAAGCGGGCGACAAAGAATACGACCCATTGGCGATTCCCAAATTGCTCGAGAGCGCACTGCAAGCACTCTACGGTCACTACGAAAAGACATACGATCTTTGGCAAGAAGCCGGCATTCGAGTTCCCCCCTGTTTCATTGTCGTTTGCAACAACACATCAACCTCAAAGCTGGTTCACGACTACATCTCTGGGTTCGAGCGAATCCATGCCGATGGCTCAACCACACTTGAAAACGGACGGCTGGCCCTGTTCCGTAACTTCGATGAACACGGCAATCGACTCGCCCGACCACGCACCCTGCTGATCGACAGTCGGCAACTCGAATCGGGCGACGCTCTGGACAAGAATTTCCGCAATCTTGCCGGCGACGAGATCGAACGATTCCGACAAGACATCGTTCAACGCACCGGTAACATTCGCGATGGCGAGTCAATAACGGATTCGGACCTACTTCGCGAAGTCATGAACACGGTCGGCAAAGTCGATCGTCTCGGCGAATCCATTCGCTGCGTGGTATCGGTGTCCATGCTGACCGAGGGCTGGGATACGAACACCGTGACACACGTCCTGGGCGTTCGCGCGTTCGGGACTCAGTTGCTCTGCGAACAAGTCATCGGCCGCGCCCTTCGCCGTCAATCCTATGACTTGAATGAAAAAGGCAGATTCAACACCGAGTACGCCGACATCCTTGGCATCCCCTTTGATTTCACAACAACCCCTGTCGAAGTCAAACCGGCCAAGCCGCGAGAGACGATTCAAGTCAAATCCGTCCGCCCGGATCGCGATGTGTTGGAGATCCGTTTTCCGCGCGTGGAAGGCTATCGTGTCGAATTGCCAGAAGAACGTCTCGAAGCAAGCTTTAATGAGGACTCCGAATTGGTACTGACGCCCGATCTCGTTGGTCCGTCCATCACCCGCACCGAAGGGATCATTGGTGAAGGCGTTGATCTAACGCTCGAACACCTCGAGGACACTCGGAAATCGACTGTTCTATTTCACGTTACCAAACGATTACTCTACACCAAATATCGCGATCCCGGCGATGAACCGGAGCTGCACTTGTTCGGTCAGCTCAAACGAATCACGCGGCATTGGATTGACGGCTATTTGACCTGCAAAGGCAATACCTAAGCACGTGAGCATGTGTAGTTCATGGAAATTGGCAAGGCTTTTGCAGGTTTGTCACGATGGGCGCGGTTCGTTCTTTTGCTAGCTAATTGTCCGGTCGTCGGACGGGCCTGGCAAGGTCGGTGCCTCCCGACAATCACGGGAGACTTACCATGGCAAGACCTGCAACCGTTTTCGCGAAAATCACGAACCAGCAGCAACGTGACCGTCTGATTGAGCTTTGGAAACAGCATCCAAACCATTACACACGAATACGGGCACACGCGATTCTTCTGAGCGATGCTCAATACGAAATTGAGCAGATCGTCGATATTCTTAGTGTCAGTAGAGACAGCGTGCGAGCTTGGATCAAACACTTTGAACAAGACGGACCAGACGCCCTGCTGGACGAAAAGCGACCAGGCGGACCGAGGAAGCTCAATGAACAGGAAGAGCAAATCCTCAAAGATTTGTTGCGGCAATTTCCCTCCCGGCCTGCCACAGTCCTGTCGCGTTTGCGAACACGGACCGGCAAATCGATCAGCCGACATTCGCTGCGTCGTTACGCCCGACGATTCAATTTGAGCTGGAAGCGGTTTCGGCGCAGCCTGCGGAAAAAACGAGACGAAAAGGCTTTCCGGTTGGCTCAAGAGGAACTCGCCGAGTTGCTCAATGAACCTGAACTGGATGTCGTATACTTTGACGAAGCGGGATTTTCGCTTAAGGGCGTGGTGCCATACGGATGGCTTCCCATCGGCGAACGGACCGATGTGCCAGTCACCGGCGCCCATGGGGCGACGGTTCAGGCACTTGGCTTTGAGCATCAAGATGGAACCACCCATACCTATCTTCACAAAGGGTACGTCAACACGCAAACGGTCATTGAAATCATGGATGATTTTTGTGAGACGATTGACCAAACAACGGTGGTCATCCTCGACAATGCATCTTGCCACACCAGCGGAGCTTTTGAAGCATCGATCGAACGCTGGGCAGAGCGTGGGCTGCTGGTTTATCATCTTCCGCCGTATAGTCCCGAACTGAATTCGATCGAGCGACTATGGAGGCAACTAAAGTATCAACAAATGCCCGCCACGGCCTGGGAACGATTCAAAACCTTGTTACAAACGCTGACGACGAAGCTATGCGAAATCGGTGAGGTAACCTACATGCCATCACTTGAAAGTTATGCCGAATAACTCGTGCTGACGTGCTTACCCGGCACAGCTGCTGTATCAAGAGCTAGCCGACATGGCATGCGAACGAATCACTCATGGCATTTCGCGAGCGTTCATCGGTGAGAAACCAATCAAGGCGATGCTCGATCCGTATAACCCGACCGGCAGCACTAACTTCGTGAACTTCAATACCAGCAAATCGATTCGCTGGGAAACAAGCTCCAAACTTTGCCACATCAACTGGGTCATCTGCGACAGCGACTGGGAAGCAGAATTCTGCCGTGTCCTTGAATCGCACGACCGCGTCCGCGCCTATGTCAAGAACCAAGGTCTGGGCCTCGAGGTACCTTACAAGATGGGCAGCGAAGTCCGCAAATACATTCCCGACTTCGTTGTCCGTGTCGACGACGGCCATGGCCCTGACGACCTGCTGAATCTGATCGTCGAAGTCAAAGGCTATCGTCGCGAAGACGCCAAAGACAAAAAGGCGACGATGGAGAACTACTGGGTGCCTGGCGTTAACAATCTTGGCACCTACGGCCGGTGGGCGTTCGCAGAACTCTGCGACGTCTACGAAATGGAACTGGACTTTGATGAGAAGATCGAACCGGCCGTCAATGAACTCATTGAAAACGTTTGCATGACGCACGAAACGCAAGCTGGGAGCCCTGCCTGATGTTCGATTCTACGAAAGAAGACCTCAAAGACATCCTTCGTGATGCTGATGAAGGCAAGCTTCAGTTGCCCGATTTTCAACGTGACTATGTTTGGGCCGACGAAGATGTCCGCAGCCTGATCGCTTCGATTGCCAAGGGTTTCCCCGTTGGCGCGTTGCTGACGCTCGAGACCGGCAGCGAAGTGTCGTTCAAACCACGGTTGATCGTTGGCGTTCCGGAAAAGAAGGTCGAACCATCGGAACTGCTGTTGGATGGCCAGCAGCGAATCACGTCTCTCTACCAATCGACGTTCTCTGGTGAACCGGTTCGCACGCGGCTAAGAAAGAAGAAAGTCGAAGTGCTACGACACTACTACCTCGATATCAAACGGTCGGTATCAGGCGTTGTCGATCTCTATGAGGCAATCGTTGGCGTCCCTGAGGATCGTGTCATCCGAACGAATTTCGGCAAAGACATCGAGCTTGATCTTTCAGCGACCGAACTGGAGTACGAACACGACATGTTCCCGCTGGACTGTTCGTTTAAGAGCATGACTTGGTTCTTTGGATGGATCAATCATTGGAAGGCGAAAGGTCGTGACGTCACCGGAATGCATGAATCGTTCTACCGAAGCGTTTTAGAACGAATCGAACGTTACAAGATGCCGATCATTCGGCTCGACAAGAAGAATAGCCGGGAAGCAATCTGTCTGGTGTTTGAGAAGGTCAATGTGGGTGGCCAGAAACTTGATGCATTTGAGCTGCTGACCGCAGTCTATGCGTCGGATGGATTTGATCTGCGCGAGAAATGGAACGGTGAACCGCCGAGTCCAGGCAAGAAGAAGAAAGACCTCGACTGCGGAATTAAAAAACGCCTGATTGGCACCGATATGCCTCGCAGAGTTCTCAAAGACATTGAGAATACGGATTTCATCCAAGCCTGCACCTTGCTTCATACTCGCGAACAGCGTCTGGCAAAAGAAGCCGCTGGAGCGACCGGCAAAGACCTTCCGCAAGTGTCATGCAACCGGCAAGCATTGCTAGGGCTTCCCGTTAGCGCATTCAAAAAGTACAGCCAACCGGTCGAAGAGGGGTTCATTTCCACTGCGTCGTTTCTTAACGAGCAAAAGATCATTGGCAAACGAAACGTGCCGTACGGATCGCAGGTTGTGACACTAGGTGCGGTGTTTGCTGCTCTCGGCTCGGATGCCGAAACCATCCCCGCTCGCGAAAAACTTGCCAAATGGTTTTGGGCAGGCTCGCTGGGAGAGCTCTACGGTGGCAGCAGTGAAACCCGTATGGCTCGCGACCTGATGGATGTAGTCACATGGATAAGAGACTCTGGTGACATTCCTCAAACGGTCAACGACGCCATCTTCCAGCAAGATCGGTTGCGCACGCTCCGGACCCGCAACTCCGCCGCGTACAAGGCGATCCACGCACTGCTGATGCGTCAGGGGTGTCGCGACTTCATTCATGGTGAACCAGTTGAGTTGATGACGTTTTTCAAACGCCAGATGGATATCCATCACATCTTTCCGCGAGATTGGTGCACGAAACAGGGGATCGACAAAAAGGTTTTCGATAGCGTCATCAACAAGACCCCGTTGTCCAAAAAGTCCAACATCATCATTGGTGGTGTCGCCCCGTCGGTTTATCTCGCCAAAATCGAGCGAAACACTGGTATCGATTCTACGGCACTCGATGAGGTCTTGCGGTCACATTTGATCGAGCCATCGTTTTTGCGAAACGATGATTTCGATGGCTTTTTTGAAGCTCGCATGAATGCTCTGTCGGACATGATCGGCGGTGCAATCGGCAAGACGGTCGTGCTGGACCACGGGACGAATGAGCCCGAGGTTGAGATCGATGACGATGATTTCGACAGCGAATCCTAGCTCACGCCCATCTCCTTTTCCCATTTCCCACCTCACCTTTCGTATATACCCTCCATGGCTAAAAAGTCCACACGGAAGAAGACCGCCAAAAAAAAGTCGGTCGAGACGCTGACGCATGACGAGGCGAAGCGGTCGAACATTCCCACCGCCGAACTGGAAACGGTGATGGAGGAAAAGGAAGCGTATTCGATCGAGGTGGCGATCGAGCGAAGGAATCCCGATCTCGATCCCCAATTGGTTTGGCGCGGCAAAGATACGAAGAACTGGTCCGATTTGGTGGTCAACACGCCGCCGCTGTTCATTCAAGAGAAGGTTCACCCCAAGGTTCTCATCGATGATTTGAAACGTCGAACCGAAGAGCAGGAAGCGACCGGCGAGCAGGTGCAGCTCGACTTATTTTCGGACTTCAATGGCCTACCTGACACATCGGCCAAGACCGAGTTCTACCAGCACGAATCGAACTGGACCAACCGCATGATCCTGGGCGACAGTTTGCAAGTCATGGCGTCGCTGGCGGAAAGAGAAGGCCTGCGCGGCAAAGTCCAGAGCATCTATTTCGATCCACCGTACGGAATCAAGTTCAACAGCAATTTTCAGTGGTCAACGACTAGCAAGGACGTTAAAGATGGGCAGATTAACCACGTTACACGCGAGCCCGAACAGGTAAAAGCGTTTCGAGACACATGGAGCGACGGAATTCATTCATACCTTACGCATCTGCGGGATCGCTTATCGATCGCGCGAGATCTCCTTAGTGAAAGTGGCTCCTGCTTTGTTCAAATCGGTGACGAAAATGCACATCGTGTTAAGTCTGTCTTGGACGAAGTGTTTGGGGATAACAATTTCCTGAGCCTCATAACTTTCACGAAGACTGGCGGACAAACAGACAATCGCCTTGCTGGTGTCGCTGACTACATCTTTTGGTATGGACGTAATGCTGAGGCAACGAAGTTTCGACAACCGTACCGCCCAAAAGTGGTTGGGGCGATCGGCGGCTCGAAGTACACGGAATTGGAGTTGCCCGATGGACGTCGATTACCACTAAATGCATTTCAAAAGAATAGTCGCGAACTCCCAGCAGGATCGCGCATATTTCGCAAAGACACAATTACAAGTCAAAGTCCTGGGACTCGTTATGATGTGCTGCACGACGGACGCAAGTTCCGTCCCGAGCCGGGATACTGGAAGACTGATGAGCCGAGGATGGCGAATCTGCTAAAGGCCCGACGAGTCGAGCCGACTGCACGAAAGCTAGCATACGTGCGCTATTTTGATGACTTTCCAGTATTTGCTCAGACAAATGTATGGACAGATCTTGGCGGCGTGCAGAGCCGCGCCGATCCGAAGGTCTACGTCGTGCAAACAGCAACGTCTGTTGTTGAACGCTGTCTGCTGATGTCCACCGACCCCAGCGATCTAGTTCTTGACCCGACGTGTGGGTCAGGAACAACCGCTATGGCTGCCGAGCAGTGGGGGCGTCGATGGATCACGATTGACACTTCGCGAGTAGCTTTGGCCCTTGCGAGGTCGCGGATCATGGGAGCTCGATATCCGTACTATCTTTTAAGTGACAGTGCCGAGGGACGAGCAAAAGAATCTGAGTTGACTCGAACTGAACCTGTTGGAGCACCTACTCACGGTCGCATCCGCCAAGGCTTCGTTTACGAACGTGTACCACACATCACGCTAAAGTCGATCGCGAACAATGCCGAGATCGAAGTTATCTATGACGAATTCCAAACCAAGCTCGAACCGTTGCGAGACAAATTGAATGGGTCATTGGGGCAGTCTTGGGAAGAATGGGAGGTCCCTCGCGAACCGGGTGAGCGTTGGGAAGCCGATGCAGCCGCCGCACACGCCGAAGTGATGAAGCTGCGTGAAGAACTGGGGGCCACGCTCGAGGTGCTCGTCTCGGTCGAACTCAGTCAGCACACCGACCGCGTCCGCGAATTGGTCGCGAGCCAGGCCGCCAAGCCACTCTCGACGATCAACAAATTGACTGGCAGCAAGTTCGACTTTGATTCGCTGCCCAGTGAGCCGGGTGATCCATGGCCAGCCGAAGCCAAGAAGCTGCATGCTCAGTGGTGGAAGCTACGCATCGAACGCCAAAAAGAAATCGACGCCTCGATTGCCGCCAAAGCCGACTTTGAATACCTGTACGACAAACCGTATGAAGACAAAACCAAAGTCCGTGTGGCCGGCCCCTTCACCGTCGAAAGCCTCTCGCCCCACCGTACCCTGGGTGTCGACGAGAACGACGAACTGATCGAACCGGAATCGGAACGCCAACAAGCCGCTGGCGAAGCCGACTTCGCGACGATGATTCTGGAAAACTTGAAAACGGCCGGCGTCCAGCAAGCTCACAAAGAAGACCGCATCACCTTCACTTCCATCACGCCCTGGCCCGGCGAGTACGTCGCCGCCACCGGCACCTATGTCGAAAGTGACAGTGAAGACGCACCCGAAAAGAAATCCGCCATCTTTATCGGTCCCGAATTCGGCACCGTCGCTCGCGCTGACTTGGTCGCCGCCGCCCGCGAAGCCGCCGACGCCGGCTTCGACGTTTTGGTCGCGTGCGCTTTCAACTACGACGCCCACAGCGCCGAGTTCGACAAGCTCGGCAAAGTTCCCGTGCTGAAAGCCCGCATGAACGCGGACCTGCACATGGCCGACGAACTCAAGAACACCGGCAAGGGCAACCTGTTCGTAATCTTTGGGGAACCCGATATCGACATCCTGCCCGCCAAAGGCGACGACGCCAAACTCGACCAGATCCAAGTCAAGATCAACGGCGTCGACGTCTTCCATCCGCAAACTGGCGAAGTCCGGAGTGACGGAGCCGAAGGCATCGCCTGTTGGTTCATCGACACCAACTACAACGAAGAAAGCTTCTTCGTCCGCCACGCCTACTTCTTGGGCGCTGGCGACCCCTACAAGAGTCTCAAAACAACCCTCAAAGCCGAAATCAATGCCGAAGCCTGGGCCACGCTCAACAGCGACACCTCCCGCCCCTTCGACAAACCCAAAACCGGCCGCATCGCCGTCAAAGTCATCAACCACCTCGGCGACGAAGTGATGAAAGTATTCAAAGTTTCCTAAGGCCGAGGTCACAATGCGAATTCGTAAGATAGAAATCGCGAACTGGCGGCATTTCAAGAACGTCAGTCTAGAGGTCGCCGATGACGCAAGTCTGGTGTGTATCGTCGGCGCAAACGGAACGGGCAAGAGTCATATCCTGGAGCTCATATCCGGCTGTGCCCACAAACTCGGATTATCGCAAGGAATCAATTTACCGCGTGGAGATCCATTCGCCGATCAGCACGACTTTTCACTTCAGTTCTATCTTCAGGAAGGAGCCAGCCCCGCGGTCGATGATCTATACAAAAGCGATGCGTCAGTCGAAACGTGGGATCGAACGCTGACGATTTCAGATCGCAGGTCAGAAACCGCTTCGAGTCGCATCACAGCTGGAGGTATCACCAACGCAAACAATAGCACCGAATTCGCGCAACGCGTCGTGAATCAGCTGCAGCAATCGAAAGACGTTCACTTTCTTACTTTGGATGCGGATCGAGCGTACCCCCAAAAAGCTATGAATGTGCACGAGCTCGCACAAGCGTACGAAACGGACTGGCACGGCGCGGAATTCACTCGCGGACGTTCGTTCATGTCGACCAGTACGCTGTATGACGAGTGGATAAAGTATTTTCTTGCGCAGGAGAATAGTGCTGGTACGCGTCTGATGCAGGATATGCGTCGAGCAAAAGAAGCTTGCTCGGCCCCATCACCATTTGAGGATCACTTTCAAGCTTACAAGGACTCGCTCAAGAAAGTGTTGCCTCATGTAGTTTTCAGCGGCGTTGACCCTAAGAAACGAACGCTTCTCTTTGATACTACCGGGCTGCAATTGTCGTTTGGCCAACTTAGTGGCGGAGAACGCGAAATCGCATTCTTACTTGGTCAAATTGATCGCTTCGGCTTGCGTGAAGGTTTGTTCTTGCTTGATGAACCGGAGCTGCACTTAAATGCGGACCTAATCCGCACTTGGATCACATATCTCATAGGGACCGTCTCAACCGGACAAATCTGGTTGGCTACACACTCTCTTGACGCAGTGGAGGCTGCTGGGCCACATGCAACCTTCGTATTGGAAAGAAACCTTGAGACACGAAAGGTAGATCAAGTTGCTCGCCTCGATTCGCTCCCCGTAGTTTCAGCTCTTTCTCGTGCTGTGGGTACACCCGCGTTCTCAATTACCCAATTGCGTTTTGTGTTTATTGAAGGGGAAGAAGGAGTTGGTGAGCGAGACCGATTTCTTAAGTTGACGGGACAGCCGGAGGACACACGTTTTCTTGAATGCGGATCTTGCAACGAGGTAATTCGGCGCGTAATGGCTATTAGCTCACTCGCGAAAGAATCTGGAAACGACATCCGAATCGGAGGAATTCTAGACCGTGATTTCCGATCTGCAGCAGAGGCCGCCGACATCGCGAAGTTGAATGGAGTGTACGTTTTGCCGGTCCATGAAGTTGAAAATTTTTTCCTCCATCCAAAGACACTCGAATCGCTTCTGCGACAGAACGGGAATAATGTGGCTATTCCTAACGAGTTGATTCGAGAGACGGCGGACAAGCGCGCAGGCAATTGGATTTTTCAGTACGCAATGTACACCAACCATGCGAAGAATCTGCCTGACATGAAACCTCAAGTAAAGATCGTAGCGAAAGGAATGTCTTGGGAACAGATTGATGGTGATGCAGACGCCGCAAGCGAAAAGATTTCTAAGGCATGTGGATTTCCAGCGGATGATGAAAAGAAATTCAGGGATATTCTTCAGGTAGCCATCAAGGCATACCGCCGGCGACGACTTGAGGATACTTTTTGGAGAGACTGCGAAGGTAAACAGGTTTTAAATGATATCGCTGTTGCTATTGGGTTCTCCGGCGTGGCAGCGATGATGCGAGCAGCTTACGCGCTTTGGGAACGCGATTCAGCATGTGTTTCCGTTGAGCTCGCGGAATTTAGGTCCAATGTCAACGGCATTTAGGAGAGGGAAGGACGATAACATGGAATTCCGCATCTCCGATACGTTCACCGACAGCCTTACTCGCCTGACCGGCGATGAGCAAAAGTCTGTCAAGACGACAGCTTTTGACCTGCAGATTGACCCAGTTAATCCGGGGATGCAGTTTCATCGCATCCATCGTTGCAAGGACCCGAATTTCTGGTCCGTGCGTGCAGGGCGTGACATTCGTGTGATCGTTCATAAGACCGACGCCAGTTTGCTGCTGTGCTACGTCGGGCACCACGATGCCGCCTACGCTTGGGCGGAGCGACGGAGAATCGAACGCCATCCGCGCACGGGGGCCGCTCAGTTGGTGGAGGTGCGGGAAACCGTTCGTGAGATCGAGATCCCGAAGTATGTCGAGCAGGAAGTCCCCGCACCGACAAAAACGGCGCTGTTAAGGCGCGTGTCCGCTGATGATCTGCTTGGTTACGGCGTTCCACCGGAATGGATCGACGATGTCTTGGCAGTGAACGAAGACACGCTTTTCGATGTTGCCGATCGTTTGCCACGCGAGGCGGCTGAAGCGGTCTTGGACTTGGCGACCGGCGAAACGCCACCGAAACCTGTTCACGCCAGCGAGGACGCGGACCCGTTCGCCCATCCGGACGCGATCAGCCGATTCCGCGTGATGGCCGATGTCGAGCAACTGCGACGAGCACTCGATGCGCCTTGGGATAAATGGGCCGTCTTCCTTCATCCTTCCCAAGAATCAATTGTCAGCCGAACCTTCAAGGGGCCGGCTCGAGTGTGCGGATCGGCCGGAACGGGCAAGACAATCGTCGCCTTGCACCGGGCGGCACATGTAGCCAGGCAGAATTCCAAGGCACGAGTTCTGCTCACTACATTCTCCGATTCGCTGGCCGCGAATTTGCGACGACGATTGAAATGCTTGGTCGGCGAAGACGAGCCGTCAAACCGGATTGTCGTGAAGACACTTCCCCAGGTAGCCCGTGAATTGCTTGGGTATGAACCTGCGATGGCGTCGGAGGCTACGGTCGAGGAATTGATCGGCGAAGCTGGACGAGATGTTGATCGGCCGATGCGGTTTCTGATGGGCGAATGGGCCACCGTGGTCGATGGGTGGCAGGTCCATACCTGGGATGAATACCGCGATGTGCCACGACTAGGCCGACGTACGCGTCTTGGAGAACCGCAGCGCAAAGAACTTTGGACGGCGTTTGAAAAGGTGCTGGAGCGGCTCAGTCAATTGGGCCAACTCACTGAGCCAATGTTACTCGGTGACGTTACTGACAAGCTCGCCAGCGGTAGCGCCGAGTCTCCCTACGACTTTGTAATCGTCGACGAAGCACAAGACATCAGCGTGTCGGAATTGCGATTCGTCGCGGCCTTAACATCTGCGCAACCGGCGGGCCTCTTCTTTGCCGGCGATCTGGGGCAGCGAATTTTCCAAGCTCCATTCTCGTGGAAGTCACTGGGCGTGGACATTCGCGGTCGATCACAAACTCTCAAGATCAATTACCGCACCTCGCATCAAATTCGTACCCAGGCCGATCGATTGCTGCCGAATTCGATCGCAGATGTGGATGGCAATGCGGAAAACCGGGGAGGAACGATCTCCGTTTTCAACGGCCCGAAACCTTCGGTCACCGTTTGTGATTGCGGTGACGACGAGATAGCAACGGTTGCTGCTTGGATCACCGGGCGACAGAGCGAAGGCGTAGCGAGGGGCGACATTTGCTTGATTGTCCGGTCCTCAGATCAAACAAGCCGAGCGTCATCGGCTGCCGCGAAAGCGGGTCTCGATTCAGTCATCTTGGACAGCGAATCAGAACCCGACCCGACGAAGGCTTCTATTGCAACGATGCATGAAGCCAAAGGCCTTGAGTTTCGCGCCGTGATCGTGATGGCCTGCGATGACGAAGTCTTGCCATTGCAGGAACGCATCGAGTCAGCAGCCGACACCTCGGAACTGGAGGAAGTCTACAACACAGAAAGGCATTTGCTGTACGTCGCCTGCACCCGAGCCCGTGACCACCTGCTCATCACGGCCGTCGACCCGGCCTCCGAGTTCCTTGACGATTTCATCGAATCGAGGAACAACTGAGCATGGACATTTCCGATGACGAAGTCAGCCAATGGGCTGAGTTTTGGGCGATCTGTGTCCGCCTTTTAGTGGTCTATCCCGAGCGTCCTGCCGCAATGAGCAGCGATGCGGAACCGAAACAGTTGGAGCGACAGCTAAAGTCTCTCTCGCAAGACCTTTTGCCATTACTTTGCGAGAACGAAGTCTGGTTGACCGACGCATCCGTTGGCAAAGGCACTTGGGCTGCTGTTCCCTGGGTCGCGATATTCGACTCTCGCGAATCGACGAGTGCTCGTCAGGGCGTTTATCCAGTCATCCATCTCTCAACCGAAGAGCCTGTTGGTGTCCGAATCGGGTTGGGGGTATCGGCAACTGCATTCAAGCCCCACGAAGACGAAAAAGCAGCCCAAGTGTGGGGTGAGCTTAAAGAGTCTGAAAAGACTTTGCTCTCTGACTCTGGGTTTATTGATGTCGTTCAGGGTGATGGGGAACGAGTCGAAATCGGCACAGGGAATCCTGCGCGGAAATATGCGAAGGGAATGGTCTTCGAGAGGTTTGTGCCATTAGATGAACTCAAGTCTTCGCCGAAATCGCTTACCGATTCGCTTCGAGCATTAGTCTGCACGTACAAGGCGTGGGTAGACCGAGGTCAGGGAACGACCGCAACCACCCCATCATCGTTCTTGGAAGTGATGAATCAATATGCTTCCGAACGAGTGGTCTACCTGAGCCCCGAGCGAAACAATCGCTACTTTATCAGTGACGTCGATGACGCAGGTTGCCTTGTTAATCGACTTGACTCCAATGAGCCGGTACGAGTGAATGCGGCCGACTTCGAAGCCAAACGAGATTGGTTGCGTGAACATGGCGGCCAGACACCTCGGCGTGAGCTCTATTCCACGGTTGCAGTTCACATGTGTTACTTGCAGGCAGCGGATGTTTCGCTTGCTGCAGATCGTCGGACTGCTGTCTTCCTGGAAGGTGAGGGAGCGGCATGCGATCATTTCATTTCGCTGATCGAGGCAATGCGGACGGTCACGCTTTATAAACCCGTGATCCTCGCATTGGTTGCTGAAGCGATTCGAGATGGAGAATTGCATGAAAACCATATCGAATTCGACTGGCTGTTGCCGCGTTTCATCGCCCGTTTACGGGAACATGGGCACGACGTCGGAGAACAACAACTTGCCGAAGGATTCGGACGGATGGCGGGTGACCTGTTTTGGTTACACGCTTACAAGGATCCCATCGAGCTCATTGCGATGGATCAACCGACGCCCAGCCAGATTCGCAATCGGATTTCGCACGCTCGACTCCAAGAGCCATTCTGGAGAATACTGTGGCACCGCGAGTATCAACATCAAATCTTGGCTGCATTGGCAAGGAAATGGTGGCCTGACATGAGTAATGGCGATTCCGAGATCACGGATCTTTCGGTTTCGACCGAGCGATTGATTGAATCGATTGCGGCCAAAGGATTTATCTTCCAGCCGTGGCAAGTTGCGACGTACATTACGGCGCTACGCACGAAACCGTTTGTGATTCTTGCCGGTGTGTCTGGAACCGGGAAGTCAAAATTGCCGGCGTTGGTTGCTGAATTGACCGGCGGGAAGATGACGCGAATTTCCGTTCGTCCGGACTGGACCGACAGCTCTGACGTCCTCGGCTACGTTGATTTGAGTGACAAGTTTCGTCCGGGGGTAGTGCTGGAAGCTGCGAAGCAGGCAACGGACGATGGTGAGCGGTTTCATACCTGCTTGATCGATGAAATGAATTTGGCACGGGTCGAGCACTACTTTGCTGAGGTGCTTAGTACGATCGAAGATCGACGGCGTGCCGTCGGTGGCGGGTTTGAGTCGACTCCCCTGATCTCGCAGAGACTTCAACCAGAGTTCGAATCGTGGCAGCAGCAGAATCTGCCATCGAACCTTGGTATTGTCGGTACCGTCAATATGGACGAGAGTTCGCATGGATTCAGCCGCAAAGTATTGGACAGGGCGTTTACGATCGAGTTGTCGGAAGTCGATTTAAGCTTGGACAATTCGACGTCGGGCAATGGTCCGACTTCTCCCGCGACTTGGCCAAAAGCCTTTTGGCAGTGTCCAGCCACACGGCTCTCTGAGATAGACGCGTCGACGCCTCAATTTCGACTTTGTGCAGAGCGAGCGACGATGCTGCTGCAAGAGGTGAACCAATGCTTGGTGCATAGTCAGCTTCAGGTTGGCTATCGAACCCGCGACGAGGTCATCCTGTTCCTGCTGAATGCCGAAGAGATGAAGGGGGCATTTCGTACTCGCGATGGTCAGGCGGTGGATCCACTTGACTTGGCGATCATGATGAAAGTGCTTCCGCGTTTAGTTGGAGGTAGTAACGCGATCCGCCGAACGCTGATTGGTTTGCTTGGACTCGCGAAGTCTGGCCAAGCTTTCAGCAGCGAGGACGATGCCGCAGACGCGGTCGAAACCTGGACAGCCGACGGACGCCCGGACGCGACTGACGGTGCAAAGTACCCGCGAACCGCATCACGTCTTTGTCTGATGTGGGATCGATTGTTGGCCGAAGGCTACACGTCATTCTGGTTGTAGTCATGAAGCGACTGTTTCACCTCGCAACGAATCGGTTCACTCTCGACTGGAATCGAGTCCGGGATCAGGACCAGGCTGTGCTCGCGCGGACGTTGCCGGTTGTGGGGCGATTGAAATTGATGCCCCATGTCCGTGAACTCGAGTGGCTTGACACGACGAAGCGGGCGGGTGTCCCAGACTCGCTCGCCACCGATGAACGAATCGAAAATGGTCCGCCTCTATACGAGCAAACGGACTACCAGCTTTATCTTCGTGCCTCAGGAACCGGCGACACAATCGAAATTCGGCACCGCGACCCTGCCATCGAACGATCGCTCAATCTTCAAGAGAAGGGCCGCGTTGTTCATGGCGTGATCAACTTTCGCGGACAAATTGGTCGCAGTCAGTTTTCGGTGTATGTCAACGGAGTGCGACAACTCGATTTCGAGGTCGAGGTGTTTCCCACCAAGGTTGACTACGAATCGGACTATCAAGAGATTGTCGCGGATGTCCAGTCGATCTTGACGAGTCTTGCGTACGAGTACTTGCGCTCGACTTATCAGATGGGGCGGTTGGAAGCAGCCAACCGTCCGTCAAAGCTGGAATGGCTAGTCCTGATTGAGCACGTCATCGGCGAACTCGAAACCGCGATGAACTACATCGCACAGCGACCAACGCGCGGCTTGGTCCGTCGCGAGCAATCAACGCGTCTGGAACGAATTCGCCGGGTTGATTCACGGGTTCGTTCGCAAGTGCGGCGTGGGCATGGGAAAGGGCCCATGGTGCAACTCGCCGGCGTAATGGCTCGAGAACGGTTGGTGCAACGGCCCGCAGAGCTCACCTTGGACACGATGGAACATCGATGGCTTCGGAATCAGTTAATCGAAGTGCAGCGGACACTGAGCCAAATCGTGACGATCTACGACGGCGATGAAGAACTTTCTGCACGACGGCAGAGAACATTGGATGGCATCACCGGGTTGAAAGGTCGTGTGTCACGACTGCTGCGTCTAGAGCCTGTCGAGTCAGCCGACGGTGATCCGCCGATGGGGTTCGCGTCGCTGCAGTTGGTGTCGGCACCTGGATACCGCGAGGCGTACCGAATGCTAATGTTCCTAAAGATGGGACTAAAGCTCGAAGGTGACTTGATAAAGCTTGCGGTGAAAGACCTTGAAGTGCTTTACGAATACTGGACCTATCTGACCGTCGTGCGGATCATTCAAGAGGAACATGGTCCACCTCAGCGACTTGATCAGTTCTTCAAAGTTCGGCAGTCAGGGCTTTCCGTTCAACTGAAGCAAGGCAACGGCCAGAGGATCTCGTTTCGCACAAGGGCGGATCGCAGAATCAGTGTTTTGTACAACCCGAAATTCGAGAATCAAGACACGACGCTTATCCCGCAAAAGCCTGATATCCTGATTCGCTTCGAGGAAGACGGATGGCCTATCATTCAATTGGTATGTGACGCGAAGTATCGAATCGACGCCACCGACAAATACCGACAACAGTTTCGGTCGTTCGGTCCGCCAATCGACGCGATTAATGTGTTGCACCGCTATCGTGATGCGATTCTTGAATGGGGAAGCAGTGAGCATGAAGCGACCGGACTGAAGCGATCGGTGGTCCAGGCCGCCGCATTGTTCCCAATGAACCAATTTCCAGACGAAGATTTTCGTGCAAGCCGACTGTGGCAGTCGATCGAACGACTTGGGGTCGGAGCCATTCCTGCGTTGCCTGGTAACACCGCGTTTTTGCAGGAGTGGTTGCATTCAGCTCTTCGCCAAGGCGGATGGTCGATGGCGGATCGGGCGATCGCCAACCTCGCTGACAGCCGCGCTCGCGATTGGCGTGTTGCGGCGAGCGAACCCGTGCTCGTGGGCGTCTTGCGTTCGCCGGGAACGGAGCAGCATCTAAATTGGATAAAACGGGAACGGCTGTATTACCAGCCCCTGACGAAGACTCAACGCCGTCAGTTTTTTGTCAGACAAGTCGCCTTGTATATTCCATCTGGCCTAAATGAACCGAATGGAATTCGTTACTCCGCCGACGTGGAGCAGATCGAGGTGGTCGACCGATCGGAAATTCCAACGCCTTGGCCGGCTAGACGCACCGAGCAAATGGTGCTTTACCGACTGGGGGCCGTTCGTCGGCTGCCAAATCCGATCGACGTCTCCTCGGAACATGCAACGACGGTTCGCGGCTCACGTTGGACGACACGTCTTGGACTACAACGAGCAAGAACGATAGGCGAGATCGCATTGGAAACAGAACCTGAATGGCGTCTACTCGAATGGCTGCAAGCCAATGGCATCCTCTACAAGATCAGGCTTGATCCAGCACGCGTGCAAGATGCAGACAATCCGAAGGGACGAGCGTGGTTTGAATTGGAGACCGGCGAACAAATTAGATACGACGGCAGCAACGGTTTCCTTTGGCGAAAGGCAGGCACCAATAACCGGTACGTCACGCTACGAGAAATTTTCAATCATCAGCACAATTGAGATGGAATTCACTTATTAGCAGTGAGAGGCAGTTCTTGTCGTCGTCCCGTGTGGTCATTTCTAGAGTTTGGGCGACGAGCCAGATACTGGATTATCCATTCTCATAGCCAGTAGTCCCGAAACGATGGAATCCAGGCATTCTGGGGTGCCACTCCGCAACTGAAAGATCCGTAAAACTTGCCAGGTCGTTGCATTCGTTACGTCTTAGAGACCTTTGGCAGGGCATGCAGGCACCCCAACACTCAGAGGGGGTGGTTTGATAGTATGTTCTTCGGTGCGATGAACTTCGAAATTGGGGGAGTGGAACGTGGACCTTGCAGCTGTTATCGAGAAGACGCGGCGTGACTTACTGGAGTTAACGGCGCGGAATCGACTGGTTCATACGCCGCTTGATGGCAAGCGAAAAAGCTGGATCCAGGTTCACGACGAACGCAGTGACAATGTCTTTGATTTGCTGGTTCGTCAGGGGAAGACGATGTCCTTTCTGCCGGTTTCATCCGAGGAGAATGAGGATGACCGCGAACAGTTTCTCCGCGAATTCGAAGAAACGAACGACGATCAACTCGATGACGATTCAGAGTGCTCCGGAGAAGATGGTGAGCTTCCCGAACGCTATACCGATCTGTTTCTGCAGACGAAGTTTTCCCAGGATGCCTTGAACGATCGATTGCTGAAGCTTTACTACGAAGCTCGCACGGCAGAGGAGGAGCAAGGCGTAAGTATTCTGTATCTCGCCTGCGGATTTTTGAAATGGCGTGAATCGGGCAGCTCCGCGGTGGACCGTTATGCGCCGTTGTTGTTGATCCCGGTGGAGCTGTCTCGGAATTCCGTGCGAAGCAAGTTTCGCGTGAATTTTCGCGATGACGAAATCGTGACCAATTTGTCGATTCAAGCTAGGCTACAGCAAGATTTTGGTGTCCGTCTGCCCGACCTTCCCGAAGACATCCAGGACGAATCACCGTGGACACCGACGGCCTACTTCGATGAAATCCGCAAGTTGATCGAGGGACGCGATGGTTGGGAGGTCCTGGACAACGAAATCCTCCTGTGGTTCTTCTCATTCACGAAGTTCCTAATGTTCAGGGACCTTTCCCCGGCCGCGTGGCCGGAAGGTGCCGGCTTGACCGAAAACGGCCTGATTGCGGGGCTGCTCGGCGATGCATTTGCCTCCGGAAGTGCCTTGCCTCCCATTTGCGGTGACGACGAGCCGATCGACCAAATGATCAATCCGGCGGATGTCGTGCATGTGACAGACGCAGACTCCTCCCAAGCGGTGGTCATCGAAGAAATTGTCCGTGGCCGTAATCTGGTCGTGCAGGGACCGCCGGGGACTGGCAAGTCGCAAACCATTACCAACGCGATCGCCGCTGCGGTTCACGCCGGGAAGCGGGTGTTGTTTGTCGCCGAAAAGATGGCGGCGCTTGATGTGGTGAAACGTCGACTGGATGCAGTCGGTCTTGGGCCCATGTCGCTCGAGCTACACAGTCACAAGGCTCGGAAGAGCGAAGTCTTGGAAGATCTGAAGGCGACGATGAACCTGGGGGCTCCAACCGCCGGCAATCATGTGCCGACCGACGAACTTCGGCAGACGGTTGAGCGTTTACGCCATCATGACGTGACGTTGCACGGTCAAGTGGGTGAGTCCGGCTGTTCGCCTTTCCAGGCGATGGGGAGTCTACTGAATCTGCGGCAGCAGGGGCGGGCGGCTGCGGCCTATCGCGTTGCAGAGATGAGTCAATGGACACCAGAGGCGTACCAGCGTTGTCGACAGGTCGCCAAGGAGCTGGATCAATTGTTGCTGGCGTCTGGAACGCCCGCTTCGAACCCCTGGCGCGGTGCGCAGTGCAAGCCGATGACACCCGCAAACGTCGAAAGGCTACTTGGCACCTTGAAGGACGTTCGCGATGCCGTTGACAAGCTTGATGCGGCGAATGGTGCTCTTGCTGAGATTTTGGAATTGCCCGCGGCGAAGGACATCAAGGAAACCGCAGAACTGGCTCAGCTTGCGGCTTACGTCAGACGCTGTCCTGCCATGGTCGACCGAGAAGCGATTGGCCATGAGTCTTGGCAGACGGAAATCGAACGGCTTGAGGCCATTGTGAAGGAAGTCCGAACGTTGCAGGAATCACGTCGATCCCTGGACGGGCAAATCAGCGACGCCGCCTGGAATCTCGATTGGTCCGCGATCCGCATTGCTCTGGCGGGCCACGGCAAGAGCTGGTTTCGTATTTTCAATTCGTCGTTCCGTAGCGCCGTCGCCACACTGCGCGGCGTTTGCCTCAGTGAGTTCCCCAAGAACGCTGACGAGCGAGTTGCTTTGGTCGACCGCATTCTCTCCATTCAAAAATCTGTCAAGCAGGTTGGCGACGAAGAATTGCTCTGCCGTTCGGTGTTTGGGCGAGTCTGGTCGGGGACTGATTCTCCGATCGACGATCTCGACACGATCGTGGCCTGGGTCAAGGACGGACATAAGGCCAGTCTGCTCAGGCAACACGGACGCCGTCTCGCGGAGGATGCGACACGGGGACGTGCATTGGCGGAGCCTCTCAACCGAATTGCAAAGCTGCTGAAGACGGTTGATGGTGAACTGGGCAAGGTCGCTTCTGTTCTAAAAATCGATTTCCGACGAGCGTTTGAGACTCAGGATGCTCGGACCACGTCCTTGGCCGATTGGCGTGCTCGCATGGACGAGTGGCAAGGGGCATCTGAGCAATTAAGTCATTATCTCGCTGCGATGGCTCGCGTGAAGACGTTGCAGGATGCAGGCCTTCGCGAGTTGGTCAATGAGATTGAACGTGGCACGTTGGTCGCCGGCGATGTGGCCGAGCAACTCGAATTGATTCGTAGTGATGCGATTCTTGCAGAAGCATGGAGCGACCGTCGGGACTTGGCGGAGTTCCACGGTGACACTTACGAAAAACTCCGAAGCCGATTTGCCGAATTAGATACGGATCGCATCGCACAAAGTCGCGTGGACGTCGCGAAGAAGCACCACGAAAATCTGCCGGCCAGATCCGCGGACGGCGGTCAGGTCAGCGTGGTCATGCGGGAAACGAACAAAAAACGGAGGCACATGCCGATCCGGCGGCTGATCAAAGAAGCGGGGCACGCAATCCAAAGGATCAAGCCCGTGTTCATGATGAGCCCGCTTTCGGTCGCACAGTACCTGGAGCCAGGCGCTGTGGAATTTGACTTGCTGGTCATCGACGAAGCCAGCCAGGTGCAGCCGGTCGACGCGTTGGGAGCGATCGCGCGCAGCAAGCAGATCGTCGTCGTCGGTGACCAGCGGCAGCTCCCGCCGACCGATTTCTTTGGTCGAATGTCCGATGGTCAGCCCGACGACGATGACGATGCGGTGACGAACGCAAGTGACCTGGAAAGCATCCTGGGGCTTTGCGAGGCTCAAGGGCTGCCCAGCCGCATGCTGAGCTGGCACTATCGCAGCCGGCATGAGTCGCTGATCGCTGTCAGCAACCGCCAATTCTACGACGATCGATTGTTCATCGTGCCGAGCCCCGTCCTCAGCGGCGGGTCGCTCGGATTGAAGCTTCGGTACATCGCGGATGGTTGCTATGACCGGGGCGGTTCGCGTGCAAATCGCAATGAAGCGATCGCGGTTGCAGAGGCCGTGCTCGAACATGCTCGGCAGCGACCACATCTTTCGCTCGGCGTTGCGACGTTCAGTGCAGCCCAGCGCGATGCGATTCGGAACGAAATTGAGCTGCGTCGAAAGGAAGATGCGTCTATCGAAGAGTTTTTCAACAGCGGCGGTGCCGAGCCATTCTTCGTCAAAAGCCTGGAGAATGTGCAGGGGGACCAGCGTGATGTGATTTTTATCTCGATTGGCTACGGCAAGGACAAAGACGGCTACTTCGCACATAGTTTCGGTCCGCTCAACCGCAAGGGCGGCGAGCGTCGGCTCAACGTCTTGATCAGTCGTGCAGCGTCGGCGTGTGAGGTTTTCACGTCATTGAAGGCCGATGATATCGACCTGGCTCACACCCAGAGTGAAGGCGTCGCCGCATTGAAAATGTATTTAAACTACGCCGAACATGGGCGGCTGGATGCGACTCAGTCCCACGGCGGAGCAGACAGCATTTTTGAAGAACAGGTCGCAAAGGCGCTCCGCAACCGTGGGCTTGAGGTCGATCACCAGATCGGCGTCGGAGGGTTTTTCATTGACCTGGCGATACGAGATCCAGAGCGACGAGGACGCTACTTGTTGGGAATCGAATGTGACGGCGCGCAATACCATAGCGCGAGGTGGGTGCGTGACCGCGATCGAATTCGGCAACAAGTCCTGGAGGCCCGAGGCTGGATCATCCACCGGATTTGGAGCACCGATTGGTTCCAGCGCCCTGAGGAGCAAATTGAAAAGACGCTTGAAGCCCTCGAAGAAGCGAAGCGACATTGGGAGCAACAGGATGCCGAGGACAGAAACGGTGCATGCCGTTCAGCGACGCCGTCCACCACACCGGACGCAGACGATCATCCGCCGATTTCCCGAGAAGAGCTTCCGGAAGCGATGACAGCGTGCGAGTTAAAAGGCGAGGATTACAGGGAAACCCGAATGCCGAATCAGCATTTCGAAGGCGGTCCGGCAGAATTTGCGGATTCAGTGCTGACAGCCTTTGCGCGGCAGATCATCGAAATCGAATCCCCCATTCACATTGACGAGATCGGGCGTCGGATGATTCGGATTTGTGGTCAGGGACGCCTTGTTTCCTCCCTGAAATCTCGCATTGCCGATTCGGTCACCGTACTGCAGGAAGCGGGCACCGTGGAACAACGCGACGCCTTCGTCTACGCCGCCGGACAACAGCAGTTTCCCGTTCGCTATCGCAAACATCTCGACAACGCGAAGCTTCGGAACATTGATTTCGTCCCGCCGGAGGAATTGCGCGGAGCCATCTTTGCTGTCGTCGAACACCAAATTGGCACCGATGAAAAGGAAACAGCGGCGTCCGTGGCAAAGTTGTTGGGAATCAGCAAAAGCAAATCCCTTCAGGCTCACGTTCAAAAACAAATCAAACGTCTCGTGGAAATGCACGCCATCGAAAACCGCGACGGCAGCCTCTTCGTCGCCTCCGGCGCGGTGAATCAGCAGCAAGTTTCTTCCCGCGTCTGAGCCGGGCCCATCTCGTTGAAGACGCATCTGCGGCCACACAATGGCAGAGAATCGTGGGTTATGAAACTCATTGCGATCATGCAAAGAAAGCTTCACGCAACCTGTCACAATTCAGCAGGCAGTAGCGGCGTTCATTGGGCTCGCATCACGGAGCAGGTGCGGGCTTTGGTAAATTTTGCTCTGATGATGACTCCAGGTCCAGAGAGTCAATCAGCTCGGTAAAAGGCGCAGGCGTTTCCTCCGCCGAAACACAGGGTGTCGTTAACTTCTCGGAGCAACAGTCTCCGAGCGCGACTATCAATTCGAGTTTTCCATCGACTTCGATAAAAGGCCATTTGCCAAATCGTAGTAGCAATTTACGGGAACTGGCGAGAACGGTGGATCGCGTCTGCGTCTGCCAATTGGTCGGCCACATGGTCGACCGTCGCGTTGTCCGAGACGGTTGAGGAAAGCGCATTTTCGTCTGCTACCCAATTTCGGGCCTGCCTGGAAAATCACGTTCATGTCAGGCCCTGAAGACGCCGCGATTTCCCGTGTCGATGTCGTGCTATCGAGCTTTTTGACGCCAAACTCAGCGCCAGCTTTCGACGAATTGGCACTGGCGGCTGTTTTCCGGTGCCGGTCGATGACAGGTTGTTTCGTCGGCTTCACGGAGGGTCTTGAGCATTTCGATTGCTTGGTTCGGTTCGACGTGTCCGTGTCGGATGAGCCAACAGCAAACTGAGATGCCGGTCCTGCCGACTCCGCCGAAACAATGAATGAAGACCGGCCGGTCCGCTGCAAGCGAAAGATCGACGGCGTCCAAAATGCACGTCATTCGGTCCGCCGAGGGCACGCCTAAATCTTCGATCGGAAAACGCAGGTGCGTTACAAACTCTCCGGCAGCAGACGCAAGCTCACGGAGCAGGCCGTCGTACCGGAGGAACGGCTGGCCGTAATTATTCGTTTCGGCTTCTTCGACTAGGTTGATAAAGGTGCGTATCCCAAGCTTCCAGAGCTGTTCCACTCGGTGACGATGCGCCGCCGGATCGGCCGCGCCCGGATACGCACCGGCGAGGAACTTCGATTCGACCACCCAGTAGGCTCTCGCAACCGATGGTTTTGACGGTCTCGTAAATGACACTGCGATTAACCCTCTCGACATGATCGAGTCGCGAAAAAAGGTGCGGAAGCGAAGCGTCGCGCCGCCACAGCATACACTCACGCGGTGGATCTAGCGCAGCACACGTCTGACTCACCATTCACCGTCCACGTCGCTCACTCGGATTGGTGCAGGGCAAGTGCAATATCGATCGAGCGAACCTAAAGAGCTTTCCCGAAGTCTTACTCAGCAATATCGTTCAAGAGAACGCCAGGAAAACTCGGACAAATCGCAATGAGAAAACTCGCAACCATCCGGACTGTCAACGAAACGCGGCCGATTGACGGGGCCGACATGATTGAGTTGGCGGTTGTCGATGGCTGGAAATGTGTCACGAAGAAAGGAGAATTCTCGGTCGGAGATGCGGTGATCTACTGCGAAATCGATTCGTTCTTGCCGGTGCGAGACGAATTTGAGTTCTTGCGCAAGTCGTCGCTGAAAACCATGGACGACCGCGAGGGCTTTCGACTGCGAACGGTGAAGCTGCGCGGCCAGATTTCGCAGGGGCTGTTGCTGAATCCATCCGTGTTGGGGCGATCGTTCCAGGTCGGCGAAGACGTGACGGACGAGTTGGGCATCGTGAAGTACGAAGCGCCCATTCCCGCTTGCCTGGGCGGCGAGGTTGTGGGAGCGTTTCCTGCGTTCATTGCGAAAACGGATGAGGAACGAATTCAGAACCTAGCCAGCGATTTCGTAACCTACCGTGGCAAGGAGTTTTATGTGTCGGAGAAGATTGACGGCACTTCATTCACGGCCTTCGTAAAAGACGGCGAGTTTGGTGTTTGCGGACGCAATTGGCAGTTGGCGGAGGACCAGTCGAACAGCCATTGGCGGGTCGCTCATGCGTTCTCGCTTCACGAACGAATGACAGCCCTGGGACGGTCGCTGGCCGTGCAGGGCGAATTGGTCGGTCCGGGAATCCAAAAGAATCGGTATGGATTGAAGGAGCCGGCCGTGTTCGTGTTCAACGTCTATGACATTGACGCTTCGGCGTTCTTGGAGAAATCGGCAATGGAAGCCGTCAGTGAACAGCTTGGGTTGCCCATCGTTCCTCCGCTCGGAATGATTGCCGTGCCAGAAACGATCGACGAGATCCTTGCGATCGCCGAAGGCAAGAGCACGCTGAATCCGAATACCGAACGCGAGGGGCTGGTCTGGGTACACGGTTCAGGCGACGATCGAATTTCGTTCAAAACGATTTCAAACCGATTCCTCGCCAAAGGCGGCGATTAGGGAACGGCCACGTCAGGGCAGCAAGTTGGAACGGTAACGTTCGCATGGGTGATGCTCATTCAGCGGGACTGGCTATTCCAGAAAACTCGTCGCCAACTTCGCAATCTTGGTGAAACCTGGGCCTTTGTCGCTTGGCTCCTTCGCTGCACGTTTTCTCAAAATTCGTCCGAAATGTCGAGAAGCATGCATTGAAGCAATTTCGCTTCGACGCGGAAGTTGATGCAACCTCCCGCACGAAGGACTCGCGTTTCCTCTCTTCGGTGCGGTCGCACTCATTCATTCTGGCTCCCTTCTCCCCCACGGCGAGAGCGAGTGGTGCTCGCTCTCGTTGTGGGGGAGAAGGGCTGGGGATGAGGGGGCAATGTACTACAGAAGTGCATCAATTGCATGTTCGATCTGGTGCCGCACCGCAGCTGGATTACGCAAGGCCTCGTAACCCGGGATCCGCACGACTTGGTACCCTTGCTCGGCCAAGTACTGGTCGCGGCGCTGATCATACTGACGGCCCTCATCCGTCTGAAGTTGCTTTCCATCGACCTCAACGATCAACTTCAAGTCCACACAACAGAAGTCAACAGTGTACGGTGCAATTGGGTATTCGCGCCGAAACTTCTGATTTCGACAACGGCGATTGCGCAGCATCTGCCAAACATCCTGAGCAAACTCGTTCGCGCGAGCCCGTTGATCGCGGGCAAATGAAATCGCCTCTGTGTCTCGCCGAGTCCTTCGGTTCATGATGCCCCTAAGATTCGTTGGTGCCGTCAGCTCGCCCCCTCATCCCCAGCCCTTCTCCCCCTTGGATGAAAGTGAGCACGACTCGCTTTCATCCAAGGGGGAGAAGGGAGCCAGTATAAAGTAGGCAGTCCAGGGAGTGGAGACCGCAACTTCGTACCCCATCAGACTCCAAATCCAGTTTCAAACATTCGATGACCGCTTCGGTTGGACCACGCGCCAGCAGTTGCGGGTGTCGCCAAATGTGTTCGGTGCTGGAGACCAATGCGGGCGTTGGTCACACCGCCAGCACGCTCCGGCGGCCAACGCCGGAGCGCCCCCAGCGCATCGTGTCACACGTATTTCGCTGAAATCCCGGTGGGTTTGCGCGGACGCGGGAAGGTTGACCAAAAGCTGCCCGTGTCACGGGGCGCTTCAAAAGGGACCACCGATGGGCGCTTTTGGTCCCTTTTGAAATTGGTGGTCGAGATGTCGGCGATTGTTCGTGTCCGGAACGAATCTCTCGGCCGCTTTACAGCTCGAACAAAGCACCGACGCACTTCACAATCAGGTCCACCTCCGTGAAGACGATGCAACCGAGATATCGAAGGAGTATTCCAAACGGCGTTCGGTGTCCTGCTGCTTGTGAAAAGGAGCCAAGCCGAGTAGGGAGAGCGACAACTGCGATTCCCAGTACTATGGCTGCATTTCCTGCTTGATCTCGCGCATGCTCACGTTGGCGTGAGACAGACTTGAAACAAAATTGCCTTCACCAGGATGTTCCAAATAGTTAGGCAAATGCCAGACCGATTTCCCTTTGTGCTTCAGCCATAGCTCTTGAAATGCCAGTGACCCCGGAGCGTACTTCCAAATCAGTCCGTCCTCAGTCTTGTGGCATTCGATCAGCAACGTCAGTTCTGGATCGGTCCCCAACTGGTTCGTAAAAATGAATAGGCATCCATCAAGAACGGATGAATTTGCGTTTTGCAGCGCTGATGCATCTAGCCGAAACACAGCGTTCGGTTGCAGCTTTAGAGACTGAATCTTGCCCGTCGTCGCTGATCTTGTTTCGGCGGTAAATTGCCGTGCGAGGCCCCGCATTTGAACGCCGCGTTGCCGACGGGCAGCACGATCGGAACCTCTTGCTGGGACAGGCACCTGCGGGATCGACCTTAGTTTGACCCCGACCGGCGACCATAACTCTCCCCATTTCGTTGGACTTCGAATCGGCATTGGGGGCGTGTCAATGAGTGCCTGGAACTCGTGGTACACTTCGCGGCCCGCCCCGATGGGTTGCGACAAGACGCCGCCGACGACAACAGCGCGGCCGTTTAAGGTCCAAACGAAAACGTCTCCGGAATTGGGGGCCGCCGTGTCGCGGAATTCCTGATAGTCAAGCCCCGTCCATGTGAACACTGGACCTTGCATTTTCAGCGTTCCCTGGCCATCTGTTCCCACCTCAAACTCGAATGTGCCCGCGCGGTAGCGATAGAACTGCTTGAGCGTTTCATAGTCTTCCCCGGTAGCGATTGCTCCCGAGACAATCATCCACAGAGCTGTTAGCGTTGCCATCCGCATCTCACTATCCCATCGAATTCAACAAGGTGGATTAAAAGTAAATTCACTAGTCCGTCAATCACAACCGCAGCCAACCGTTTTGCCGCGAGGGACTACAGACATTGCGTCTTTACTTTGCCATCTTACCCCGTAGAAGCGCGATGGCAAGCATGGTAGCCGCAGTGATGGCCGACAGATTGGCCATCCGCAACGTTAAGTACGAACGAAAACGCCCGCGAGGGATCTTGCCTCCGCGGGCGCTTCGTAAGTGGCGTAAGCTTCTAGCTTGCGTGTCACGGCAAGCAGGATGCTTGCCCCACGTTACAGCTCGACGGATTCCACTTCGTGGACGAAGCGGGATGCGTCGTTTTCTAGGAAGGATGCGACGACGTGGAAGACGGCGTCGCTGAAGCCTCCGACGTTCAGGATGTCCTGGCAGTCGGGGGCTTGCGTGTTGCCGTAGGGGGCGATGTCGATGCAGACCAGCTTTGGATCGGCGATACCGTTCTTCCGCTGCGCCTTCTTGAACTTCTCCCACTCCGTCATCACGCCCGTCGAACCGCCTCGGCCGTAGCCGTACGCACGTCCCGAGTTGATCCAGCTCTGGTTGTCGCTGACCAGCACGATTCCAGCAAACGCACGCTTTGCGTAACGCTTGTTGGCTTCAACCAATGGCAACGAACAATCCGTTCCGCCGCCTCCGTACTTCGACAACCGTGCCGACAGACTTAGAATCGAATCGCTTGGATCGATCTTGGCCTGATAGGTCCGGGTATCGAACGGAATCACGACGCTGTCCGGGTTGCGACGCAGGATCGCAGCGGCGAACAATGCCGCAACATCGACGCAACGCATCTTCGTCGTTCCTCCGCGACCACGGTAGCCCGTTGCCGGACATCCCATCGATCCAGAAGTGTCCAAACCGATGATCACCGGTGCCGGTAGCTGCGGGATGTTACCACAAGCGATCTCCGCCGCGTCGTGCAGCGCCGTCTTGACCTTCTTCGGCACTTCGTCCGAAGCGTTCAAGTAGGCCGCCAGGAACTGGTACGGGAACTGGCGCGAACGACGGATCGCGTCTGCGTCAGCCAATTGGCCGGCCACATAGTCGATCATCGCGTTGTCCGTGCCGCCGAACCGCAGCAGCCCTGGCTTCTTGAAGACTTCGTGACGCAGCAACGTGTTCAGGTTCATCCGCAGTGCCTGCGGTCCCATCTGGCGAGCGATTGCCTTCCAGACGATCGGACCCTTGGCCGCATCCGCCAGCAAATCCCAACGAACTCGCAGATCACCCGCGATCAACGCCTGAGCCTCTTCGGTCTCCGCCGCACGGAACGCCTTCAGTGCCTGAACCGCCGCCGGCAAGTCGGCTTCCGTCGCCGGAGCCCACTTCTCGACGTCCTTTTCTGTCAGCCATCCGAACATCGCTCGTCGAGCGTCATCCTTCGGCTTCGGGCGTGCCATTCGCAGCACGTCACGCAGGCTCGGATCGTTACCGATCGAGCTTGACAGCAACTTGCCCGGCGACGCCTCGTTCAGCCAGCGCTGAAACGCTCGCTGCAGCGAAGACGACAACCCCTTGCGACCGAACTGTCCCGATCGAACCATCTGGAACAGCGTACGCAGAACACGCCCGTTGTCAGCCACTCGGTCAAAGACCTTGTGCATCAACGCCGTGTCGCGCGTCGACAGCGTGACCAGCAGCGCCGCCGGCATGTCCTTCATGTATGCTCGCTCTCGCGAGTAAACCGCCAGCTTTGCCAGGAATTCATTGTCGTCGACTTCGTCGATCAGCGTTCGCATTTGATCCAGCTGGCTCTGCGCAGACGCGTAGTAGACGTTGCCGAAAGTACCCGTCGCGGCCAGCTGAGCCAGCGCATGCTTTGCCGGTAACTTGTACGCGGGACCACCGGCTTCGTTGACCGCGGTCGCTCGAGGCAGAACGCTCGTGATGCTCTGGAAAAGAGACTTGTTGGCCATGGGTGATCTCCTGAGTTGCGCAGGCTGTTCGCCTGCTATGGCAGTCGCGACAAGCGGATAGCCTGCATTACGACGAAATGAAAAGACCCGACGAAGTTTGGTGCAGAGTTGGCTCCCGATTGAGCCGCGTCCCCGAGTGTTCATCGACTGGGATATGCCGAGTCGATGGAAAGTGGGGACGGAGGGAATCGAACACTCATGTACTCCACTCCGGCAGTCGGGCCGGGTGGCTTGCCACCGCATGGAAACGCCTCATATTTGAGGGGCCGTTTCGGCATACAGTGGTTTTGGATTGTTGCCGTGGGATAAGCTTCCAGCTTGTCAATTACGGGACGACAGGCAGGATGCCTATCCCACTTTGGTTATGATGCAAAAAACGCGATCGACGAAGATGTGAATCAGAGGTTTTACGGCGCTCTACCACTGAGCTACGGCGCTGCGTTCTCGCGGATTGCAGTTGCGCCGGTGGGAGTCGAACCCACGGCCTCCGGCTCCTGAAGCATGGACTCCGAGTCGGCAGTCGATCGTGTGCGATTGCTATTTCTGCTTGTTCTTCAAAACCTTCTTCATCCGTTTCCACACCGCACGGCCGTTTTCCCGGTCGAGCCGGACAAGTTGGTGCTGTCGTGTGTCGAAAGTGATGATGCTGCCTTTGGGCCGTTTGGCATATACAAACGGCAAGCAAACGGCGACCACTTTGAATGGCTGCCCCGCTTCACTTGGCATGTAACGGATTCGTACCGGATCTTCGGCTGACAACGACGCGGCCGAGCAGCTCCATAAGAACGAAGGCAGTTCGACGATTTCGTTGAGGACGGAGACGTAGTCTCCTTGGTGGATGTCTTCTCCTGCGATCCGTGCCGCGACGGTCGTTTGGGATGGAGTTTCGGTGGTAGCTTTCATGGTTTTCACATTGCTTGATGAGAGTGTTTTCTGTAGGTGCAAAGGTTCTTCGTACGACGGGTGATTACCCGACGCCTTTGGGCGTAATTACGAAGAAATTGAATTGCACACGCATCGTTCGCTTTCTCAAGCATTAGTAAAAAACGACTGACGAAGTTTTTGAATCAGAGACTTTTTGCTCGACGCTCTTCCGTTGAGCTACGACGCAAGCGTCGGCGGGAGTCGAACCCGCAGCCTTCGAGTCCCTATGTACTCCGATTCGGCAGTCAGTCGTGAATGGTTGGCGACGAAGGGTTGACTCAGATCACTTGCGTGTAGGAATCGAACCTACCGACCGTTTGAAACGAACCCCAGACTCACCGGACGCAATCGTTGGTGGATGGATTCCAAGTCGGCAGTCGCCAAAGGACGCTTGAAGAATGGGGCGCGAATGAGCCCGGAGATGGGCCAGCTTCTTTCGCCGTTCACTCTTCCAATATCAAACTTCAAAAAGACGGATCGACGAAGGGACAGCTCAGATGGTCACATTTAACAGATGTAATCCGAGCCTGCAGTCGATCTGTCAGAATCGCCGGTGGGAGTCGAACCCACTTCGACCGGGTTGCAACCGGTTGCCTGGCCATCTGGCTCCAGCGATTTCGTGTCCACTCAGGCAGCGGACGTCTTACTCATTTGCGTCATCGAACGCAGCGTTTTCAGCGACCTTGATCGCGATCTCGACGGTTTCCTTCGTCAGATGGAGCCCCGTTGAGAATTCGTCGTTGGTGGCGACGACGCGCGGCGGTGTTTCAGGTACGTAGACCAAGTCATCCGCAGTCCGAAACACGTCATCGCCCGTGCTGGTCGCGAAGCGCCCAAAGTCGTCGCTCGTTGAAATGCAGGCACGACCGATATCGTCAGCGCTGTTGACCCCGATTCGGGCAACATCGTCGGCACAGCGGCCAAACATTCCCAGCAAACCAAGCAAAGCGGCACCAGCGCCGTGGGCCAATGCGTTTTCGTTTTCGTTCTTCATCATCAGCCTCCTTTTTATGTGGTGTTGTTTTAAGTACCTCGCCAGGGAGTCGAACCCCGTCTAACGGTTTCGAAGACCGTCGTGCTGTCCATCACACTCGCAAGGCATGTTGTTTCGTCACGGCATTGCCGCCACTTGATGCTCGTCTCGATAGACGATCATTCCCGGTTGATTGGTTCGCACCTTTGTCACGAAAACACCTTCGTCTTCGAGCAAATAGGCCAATTCCCAAAGGCGTCGGATGACCGGCTGTGAGTCCGAGCGAAACCAGAACAAACATCGCCAATCCGATTCATCCAACGCTGGAACGGTTAAGTTGCGGTTGAACCAAATGAGCACTTCGCGAAGTCGATCGCGCGTCGCATCGGGCAAGGTGGTTCTGTCTTCAATGCGTCCGGCCGCGACAAAGATTCCCGCGGGCCGACCGGTGTTGCAGCATCGCAACTGGGTTTGAAAACGAATGTAGGTGTCCATCGGTCATCAAGTCATCGCGGTGTGGGGTCAGGTTATTGAAGAGCCGACGACTGGGTTCGCACCAGCATGAGCCACTTTACAAGAGTGGTGCCTTCCTAACTCGAGCCACGTCGGCAGGGGAAAAAGGCCCCGCACCGAAGTGCGGGGCCGCAGATCCAATGGAGGCACTGATCAATCGATGAATGCGACGTGTCGCATTGCGATCGATTCGTTTTCTGTGTTCATCAGAACTTGGTGCCATTCGTTCAACACAATTCTCTTGTGATCGGGATGACGGACCCGTCCGCGAACGAACACGCTTGGGTTTCGTCGCTGAGCCACCCAGTGCAGATGACGAAGTTCCGGCTTTCGGCTAATCAATCGCCGATGTTGACCTTCGGTCAAACCGTTTGGGTATTGGTTGCTGACGTAGACCAGTTGTCCACCTTGCCGAACCAACTCTTCGCACATGTGTGGCTTTCCGCCGCCACGCGCGATCGGCTCGTTCCGCAGCGTCAGACGCTCATCGACCAACGCGGGATTCTCGACGGGAACGAAGAACCATTCACCCTGACGGATGAACGCCTCGTTGCGTCGACGGTTTCGCTTCCGCGGCTTGACGCCGAGACGGTTTTCGAGAGCCCGAACCGCAGGCGGCTTGAGGGCATCGAACGCCGTCTTCACGGTTGAAACAGCTGCCCGCTCAGGGACGGCCGCAACGAACCAATGTCGCTCGTCATGTCCGCACAGGAACTTGTGTTTTCCGTCGTCGTGTCGCGACATCAGCAGTAGGTGCCGAAGCGAAGGCTGAACGTCGATGACCTGTGTTTCCGCCAATAGAGACGGCTGGACAGCGATATCAAAGAATTCGCCCGCGGCATCGTTGCCGATGTCGATTGAAACTTCGGGAGTCGTTACCCAGCGTCGAACGACCGGGGCGTGGACCTTTGCTCGGGCACCAATCCGCGTGAATTGACGCTCGATCTTTTGCATGCACATTGGAAGTTCGAAGTAAGAAGTTTGAAGTTTGAAGAATAAGACGCTAAGATTTTGGAACTTGATACTCGATGAGCTATGCAATGAAGAGTGACCTGCCCGATCGGACGTTCGCGTTTGCTGAAGGGTGCATTCCCATTTAGTTGACGTTTTTGCTAGCAACCCGTCGGGGGCTTGGCTGCTGTTTCTGGATCCGGTGTTGACGGTATCTTGGGCGATTCAAGGATGATTTTCCACTCGCCTAGCAAGGATGCCGACGACAATGCAAGGACTAGACATGGGGCAAGAGAATGGTGAGCGGATTGAGTCGGCTGAAGAAATGCTCGCGCTCTTTTACGCTCAGTTGGTTCCCAAAGTTACGCTCTGGAAACAACGGATCTCAGATCATCCCGAGCAACTCGCAACGCTGGAAAGAACCATCCATGATGCCTTTGCCCGCGGTGCGGACATGGTCGTCGCCGGGCTGATCTCCGCGACCATGATCGAAAAAGGTTTTGAAAAAGCATGCCAATCGAGTCGGGTCAACTTCTCAAGACCGCTTCAGAAAGGGCGCGAGACTAGGGTCGCCGTTCGATTGCTCGGCGGCATGCTGTTCTGGGCCACAGCGCTCTACTGTGCCCCTAAGAAAAAGTTGCTTGGTCGAGACGATTCGCCCCGCGTCGGCTTGCATGTTTCGCTTGCTCAATTCGGGTTCGGCAAAGGCGTCTCGCCCGCGCTGGAGAGTCGCGTGGCACGCCAAGTGGCATTGTGTCCTTCGATCGAAGTGGCTCACCGAGAACTGGTTCGCGATGGTATCACACTTGATATCAAGGCGGTCAAACGGATCGCCTATCAATCTGGCGACGGCTTATTGCGCCTACGACGGCATCGGCTCAAACTGTTTCGGCAGGGCAAGTTGGCGAGCACCGGTGAATTGGCCGGGAAACGAGTGTCGGTGCAAATTGATGGCGGAAGAATGAAAATACGCGGCAAAATGCTACCTGCATCGACTTCCAATGCGTCAAGCGATGATGTCGCTCAGGGGCAAGCTGACTCGCCCGGACGCTCGGCAAAGAAACCTGCACGCTCGTTTGAAGCGGACTGGCGGGAGCCTAAACTGATGACGATTTTTGTTCACGACGAGCAGGGGCGGATGGTGAAGGAGCATGAAGCGACGATCGATGGCACCCTGACTGGGCCCGACGCGATCGCCGAATTGGTTGCGATGCATCTGCATCGGCTCGGAGCCGCGGAGGCACATAGCGTGACGTTCGTCGCCGATGGCGCCCCCTGGATTTGGGATCGTATTGATCGCATCATTCAATATGCGGGACTCACGAGCGTCGTCACGCATCAGGTCTTGGACTGCTGCCATGCGGTGCATCACGTTTCCAAAGCGCTTGCTTCGCTTGGGCTCGACGCAGACGTCCGCCAGGGGCTTTATCGTCAGTACCGAACGCTGCTGCGAAACGGTCAATGGCGGCGAGTGGTTGATGAGCTCGCCGGCCTAGAACGCGTCGGAAAATCGGCCACAGAACTGGAAACAGAAATCCATTACCTTTGCCGACATGGTGAAGCGGGTCGGTTGAGTTACCCTGCCTATCGTCGCAGCGGAATCCCTTGTGGTAGCGGGGCGATCGAAAGCAGCATTCGCCGCGTGATCAATTTGCGTCTAAAGAGCAATGCAATGTTTTGGAAAAGCGAAAACGCGGAGCAGATGCTTCAAGTTCGCGCTCATCTGATTCCTAATCGTTGGGATGAATCAATCGGCGAGCTGGCCGAATTCCGTCGCACCCAGGCAAGCGACAGTTGGCACTGGGAGCCTCGTCCAATGAGCTGCAAAGTTGAAGCCACTGACCAACAACTCCTTTCGGCCGACGATTAACGTGATTTTTGCGTCAACTAAATGGGAATGCACCCTTTGCTGAACGAATTGTTCGACTTTGTCAGTTTCTTGAAAGTGAAGGCATCGTCTCCAGCACATTGATGAAACAGGTGCTTCGCTCAGGGACTGCAATCGGCTCGCATGTTGAGGAAGGTCAGGCAAGCGAGAGCAAGAAGGACTTCATTCACAAGTATTCGCTGGCGTTAAAAGAGGCCCGAGAGACCCACTATTGGCTACGCCTTCTCGCCGCCGCCGAGGTTGTGCCCGCGGCGCGTCTCGAGCCAATCACGCAAGAAGCGAACGAGTTAGTCGCGATTCTGACCACGATCTGCAAGAAGAACCGCGAGTAGTTTCACACTTCAAACTTCTTACTTCAAACTTCCGAACGCCATCGATTTCCTGCTTGTCACGCAGGCGTCTTAGCCGCTGGACCACGCGATCATATTTCGCCATTTCGATCAGTGACCGAGGTGGGAGTTGAACCCACAAAATCGCCGCGCTCTCGACGCGACCGCTTTGCCAGTTTGCGTACCCGGCCGGATCAGGGAATGAGCTTCCAGCTTGTCAATTCAACATTGCAAGCTTAAACCTCACGCCACGTAAGTAGCGGATCCGGGTGTCGCACCCGGCGGTCCTGGCATATGAAACCTGGTTGAGCACTGGCCCATCCGCGCTGTTGTCACATTCAAGTAGCGGGTTCGGGGGTCGCACCCGACGGTCCAGGCTTATGAGGCCCGGATGAGCCTGGCTCACCCGCATCATTGTTTCACTTTGGAGAAGTAGCCAAGGCGAGAGTTGAACTCGCACGCCGCATGTGGGCACGACATTCTGAGTGTCGCGTGTCTACCAATTCCACCACTTGGCTGTGTGTTGGTGTGGTTTTTTCGAAGTAGCGAGGAAGGGAGTCGAACCCTTAAAATCACGAACGTTTGAAATTCGCCGCTTTGCCAGTTTGCGTACCGCGCCGATTTGTGGGAGAGGCTTCCAGCCTGTCGAAACGGACATGACAAGCTAGAAGCCTATCCCACTTCAAAGTACTGAGGGCGGGAGTCGAACCCGCAAGCACCTGTTCCTAAGACAGGCGGCTCGCCGATGGCCTACCTCAGCGTTTCTCGAAAGCGAGTGGAGCACCGGGGAATCGAACCCCGATTTTCTGCTTGCAAAACAGACGTCTTCCCGTTGGACGAGCACCCCAGATGAACTGTGAAGTTAGAAAGGTGAAGTGTGAAACGGGTTCGGAGTTTTTTTTTAACTTCACCTTTCACCTTTCACTCTTCAATCTTCCTCAAGTGCCCAGAGCAGGGGTCGAACCTGCAAACATCCGGGTTTAAGCCGGACCGCTCTGCCGATTGGCGTATCTAGGCATGCAAGTAGTCCCGGATGGAATCGAACCATCGTTTCTTGCATGTGAAACAGGTGTCGTAGCCGTTGGACCACAGGACTTTAAACTTCATAGCACGTCCCCAAGGATTTGAACCCTGACTTACTGGTTTGGAATCAGCAGTGCTACCGTTACACCAAGGACGTGTGAGTGAAGTGGGAACGCAAGGAATCGCACCTCTCGCCGACTACCACACAATTGATGGCAGGAGATTTACAGTCTCCCGTGTGGAAACGCTCCCGAGCATTCATTCAAAGCGGAAGCCGTGGGACTCGAACCCACAACGGTTTTTGACCGCAGCTGTTTTCAAAACAGTGTCCTCATCCGGCCGGGTGACTTCCGAAAGTGCCGCGCGATAAACGCGAAGCAAGTGACGTGAGCGGGAATCGAACCCGCGGACTCCTGGATGAAAACCAGACGATTCTGCCATCAGAATCTACCACGCCGTTTTGACAAGCCGACTTTGTCGCCGACCGAGTACCGCATAGGAGTTTCGATCTCCTTCCTGCTGCCTGAGAAGCAGCCGACCTAGCCAGTAGTCGAATGCGGCAAAACAAAAGCGCTGGTAACGAGGATCGAACTCGCCGCGACCTGATCGACAATCAGGTACCACCACCAGGTGGCCTCACCAGCGGCAAATGCTTGCTCCGATGCTCGCCGTCAGCTTTTTTAAAACTGACGACTGGGACGAAGCGACTGAGGTGACCAACCGGAATTGAACCGGCGACAAACTCATTCACAGTGAGTCTCTGGAAACCAGCACCAGATCTGGCCACAGTCGGGTATCAGTGAGTCGCACACTGTCCATGCGTGGTCCCAAACCACACCGCTTACTCCAAGCTATACCCGCAATTCTTCATTGAGCGCCGAGGACAGGAATCGAACCTGTGTTTGCCTGGTTCAGATCCAGGTGCAACGACCAGCAGTTGCCGCCTCGGTGTTTGGAAGTTTGAAGTTGGAAGGGTGAAGTTTGAAAAGCACGGGTGGCAGGATTCGAACCTGCATACCACTGCTTCAAAGGCAGCTGGCTTACCGTTAGCCAACACCCGAGTGTCACGACAAGTCTCCTCGTTTCTAACTTCAAACTTCATCCTTCCAACTTCCTTGCAGCTCCGGTGGATGGGCTCGAACCATCACTCGTCTCCTTAACAGGGAGCCGCCCTACCGATTGGGCCACACCGGAGTTTGAGATAGGGAGAATGGGAGTGGGAGAGAATGGGAGCGGGTACCATCGCATCTCTCCCAAACTCTTTCACTCCCCATCTCCCCTTCTACAAGAGCGCCCAGCGAGAATCGAACTCGCATTTTCTGCATGGCAAGCAGATGGGTTACCACTACACCATGGGCGCGTTTGCATCACAACCAAATTGTCAAAGATCTGTTGAAGTTTGAAGTGAGAAGAGTGAAGTGTGAAAATACCGCGCTCGGCAGCCTTCAAACTTCTCACTTCGTACTTCAAACTTCCGAAAGGTGGGACCGGTGAGAATCGAACTCACATGATTCGGTTTAAGAGACCGACGCATTACCTTGTCTGCCACAATCCCAAAATTGTTTCGTAGTCGTTGTTCCGTTTCAGTCGGCGTGGCGGGAATTGAACCCGCGACCGTCGCCTTATAAGGACGCCGCTCTCACCCCTGAGCTACACGCCGAGGTAGCGATGGGGCCGGAGGGAGTTGAACCCTCACCGAACAGATTAAAAGTCCGTCATGCTGCCAGTTACACCACAACCCCGAAGTAGGTTTTTAGGTATTAGGCGTTTAGGCTTTAGGTTTGTCTGACGGATGCTTCGCATCGCTTCTCTCCTTTCAAACTTCACTCTTCCAACTTCAAACTTCCAAAGTGCTACCCGCCCATCTCTGGGTCGTTTTTGGCGTCACCCGTTCGATCCGGGTACGAAAAAAGGCCCGATGTCTGCGTGACATCGGGCCTTGTGGAAAGGCGCTTCAATAGAAGCAGATGTCACATGCGCAAACGATACGCGATGGGCTGATCATTCAACGGCTGCCCGCCGAAGAGATTGCCTTCGTGTATCTGTTCGAGTCGACTTGATTGGAATTTCGATAACATGGAACTTTCTGCTCTCGCTTGTCGGGCGTTTTGTTGTTGTGTTCTGAGAGTAAGAGACACATCCATCGAATGGGTTCGCGACTTTTTTGCAAAGCACTGAATACTTTGCGCAGTCCTACTCGGCACAGTGATACGTTGCGCCCGGTCGCTGGTTTATTTCAAAAGCTTCGAAACTTTTCCTCCGAGCATCACGGCTTATCGATCGCCGTCCACCTCGAATGACTCGGTGTATTCGTGCAGTTCCGTGCCATCCCACATTGGGTCACCGAGTTGGCGAATGAATTCGTCCCAGGTCACCAAGACTCCGTTGAAATAAATCTCGCCGTTCTGACAGAGTTTCACTCGCGGACCAGCATCCGGAGCGATTCGGCCTTCGTCTGCTGTTTCGGAACGCATTCGGTTGATGAGGTGCTGGTCTTGGGATCCCACCGCAGACCGCAATTCATCGATGGAGACAGCGAATAAGGTTGTTGCGTATCCCATGGAATGAGACGATCACCGTTCGAATTGTCATTTTGCCCAGTGCGGAAACTCGTTGGTAATTCATTCCGCTCGCAAATTCTAGCATCCTCGAATGTTCCGGCTGCACGCAACTTGAATGGAACGTCGTGCTGGCGGTTTCCACGTGCGCAGTGGGGGCACACCGCAGCGTCTCAGGCAATGTGTTTCGTGGCACAAGCGTTCACGCCGTTACGTATCCGAAAAGGTGGTGGTGGTGGTGGTGATGATTTTTTTCGCACCTGCCAGCGAGAGGTGTTCGAGGCGGAACCCGCGATGGCGGCCTCCGCCCCCTCGGAAGGACCCGTCGTTTGCTTGGTGGGAATGGCCGGCATTGCTTGGGATTCGTCGCGTTTTACGCGGTCCGGGGCGTTGTTGACGGGGGCCAGAATCGGCCGATGATGCCCGCGGAAACACGCCGCGCGGCGTGTCAAGAAACGCCACCCGGCAGCGGTGCAACGCTAGCCGGGTGACTTGTCCGCACTTTCGAGGAGTGCAAACCGTGAACGATGATACCCGAAAGCGTCTTTTGAAGCGCCGCTACCGATTCTTTTCCGACCCGTCCCACGCGTGGCTACGCGTCCCGATGGCCGACATTGTGGCGCTTAGGCTGGAAGACTCAATCACGCAATTCAGTTACACGCGTGACTCGATTGTGTACTTGGAAGAGGACAACGACGCGACGTTGTTCCGAATCGCCTACCAAAATGCGACGGGGGAGCTCCCCACAATCACCGAAGCGCCCCCGGCCAACAACGCGTCCCGGATCCGCGGCTATGCCGCATGGAATCGGCGCAACGTCCTCTTGAACGTCGAACTACGCAAACAACGCGACAAGCAAACCGATGCCCTGCCCGTGTTTGAAACGCGTTTGGCCAAAATTCAAGAGGGATCCGGCCGCTATGAAACGCCGATCACGTCGACGCGTATCGCATGCGATACCCTGCCGGCATTGCTGCGCGACTACTTCGCGGACCGTTGCGATTGCGAGGAATTCGCGATTGTCACTCTCGACACGAAACACCGGCCGACCGGATTGGTACGCGTGACGCGTGGCACTCTTGACGCGTCATTGGTGCACCCGCGGGAAGTGTTCCGCGCGGCCATCGCTGCGAGCGCTTCGGCCATCATTCTGGTTCACAATCACCCATCGGGAGATACCACGCCTAGCCGGGAAGATCGGGCCGTGACGGACCGTTTGACCGAATGCGGCAAAATGTTGGGTATCAACGTTCTCGATCACATTGTGATCGGTGGCGCAAGCGCAACCAGCATTCGGGAGGCCGCCTAATGTTGTTACGCACCAATGCCAAGCTTGAAAAGCTAGCCGGTTTGCCCTACCTGTCAGCCGGGCTCACACTCGCGCCGCACAATCTGTCCGGGCACAACGTTTGCGCCGGCGCGTCGAATGGTTGCGCCGCGTCATGCGTCCTCTGGTTTGCCGGGTTGCGCGTCTCGTCGACGTCTCGACATTCGGCGCTGCGCGACACGCAATGGTTGTTCGGCCATCGCCGATCGTTCATCGACCAATTGAACCGCGATATCGTCAATCTCGTGCGATTGGCGGAGCGTAAACGCGTCAAACCGGCGGTCCGGTTGAACGTCGCGAGTGATCTAGAATGGTTTGACCTGATTGAACGATGGCCGACCGTGCAATTCTACGATTACACGAAAATACGCTCGCGCTTCCGCGATTACTTGGCGGGGGAGCTCCCCGCGAACTACGCGTTGACGTTTAGCCGGCATGAAAAGCACCACCCCGCCACCATCGCAAGCTTCTTGCGCCGCGGCGGGAATGTGGCCCAAGTGTTCGACGTCGATTATCATCCGCAATCCGGCCGCGTCGGCGACTTGCCCGAATCGGTCCGTATTCACGGCCGACAATGGCCGGTGATCGACGGGGACAAACACGATATCCGAATTCCGTCAATCGACGGCCGCGGCGTGGTCGTTGGTTTGCGGTTGAAAGGGACCAACGCGGCCAAGTCGCGCGCCCGCGTCAACGGTTTCGCATTCAAGGGAGAACAATGAAAGATCTACTGCAACGCGTTTCGGTATTCTTGCGCCACATCATTGACGCGCCCGAAACGATGCCGGAAACGCGTGAAGTAGCCGAAGAGCTCGAGCGCGACGTAGACGACGCAATCAACGGAAACTACCGGGAGGGCGACGACGAAGAGGAATAGCGGCTAGCTTCAAACCATAGGGGAGACCCCAAGCGCTTGGGGGCGTGTTGGTTTCCGGTCCGATTGGATCGGTTGCCGATGCGCCCCCTCGTTTCGTTGACGGGGGAGCGTATCGGCTACGCTCCCCCGTTTTTCTATGCGCTCCCGATGCATCCGCCCCATCTATCGCCGCGGCCGTTAGCGGCCGATTCTCGCGATTCTGCGCGAGCGCCTCCCACACTGCGCGGTAAACCAGTGGGATATGCTTCCAGCCTGTCATTCCAGCGTCGACAGGCTGGAAGCCTATCCCACATCGATCGACGTGGACAATTCGCGGGCATCGTCAACGAATCGCGGGGATTTTGAAAAACTTTCGCGCGAATCTTGCGGGGGAGATCCGCGCGCAGTCGGGCCGAAAATCCGCCCCCTATCAGGGGTGCGGTGTAGCAGAATTTCAGACCGCGTGATTTCGCGTGTCTATTGATGCGAATTGCAGGCGAGCGAACGCACAGAGCTTCATGGCATCAACATTTCATATTTTTTTCGTTTGTGTCGGTGCTTCGATCCGTTTTACGTGCGACGCGAAATGGCGCTCTGGAAAGAGGGGTGTCGATTCTCGTTTCTCCCTTCGCATCAAGTTAAGCGGTGCGTTCATCAAGGAAGTTGGATTCACCCTCTGGGATGGTCGCGGAGGAGTTTGCGTTCGGAGCGGGGAGGGCTGGTGCGATGCCAACGTTGTTGGAAATCGATGGTTCATCAGCGCCGGGAACCCTCCCCTCGCTTCGCTCGACCCTCCCGCACACGGGAGGGTTACTTCTGAACTTGTTGCGTAGGCTCCTCGCTTCGCTCGAACCTCCTCCACACGGGAGGGTTACATCTTAGCTTGTTGCGTATGCCTCAAACTCGGTGTGGAAATTGGGATGTTCCGTAATCACCGGTTCGTGGAACTCGCATCGATTTGCGTCAAACACCATCGGGACGACGCCGCGCGGTCCCTGGCGATTCTTCTCGATGATGAACTGTGTTTCGGCTGAGTCGCGTTGGCGATGCAGAAACCAGACGCCGTCGGCATCTTGCTCGATCGCACCGGATTCTCGGAGGTGTGACAACTTTGGCTCCTCGCCTTCGCCCTGCCGGTTTAGTTGTGCAAGGGACAGGATCGGGATGTCCAGCTCGGTCGCCAGCGTCTTGATCTCATTGCTGATTTCAGTCACTTGCTCCGTTCGGTTCGGCTTGCGATCGCGTGGCCCAATCAGCTGCAGGTAATCGATGACGATCAGGTCCAATCCGCTGGTCGCCTTCACCGATCGAGCGTATCCACCGATTTGCGCTACCGTGGCCCTGCGAGCCGGCTTGATCAGGAGCCGGGTTTCGCGGTGGGTGCGAGCGAAATCACGAATTCGCTCGCTGTCTTGGCAGGTGTGGTTTCCCGTGCGTTGGTCAACCAAGGAAACGCCCACCTGCCCCGCGGCGATCCGTTGGGCAAGCTGCAACTCCTTCATCTCGAGGGACAAGACCAAGACGACTTGTCCAGATGTTGCGGCGTTCATCGCAATTTGCATCCCCATCGCAGTCTTTCCGATCGACGTTCGCGCCGCCAAGACAATGGAATCGCCGGCGAACATTCCGCCGGTGGTTTCGTCCACCGACTCGAATCCCGTGGGAACGCCCGAGATCGTTCCCTGGGCCCGATCCGCATCCAACTTGTCGGCCAGGTGGGTCATCATTTCGGATAGCGAGACAACTTCGTCGCGGCCCTGGGCGGTGACGTCGATCGATTTGGCTTCGATCTTGGAGATGAGTTCGTCGGGGTCGGCTGCCGGGTCATCGACTTGGTCACCAACCTCACTCACGAATGCCGCAATTCTGCGGAGCCTGAACAGTCGATTGACTTCGCCGGCATGATAGATCACGTGTGCCGCCGTCGGAGCTTCCGTCGCCAACTTGGCGAGCCCTGCGCTGCCGCCCAACGCCTCGAGAATGCCCGCTTTTCGGAATTCCGGAACCAGAACGGTGATGTCATTGACCGGTAGTCGAGCCGCATACCGGTCGGCTACGAGGTCGAACGCCTGTCCGAGAACCGAATGGGTGAATTGGGCACCGGTGGTCAGCTCGCAAACTCGATCCAGCATGGAAGGATCGATCAGCACACCGGCAAAGAGCGAGCGTTCGATTTCCGCGGAGTGTTTTTGGATTCTATTCATGCGACCGCCTCCCGCCCGGCCCCGTGTTTCGCTTTCTTCTCAGCTCGACGGCGACGGGCCTCGGCTGCAAGGTCGTTCCTCGGCGTGGGGGCCAATGTTTTTCCACCGCCCATCCTTGCGTGCAACTGGGGAAATTGTTTTCGAAGTTTGCCAGGACAGAGGATGTTCTTCGACCAGAACGAATCTGCGTTGGCCCACCGAAAGACAGCCCGGATTTCGTCGCGAGTGTGACCGTCACGTTCTCGCATCAAGCGGATGTCATTGATCCACGTCTCAAGGTTCGGTGCTTTCGCCTTGGGCACAACACGTTGAACTTCGCGAAACATCCAACTTGCAAGTTCTTTGTCGAGAGTCTTCTCCTTGTTGACGGTGGAATCGTCGACATGCTTTTCCTTCTTTGTTTTGCTTCTTCTATCCGTGTCAATCAGCGTGTCAGCGAGCGTGTCACTCGGCGTGTCAATTTCTGACACGCTGAAAGGGTCCTGCGTATCAAATTTTGACACGCTGCCCTGGTACTTTTCCCAGTTCACGACGGTCAGAATGGAGTACTTTGAAGTCGACTCGACTTCGACCGCACCGATCTGGACCAATTCGCCGACGCGTTTTCGTAGCGTTCCGATTGCGACAGGTTTCGGCATCGCACCCTGGAGGCGTTCCGGCAGAGTGCGCCAGGCAAAAACGATTTGGCCGGGCAGGATCTCCCTGCCCTTGAAGCGAGCCCGTTTCCAATTGCAGGTCATGATGATCATGGCAAACGTATGAAACGTCCCTTCGTCGGCGGCGACGTCACTATGAAGAATCTTGCGATGCAGCTTGATGAATCCATTCATTGCTTACCTCGAAATGGCCCCTCGACCGGACTTATCATTCCGGGCATCGGCTCTACCCAACACAACGTGTCTGGCATTTTCCCACTGCTGGGCTGCCGAAGTTTCGGTTCGTTCGCCGTATTCGATCGAAAGAACGATGCAGGCCAACATTTCCCCGAGTGTTCCGGGCTCGCCGGGAGCTGCTCTGCGCACTTCGTGCGATTTTGAGCGAAGGCTGTTTTGCCTTGTCACAACATCCTGATTCTGTATCATCAATGAACCTCGTTGATACTGGTCCAGTCGCCAAACTTTCGACCAGTGCCCCCGCCGACCGATACTTGTCGGCGCGGGGCTTTCTTTTTGGGAAGGAGTACCGATCGCCGGAGGGCAATCACAAATCGTCGTCAGCAATCAGTAGCCGGCCGCCGCCAATTCATCATTGGCACGCGACGCAGCGTCTTGATCGAGACGCTTTGGTTTTCTCCCGCCGTTAGCGGATGCGGTGACCGCTTCAAAGAATTCACGGATCCATTTCTCAGTTGTCCGACGGTGCCCGCCGGCATAGGCCGTGCGAAGTCGGACGCCCTTGAGTCCGCGCGACGCCCATCGATGGAGGGTTGCCACGTGCGGCCGCTCCCCAGTGATTTTTTCCACGACCTTGGCTGCCGCAGAGACGCGGATCATCCGGAGCGGATCGTCTAGACCTTGGCCTGACATCTCTCTTCGTTCCATAACTAACAAAACTCGCGTAATGGTGGGTGCCATCGCGCGAGTCTTTGCGTCTCATCGCGATGACGGGATTGCCAACGCGATTCAGGCTAAGAGAGATTCAATAAGGAATTCCGAGTTGACCTGAGTTTTGGTGAAAACATGCCTGAGTTGGCCTGAGTTGGCTCAAATTGTGCCTGAGTTGGTATGAGTTGACCGAATCGCCCCCCCCTTTTTCCTTTACTCGCCACTCGGACGAGGAGCGATGAATGGGTGCGATTTCGCAGGAAACTGCCTGATGTCAAAGACGAATTGCTGCCGGGAGAGCTTTTCGCAGACGATCGTTCCGTCTTTGATGCAGTTGCTAAGCCATCTTGAGCCATCTCCATACCGTCCCAGGTAGCGTGCGGCTGCCACCTTTGACAGTGGCCTGGTTTTGAACTCTTCGTCGATGATCGAGCGCGACTCGGTTTGCTCGCGGCCCGTGACTTGCTCGCGGCCCATGAAATCGACAAGCCTGCGAAACCATTGCTCCCCAATTCTGTTTTGCTCTGCGAATTCGGCGAATTCACTCAACACGTGGGATTCCAACTCGTGGTATGGGAATTCGGTTTCCAAACTGGATTTTAGCGCATAGTGAGCCTGGAACTCCACTTGTTTGGCAAACTGCTGATCGGATTCGGCGCGCTGAGCCGATTGTTCCCAGAGATCGCAGCCAGTCTGGAACGTCTCCTCAAACTTTCGCCTCCAGTCGCGATCGTTTTCAGAGGCCCGTTTGAGCAGTCCCTTCACTGGGTAGACCAGGGCCTCCGATAACTTTTCTGGTTCGTTGTGGAAAAACCAGAAGGAAGCAGTTGAGAGTGCTTCTGTGCCAAGCTCGAACGCATAGGAGGTCGCTGAACTTGCGTGCGTCGGCAATCGCTGATGTAGACCGACTAGTCTTGCGGCACGAGCAAATTCGAGGATTCGCTTGGTGTCTTGATGCCAATAATTGAGCTCAGCGACATGTTCACTGAGCTCCCCGAATTGCCGAAGCAGATGCCCCATCTCTTGGGGACTGACATCACACTGAGTGTCAACGATGTACTTGCAATGTTCCAGCGTTGCCATCGTGCGGTAGATGCCGATCGCGGCAACCGCAAAATCCTCGTCCATCCTCTCGTCCCTTTGCTTAAGTGGCATCACGGCCGGCGGTGGTGCAAAGAGAAACCACCGTCGGCGCGCGATACCCAATCGGCCGCACCGTCGCGCGGCGATTGTTTTGTGTGTCAACAGCCGTCGCCATTGACACCTTCAATCTATCCCGTTTTGCGGGCAACGTCACGGGCCTTTTCGGCGTCACGCTCCGCGTAAATTTCGGTCACATTCGCGACGGAATGACCGAGAATGACCTGAGCCGCCTCCAGGCCAAATTGCTTTCGGACCTCCGTCCCGCGGGTGTGCCGCAATCGATTCGGCGACCATCGATGTTCTGACTGCCAGATCTTCAGTGCGTCACCGTCAAGCGGTGTGCCGGGAGGGAATGCGACGTCACAGGCACGATGAATTGCGCGACGGTAACTGTCGCTTGTGTAGCGCGTTCCCGGTGGCCGTTTCGCCTTTTTTCCGGCCAAACCCGCGTGGCAGAAACCCGGTCGGCTGCCGTGGTGAAGCGGCGTCACTCTCGCCGCGTGTTGGGCCCCTTGCTGCTGCTTGACCGCTTCGCGTGGCGAGAAACAATGGGCGTTCTCGGACCGGAGAAGATAGGGCGTCAGGATGGCTTGGCCTTCGGGGCCAATGTAGACGGTGCGGTCACGTCCATGGTGTTCCGTCTTGTGTCCTTCCGGCCGATACTCCCAGACATCTCCCGAGCGGTCGATGTCGATTGGACGAAGCGAACAAACCTCCGCGGGGCGCATTCCGGTCAGCAATTGAACTCGAATCATGTCGCGGACGACGTCACAGAGATGCTCCATCGTCGTTTCGACCGTTGACAGGTCGATGGGCAGAACTGGATTGGTCTCACGAGCCTCCGTGCGGCCCCGTTTGAGTCCCTCCACGGTTGAGAGCGCCTGCGGGATTGCGACTGGGATCAATTCTTCGGATGCTGCCCAGCGGAACATGCGAACGATCCGCTGGACGTTCTTGTTGATCGTTCCTCGTGCGTGGCCGGCTTGGATCCAAGATTCCCGAATCGCCTTGAGCGCCAGGGGGCCAAATTCCGAGGCGGGCTTTGTCCCGTAGAGTTGCCGGATCGGACGGATGATCGTTTTGATCGCGTACGACTCGCTCGTCGGAGTGCCATTCTTCTTGTAGTACCGCTCGGCGTACTTGCGGTATTTGTTGAGGACCTGCGCGACTGTGAGGGACGTCTCGTCTTCGCGCGGGAGCGAACGGTCGTTCGCCAAGTACTCCAAGATCAGCCGGTCAAACTCCAGCCTGCTGGCTCGGGTGCCGTGGGGGCCGAGATAGAAGTCACGTCCGTCGAGTGTGACGACGGCTTGTCCGCTCGCTCGATGCTTACGGTACTTGGGATGCGATGTAGTCAACTTGGGCATGCGATGGGTCTCCTGAATGCCAAAACGGTATGTACCGTTTTGGCTCCGGTGGAAACGCCGCACGCTTGACCATCAAGCGGAACCCAAAATCGCGGTTTCGGCTATAAGAAAAAGAAGTCTTTTGTAACAGTCGGGGCGACACGATTTGAACGTGCGACCTTCTGGTCCCAAACCAGACGCTCTACCAGGCTGAGCTACGCCCCGATCGGCGATTGTGGCGGCAAGATAACGGAGTTCTCGCTCCGGCGAAAGGTTCACTCGACGAGCTTTTTTTCGCCGGACACCTTTTCAGCGAAATTCTCCGCCGACGGGCCAGTGGTTGGATCTTGGCCGGGCAATAGCTGTGGGCGCGTTTTGCGCCCGAGTGGTTGATCGCCGAACTCGCGTGCCGGGGGCGGCTGGGGGTTCGCGGGCGAACCCGGTGGCAAGCAGGATGCTTACCCCACTTTGCGATGGCAAGCAGCATGCTTACCCCACTTTACGATGGCGAGCAGGGGGCTTACCCCACTTTAAGATGGCAAACTGGAGGCTGCTCCGCTTAGCTGACTTGGGCGGGTTCGCCGTTGCCCAGTTGCGCGAGGACTTGCAGGACGCCGTTGAGATGGGCCAAACGGGGGCCAAATCGGTCGACGAACTCGTTGAGCATGAATTCGCTCTCTTCCAAGCCGTCTTCGCTGTCGCAGATCTCTTCGGTCAAATTGTCCAAAAACTGCGTTTGCACCCGGCTCAGCGTCTCCGCCGCGGCGCGACAGGAACGGGCCAGCCGAGGGTTGGCTTCCTTCCACTGTTGCAATTCACTGGCACGCTGCTCGTTCATCGCGTTGTTCTGCTGAATCAATCGCTCCAGCAGTTGATTCTGTTGCTGCTGACCGGCAACCAAATGACGCAACAAATCGACCACCACCTGATCCTTGGATTTTCGAGGCTCGCTGTCTGACTCGGCAGTCACGTCGATGCGGAAAACGGGCGAAAGCGGTTCGTGCTCGTATGACGACATGTGCAATAAATCCTGGGGAGCTGCGACAAAGCTTTTGCTAGCGGAGCCAAAAAATTTCCCGCCGGCGTGTCTCGATGAAGCCCCGAGTATAACCCGACAAAAATGGGCTTGTCGATTAATTGGAAACAGCCCGGGAAAATTCCCGCCGCACGCCAGGAAAAATCGTCAGAAGCGGGTTTTCTTCATTTCCAACAAGTCGCTTCTGTGGCGTCGTGACCGTTAAAGTCAACCCAAGCAGAAAGCCGAAGTCTACCGGTGCGGTGACCACTGATTCGCACGCGAGCCTTCTCGCGATCGAATCACCGCCAACCTCCCAGTTTCTGTTCGCGGTTTCGGATCGAATGCCTGACAACTTGCCTAAGAAGAATGACGCGACGATCGGTTATTTTACCGTCGTGGATGACCCGCGGACCGGCTGGACCGGCGGACTGCTGGTCTTGGACCGAGCCGGCCGACCGCTGGAGTTCCAATGCACCCTGCCGGTCCGTCCCACCCGTGCCCACGAAATCTTGTTCGGCCCCACGCTGCGTTCCCACCTGGTCGCCCAGGTGATCGGAAAGCTGTTGATCGCAAAGTGCCGCACCCCGCTTTCGCTGATCTGCTGTGATCTGCCGGAAGGGTTGAAGCTGGAATCGTTCACGAAATCTCCGGTCGCCCTCGTTCTGGAAGCCACGACGGTGGACGGCAAGCCGGTCGCGGCGGATGCGTTCTCCGGATCCGAAGCGGTGCAGTTGGCCGGATCGACGTTTCTGGTCCCGATGGAACGCCACGCCGAGCTGGACGCCATCGCCGAGTTTTACGTCGACCTGCCCGACGCGGTCGAACCCTTTGAACGGATTCGCGAAGCGGTCAAAGAAGCCCACTCGCAATTGTCCCGCCAAGGTTCGGAAGCGGCCTGATGAGTTTTTTTTCTCCCCGACGACGCGACACCGCCGGCGACGCGTCGGAGTTGGTTGCGGCGATCGATCCGGATCTTTCCTGGGTCGCCGACTCGATGTTCCAAGTCGAAGTCAGTGAGCTGTCGCTGCCGACGATTGAAACGGTATCGATCCCGATCCGGCTGCCCAAATTGGCGACGCAAACGCGTGGATTTCAGTTCCCGGATTCCGCGCGTTGGATTCCACCCAAAACCGCATCGCCGGAGAACTCAGCGGCTGCACCGGCCGCGTCCAAACGTAAGTCGGATTCCAAACGAAAGCACAACCGGATCAAGCCGCCGTCGGACATCGTCAAACTGCAAGACCGGCTGTACTACTTGCTGCAACCCCCGTTGGACCTGTTGGTCGGCAGCGGGCAGCTGAATTTTCCCTTCGAGCCGTTTCCGTACCAGTTGGACGGCATGGCGTTTCTGTTTCCTCGCTACGCCGGCATCTTGGCGGACGAAATGGGGCTGGGGAAAACGATGCAGGCGATCAGCACGATCCGGTTGTTGCTGTGCAGCGGCGAAGTCCGCAGCGTGCTGTTGGTTTGCCCAAAGCCGCTGGTGACGAACTGGTTGCGCGAGTTCAGCGTCTGGGCGCCGGAGATCCCGATCGCGGCGATCGAAGGCAATTCGGCCAAACGGGAATTCCAATGGCGTTCGCCCCAGGTTCCCGTCAAGGTCGCAAATTATGAATTGTTGATGCGCGACCAATCAATCCTGACGGACGATTCGATGCATTTTGATTTGGTGGTGCTCGACGAAGCCCAGCGGATCAAAAATCGCAGCAGCACGACCAGCCTGGTCGTTCGCAGCATCCCACGGACGCGATCATGGGCTTTGACGGGAACTCCGGTGGAAAACTGCCCGGACGATCTGGTCGGTATTTTCGAATTCCTTTCACCGGGCTACCTGAAGCCCGGCATGCCGATGCCCCAGATCGCCAAGCAAGCCGGGGACTATATCTTGCGTCGCACCAAAGACATGGTGCTCGACGACATGCCACCGAAACTGTATCGCGACGCGGAATTGGATCTGACGCCGGAACAATGGTCGACTTATGAATCGGCGGAAAAGGAAGGCGTGTTGTATCTGGAAAACCTGGAGCAGTCGTTGACGATTCAGCACGTCTTCGAGTTGGTGTTGCGGCTAAAGCAAATCTGCAACTTCGACCCCGTCACCGGCAGCAGTTGCAAGCTGGAACGATTGGTCGCCGACGTGGAAGAAGTGGCCGCGAGCGGCAAGAAGGCGATCGTGTTCAGTCAGTGGGTCAAGAGTCTGGATAAAATCCGCGACGCGCTGGAGCCCTATGGGCCGCTGGAATACCACGGCAAGATCCCGCAAAAGAAACGCAACACGGTGATCGACCGATTCAAGGAAGACCCCAACGCGCACGTGATCCTGATGAGCTACGGGGCGGGCAGTGTCGGATTGAATCTGCAGTTCTGTGAATACGTGTTCTTGTTCGACCGCTGGTGGAATCCGGCGATCGAAGACCAGGCGATCAACCGCGCCCACCGGCTGGGCGCCGCCGGAGCCGTCACGGTGACGAAGATGATGGCGATGAACACGATCGAACAGCGGATCAACGACGTGCTGGATCAAAAGCGTGAGATGTTTGACGCGCTGTTCTCCTCCAGCGAAACGCCGACGCGAAACGTGGGACTGAGTCGGGAAGAGATTTTTGGGCTGTTCGATTTGCGGGCGCCCTGTGGGAAGAAAGTGGCGTGAGGAGTGTTGGTGTTTAGCCTTGAGGGGATTGCGGGACGCTGCGGCTGAAGGGACCATCCAGCTTGGGGCGACCGATTTTTCGAGTACGATGGCCCTTCCGGGCCGTCGTCCGTTGGACTCCCGGCGACGACCTAGAAAGGACGTCGTAAAACGGTCCGCTGACCGCATCACACTCAATCGACGAGATCATTAGGATTCGTCGCGTTTCGCATCGTTCCTGAGTTGGGCGGTCCCTAAAGCCTGCACACCAGCGCGGGTTCTCTACGGGCTGACGATGCGTCCGTCGGCCAGACGCAGCTGGTGATCGGCTCGGGCGGCGACGGCTTCGTCGTGGGTGACGACGACCAAGGTGATCGATTGGTTGCGATTGAGGTCTTCGAGCAGCTGCAGAATCGAGTCGCCCGTCTCGCTGTCGAGGGCCCCGGTCGGTTCGTCGGCCAGAATCAACTGGGGCCCATTGGCGAGTGCCCGGGCGATGGCTACGCGTTGCGATTCGCCGCCGGAGAGTTGGCTGGGCAAATGGTTTCCGCGGCCCGACAAGCCGACTTGATCGAGCAAGCGTTTCGCCCGTTCGGCGCGCTCGGCGGCGCCGTAGTCTGCCTCGAACATCGGGATTTGAATGTTCTCGGCGGCCGTCAGATTTGGCAACAAGTAATAGCTTTGGAACACAAAACCGACGTTGTGCGAACGATGGCGATCGAGGTCGCTGTGGGCGTCGAGCGGTTGTCCGTCGTAAACAATTTCTCCGGAGGTGGGGCGGTCGAGGCCGCCGATCATGTTGAGCAAGGTGGTTTTTCCGCTTCCGCTCTTGCCGACGATGGCGACATAGTGTCCCCTGCCGATGGAAAAAGTCGCCTCGGCGAGCGCATCGACTTTTCCTTCGTCATAATGGCGAGAGACCTGTCGCCCTTCGATCAGGACGGGGGCGGAAACGCTTGATCCCGGAGCCGATGGGGCAGACTCTGGTGACGGAATTTCGCCGGTATGCGTCGATGGAGATTCGGTACGGTGCTGGGACATCTGGAAGTGATCGACGTGGTCATGAAACAAACTCACACTCTAACGGATGTTGATTCGATGCAGTACAGCCCGGCGCCGCGGCGTCGAACGATTCCACGACTCGTGCCGGAAACGCTGCGTTTCGCTGCGGTCGTGATCGGCGTCTGGTTCGCATCGCATCTGACACCGGTGCAACGTTCCGCTGCGGTCGCGAATGATGCGATGTTTCAGCCGGTCCCGATTGCGGTGATCGATCCCGGTACACGGGTGACAGATGAATCCGAGCAGGTGTCATGGAATCGGCAGATTTTGGTCGCGTCGCCGAAGATCAACAGCGGCGACACCGATTCGGTCAGCGGATCGATCCGCGATGCCGCAACCAAGTGCGCGCTGACGATCATGGCACGGGTTGACCAATCGGATTCGCACGGTCGGTACGAATTGCAGCAGATCGGCGTGGGGTACAGTGTCGAAGGTCCTGCGGGGCGAATCATCATCTCCTCGGACACGGCGTCGGAACTGGAAGTGCCGCTCGGTTTCATCGCGCGACAAGTACTAAAGACCAACGAGCGACAATTTGCCGAGGTGTCGTTGATCGCCCAAAGCCCGGCGCTGGCGATGTTCGATGCCCCGTCGGTGATGCTGCGCAACGGGCAACACCGCAAGTATCTGACGCGCCATTTGGTGTACCTCGATCCGGTCTCCGGTGAAGGTGCGATGGTGACCTGGCTGCTCGTTCCGCCGACCGATGAGGAGCATCCGATGGCGATCATCAATCAGCCGATGCGCGTGACGAAGTGGAGCACGAACGAATCTCGCAAGATTCACGTCGATGCGAACGAGTTTAATTTTTTGGGGGTGCCGGGAGAATTGGCGTTTGCGTTGGAAGACTTGCCGCCGGGCATCGACATCGCCTGGACGAAGCGGGCGGCACGGCTGGCGGGCAACAAGGTGTTTACGAAGACGGAGCTGCGCGAGTTGGCCGACGCGTTGCGCGAAGCGATGGCAACGAAGTAGTGGACCGTCTAGCGGTAAACGTCATGCGCCGGTCATCCGTCTGATTGGATCGCGGAGTCAAACCGGCGGGTTGCAGTGCGACGTTGGAAGCGTCAGCCTGAAGACAGCCCCGTGTGCCCGATTTAAATGAACCCACGGATGGCAGAGCGAACCCACGGATGAAAAGCAGCCTGGGATCCGTGGGGACGCGCTGCCATCCGTGGGTGTGATCCATTGCTGTGGTACCGGAGATCGTCTGTTCGATCGATCCAGGGAAGCCGATTGCCAGACGGTCCATGGCTCTCTCGCATGACATCTACCGATAGACGCTGCAGTAGGTCACGCTGTGCGTGACGGATGGCATGCGTCGTATGCTCGGCGTGTTTGAGAGGCGGAGCCTCCGAGACAGTGTGTTCCCTGGCGTAGGGCGGAGCCAGGGCATAAGGTGCGCGTGGATGACAGGCTGGAAGCCTATCCCACGGTTGGGGGCGAATCGATCAGTGCGTGTTGGACTTCGCCGTGCACGTCGGTCAGGCGGAAGTTGCGGCCTTGGTACTTGAACGTCAATCGTTCGTGGTCGATGCCCAGCTGATGCAGGATCGTTGCCTGTAGGTCATGAATGTGGACGGGATTTTCGGCGATGTTGTATCCGAACTCGTCGGTCGCGCCGTAGGTCATGCCCGGCCGAATCCCTCCGCCGGCCATCCACATGCTGAAGCATCGCGGGTGGTGATCGCGTCCAAAGCTGTTGGGCGAAAGTTTGCCTTGGCAGTAATTGGTGCGACCGAATTCGCCGCCCCAAATCACCAACGTGTCTTCCAACATGCCACGTTGCTTCAAATCGGCCAGCAGCGCCGCGGAGGGTTGATCGGTTTCGCGGCATTGTCGGGGCAAGCCGTTTTGGATTCCGCCGTGGTGGTCCCAGCCCGGGTGGTACAGCTGAATGAACCGGACGCCGCGTTCGGCCAGCCGTCGCGCCAAGACGCAGTTGGCGGCAAACGTGCCGGGGTTCTTGGCGTCGTCACCGTACAGCTTGAACGTGCTTTCCGGTTCGTCGCTCAAGTTGGTCGCATCGGGAATACTGGATTGCATTCGATAGGCGAGTTCGTACTGCGAGATCCTGGCTTGGACCAGCGGATCGTGGGTTTGGTCGAGTTTGATTTGATGCAACTTGGACAGGGCACCGACGGCACTGCGCCGGCTGTCTGGGTCGATCCCGTCGGGGTTGTTCAAGTACAACACGGGATCTTTGCCGCTGCGAAACCGGACGCCTTGGTGGCGGCTGGGCAAAAAGCCGCTGCCCCAAAGCCGCGACACCAATGGCTGGCCGCCCTTGTTCTTGGTGACCATGACGACAAACGAGGGCAGGTCGTCGTTTTCGCGGCCCAACCCATAATCCAACCAAGCCCCCATGCTGGGACGTCCGGGGAACATGCTGCCGGTTTGCACGAATGTGACGCCGGGGCCGTGGTTGATCGCTTCGGTGTGCATCGACCGCACGATGCACAATTCGTCCGCGACGCCGGCCAAGTGGGGCATCAGCTCGCTGAGTTGGGCGCCCGATTGACCGTAACGCGAAAATTTCCAAGGCGAACCGACCAGCGGCAAACTGGATTGATTGCCGCTCATCCCGGTCAATCGTTGCCCGCCGCGCACCGAGGCTGGCAACTCGGTCCCATGCCGTTCGTTGAGCAGCGGTTTGTGGTCCAGCAAATCCAATTGGCTCGGTGCACCGGATTGGAATAGATAGATGACCCGTTTGGCGCGCTGCGGCAGATGCAGCCCCATCGCGCGGGGCGACGGATCGGTCGCGGGAGCGGCGCTGGCATCGCGACGGGCCATCGCGGCCATCGCCAGGCTGCCCATCCCCAGTCCGCCGGCGGCAAACAATTCACGACGCAACAACGACGTTCGGTTCGGATGGAGGGGGGAGGTTTCTTTCATCGCTTCATCACACTTTCGTCGTAGTTCATGAGGGTCCCGATCACGACGGCGGTCGCGGCAAGCGCTGCTTGATCGGATGACGGGACGCCGTCGTGTTTATCAAACTTGATCTCTCCGACCGACAAGTATTCTTTCGCGCGGTCGGGATGCTGGCGGAAATAGGCGAGCTGGTCGGCGTACAGATCGCTGACGACTCGGGTTTCCGCATCGGTCGGGTAACGGCTGGTCAACGTCCGAAAGGCGGCCAACAGCACGGCGTCGGCATCGTCACCCTGCTCGGTGATCAAACGAAACGCCAACACACGTGCCGATTCAACATATTGGGGACCGTTGAGCAGCACGAACGCTTGCAGCGGCGACGAGGTCCGTTCACGCCGGACGCGACAGACGTCTCGTTTGGCCGCGTCCAAAGTCATCATCGCCGGCGCCGGTCCGGTGCGTTTCCAATAGGTGTAGATGCTGCGACGATACAGGCCTTCGCCGGAATCGCGTTTGGACGGTTTAAACGAAGCCTCGACTTCATAGGGTTTGACGGGCGGTCCGCCGAGTTTGGAAACCAATTGTCCCGACAGCGCCAGGGCTTGGTCGCGCAACATCTCGGCGGGAAGCCGGTAGGCGTTGTGGCGGGACAGCCAACGGTTTTCGGGATCCCGATTCCAAACCGCCGGGTCCGGGTGCTCGCTGGACGCCTGGTAGGTCGCCGACATCATGATTTGTTTGATCAATCGTTTGATGTCCCAACCGCTGTTGACGAAATCGATCGCCAACCAGTCCAGCAATTCCGGGTGCGTGGGCGGTTCGCCTTGGCTGCCAAAATCTTCGGGGGTTCGAACCAGACCGACACCGAAACAGAGCTGCCAGATTCGATTGACGGCGACGCGACTGGTCAGCGGGTGATCGGGGCGAAGCATCCAATCGGCCAGCCCCAATCGGTCCTTGCGCGTGGAGTCGTCCAAACCCAGAATCGCTTTGGGGGTGCCCGGCGTGACCGCTTCGGCCGGCGCGTCATAGGCGCCGCGTTCCAGTCGGTACGTGGTGCGGACCCCCGGTGCCTCTTTCATCACCATGATCTCTTGAATCTGGTCCTGAAGCTGACACAACACCCGCCTGGCTTGCCCGAGCCGCTCTCGGTGTTGTGCCAAATCGGCGTCGTGTCGCCGCAGCAGATGGTCGGACATGATGTGGCGTTGCGCAGGCGTCCAGTCCTGGGGAGCCGAGCGGACCCAAGTCAATGATTCGTCGCGACGTGCCAGACGCTGAATCTCCAGATCGGTCAATTCACAATCGAACACGCGAAACGAATCGACTTCGCCCGACGTGAACCCGCGATCGCGAAAGCGTTGCCCGATCGCCAAGTTGTCGCCACCGCCTCCGGTGATCTGCTTGGTCAAATGGTCGCGCACCGTGACCGCCGGGACACGTTGCCCGTCGATGGCGATCGACAATCCGCCGGCTGAACTGGAACCGTCGTTGGTGACGACCACGTGAACCCATTGATTGACGGGAATCGGGTCGGGGGTGCGGATGCGAATCGCGTTGCCGGGCCAAAAATGAATCAATGACCAACTCAGGTGTCCGTCTTCGATCAGCAACTGATAACCGCGGCTGGCGGCGTCGGTCCAAGCGCGGGAACGATGGAAAACGACGGCGCGGTCTTTGACGTCGGGCGTCTTGATCCACAGCGAAACCGAGAACGGTTGGTCGCGACGAAAATTTCCCGTCTTGAGATTGACGACGTCATCGCCGGTCAAGCGAACGGCGTTGCCGGCGATCCCCGGCACCGACTGATTGGGCGCCGACGGTGGCGATTCAAAGTCCAGCGATTCGATCGGCGTGGCATACAGACGATCGACCGGATCGGTGTCATTGTCATTGTTGCCGCTGGACTTGTCGCTTGCCTGGGCAGACGCCGGCGTTTCGGTTGGATCCGATGGGGCAGCGTTGGTGTCGAGCAGGTCGCGATAGGCATCGATGTCGATTTGCTTCTCACAGGCTTTGTGATAGCTGGCCAAATGCGAATCGATGTCACGTTGCAGTTGTGACAAACGAACCGCTTGCGCGTCGTTGGGCAGTCCCAGGGTCGGAGTCGGAATCGATGGCGTGAAAAACGAATACAAGCCGGCTTCGTCGATGTTGGCGAAAAACGCAGAGAGCTGGTAGTACTCGGTTTGAGTGATCGGATCGTACTTGTGCGAGTGGCATCGACAGCACTCCATCGTCAGCCCCAGGAAGGCGGTTGAGACGGTCTGGGTTCGGTCGGCGACATACTCGATCCGAAACTCTTCGGGGACGCTGCCGCCTTCGACCTTTTGTGGATGCAACCGATTGAAGGTCGTTGCCAGGATCTGGTCGCGTGACGGGTCGGGCAGCAGATCGCCGGCGAGTTGTTGGCGGAGGAAATGGTCATAGCCGAGATTGCGATTGAACGCATCAACCACCCAATCACGGTAGGGCCACACGAAACGATCGCGATCGACTTGATAACCATACGTGTCGCTGTACCGCGCGACGTCCAGCCAATCGGCGGCCATCCGTTCGCCGTAGCGAGAATCGGCCAGCAGTCGGTCGATCACTTTTTCGATCGCGCGGGGGGATGTGTCGGCCAGGAAGTGGTCGAGTTCGGCAATCGTCGGCGGCAGCCCGATCAAGTCAAACGTGATTCTGCGCAGCAGCGTTTCTTTGTCGGCAGCCGGTGCGAGTTGCAGCGAGTTCGTTTGCAGCCGATGGAAGATGAAGTGATCGATCGGGTTGACGGCCCGGTCGCCGGCCACGGCCGGCACTCTCTGGGCGAGCGGCGTTTGAAACGACCAGTGGGCTTGGTACGAGGCACCTTCGTTGACCCAGCGGCGAAGCAACTGTTTTTGTTTTTCTGTCAGCGCACGTTCGCTGTCCGCCGGGGGCATCAACGTGTCGGGATCGTCGCTGAAAATCCTCGCCACCAACTCGCTGGACTCGGCCTCTCCCGAGACGACGGCCCATTCTTTCGCGCCTTCTTCGGTATCCAATCGCAACTCGGCTTCTCGCGCCGAAGCATCCGGGCCGTGACAGTGGTAACAGTTCTCGGACAGGATCGGGCGGATGTCGCGATTGAACTGAAGCGGTTCGTCGGCGGAGGCATTGTCGGTCGACGTGCCCATCACCGTCGGAGCGGCGAGGATGATTGGGAAAAAGAAACGAAACAATCGCAGCATGGCAGAATCAGGCGGGACGGGCGGTGAGGGCTGGATTGGAATTATACCCCAGCGGAGGACCGAAATCCTGGGTTTCGCAACGTCGCCGAGGAATCGAGGGAATTGCCAACGCGTCGGTTGTACCCTGCGGACGCGTTTTGTTTCCCAGGCTCCGCCTCACGTGTCGAACGTGCGTCGGCGAGGGGACGTCCATTGAATAGGTGGCGGATTTGATCGTAGCGCAAGGCGCCAAGACTTTTGCAGCGTGGGCCCTCTCTGGCGTTTGCTTGCTGCGCAAACGCCGTCTCTCCCAGGGGGAGAGAATCTAAATGGTTTGCCAAAAGCTGCCGTTATACAATCGATAGCCCGAGCCTACGGTTCACGGCGTCGGGCGGAGCCAGGGAGCGAGTGCTGTGACGCCTAAAGACCGTCGGAAGAACAAGTGGCGGGGATTGATTGTGGGACAGGCTTCCAGCCTGTCGTTTTCGCCATGACAGGCTGGAAGCCTATCCCACTTCTTCTTCCGACGGTCCTATGTCTTTCCACCCCCGTCCTCCGGCGGCGTTTCGGGCGTGTCGGATTCGCCGACCGGATCGGGTTCCGGATCGACCACCGCCGAATTGGTTGCAGGCGGATCCATCCGAATGTGTCGTGTCTGGAATTCGGTGATTTCGCTCAGCAGCACGATCTTCTGCCAGATCTTTCGCGACAGCCCCGTCGTCAATTGTTCGACTTCGCTGACCGCGGCGACGGATGCGGAATCATTAAATCGCTGGACATACAGCGCTGCGATCTTGCCGATCAGGGACAGCATCTCGGTGCAGTAGTCGAGGTAGCGGTTCAGCTCCAACGGGCCCATCGCTTCGGCCGGCGAATGGTCGGTTTGACGATACCGCTCCAGCATCCGTTCGGGATCTTTGGTCAACTGGTGCATGTCCACCACGTGTGCGATCGATCGCAATTCGTGCACGGCCACCAAGGCGCGACGACGTTTGATTCGAATTTCCAGACTTGTCAGAAAGTAGAGCGTCGCGCCCAAGACGATCAGCGTGTTTGCGCCCGCGTCGAACGTTCCGATCAGATCGGTCCAGCCGATCGCTTCATCCTTGAAACGGACCGAGTGGGTGACGAACCAGATCATCGAACCGACCAGCACCATCACAACGATGGCCAGCAGATAGCCGCAAATGCGAATCCACCAGACGGATTCGCCAATCCCTTGCGCCCGAACGGCTGACTTTTCGGCAACCTCCAGCAACTGGGTGCACAGATCGGACAGCCCGCTGCCGGGAAAGCGATCGGAAATGCGTTGGTGCAGCGCCGCGACCGTTTCGATGATCGCTCGCTCGCTGAGGATGAGTTTGGAGGACATGGTCGGCTGAGCGGGAGGCTTGGGATAGCAGCCGACCATTCGAACGAACCCGCGATCGACAGGCTGGAAGCCTATCCCACTGCTCGATGGCTGGTTACTGAACGATTACTGCTCGCGTTTATCACATTCGATGAACGCGTAGGCATTGTGATTGTGGATCGATTCGTAGTTTTCGCTGCTGCACTGGTACCAGACGATTCGGTCGTCGTTGTTGAGTGCAACGGCCAAGTCGCGGACGATGTCCTCTACGAATTTTGGGTTCTCGTAGGCCCGCTCGGTGACCCATTTTTCATCGGGACGTTTCAGCACGCTGAAGACTTGTGTCGAAGCGCATTGTTCGACGATCCCGAACAGTTCTTCGATCCACAAGTGGACGCCTTCGGCCATTCGGACTTTGACCGTCATGTCACAACGTTGGTTGTGGGCGCCGTAATCCGAAATCTCCTTGGAGCAGGGACACAGGCTGGTCGCCGGGATCTTCAGCGTCATCACGAAATCGTCGGTTCCGTTGCTGGCCAATTCAAAGGCGACGTCAAAATCCAGTTTTCCGGACTGCCCGCTGACGGGAGCCGTTTTGTCAACGAAGTAGGGGAAGCTGAGTTCCAGGTAGGCATCCTGGGACTCCAGTTTCTCCTTCATCCGATTGGCCACCAACGGCAACGCGTCGCTGCTGAGTTCTTCGTGGTATTCGTTCAGCACTTCCAGGAACCGCGACATGTGTGTTCCTTTCACGTCGTGCGGCAGCGAAACAAACATGTTGATCGTCGCGACGGTGTGAATGAACTCATTGCCCTTTCCCTTGCCAGGCGTCCGCAGGGAAATGGGGTAACGGACATTGGTCACGCCGACTTTATTGATCGCGACCTTTCGTCCGTCGCCGGTCGATTGGATGTCGGGCAACGGGGTCGCGGTGATAGAAGCTTCGGTCATGGGCTGTCTGTATCTATGCAAAAAAGGTGATTGGTGGTGAGCGATCCGATGGAATCGCCCCGACTGCGGACGCATCCGCAAACCGAAAACGTTACTTTCGGCGTCGCTGTGCCGAGCGAACACGCCGGCTCAGCCGTCCAAATCGTTTGGCGGTGGTTAAACAGTTAAGCGGGGAAAGGCGGCTACCGCGGGCGAGCCTTTTCCAGCTGGCGGGAGTACGTTGCTCAAAATCGCAAATCGCGATCGAGCCGTTTGCAAGCGCAGTCGTCCCGGCCCGTCCAGTGTGACGTGGCGGCAACCCCTACACAATGGCTGAGGCGTGAAGAGCCGCAAAACACCGATGATTTAGCGGGAAAAGCGTCGGGAAATCGGCCCGAATTTGTCCTTGATCACGGACCAAGTGTCCGCCGGACGGGGCCGTTGAAGCCCAAGACGGACGTTCCGCCTTGTCATTTCCGCATCGACAGGCTGGAAGCCTATCCCACTTGTTGCGCTACTGACGCAGTTGACTTGCTTTTTCAAAGCATTCTGCGGCCAGTTCGTTCTCACCGAGGGACTCGTGCAAGCGGCCCAGTGACTCGTAGGCCGCGGCTTGCCGCAACCCCTGACTGACGAACACGGCTTGCATCAAATATCCCTTCGCCGCATCGGTATGACCTTGCATGGCCAAAAGCTCACCAAACGGACGACAGGCTCGATCGAAATCTCCGATCTCAAACAGTTCCGTGTACTGCTCGATCGCTGCGTCGATTTGTCCCTCGTGGACCAGACAATCCGCCAAAATGTATCGACTCTCCAAGTCCAGCGGCAGCAACCGCAGGGCGTCGTCGGCATTCCTCCGGGCCTCCTCGAATTTCCCCGCCCAGTGGGTCAGTTTGGCCAAATTCCGAAACGCGACCGCCTGGGCTCGCCGATCAATGTTGCTTCGAACCTCTTCAGCCGCAGCGACAATCTGTCGGTCGGTTGGCGTGGCGGGCACGATCGCCCGGTCGGCAAGCGAGCGCACGATCGCCAACGCGATTTCGCGATGCACGTCCACGGTCGGGTGGACATGATCCAGAAACGACTCTGCACCAAAGCAGACATGCCCTTGTTCACGCTGCGATCGAGCGGCCAGATGGGCTTCAAAGTCGACGGGGATCACGGAGCTTTCCGAAAGGAATTCGCGTAGGATTTGCTTGATCGGAGTCGTTGCACGCAAGGGGCAGATGTCTTCATCGATCGCACGTTGAAAGCTGTTCGCGGCATCATTCGCGAGACCGACTTCCAACAGCGCGCGGCCGCGCAGGAAATGGACGTCGGCGTGAACCTGGTCTTGTTCCAGAATCAGCTCCAGCACTTCCAGCGCCTGAGCCGCCGCACCGTCGGCCAGCAACTCGCGAGCGGTTTCAAGATCTTGTGTCAATCGCTGTCGCGTCGGACCATCGATGCCGTCTCCGAAGTCGGCTTTGAAAGGCGAACAGTCGCGAAGATTGGACGCCGGCACGACGACCGCCAACGCCGCGCCGGCCCCCTGGGCGATTTGCTGCATCCGCCGCAGATTGATGCGAAAGTGTTCTTCCACACCGCGATGCCAGGACGGATTTCGCTGGTAACTGGCCGGTCCAATCGTGTGGTTCAAAATCTCGTCGACTTCGCCGGAGAGGATCTGTTTGGAGTCCTGGTGACCCGTTGAACGAAGACGATCAACCAGCAACTCGATGGATTGGCCGACGCGCGTTTTGGTGGCGAGCGTTGACAGCGCACGGGCCGCCGGCACACCAGGCGTTTCCGACGATTCGATCAGGTCGCCGTACGTCCGCCATTCCAGAAACTCATTCTGGCCGGTGTACAAGATGAACAGGTCGACGTCGTGCCCAGCGAATTCCTGCATCACACCCGCGACGCGATAGCTGGCATAGCTGACGCCGCCGGCGTTGATCACTTCCCATTGTCGCTGCGGGCCGACCAGCGGCAACAACGTCCTCAGCCAACCACAAAACGAAGTCGAATCATCGAAGGGGCGGCCGAAGGTTGTCGATCCGCCCAGGCAGACAATGCGGTAGGTCCCCGCCGGCTTGGATGCCGGGAACGATTGATCGTTGAACCACACGAGCTTGGCGGGATTGATTCGCAAACCAGGTTCCGTCGCATCGCCGTTCGGATCCGAACGTTCGTCTTCGACCAGCAGCGGGACGCTGGGAGAAAATCCGACGAAGGGGTCGGTCGGTGGCGGGGGATCCCAAAAGCAAGCCAGCAGCAATTCCGCGATGCCGAACAATGCGAAACACAGCACCAAGGAAAAGAGCAGCCGTTTCGCCAGGCTGATGCGTGGTGCATTGCGTGGGGCGGGTGGGTGCGTGACGTTGTGGTTCATGGGGGCAGTATAGACACCCGTGGCCTTGCCGGTCTTGCGCCCGGGCTCTGCCGGACGCCGTGAACGATTGGTTTCCCGTGTTTTAAGCACGTCAGCACGAGTTATTCGGCATAACTTTCAAGTGATGGCATGTAGGTTACCTCACCGATTTCGCATAGCTTCGTCGTCAGCGTTTGTAACAAGGTTTTGAATCGTTCCCAGGCCGTGGCGGGCATTTGTTGATACTTTAGTTGCCTCCATAGTCGCTCGATCGAATTCAGTTCGGGACTATACGGCGGAAGATGATAAACCAGCAGCCCACGCTCTGCCCAGCGTTCGATCGATGCTTCAAAAGCTCCGCTGGTGTGGCAAGATGCATTGTCGAGGATGACCACCGTTGTTTGGTCAATCGTCTCACAAAAATCATCCATGATTTCAATGACCGTTTGCGTGTTGACGTACCCTTTGTGAAGATAGGTATGGGTGGTTCCATCTTGATGCTCAAAGCCAAGTGCCTGAACCGTCGCCCCATGGGCGCCGGTGACTGGCACATCGGTCCGTTCGCCGATGGGAAGCCATCCGTATGGCACCACGCCCTTAAGCGAAAATCCCGCTTCGTCAAAGTATACGACATCCAGTTCAGGTTCATTGAGCAACTCGGCGAGTTCCTCTTGAGCCAACCGGAAAGCCTTTTCGTCTCGTTTTTTCCGCAGGCTGCGCCGAAACCGCTTCCAGCTCAAATTGAATCGTCGGGCGTAACGACGCAGCGAATGTCGGCTGATCGATTTGCCGGTCCGTGTTCGCAAACGCGACAGGACTGTGGCAGGCCGGGAGGGAAATTGCCGCAACAAATCTTTGAGGATTTGCTCTTCCTGTTCATTGAGCTTCCTCGGTCCGCCTGGTCGCTTTTCGTCCAGCAGGGCGTCTGGTCCGTCTTGTTCAAAGTGTTTGATCCAAGCTCGCACGCTGTCTCTACTGACACTAAGAATATCGACGATCTGCTCAATTTCGTATTGAGCATCGCTCAGAAGAATCGCGTGTGCCCGTATTCGTGTGTAATGGTTTGGATGCTGTTTCCAAAGCTCAATCAGACGGTCACGTTGCTGCTGGTTCGTGATTTTCGCGAAAACGGTTGCAGGTCTTGCCATGGTAAGTCTCCCGTGATTGTCGGGAGGCACCGACCTTGCCAGGCCCGTCCGACGACCGGACAATTAGCTAGCAAAAGAACGAACCGCGCCCATCGTGACAAACCTGCAAAAGCCTTGCCAATTTCCATGAACTACACATGCTCACGTGCTTAGGAGGTGTTAGCGGCAGGGCGCGAGCCCTCCGGTTCCGCTGTCTTTGCCGAAACACCGGAGGGCTCGCGCCCTGCCGCTAACAAATCGTTCACGGCGTAAGGCTCCGCCTCTCGTGCGTCGGAGGCGGAGCCTCCGGCAAAGCCCGTTCCAAGGCGGAGCCCTGGAACGAGGTGGGAGGCGGAGCTTTGGAACGAGGCTCCGGTGTGGATGCTCACCCCATCATTCTGCCCCGAATCATTCTGCCATCCCTCCCCCGATCCCCAGGGGCGTCTCCGGGGAGGAACGCTTGATGCAAAACCGGATTCGTCGTATCAAGATGCCCCGCGCGACCCGCCGATCAAGTCGGTGTGCGTTGTGATTGACCGCTTTCCCCGTGCCGCTTCTGCCCGATGCCCGAAAAGACTCGCGTTGTCGCTCCCGGACCCTCCGCCCAACAGGTCGTCGACGAAGACGGAACCAAGCTGTCGATTCCGACCGGCTGGGAATTGTTGCCGCCCGGCGATGCGGGGCTGACCCGTCGTGTGAAAGCGGCCGGGCCGACGTGGACGGTGAAAGAACGCCGCGGGCGACGGGTGTTTTCCAAAGGCGTTTGGGCGGACGCCGATCAGATCGCCGCCGCCAAGGCAAAACTGGATGCCGAGCGGTCGACCGACGCGTACGCAAAAAAGCGAAAAAGTGACGTGGCCCGACGCGAGAAGAAACAAGCCGAGTACGTCGGCGAGTTCGAAAACGCGGTGCTCACCTTCCTCAATTTTCATGCGGCCCATCACGACATCGCCAAGCGGCTGGCCGTTGCCGTCACCACACATGCAACGCCCGTGGGCAGCGGCACCGTCGCCCGCACGCAACGCATCCCGGTCGAGCGTCGGGCGGAGTCTGCGGTGATCGCCTGGATGCGTCACCAGACGACCGCTTATGACAACCTGTCGATCCCACGGGTGAAAGGGAAACGGCGCGAAGTCCGCCGCATGCTGGCCGCCGAATCACGACGGTTGCTGCAAGGTTACCGCAGCGGAAAACAGATCGATGCGGCGCAATGCCCGTTGCAACGGGCGCTGGCGAACGCGAGCGAGTGAAGCGGGATGGGTTTCGGTTGAGACGGCGACGAGTCGGGCTGAGGCGAACGTGGCGTTTGGACGTTCGACCCTCCCCTCGCTGCGCTCGACCCTGCCTGCCAGGGAGGGTGGCTTCTTTACTTGGGGCGCGAGCCTCGCCTGCCAGGACGCTACCGCCCCAGGCTGGCGGCTTCGTCGACCGGGATCATCGACGCCAGTGCGGTTTCAATTTCCACCGATTGGCGCTTGCGACCGAGAAAGAAATTCACGTGCGTGTAGCCGACGCTCTGCAGCAGCCGCATGGCGGTTTCATAACCGTCGCCGACGCGCTGGGGCGTGTGGGCGTCGGCCCCGAGTGTGACGGGGATCTCACGTGACTTCATTTCAGCCAGCATGTCGGGAAAGGGATTCATTTCCGAGATGCGCTTGTTGACCCCACTGGTATTCAGTTCCATCGCCACGCCGGTCTTGGCGATCCGATCGAGCGCCGGACGGATCACGTCCAAGATCGAATCGGGATCCCAGGCTTCGGTGGTGAAATTCTTGATCAAATCCGGATGGGCCAATGAGTCGAACAACCCGGTCTCCGCCGACTTGGCCAACAGGTTGAAATAGATCCGTTGGACTTCGACCAAGTCGTCTTGCCAATACGTCTCACGAAACTCGCCGATCTGGGGATGCACCGAACCGAGCACGAAGTGAAAGTCGGCGGCGGAGAGTTGTTTTTCCAAATACGCTTCGTGGCCTTCAAAATAATCGGCTTCCAGGCCCAATCGAACGTCGACGCGCCCTTTCCAATCATCGGTCGCCTGGGCAACCAAGTCGACATAGGCGTCGAATTCCGATTCCGCCATGCGGACGCCGGAGGAGAACCCATTGGGCATCGGGTTGTGACAGGTCACATGCATGCCCCGCAGTCCGCGCGACTCGGCCACCGCGGCATACTCGGTCGGCAAGCCGTCAGCGTGTTTGCAAAGCGGCGTGTGCGAATGGGATTCGAAAAGGACGGGATCTACTGCGGACATGGACACGTCGAAGGCTGGCGGTGTGATTGGAATGAAAGTGGCGTAAGCTTCCAGCTTGCGACTCGAAGCAGAAAGCTGAAGTGGCGTAAGCTTCCAGCTTGCGACCCCGGTGCAAGCAAAGCTTGCACGGGAAGGCAAGCAGGATGCTTACCCCACGGTGTTAGAACAGGGGGTCGTTGTCGTCTTCGGGATCGCCGCACCATTTCTTCAGGCTGGCGATCACGTGGTCGCGTCCACGCAGGCTGGTCCAGACCGATTCTTCGACATCGAGTCGGATTTCATATTCCCCTTCGCGCTCGCAATCTTTGTCGCCGCACCAGTGGGGAAGGTCGGCGACCCAGACGATGCGGTAAAGTGGGACGTGCTTGTCGTCAACGAGGATCAATGGTGAATCCATGCGACCTGCCATAACGGGGGATAAAGTGGAAAACGTAGAAAGCCGGTTTGGCGCTCTATGTTCTCAGAAATTACGATCAGGACAATCCTTTAACTCTCTCGGTTCGTCAGTACCGAAGTCGTCAAAACCGCCAGGAAATCATGAATCTTTCACTCTTCGGTCGGATCGCCTGTTGTCTCGCGACCGTTTTTTGGGCCGCCGTGACCTGCCGGGGCGATGATCCCGCCTCGGCCGCGGAAGCCGCGGGGGCAACGCCCCCCGCCGCCGTCCAGGTCCGCGGGGACCTGCACCGCAGCCGCGAAATCTTCGCCACCACCGGGCAAGGACGGGTCGCTTTCATCGGGGGATCGATCACCGAGATGGACGGTTACCGACCGATGGTCATGGATAGCTTAGTGGCTCGTTTCCCCGACACCGAGTTCAACTTTACCAACGCCGGAATCGCATCCACTTGCTCGCACACTGGGGCATTTCGGTTGCCTTCGGATGTCTTGAGCAACAAACCCGACTTGCTGTTTGTCGAATTCGCCGTCAACGACGACCAAGACGCCGCCCATAGCTATCAAGACGCACTGCGGGGGATGGAAGGTGTGATCCGTTCGGCCCGGTCCAGTCTGCCCAACGTGGACATCGTGATCACCTACTTCGTCAATCCGGGGATGCTGCAAACGGTCCAAAATGGCAAGCTGCCGACCAGCATCGCCGCGCACGACGCGGTCGCCAAGCACTATGGCATTTCGACGTGCAACGTGGCGGTGGAATTGGCCAAGCAGATCGCCGAAGGGAAAACCAGCTGGGCGATTTACGGCGGTGTCCACCCGAAACCGGCGGGCAATCGGATCGCGGCCAACTTGATCGACGACGTCTTTCGGCACGCCAAATTTTCGCTTGCCGATGCGAAGGCGGCCAGCCGCCAGACCTTCGCCCCCCATCCGCTGCCGCCGCCGATTGACCCGACCAGTTTTTGGCACGGCCGGTTTCTCCCTCGCGACGCGATTGCGTTGGGCAGCGGATGGTCGTTTGTCGAGCCCACTTGGAAAGACATTGCCGGCTCGTTCCGCGAACGGTTTGCCGGCCGGCCGCTGACGGTCGCCACGGTTCCGGAGGCGGAATTGGAGGTCGCGTTTTCAGGGACGGCGATCGGGCTGTTCGTGTTGGCAGGCCCCGATGCCGGCGTGGTCGAATTCTCCATCGATGACGGCGATTGGCACGCCGCAGACCTGTTCCACCGCTTCAGCAAGGGACTGCACTATCCGAGAACCGTCGTGTTGAAAGCGGGGCTGGAAGACGGCCCACACCAGATGAAGCTGCGGGTTTCGAAAAAGAAAAACGGAGCCAGCCAGGGCCACGCCGTTCGAATCCTGGAGTTCGTCGCGTCGTAGGCAACAAAGTGGGATAGGCTTCCAGCCTGTCAGGCGCGTGATGACAGGCTGGAAGCCTATCCCACCCCTATCCCGTGGTCACGACGCCGCCTCCGACAACCGCTGCACCAATTGCGTCCGCAGTGGACCGGTTGCTAGCAATGCCGAGTGGTCGAGCAGGCAGAGTTGTTCGCCCAGGATCCGGCAACGGTCCAGCGTGCCGACTTTGTCACAGCGTCGATCACTGCTGCGGTGCATCGATCGATAGCCCGGACCGACCGGCAATTCGTCGCGGCGGAGTGTTTCCAGCATCGTGTCACGCCGCTCGGACAAGAATGCGAATTTATAGAACGTCGCTTGAGGCGTCACCTGGCATTCCGCGGTCGCTTGTCGGATCCAGTCGACCCCTGCGTTGATTGCCGAAACGGTCTGCCAGCGGATTTGATTGCATTCGGCCAGACGATCCAGTTGGGGCAGCAGCGCCGCGGCTTGCAATTCGCTCATCGGCGCCGCGTCACTGGGCCGATCCAACCAGGCGTTCAGGCGGCTGGCAATCGGATCGCGGCTGGTCAGCACGGCTCCGCCATTGCCGGCGGTCAGCGGTTTGCTGCCCCCGAAGCTGAGCACACCGACGTCGCCCCAGGCCCCGGCGGGGCGGCCCTCGATTTGCATGCCGGGCGTCTGGCAGGCGTCTTCGATCAGCATCCAGCCCGCGCGGTCACAGATTTCGCGGAGGCGGCGGATTGGGGCGGGCACGCCGTAGAGATGCGAGACCACGACGGCTTTCACCGCAGTTTTCGCGTCCGCCTGTTGTGCCAGGCGTTGCAGGGGCTGTGGATCCAAGGAATAGCTGGACGGATCGGCATCGACGAGGACGGGTCTGGCCCCCAGCAATTCGATCGCCCGAAAATTTCCGGGGTAGTCGTAGCCGCAGAGGACGACTTGGTGACCGGCCGCGACCCCGGCGGCGCGGAGGGCCAATTCGATGCCCAGCGACCCGCTGCTGACCAAACGGACATGGCGGCAGCCGACCGCTGCGGCGATCTGTTCCTGCAGTGCGGCCGTCGCTTCCCCCCGGTAGCGTCCCCAGTCGCCGCGGCGGACGGTCCGCAAAATCGACTCGGTGATCTCGGGCCATTGGGGGGGCCAGGCGGGAAACATCATGGAGTTGCGGGCGGTGTTGGTCGTTTTCGAGCGATCTGGGAGTGTGGCAAACAGGCGTGTCAGTTTGGGGGGAGTGGCGAGTTGGGGCCGGAAGTCTGGCAAAAGCGTCGAAACTTCGTTGCTGGCTGGGCTTGTGACCAATTTTGGCCTTCCATATCATGCCGCTCTTGTATTTTGCCTACCCAACCAGATTAGAACCCATTCGGTCCGAATTGTGATCCAACCGCTGCTTCAATTCGTACCGTGGACGATTCTGGCCGACGATGTGGCCCCGGAGGTCGCCGAGCCCAAGCCATTTCTCTTGCAATTGATGGAGAATCCGCTGTTCCCGATTGCGGGAATCATCTTGATCTTCTACCTGACGTTGATCGCTCCGGAGCGTCGACGCAAGGCGGAAGAGGCAAAGCGGATCGCGGGGATCAAGAAAAACGATCGCGTGATCACCAGCGGTGGATTGCACGGCACGGTGGTCAGTGCACCGAGTGACAGCGATGTGGTGACGATTCGGCTGGACGAAAGCGGGACGTTACGGGTGAAGGTCAGCCGCTGGGCGCTGACGGTCATCGAAGAAAAAAAGCCGAAGGACGACGCGAAGGACTAAAGAACATCGATTCGAAATCGAATCCCCCCTCCCCGGAAACGCGCGAGTTTCGGATCGTTTGCCCGCAACAACAGATTCAACCAAGACTGCCCCCATACACCCGAGGTGGTGACGCGACCCGACTGGCGTTGCGGTTTCCACGTTCCCGATCACTGCATTCGTCACGTTTGCATTCCTTTCGACTACGAAACAACCAACGATGGACTGCTTTTCTCTCGTTCAGCCCCTGGCCGATGTAAGTCTGACCGCCCCGAGTCTGCTGCCCGGTCTGCTTTCGACGATCGATTCCGCTTCGATCGCGGGATGGTTCGGCGACCTGCTTTCGGCCAGCCCGATCGCTCAAGGCGAAGCCGAACAAGGTATTTCATGGCAGCAGTACGGATTGCTGGCCGTCGCACTGGCGGTGATCATCCTGCCGTTCACGGTCGGTGGATTTTTCGCCAAGCGGCTCAAGATGCCGACCCATGCCACGCGGATCGGCTTCATCCTGCTGGCGATCACGGTCAGCGTGACGGTGCTGCTCAACCGCTTGCCCGATCAAGGGGTGGACCTTCGCGGCGGCACGATTTTGGTCTACGAAATCGACCCCAGCAAAAGCAATCCGGACGCCGAACAGCAGGGCAACGGAGTCAAATCGAAGGACTTGGTCGGCCCGTTGACCAAGCGGATCAACCCCAGCGGGACGCGCGAGATCGTGATTCGCCCGTACGGTGATTCGCAAATCGAAATCATCATTCCCGAAGTCGACCAGCGCGAAGTCGCCCTGATCGAAGAGACGCTCAAGCAAGCCGGGATTCTGCGGTTTGCGATCGTCGCCAACCGCACCGACCACCAGCGGGTGATCAACCTGGCGGCCGAGCAAGCCGCGTCGCCGGAACGTGCGATTCGGATGAGCGAAGTGATCTCCGACGTCGACGGCAGCACCGTCGGCCGCTGGGCGATCGTCGACCGCGAAACCACAAAAACGGGTGACAACGGTCCGTTTCGCGTCAACATCGGCAACGCGATTGTGCGCAATCCCGACACCGGCGAGTTCGTCGAATTGCCAACACAGGTCCGCGGCGATCAAGTCTTGCAAGCCAACTGGGTCGACAACAACGGGCTTTCGGGTCTGGAAGTCCTGATGATCATCGACCCCCAGATCGACGTCAAAGGGGAAGACCTGGCCTTCGCCTCGACGACCTTTGATGAACAAGGTGCACCGGCTGTCGCGTTCAACCTGACCGACTCGGGCAGCAACAAGTTCCGCGTGCTGACGACCGAAAACTCCCCCCAGGGAACACGACAACGTCAACTCGGGATCGTGATGGACGACCGCCTGTTGTCGGCGCCGAACATTCTGCAGCCGATCAGCAAGCAAGGACGCATCACCGGGAACTTCACCACCGAAGAGGTCAAGGCGCTCGTCGATATCCTGAAAGCCGGCCAATTGCCCGCCGCGTTGACGAAGCAGCCGATCGCAAAGAATCAGATCGATGCGACGCTCGGTGCCGACACGATCCGCAAGGGCGTGATGGCGATCGGCGTGTCATTGATGCTGGTCCTCGTATTCATCCTGTTCTACTATCGGTTTGCCGGTGCGATCGCGTGCTTTGCCCTGGTGCTGAACCTGGCGATGATCTTGGCGACGATGGTGTTGATCCACCAGCCGCTGACGCTGCCCGGATTGGCCGGTCTGGTTTTGACCGTCGGTATGTCGGTCGACGCCAACGTGTTGATCTTTGAGCGGATACGCGAGGAAATCAACAAGGGCGCCAAGGACCGCATGGCGATTCGAAACGGGTTCGCCAAAGCGACCGTCACCATCGTTGACGCCAACTTGACGACGCTGTTCACCGCGATCGTGTTGTATGCGATCGGGACCGACCAGATCCGCGGCTTCGCCGTCACGTTGATCTTGGGCATCCTGTATTCGATGTTCACCGCGATCTACATGTCGCGAACCCTGTTCGACATCGCCGAACGACACAACAAAGTCTCGCTGGGCATGTCCGACATGGTCAACGCGATGAAGAACTCGGTGTCCGGTGGCGGCATGATGGACTTCATCGGCAAAGGCAAAATCGCCCTGGCGATCTCTTCGGTCCTGATTTTGATCGGCATCGGATCGCTCGTCGCTCGTGGCAAGACCATCCTGGACATCGACTTTGCCGGCGGTTCCTCGGTGCAATTCCGGGTCAGCCAATCGACCACCACGCAAAGTATTCGAGATATTGTCGGGACGGGAATCGGTGAACAAGACGGAACCCCCGTCCAGTTCACCGTCAACGGCGTGACCATGGACGGGGCGGACGACGGCACCGTCTTCAAAGTCGACTCGTCGCTGGTGTCGGTCGATGACCTGCAAACCAGGATCGTCGAATCCTTTGCCACCGCGGCGGACACCGACCTGGTCACCTACGACGTCAGCATCTCGGATGCAACCGGCGGATCCGATACCTCCGCGATCGATCGCGATTCCAACGGCGTGATGCTGGTCGCGATGCAAGCGGAAACGGAGGCGGCAGCCGAAGACGCGACCGCTGAAGACGCGACCGCTGAAGACAGTGACTCACCCGCCTCGACGTCTGAGCCTTCCTTGACCGCGGGCGAATCAGCCGTTCGCCGCATCAGTTTGGGGATCGGCGGCGACGACACGAGTGCATCGATCAGCGGTCCGACGTTGATCCAGCGGATGAAAGAAGCCGCCGACGAATTGAAGATCCCACTCAACGAACGGGCCATTGACCTGTTGCCCAGCGGCGAAGGCGCCGAGGACTGGAAGAGCGGATCGAGTGTTCCGTTTTCCGAGTGGAAAGTGACGTTGCCGATGGGCAATCAAGCCGCCGACCAGGTGATGCAAGCCGTCGAACGATCGCTCGGCAACGAACCGGTCTGGGTCAGCAGCAGCAGCGTCGGTGCACGGGTCGCCGGTCAAATGGTCGGCCGTGCCTCGGTCGCCCTGTTCGCCAGTTTGATGGTGATCATCTTGTACATCTGGTTCCGATTCCAACGCGTCATCTATGGCTTTGCCGCCGTTGCCGCTCTGGTCCACGATGTCTTGATCACGCTCGGTGCGATCGCGATCAGCTACTACGTCGCCGACGCACTCGGGTTCCTGTTGATCGACCCCTTCAAGATCAGTCTGACCGTGGTCGCGGCCCTGCTGACGATCATCGGTTACTCGCTCAACGACACGATCGTGGTCTTTGACCGGATCCGCGAAACGAAGGGCAAAGCACCACGATTGACCGGTGAGATGATCAACACCAGCATCAATCAAACGCTCAGCCGAACGTTGCTGACGTCGATCACGACGTTGATCGTGGTCGTGCTGTTGTATCTGTTCGGCGGCCAGGGCATTCATGCCTTCGCATTCTGCCTGGTCATCGGGGTCTTGGTCGGGACGTACAGTTCCGTGTTCGTGGCCAGCCCGATCCTGCTGATGCTGGTCAAGCGAGGCGAAAAAACGGCCGAAGCGGCCTGAGATCGCTGCACACTTGTTCCCAGGCTCTGCCTGGGAACACACTGTTCCGGGGGCTCCGCCTCCGACTGCGGAGGCTGAACCACCGGGGCACGCCCGTCCCCAGCCAGAACCGGGCAACGAGGCGATGGGCGATGCCCCAGGCAATGGTTGTCGATACCCTCGTCGGCGTCAGCAAAGATTGAACAGTTGCAGCGGCAACCATGGCAGTGGAAAACCCCGTCGATGATCATCCGAAAGACCGTGCCGTTTCTCAAGTCGCCCTCCATCCCAACTGTCTCGGCGTTGGTCGTTCTGTGTCTGACGTTATGGAATGTCGCACTCCCGTCGGTCGGCTTAGGGCAGGCCCCCGCTGCCACGGCTTCGGTGGAGAATGCTTCCGCCACAGTGACCGAGACCCTTCGCCGGGACATTCGATTCTTGGCGTCGGAGGAACTTCGCGGGCGGAGCGTCACCGACGAGACGATTGATGTGGCGCGCGACTACCTCCGTGAGCGGATGGAATCGATCGGGTTAGAACTCGACTCCGTCGCCGGCGGTCCGTTTCAACGTGTTGAAATCGCGGTCGGCAGCGAAGTCCGCAACGAGTCGGGGAACGTCTGCCGGATCCAGATCGCCGACCAGCCGGCTGTCCAGGCCGGGCTCGCCGACGGGTTTGGGCCACTGGGGATCGGAAGCGACAAGCAATCCGTGTCGGCCCCGGTCGTGTTTGCCGGGTACGGGATCACATCCGAAACGCACGACTACGACGACTATCAATCGATCGATGCCCGCGGCGCGATCGTGATGCTGCTGCGGAAAGAACCTGGCGCCAGCGATCCGGACAGCCCCTTTGACGGGGTCAAAAACACGCGCCACGCCTACTTTGCCACCAAGGTGATCAACGCGATCGAGCACGGTGCGGTCGCCGTTTTGATCGTCAACGATCCAGACAGCACGCGTGAAGCGGTGCAAAAGGTGCAAAATCGGATCGACCAGGAACAGCGCCGCAAAGAGGGACTGGTCGAGATGCTGTCCAACTTGCCGCAGCAAGCGGTCAAGAACCGCGCGGCGACGGCCGAAAAAATCGCCGGCACGGAGCGGATGATCGCGGCGATGCAGGCTGAATTGACGTCGGCCCGACGGGGCGTGTTGGGAATCGCGGACGCCGGCACGAAGTCCCAGCAGAGCAAAAAGATCCCCGTCGCTTCGATTGCCCGCGACCTGGCCGACCGGATGTTGCGTGCCGATGGCGGCGCGTCGCTGGAAGCGGTCGAAACGCAAATCAACCAGACGTTTCGTCCGGCCAGCCGAGCAATGGATTCGGTCACGGTCGAACTGGCCGTCGATCTGAAGCCGGCGATTGCGGTCAGCGACAACGTGATCGGCCGGCTGCCCGGCAAGGGATTGCTAGCGGACCAGACCCTTGTGGTCGGCGCGCACTATGACCACGTCGGGATGGGCGGATTCGCGTCGATGGCGCCGGGGACGATCGCGGTCCACAACGGGGCCGACGACAACGCCAGCGGCACGGCGACGATGCTGGCATGCGGGGCGGAATTGAAGCGTCGGCTCGCCGGAGCGGACTCGCATCGCACGATCCTGTTCATCGGGTTTACCGGCGAGGAGCGTGGGTTGTTGGGCAGTCAACGCTATGTGGAAGCCCCGGTGCGACCGATCGAAAACACGACCACGATGATCAACTTGGACATGGTCGGCCGACTTCGCGACAATGAGTTGACGGTGTACGGAACGGGTTCGGCCAGCGAGTTGGAGCGTGTCGTTGACACGGCCAACCGAGAATTTCGATTCAATCTTTTCAAGGTGGCCAGCGGGTATGGCCCCAGTGATCACCAGTCGTTCTACCGGGTCGGCGTTCCCGTGCTGTTCTTCTTTACGGGTCTGCACAACGATTATCATCGCCCTTCTGACGATTTCGACAAAATCGATTTTGGGAACCTAACCCGTGTAACCGATATGATCAGTGGTGTGGCATTCCGCCTGGCGGTGCTCCCCCAACGGCCCGTTTATGCCGAGACCGATCCGAGGGTTCAGATTCGTCGTCAAATGACAGCGTTTATGGGCATTCGAATTTCGGAGCAAAACGGTGTGGTGAAAGTCACCGAGGTGACCGATGGGGGGCCGGCATCAAAAGCGGGATTGCAGATCGACGACCAAATTCAGCGTATCGGCCGACAGGCGATTCGCACCACCGGTGACGTCTTGTCCTGGGTGCGGGCGCACGAACCGGGCGACAGCTTCGAAATCGAAGTCCGTCGAAATGCGAACACCGTCGTGTTGCGTGGAAAGCTTGAAAAACGCTCGTAGAAAATGGTGTGATCAATCTTTACGTGGCCCAGGGCGATTGCCACAATCGGAAAACAGTGAACAAAGGCCGGAGCGATTTCGGCACGTCAGCGAACGAGTGTTTTGGTACAGGCAACGGATGTCTGCGTCGAGCCATTCCGAGCGAATCGATACCGTAACACGATTCGTTTCATCGCTGTGACAAAGGACTGCGACTCAATACGCAAGGAGAGCGAAAGTGCGAACCGTTCGCCATCAAGTCTGTGGAATTGCCATCGGATTGGCAACTGTGTTGGCCCCGTGTCTGATGACCGGTACTGCGTCTGCACAGGATTCGGCTCCTCACCGCGTTGCGGTCGTGGACGTCGCGTACATCTTTAAAAATCACCCGGGCATCAAGGTCCAGGTGGCGAACGTCGAAGGCGACCTGAAAGCCTACGATGCAGAGCTGAAACAAAAGCGTGAACAGCTGCAGAACACCGCTGCAAAGCTGAAGACGTTGTCGCCGGGTTCGCCCGAGTACGCTCAATTGGAAGAGCAACTGGCGAGCATGGATTCAAAACTCCGTCTCGACATGGCTCGCAAACGCAAAGAGCTGGCCGACGCGGAAGCCAAGATCTACTTTGACAACTATCAACAGATCGCCGCGGGCGTGAAGTTCTTGGCCAACCACTACAAGATCAACTTGGTGCTTCGTTACAACAGCGAAGAAATGAATCAGGCTCAAGGCGAATCGGTCATCCGTGGCGTGATGAAGAACATCGTGTATCACGATGCCGCTTTGGACATGACCCCGGGCGTCATGCAGTACCTGGACAAGGTGATCAAGACCGATCCGGCGATCGCCGGCCGCAACGGCACCTCGCAACGCCAGTAGGCTGTGAGTGATGCCAGCAGGCAATGAGGCACGTCAGGGGCAATGGCGTTGGCTCGGCTAACGAACAAAACGGCGGACAGCGATGTCCGTCGTTTTTATTTTCCTGATTCAAAATGTGGCTTGATTGAGCAGGGAGGCACGCCGTGAAGTTATCACGCAACCAGCATTCGATCGCTTCGTCTTGCCGGCTGAGTGGTCGAGGTTATTGGACGGCCAAAAAAGTCGAAGTCGCCATTCATCCGGCCCCGGTGAACACCGGAGTCCAGCTCGTCCGGACGGATTTGCCCGGTCATCCGTCGTGCCCGGCCCATGTCAGTCGCCGGACCGACGCCCAGCTCCGAACAAACGTGGCACAGGACGACGCCAAGTTCGAAATGATCGAACACTTGATGGCGGCACTCTATGCGATGGAAATCGACAATTGCATCGTCGAAATCAACGGCTGCGAACTGCCGGGACTCGACGGCAGCAGCAAACCCTTCATTGACGCCTTGGCGACCGCCGGGTTGGTGATTCAAGCCGGTGAGCGACGGCGTTTGGTGATCGACCAGGTGATCACACTGCGTGAAGGTTCCTCATGGATCTCCGCGGCACCGGTTCCGACCGGCGTCAGTCACTTCGGATACCAGTTGGTGTTCGACCAGGAAGGCGAGATCTCCAACCAATGTTACGGCTTTGCCTGCACACCGACGCGTTTCAGCCGCGATGTTGCACCGGCGCGAACGTTCGTGACCGAGAGCCAGGCCAAGGCGCTGCACGCGCGCGGCGTGGCCCAACACGTTTCCTACGAGGACTTGCTGGTCTTCGGTGCCGACGGGCCGATCGACAACAGCATCCGCTTCAAGAATGAATGCGCCCGCCACAAGGCCTTGGACTTGGTCGGCGACCTGGCCCTGGTCGGTGTCGAATTGGTCGGCAAGTTCATCTCCTATCGCGGCGGCCATCGATTGAACGGCCGGATGGCGCAAGCACTGCATGATCTGGCCGTGCAATCACAGTCGCGGAGCCAAGTCGGTTGTTTCAGCGATCGACGTCATGCCGCCTGAATCGCGGTGCGAAAAACTTTCCATCGGTGGACGAAAAAACAGCCTGATTCCTCTCGATCCAGAAGACCGTCATTCGCTACGTTCCCAATGATCCGCGATTTGATTTCGCTTTTCAGATCGCAACTTCCTTTATCAATCATCCATATTGGTTTGCCATGAGTGTTGTCATCGCTCAAACAGCCGTCGTTGATCCGCGAGCTCAGCTAGGGAACGGCGTTCGAATCGGCCATTTTTCGGTGATCGGGCCGCATGCGAAAATCGGCGACGGCACGCTGATCGAAGAACACGTCGTCATCACCGGACATTCGACGATCGGCGAAGACAACCACATCTTCCAAGGCACCGTGATCGGGGCGCATCCCCAAGACACCAGCTACAAAGACGCGCCGACAAAAGTCGTGATCGGCGACAACAACGTTTTCCGCGAACACTGCACCGTCAACCGTGCGACGGAAAAGGAAGACGGCCTGACCGAGATCGGGCACGACAATTATTTCATGGCCGGCACCCACGTCGCCCACGACTGCAAAGTCGGTGACCGGATCGTGATCGCCAACAACGGCATGTTGGGCGGCCACGTTCGCGTCGGAAACGATGTCACCATCGCGGGTGGCGTCGGCGTGTCGCACTTCGCCAGCGTCGGACAACTGAGTTTTGTCAGCGCGATGAGCCGGGTGCTGCACGATGTCCCGCCCTACACGATCGTCGACGGCCAGCCGACCAAACCGCGAGCGGTCAATACGATCGGCTTGAAACGACACGGTTACACCAGCGAGGACATCGCGGTGCTGACCCAGGCGTTCAAGTTGTTGTATCGGGCACGCGTCGGCGTCGACAAGGCTCGTGAGATCGTTTATTCGCAAGGCCCGATCCGGCCCGTCATCAAACACCTTTTTGATTGTGTCGATCGTTCGTGCAACGGACGCCACGGACGCGGTCAAGACCAACGGAGCAAGAAAGCAGCATGACACGTTTGCGCGTAGCCGTCATCGGGGCCGGCCATCTGGGACGAATTCACTCCAAGCTTCTCGGCAGCGTCGAGGGTGCCCAACTGGTGGCGATCAGCGATCCGATCGAGGCGGCCAGAAACAATGCGGCAAAACTTTTTGACGTCCCGACGTTTGCCGACTACCGCGACTGCATCGATCAAATCGATGCCGCCGTCATCGCCGCCCCCACCGATGCGCACGCCGAGATCGCAACGAACCTGTTGAAGGCCGGCAAGCACTTGCTGGTCGAAAAGCCGCTGGCGACCACCGCCGCCGACGCCGACAAACTGGCGATGCTGGCCGCCTCGCGCCGGCTGACCTTGCAAGTCGGCCACGTCGAACGATTCAACCCCGCGTTCACCGCGTTGGGAGATATCGGTGTCGACGTGAAGTACGTGGAAGCCGTCCGCGCCTCGCGCTTTCCCGGCCGCTGCCTGGACGTCGGCGTCGTGATGGACCTGATGATCCATGACATCGACCTGGTTTGTTCGATGACCGACGCAGCCATCGCCGATGTCTCCGCCAGCGGGATCGCGGTCGTCAGCGACCACGAGGACTTGGCCGAAGCGCGTCTCGAATTCGCCTGCGGTCTGGTCGCGAACTTGAAAGCGTCGCGGGTCAGCCCCACGCCGGCGCGTCAGATGCAAGTCTACGGTTGTGGCGGATTCGCCGAAATCGATTTCTCCGGACCGGCCCTGCACGCGGTGCGGCCGAGCGAGTCGCTGGTCGATCGCGATTTTGACTTGGACGAAGCCACCGACAATCCACTCGGCTATGCCGACACCTTGTTCACCGACCATCTGCAGTTGGAGACCCAGCAGCTGGAATCGCGGAATGCGATCCTGGACGAGCTGCATGACTTTGTGATCAGTATCCAATCGGGAATCTCACCGACGGTCAGCGGACTGGCCGGTGCCCGAGCCGTCACGATCGCCGAAAAGATTCTCGACGCGATCGCCCGGCGGGCCTGGTACGCCGCAGCCGCCCCGTCGGAAATCGGCCCCCTGGCCAGTGTCCGCCGACGCATCGAAGCGCCCAGCCGACTGCGAAAAGCCGCCTAAGCACAACGTGGCGTAAGCTTCCAGCTTGCGATCCTGCAAGCTAAAGCTTGCCCCGGAAGGCAAGCAAGATGCTTACCCCACTGTAGGCAAGCAAGATGCTTACCCCACTGTAGGCAAGCAGGATGCTTACCCCACTTGTGCGATCGCTTGGTGGATGGCCTTGGACGTGGCCGCACAGGCGGCATCGTTGTCCAGCTTGTTGAGGTCTTGATTGAAGGGTTCGGCGCGAACGGGGCCGTCGTAGCCGACATCGATCAAGGCCTGCAGGAAGGACTTCACGTCGATCACTCCGGTCGCCGCGGGTAGCTCACGTCGGTTGTCGATCTGTTCGTCGACGGCCAGTCCCGTGGGCGCATCATTCAAATCACAGCCGACGATCTGCTGCGGATTCAACGAGCGAATGTCGTCGGCGGTTTCGCCGGCGGTGTACCAGTGCCAGGAATCGAGCACGAAGCCCATGTTGTCCACGCCGATGGCTGAATGCAGTTCCGCCGTTTCCCGCATGGTGTGCAGGAACGGAAATCGTTTGGAGTTACGCAACGTCGACGTGCCGACGTATTCAAGCCCCAATCGCAGCCCGTGGTCTTTTAAGATTTTGGCGCACTCGCGAAGCCGATCGGCGTGTTGTTTGAAATTGGCGACGTAGGTCAATTCGTCATGGCATGGCGAGATCCAGGTGCCCATCCGGTCGACACCGGCGCGGCGCAGTGCGGCGGCCAGGGCGGGCAAGGCGGCCAGATCACTCTTGAATTTCGCCTCGTCCTTGCGGAAATCGACGGGCAGCCCCGAGGAGCCCCACACCAGGCCTTTCGCTTTCAAGTCATTGACCAACGCTTCGCTTTCGGCATCGGACAACTTGGCCAAATCGTGGGGCGCGGCGGCGACAGACTCAAAGCCATGTTTTGCCGCCAACTCGATCGCTTCGTTCTGGTTCGCTTTGACGCCGATGCTGCCCCAGCGAAGGTCGACGGTGAACTTGCGTTTCGACTCGGACAAAGCGAACACGGAGGGGCAGGCCGTAAGCGAGAGCAATCCGGCCGAAGCCGAGAGGACGTCGCGTCGAGAGAGTTTCATAAAACATCCGCGTGTGGTGTGTAAGAAGCAATCGGTGTCTAGTGCTTCGTCAACTTTTATACTTAGGGTACCGCGGAAAAGGGGGCAGGTACCAAAAATGCGAAGCACCCTGCGGGCCATTTGGTTTTTGGTACCTGACCCCTTTTCCGCTCGACAAACGCAGGCTCGAAAATTGAAAGCTGACAAAGCACTAGTTTAACATCGATCATTTCTCCGCGTGCTGGCCGGAGGATCGATTCGGCTGATATCCTTTGCAGGGGACGTCGATTGTAGAAATGTCGGAGTAGATCGTCGCGGAAGTCGTCAAAACTTTTGCGAGCCGCCGGCCCTCTCTGGCGTTTGCTTGCTGCGCAAACGCCGTCTCTGCCAGAGGGAGAGAAACTAAATCGGTTGCCAAATCCTGCGGTAAAAGAATCGACGTCCCGCGCAAACGCCCCCCCTTTCCAACACCGTTCCCGATGATCCTGATTGCAACCGACGAAGCCGGATATGGTCCGAAATTGGGGCCGCTTGTCGTCGCGGCTTCCGCCTGGCAGGTTCCCGTCGACCCTGCGGGCCCGTCTGATTTGCACGATGCATTCTCGGCCGTCGCCCGACCCGTGATGGTCGATGGCAGACGCATCGTGGTCAACGATTCCAAGGCCGTTTTCAAGCCCCAGTCGGTCACCCAAAAATCAGGCGGGTACGGCAAACTGGAATGCGTGACGCTGGCCGGCGCCCGCTGGTGTGGATTGGCCGACGAGCGATTGGACCTTGTCGGCGATCTGGCGGCTGACGACCGAGACTCGATCGGTGCGGCACCGTGGCTGGCGGGTCTGCTGGAACAGACGATCGAAACGGGTCAGGCGAATCCGTTGATCGCCGCCTGGGAGTCCGGTCCGGCCAGGCTGGTCGGACTCAAGACACGCGTGATCACCGCGGCGGCCTTCAACCGATCGTGTTGCGGGGGATCGAACAAGTCGGACTTGTTGTCACAGAGCACGCTGGAGTTGGTGAAGTATCTGCTCGGCGAGCTGACGATCGCCGCCGACGAACCGGTCGCGGTGTATTGCGACCGACATGGCGGACGCCGCTACTACGCCGGCCCCTTGCAAGCAGTCTTCGATGGCACGCTGGTTCGTGTCATCGCGGAATCGAAAGACGAAAGCTGCTACGCGGTGCCCTACCATGACGGTGAATTCACGATCCGGTTTACGGTCAAGGGTGATTCCTTCACGCCGGTGGCGTTTTCATCGATGGTCGCCAAGTACGTCAGGGAAAAGGCGATGGAATCGTTGAACGCGTACTTCGCCGACCTGGCACCACAACCGCTGCGTCCCACCGCGGGTTACCCCGTCGATGCGGATCGTTTTTTGACAGACATCGAAACGATCGTCCGAGAGCAGAACATCGACTTGGCTGCGTTGGTGCGCTCGCGATAGCAGGCCTGCGGGCCCGAATGGCAAGCGGTAGAACATCGTTTAGCGGCAGGGCGCGAGCCCTCCGGTCCTTCGCGCCGTCACCGGACCGCTCGCGCCGTTCCGCTACCATCGCTCGAGGGTTTTCGTGTTGGCGGCAGGGCGCGAGCCGAATACCACTAAATTGAGAAGCGAACATGAATTACCATGGCTCCCCTCTCCCCCGATTTCTGGCGAGCCTAAGCGAGTCAGAAATTGGGGGAGAGGGGCTGGGGGTGAGGGGGATATATTCTGTGCGACGTTGCCGGATTGCGGCAACGATACGCTCTCGAATGCCGGCTGGACCGGGCGGAGTGTCGTACCCTGGAATGCGAACGACTTCAAATCGACGCAGCATTGATCAATGTTGTATGGACCTATCGGATACTCGGTGCCCTTGTGATGGCATCGTCGATTCGTCATGCGGATTCCCCCTCACCCCCGGCCCCTCTCCCCCAAACAAGCCTTTCCTCGTTGCAACGTTTTCGCATTTTAAGATCACTTGACGCACACGATCAATTCGAATGAACCAGGAGGCTTGTTCGGGGGAGAGGGGAGCCATTTTGGGGCAAGTGGCTTCTCGTGTTAGCGGCAGGGCGCGAGCCCTCCGGGATGAAACACGTGATCCCCAGCCTCACCCGACTCATCCGCGCTGCCGAAAACCCATACCGCCTTGCAAGAATGCTCGCAGGTGGTTGCGGCAGGCGGTCGCGAACTCGGCCACTGCGGCGGTCCGGTAGTCGGGGTAGGTCCAGCGATGGTGCACCCATCGTTTGGCCGTGTAGGTCAGCGTGATCTCGCCGAACATCCCGTCGCGCAGGTAAACGCGATGATCGCGGTCCTTGGTCGTCGCCAGGACCAGTTTGGCTTGGGTGATGTAGCCGGGATCCAGATTCAGCGGGCGTGTCGGTCCGGAATCCGCTGCGGAATCGGCTGCGGCGAACTGCGTTTCCACCGTGTTGGTCCAATGTTTCCAGTCGGCCAGTTCGGCTGCGTCGCGGGGCTGGCGAAATCCGATCAGTTCTTTTTGCAGTCGCTCGCCCATCGATTCGGCGTAGTAGCCGCCGGCTTCGAACGGCAGGGGGCCGGATTGATGGAAAATCTCGCCCCAGTGGTTTTCCAGGTGCTCGATCGCCCGTCGCCGAACCAGGGCGTCGCCAGAAATCACCGCACAAAACCGAATCACCGGTTCTACGTATAGCACCTCGGCCACAAGTCGTCTCTCGTCTAGAATCAATCTTCGTTTCTTTTGACGTGACGCTTGACGCCGCGTCGCCACCGATTTTTCAGAGCATAGCAGAGCCATGCATCCTTGGATCGCCGACCGAACCACGACCTTTGACGCCAGCGGGATTCGTAAAGTCTTTGACTTGGCGGCCAAGCTGAAGGATCCGATCAATCTTTCGATCGGGCAACCCGACTTTGAGGTTCCGGAGTCGGTCCAGGATGCGGCGATCGATGCGATCCGTGGCGGCAAGAACGCCTACTCGCCGACACAGGGCATCGGGCCGTTGCGGTCGGCACTGCAACAAGAAATCGACTCGCGGTACGGCCACGACGACCGCGAGGTGTTCGTCTGCAGCGGCACCAGCGGCGGGCTGATGCTGTCGATGCTGTCGATGATCAATCCGGGGGACGAAGTGATTTACTTGGACCCGTTCTTTGTGATGTACCCGGCGCTGTTGAAGATGTGCGGCGGGGTCGCGGTGCCGATCGATTCGTACCCCAGTTTCCAGCTCGATCCCGACGCGATCGCGGCGGCGGTGACGCCCAAGACGAAGATGATTCTGCTCAACAGCCCGGCCAACCCGACGGGGGTCACGGCGACGGCCGAGCAGCTCGAAGCGGTCGCCCGATTGGCGGCGGAGAAGAACATCGCGTTGATTTCCGACGAGATTTACTCGCGGTTTCATTACGACGACGCCTTCGTGTCACCGGCCCAGTTCAACCCGGACACGATCGTGATCGACGGGTTCAGCAAAAGCCACGCGATGACCGGTTGGCGCGTCGGTTACGTCCACGGCCCCGGCGAAGTGATTGCGACGATGCTGAAAATCCAACAGTACTCATTCGTCTGCTCGCCCCAACCGGCCCAGTGGGGTGCCTTGCGTGCGATGGAAGTCAACCTGCAAGGCCACATCGATGACTATCTGAACAAGCGCGATTTGATCTGCGACGGATTGGCCGACCGATTCGAATTCACGCGTCCCGGTGGTGCGTTTTATCTGTTCCCCAAGGCGCCCGGCGACGCGGGCGGCGAAGCGTTCGTCCACAAGGCGATCGAGCGGGGCTTGCTGATCATTCCGGGCAAGATTTTTAGCGCCCGAGACAGCCATTTCCGGATCAGTTTCGCGGCCTCGGACGAAACCATCGCCAAGGGCGTCGCGCTGCTGAATCAATTGGCAGACGAGGCCTAGCACCAGTCCCCTTCCGAGATTCCCGTCTCTGAACGAAACTAGTGGGCATTCCCTTTACACCACCGGTCTCCCGAACCCCCCACCGAAACATCATGAAATATGTCATCGTCATCCCGGACGGATGCGCGGACGAACCGATCGAGGCGTTGGGCGGAAAAACACCACTACAGGCGGCAGCGCTTCCGGCGATGGACCGGGTCGCGGCGAGCGGGGCGAGTGCCCTGTCCAACAACACGCCGGCACACTTTCCCGCGGGCAGCGAAGTGGCCAATTTGTGCTTGTTCGGCTACGACCCGGACCAGTACTTCACCGGACGGGCGCCGTTGGAAGCGGCCGCCAGCGGGATCACATTGGGGAAGCATGATTTTGCCGTCCGCTGCAACCTGGTGACGATCGAAGACCAGATCATGGTGGACTTCACCGCCGATCACATCAGCACCGAGGAATCTCGGCAACTGCTGGCCGCCGCCGGCGAGGCCCTGCTGGGGTCCGAAGGCGGTCGTTTTGAGTTTGTCCCCGGCGTCAGCTATCGGAATCTGTTGATCTACCGCGGCGACGAAAACACGCCGCCGCCGTTTTCGTCCGAGACGCGTTCGACCGCGCCCCACGATCTGACCGATTTGTCCGTCACCGACGATTTCCCGCGCGGGCCCGGCAGCGATCTGCTGGTCCGGTTGATGAATGGTTCGGCCGACGTGTTCGCCGATCATCCGGTCAACCAGGCCCGACGGGCCGCCGGCAAACGCCCCGCGACGCACGTCTGGTTGTGGGGCCTGGGCGGGGCTCCGTCGATGCCCACCTTCGAAGAACGGTTTGGCGTTCGCGGCACGATGATCACGGCAGTGGATCTGTTGCGCGGGATCGCGGCGCTGGCCGGATGGCCGCGGATCGAAGTCGAAGGGGCGACCGGTTACCTGGACACCGATTACGCGGCCAAGGGTGCCGCGGCGATCCAGGCACTGCAACAGTACGACCTGGTCTGCGTGCACATCGAAGCCCCCGACGAAGCATCCCACGAAGGGCGTCACGACGCAAAGATCGAAGCGCTCGAGCAAATCGATCGCCACATCGTCGGGCCACTCGCCGAGGCGCTTGCGGGATACGGTGACCACCGGATTCTGGTCACTCCGGATCACCCGACGTTTTGCAGTACCAAAAAACACACCCACGGCATGGTCCCGTTGGTCATGGCCGGGACGGGAATCGAATCGGATTCGCAAACGACCTATGACGAAATCGCAGCCGCAGCGTCTGGGCGTCGCTTCGACCACGGCTGGGATTTGATGGATGCGTTCATCTGCCGCTAGCTCTTTGTCAACTCTTTAACTTAGGGTGCCGCGGAAAAGGGGTCAGGTACCAAAAATGCGAAGCACCCTGCGGGCCATTTGGTTTTTGGTACCTGACCCCTTTTCCGCTCGACACCGCATTTTTTAAAACCACACCCCATGTCTCTGATTGTTCAAAAATTCGGCGGAACAAGTGTCGCCGATGTCGAAAAGATCCGCGCCGCGGCGCGCAAAGCCATTCGTGCCCAACGCCAAGGCCATCGTGTCGTGATGGTCGTCAGCGCGATGGGAAAGAACACCGACCGGTTGTTGGAATTGGCGCAAGAAGTCGGCCCCAATCCGCCGGCACGTGAAATGGACATGTTGCTCAGCACCGGCGAACAGGTCAGCGTCGCCCTGGTCGCCATGGCCATCAACGCGCTCGGCAGCGAAGCGGTCAGTTTGACCGGCGGTCAGATCGGGATGCAAACCGACAGCAGTTTCAGCAAAGCTCGCATCCGTTCGATCTCCACCGAACGCATCGAACGCCTGTTGGACGAAGGCAAGATTGTCGTGGCCGCCGGATTCCAGGGGATCGACAATGACCTGAACATCACCACGCTCGGACGCGGCGGCAGCGACACGACCGCGGTCGCGCTGGCCGCGGTGCTGAAAGCCGACGCCTGCGAAATCTACACCGACGTGGACGGTGTCTACACGACCGACCCGAGACTGCTGCCCGAAGCTCGTCGCGTCGATGTGATCAGCTATGACGAGATGCTGGAACTGGCCAGCCTGGGCGCCAGCGTGATGCACAATCGCAGCATCGAATTCGCCAAAAAATTCGGTGTCCCGATTCACGTCCGCAGCAGTTTCTCGGACACCGAAGGGACGATGATCGTCACCGAGCAGGAGTCCGGGACCGCGCCGGTCAGCGGAGCCGCGATGACCCCCGACGAAGCCCGTGTGACGGTCTTGGGGGTTCCCGATGTTCCCGGCATGAGCTTGCAGATCTTTTCGGCGATCGCGGAGAAAAAGATCGCCGTGGACATGGTGGTCCAAAACATCGGGGACGGCGGCAAGGCGGACGTTTCCTTCACCGTCCGACGCGATGACCTGCAGGCAACCCTGTTGGCGCTCGCGCCGGTCATCGAGGCGATCGGTGTGGAAGGCGTGACCCACGATGATCACGTCAGCAAAATCTCCGTCGTCGGGGCCAACATGCCCGACCAAGCCGGTGTGGCCAGCGAAATGTTTCGCGCATTGGCCGGGGCGGGCGTGAACATCCAGATGATCACCACCAGCGAAATCAAAATCAGTGCGTTGGTGCCGCGTGACCAGGCATCGATCGCGCTCCGCGCCGTCCATGAAGGATTTAAACTGCACGAGAAACCCGATGACGCCAAATCGTGGAGCCAGATCAAGGCCGACCGGGAAGCAGGCGTCGAAGTGGAAACGTTGATCAGCCGGCTCCGCGATGATGCCCTCGAAGCGTTGACGTTGACCGGTATCTCCGTGCTCGATCACCAAGCTCGGGTGACGTTGATGGGGGTCCCCGACCGACCGGGGATCGCGGCGGACATGTTCGAACGCATCGGCGCGGCCGGTATCTCGGTCGACATGATCGTCCAGGGATATGACGGCGAAGACGGATCGACCAGCGTCAGCTTTACCGTCCCCCAGGACGCGCTGGAGGCGAGTCTGAAAGTCGCCGAAGCCATCGCGGCCTCACACGGCATGCGCGGCGTTCAAGGCGTCCGCGAAATCGCCAAAGTCACCGTCAGTGGGATCGGACTGCGCAGCCACACCCATGTCGCCACGCTGCTGTTCGAAACGCTGGCCAGCGCGGACATCAACGTCGACATGATCAGCACCAGCGAATTGCAAGTCAACGCCGTGATCAGCAGCGACGCCGCCGACACCGCCAAACGCGGATTGGAAAAGGTCTTCGCCGGATCGCTGGGGTAGGGGGAGGGAGAGGGAGACAAGGAGAGAGGGAGACAAGGAGGGAGGCTTTTTGTCCAGCTCCTGGGTGGAGGCACTTAAAGAATTGTTCCCAAGCCTGTCGAGGCGGGTTCCTTGAGGAATAGGCGGAAAAACCGAGCGTTTATCGCTTTGTCGGCGTACAAAACGATTGCATCGGGGCCTGGATTGAGAGATATTCCACGGGTAAAGGATCTGCCCGGGCCAGGAATCCCCGTCCGTTTTGCAACTCTGATTCACCGAAATCCGGCTCCGCAATGCCCGTCCCGCCTTCCAACGCCGCCTCAAACGGCCTCCCCAAGCACGGGGCTTCTCAAGCCGTCAAGGTAGCGGGCAGCGGCCACGCACGCCCCAAGGTGTTGTTGTTGGTCGAAACGACGATGGCGTTCGGACGCAGCGTGTTGGAAGGGATCAGCCGTTACCGGATCGAACGACAACCCTGGTCGGTGCAACTGGACTTGCGTGAGCTGATGGCCGGACCGCCGGCCTGGTTTCGGTCCTGGGATGGCGACGGCATCATCACCCGTGACACGACGCCCGAGATGATCGAGATCATCCGCGAGACCGGGATTCCGACGGTCAATCTGGGCGACATTCGAGACGACCAAACCCTGCCTTCGGTGATCAACGATCATGAAGCGATCGGCCGACTCGCCGCATCGCATCTGGCCGACAAGGGCATCGAACATTTCGCGTTTGCGGGATTCAGCGACCACCATTGGTCGTCCCAGCGGCTGACCGGATTCCTCGCCGGACTTGCCGAACGTGGCGTCGAGGATCCGCAGCGCGTGCACGTGCATCAATCCGGTTGGTCATCGGCCAGCCAGGGCGGATGGCAACAGCAGCAAGACCAGATCGTTGCCTGGGTTAAAAGTCTGCCGCGTCCGATCGGCATTCTGGCCTGCAACGACTTTCGCGGACAACACATCCTGGAAGCCTGCCAAACGGCCAAGGTGTCGGTGCCCGATGAGATCGCAGTGCTGGGCGTCGACAACGATCATGTCCTGTGCGATTTCTGTGACCCGCCGCTTTCGAGCATCATTCCGGCGGCCGAACGCATTGGCTATCAAGCGGCGGTGATGCTAGACCAAATGATGCGCGGGCAAACGCCGGATAAGCTGCATGTCCAGATCGCACCGCTGGGGATCGCCGAGCGATTGAGTACCGACGTGATGGCGATCGACGATGAAGACGTGGCCGCGGCGATTCAAATGATTCGTTTCCGGGCCTGCGAAGGATTGACGGTCTCGGACATTTTGGCCGAGGTTCCGATCGCGCGGAGCAGTTTGGAACGTCGCTTTCGTCAATACCTGGGACGTTCACCCCAAGCGGAAATCCGACGCGTCCAGATCAAACGCGCCTGCCAGTTGCTGCGTGACACCGAGCTGAGTCTGGTCAAGATCTCGCGGCTGACCGGTTTCAAGCACGCCGAGTACTTCAGTGTCGTCTTCAAACGCGAAGTCAAGCAGACGCCCGGCCGCTACCGCGACGCCAGCCGTGCGAAAGCGAGAAAACCGTTCGGATGATCATGACGCTATCAACAAAGCGAAGTTCAGCATGCCTGTTCTGCGCCGCCGTCCTCCTCGTTTTTATTCGTCCGGTCCGCGCCGAGACGGTTTACGAGTCGACGATCCGACCGCTGATTCAGAAGTATTGTTTCAGCTGCCACGGCGGCGAGGATGTCAGCGGCGATGTCGATCTGCTCAAGATCCGGACCCAGCAACAAGCGCTCGACCAGTTCGAAGTCTGGGAGTCGGCCACCGAATTGATCCGCGACTCCGTCATGCCACCGGAGGACCAACCGCAGCCGAGTGAAGCGGAAAAGGAGCAGATCCTCCGCTGGTACCAGAACCGATTCGTCGACTCCGTCCAGGCACACCCGGGACACTTTCGTCCCCGCCGGCTTTCGGCACACGAGTATCGTAACACCCTGCACAGCGTGTTCGGGTTTTCATTGGATGTGGCGATCATCGAAGCCGAACAGACGATTTCGGAGAAGTCGTTGGTGATGAAATTGCTGCCGACCGATCCGCCGGGTGCCTCCGGTTTCAAGAACGACACCTCGGGGAACCCGCTGACCACCGTGGTTTGGGATCAATATGCTTATCTGGTCGATTTCGCGATTGAAAAACTGTTCTCAGCCGGCGGTCATCCGCAATTAAACAGGCTGATCGGTTCAGAGACCGACGGGACGCTTTCACACCAGCAGGCGGCAACGCTGCTACGCCGAATCGCACAGGCTGCGTATCGACGCCACATCAGCGACGACGTGATCGCTCGTTCGCTGGCGAATCTCGCCGCCGCGTCATCGAGTGAACTCCAGCGGGTCACCCGTCAGGAATTGAAGACGGTTCTGATGTCACCTCGATTCTTCTATCGGGGATTGATGATGCAGATCCCACGCGACCGGATTGAGCCGGTCGACGCATTCGAGCTGGCCGAACGGATCAGCTATTTCCTGTGGGCCGACATGCCGGATGAAGAACTGATGCGTCTGGCGGCGGCCGGGTCGCTGACAGACCCGTCGGTCCTGGAAGGACAAATCGACTGCATGCTTGCCTCGCCCAAGTCGCGAAGCTTGGCCGAACACCTGGGCGTCGAGTGGTTTTCGTTGGATGAAATCGATCAGGTCTCGAACAATCCTCCGGTCGCCGATGCGTTGAAAAGCCAGCCCATCGATTACCTGCATTATCTGTTCACCGAAGGGCGGCCGGTCTTGGAACTGATTGATTCTGACGTCGCATTCGTCAATGCGCATACGGCGAAGTACTACCCCGGGGATCGTCGACAGTTGGTTGCGTACAAAAAGGGCAAGGGGATTGAGGTCGAGCGGCTGCCGAACCAGAAGATCGACTTGGTGCAGAGTGTCCATCGTGGCGGATTCTTGACGATTCCCGGCGTGTTGGCGATGAACCGAGGTCCGGTCTTGCGCGGGACCTGGATGCTGGAGCGAATCCTCGGCGACGACTTGCCCGAACCGCCAGCGAATGTCGGTCAAGTGCCGAGCAATCGGCGTGGCGAAAACCTGACTTTTCGAGAACGCTTTGAGATCCATCGCAGCAACCCGACGTGTGCGGTGTGTCACGACAAAATCGATCCACTCGGTTTTGCGCTGCAGTACTACGACGATTCCGGGGCGCATTTGCTTGTGGAGAAACCCGGCAACAAACGTCGGAAAAACGAGGCGGCGGTGGATGTGGAACAGATCGATGCGAGCGGGCGACTGCCTTCGGGTGAGAGCTTCACTGACTTCGAGGAATTGAAACAGATTCTCGCCACCAGCCAGAAAGAACCGGTCATCCGAAATGTCGTCGAGCGGTTTTTGGCATACGCCCTGTGTCGCAAACTCGAGTATCATGACCGTCCCACCGTGGATCGGATCCTTGCCAAGCTGCTGCAATCCGACGGAACGTTTCGCGATCTGATCCATGAAGTTTGCACGTGTTTGCCGATGCGTCAGACCTTTATTCGCAGTGATCAAAACAGTGACAGCCGTGCGGCGACGGGCGAAACGACAACCAGCCAGTAGGGATCAACATGAAGTGGCACATCGATCGACGCACGTTTCTTCGCGGGGCCGCGGGCCCACTGTTGCCGTTGCCGTTTCTGAATCTGATGGAATCCTCGGCGTCGGGGGCAATCGACGACGCGCCGCCACTCCGGTTTGTGACGCTGTTCAAGCCCAACGGCGTGCACCCGCCCAGCTGGAACATCAACGGAGGCACCGAGTTTGATTTTCGCATGTCCCCGTTGATGCAGCCGTTTGCCAAGCACAAGGACGACCTGCTGATTCTGGACAACATGGGCGATTTTGGTTTTTCCTCCCACGCCAATTCGACGCGGCGTTTTCTGTGCGGTCATCATCAAAGCACCAAAACTCCGTCGATCGACCAACTGATCGCCGACAAGATCGGCGGCGACACCGCGCACCGATCGTTGGAATTGACCACCGAAGGGCTGTTTCCCAATCAATTCGGATGCAGCTATATCTCATACGATCAAAACGGAGATGCGATCCCGCGTGAGAGCGATCCGCAATTGATTTATGACCGGCTGTTTCAAAACCCGATGTCCAATCCGGCCAAACGTGCCGAAATGACCAGCCTGTTGGATCGCGTCGCCGAGGACGCCCGATCACTGCAACGCCGTGCGGGTCTGGAAGATCGACAAACGCTGGATCAGTACCTGAGCGTCGTTCGCGAAACGGAAAAGCGAATCGCCAATCTGCAGCAAACGAAAAATACGATCCCGATTCCGACGATCGAGCGGCCGCTTGCCCCGGCCAACCTGAACGAACAAGTCGAATCGATGATCGACTTGATCGCCCTGGCGCTCTGGACCGACTCGACGCGGTGCGTCACCTACATGCTCGGCAACAGCAACAGTCGGATGATCTTTGATTTCCTGGGCATCAAAGAACAGCATCACTACCTGTCGCACTTCTTCCGGAACTTTTCACGGTCCAACCTGGACGCGTTGCTAAAGATCAGCCTTTGGCACATGGAAAAATTCGATTACTTGCTCAACAAAATGAAATCTTACAAGGACCACAACGGATCCTTGTTGGATCACAGTCTTGTGTTGTTCGGTTCCGGCATGGGACACAGCGACAACCACACGGTCAAACGGGTGCCGATCATCCTGGCCGGTCAGGGCGGCGGCCGATTGAAGACCGGGCGTTATGTTCGCTATGCCGAAAATCAACAACTCGGTCGGCTTCACCTGGCCTTGTTGCAGAAATTCGGTATCAACATCGATTCGTTCGGGCAATCCAATCAGCCCTTGCCCGGGCTCGACGGATCCGATTACACGCCGTTCCGCGAGCGTTCGTTCGAAAGCTGGGTGCGCTACGAATCGGGAACGATCACGGTCCAGGGGCGATTGAGGCTGTCCGAGGACTTAAACGAAGCCAAGATCTTTTACGTCGACGTCCCGGGCCGATTGCCGGTTCGCGTGGAGATCGAATTCCGTGATTTCCACGATTTTAATTTGGCCTACCACTGCGGGACACCGATCGAGCTGACCGGCGACGGAACGCAGCGCAATGGCCAGCTGGTGATCACCAAGATCAAGGGCTTGCGATCACTGTTCGGAAAAAAGCCGGGGACGCAGAACGGGTGAGGCCCGAGGGCTTGGCGGGGCAATTTCCCCAGACGTCATGGGGGCAATCCGTCGTCCGACGCCGGTGCGCTGCAGTGCAGGACTCAGCGACGAGCAGTCGTTGGTCAAAGTGGTTGAGATCGACTTGCTCGATGGCGTGGCCGACGGAAAGATGGAATGCGGTTACGGTACCATTGGCCTGCAGGGAGCGTTGCCTGCCACTTTTCCGCCGTGCGAATCGATGCATCGGGATCAGTTCCATTGGGTTAGCGTGGTGACGTCCTTCATGATGTGAAGAGCTGCAGTGCTGTGCTTGGCCGGTTGCGTCTTCGTTTGCTCTTTCCAGAACTGTTCCAACATCCGTTGGTTGGGAAGGAAGCCTTTGACGGCACAGGAATCGCGACCTCCGATGAACCGGAAGTGTCGTTTCTTTTTGATGATCGGAACACGCCAGATTTGATTGTTCGTGTATGCCCTAACCGTCTCGTGTGTCGTTTTCGGCTCGATCACGACGATTGTGATGTTGGTCACTTCGGGCGTCTGGCCGGCGTTGAGATTCGCTTTCATCTTGCGAAACATGCGGGGCAACTCGGTGGTCGTGAAAATCGAATCGTCCCGCATTCCGTGACGAACGACTGCTGTGATGTGGCCACGTGCGGACGCCCCCAATTGATCGGACGCTTCGCGAAAGTACCGTTCGAAGGCACCTTCTTCCCATACAAATTGCTTGTTGACGTAGCGAGCCGGAGTCGTTGCTTCGAGTTGCCCAAAGACCTCGCGTCCGTATTTCACATTCCACTCTGATACCAGCTTCGCAAGTGCGAGCTCGTTGATTCCGTTCCAGAAAATGCCACCATCGACCGGCGTTGACCCGTCAAAGTCGGCCATCAATAGATCGTAGGCCTGTTGGGCTAGCCTCTCTTTTTTGTCTCCTGCCAGCAATTCATCTTCGTAGCGTTTCGCGATCGTGTTTTTGACTCCGCCACCGACTCCACGCGCATTGACCGTGACGAGTCTGGGCCCGGGCCGATTCGCTCCGCCTCGTCGTGCTCCGGCGAGCGCCATCCACCGGCGGTGAACGGCCTGCATGACTTCCGGGCTCGCGCAAGACGGCTTCATGACGAAATTAGGAAACTTTTCTTTGAATGACGGTTTCTTGATGATCCGATTCAGCCAAGCGTAGTCTTTTTCCCAGATCGCGACCCGCGGGAATTCATTTTCCATCCGAACGTATAATTCAAAGGGGATTCGGCCGCGATAGTTGGAATTGGTATAGGACACCGTGTTTTTCCCGATTCAAGAGTCTTCGTGGAACCGGATCCGATCGTCGTCGCCCCGGCATGCACCGTTTCTTTCCGGGGCGACGCGGAAACCTAACGGCAGCATCCAAAAATCCAGACAAAAAACTCTCCGACCGACGCGTCTGTGCGCGGCGTCTGTGCGATGCGTCTGTGCGCGGCGTCTGTGCGCGGCGTTTGCGGTCGGCTATCGCGACGGGGGCGGCGGAGCGATCGACGACACCGCTAGAACGCGTGACGCAGCTCGAATCGAATGATGTCGCTGTACCACCTGCTGTCGGTCAGCACGGTTCCATAGCCGACGAATAGGCTGTTGGTCGAATCGGAAAACCGGAGGCCGACCTTTAAATTGGTGATCGCGTCATTGATCGCTGATAGCCGTTGCCCCGATGAATTGCTGTGCAGTCCGTCGAACACATGCCATCCGACCAGCTCGGTGACCGAAGTGACATTGACGCTCGAACCTTGATAGGCGTGATAGCCGATCCCTAGCCCGTAACGCAGGACATCACCGCTAAAGTCGCGTGGTTCTCCCGAGCCGTCGATCCCGGATGCCGTCGATCCTCCGATAGGAATCCAGTACCGAAGTTCGGATTCGATCGTTAGCCTGGACGATGCTTTGAAGAGTCCCAACAGCGCCGGTTCCAAACTCACGTGATCCGTACCCAGCCCCGATCGAGCGTCGCCCGTGGGAAAATAGCCACGGAGTTGGGCGGACAGTAGCGATCGATCATCTTTTAAAAGCGCGGTTTTAAAGCCTGCTTGGATATCGTACAGCCCGCCCGTGTTGTCGTTGACGACCGGATCGATCCAGCGGAATGGGACGTCTGTGAACAGCGACAGGTTTTCCAACGGCTGCCATTCCAAGTACGCCGACAGCTCCTGATGATTGTCGATCCCTCGCTCCAGCTCCGGCGCACCCGCCTCGCCATACTGAGCGTAGACGAACTCGGCTCGGTCGGCGAATCGGCTGTCATAACCGGCATCAAATCGAAGTCGAACTTGGTTTCCCAGGACGGCCGAATCGATGTATCCGACGCTGCTGTCACCGACCAAGATTTGCGCGTCCGCATCGGATGCACAAAGCACGCCTACCAACAATGCGACCAGCGAGATCGTCCAGCTTCGTGTCGGTCGTTGGCTTGCTGGCATGTTGGATTTCAACTCAATCAGCCGCGGGCGCGTTGACGTCCGATGTATGGCAAGACAACTGTGGCTAGTGCCTTGCAGCTCAACGGTTGGATGAAGCTGTTGGCGAGTTCCGCTGCCATCACGCGGATTGAAAACAATCGTTAACGCCACCATCGACACGATCGCGCGTGACAATGAACGGATTCTTCCAATTAATTCGATTCCAGCCGATTTTGTACCGTCACCTGAAAGGAGCGGTGCTGCTCCAGGAACGCGGCGAACTCGGGATTCTTGGGCTGCCTCTGGAGCGCGGCCTGCTGGTGATCAATTGCGTCTGCGACGAAGTCCCGAGCGGATTGCCAGTCACCGTTCTGCGAATGTAAAAATCCGATGCCGCCACAAACACGGCCCCAAAGGCTGTGAAACTTGGCTTCGGTCTGGGCGAATTCTGGAAACTCGACCTGCAGTTGTTCGAGCTGCGATTCGGCACGCCGGAATTCGGTCATCGATGCAGGTGACTCGCCCATCATTGCGAGTATCCCCGCCAAACTGTTTCGCGCATTGGCGGCTTCGTATAAGTAGATCGGGATACCGGGAAAGTCTTCGGTCAGCCGATCAAAGCGTTTCGCCGCGCTGCCTGCATGATCGCGTGCCGACTGTTTTTCGTCGGGCACGTTCAAAAGCAAAAAATTTCCAAGGTCAACTTCTGCCACGGCCAAACGAAAACGGTGATCTCGATCATCCGGTTCGAGGTCAACGCTTTGTCGCAACGTTCGCAGCGCGGTTTCATACTGCTGGCGCGCTTCGCCGGCACGTTCAGGAAGCCTTCGTAACAACACGCCAAGGTTGATTTGCGAGCGTGCCAGGTCGGCCAGGACATCCGAAAGCTCGGTCGCGGGCAGAGTTTTACTTCGCGAGAGTTCGTCAAGAATTTCGATTCCGATCTGCAAGTGGTCCTCGGCGAGTGGATAGTCGCCTGTTTCGGTCAGCAACAGTCCCAGGTTGTTCAGCGTCCGACTTTGTTCCCTCGCGTAAATCGCCTTGTCGGGGAAGGCTTCGCGCAACGCGCGTTGTGCCGTCAACGCATCGTCAAAATGTCGTCGTGCCGGCACCGGCTCGGTCTTCCGAAGCGCTTCACCGAGCATCGTATGGGCTCGCGACCAAGAGAGCTGCAACTGCGGGTCATCAGGGGTTTGTTTGCGAAGTTGGTCAAACAACTCGATCGCATCACGATGGGCGACCTTGGCTTGCTCGACTTCGCCCAGCAAATCGTGCAAGATGGCGATGCGATAGCGAGTGCGTGCGTAGGCGGCCAGCAATTCGGGACTGCTCGGTCGCGATTTGGACAACCGGGTGTACAGCATCAACGCTCGATTCAGTAGATCACGCCTAGCCTGCTGCATCTGGGGGACGTGTTCAAGTGATTCGCCGGCGTAGTCGGTCACCATGTCATGGATCACGTCCAGAGAGACCGTGAAGAATTCTTCGGCCTCCTGTCGGGCTTCGCGTTCACGATTGACCAATCGTTGCAACTGGATTGCCGATAGCATTGAGACGACCGCGACCAGCACAAGCAAAACGGCGACTCCGCCAGTCAATCCGGCGACGGCGGGATTGCGACGGCACCAACGCATGAACCGCTCGGTACTGCTGACCGGTCGAGCCTTGATCGGTCTGCCGTCCAGGTAGCATTCCAAATCGGCAGCGAACGCTTCGGCGGTGCGATACCGTTTGGACGGCTCCTTTGCCAATGCCTTGAGCGTGATCGTTTGCAGATCTGCTTCGATCGCCCGGTTCAGTTCGCGCGGTGGCACGGGGTCTTCACCAATGACTTGGCGAAGGGTCTCCAGCGGCGACGCGGCGCGAAAGGGTGGACGACCGGTCAGGGCAAAGTAAAGCGTCGCCCCAAGACTGTAAACGTCGCTGGCGATCGTGCAACGCGAAGCATCCTGGGCTTGTTCGGGTGACATGAACGAAGGCGATCCCATGACTTCGCCCGTGTGCGTGCTGCTGGCGCCGCCTTCGTCAAGCGTTTTGGCCAAGCCGAAATCGGCGACGTAGGGTCGATCACGGCCGACAGCGAGCGTTGTTCCCGTCGCGGCGCCCGTTTGCGGCTGCTCGCGGACCAAGATGTTTTGCGGTTTGATGTCTCGGTGCAGGATTCCCTGTCCGTGGGCGTGATCGACCGCCGAAGCCACTTTGGCGATCAACTCGGCCACACGACGGTTCTCGATCGGACTCTCGCCGACCATCTGTGACAAGCTGCGACCTTCGATGAATTGCATCGAGTAGTACAGCGTCCCTTCGACCTCACCGACTTCGTAGATGGTGACGACGTGTTCGTGATCCAAACGTGCCGCGGCTTTTGCTTCGGCGCGAAAACGTTCTTTCCAGACTTCACGCCGGTCGGCCGGCAACATGGCCAGTTGGTCGGGCCGAATCAGTTTTACCGCAACCATGCGATCGGCGCTTTTCTGGCGGGCTTGGTAAACGATGCCCATTCCGCCGGCACCCACCTGACGCAGCAATTCATAATCACCAAAGTCCTCACGCGGATCATCTGATCGCCTCCGCTGACCCGGCGATTCCGGTTCGCGATTGCCACCGGCGTGGTCAGACTGCGTGGAGGACGCAGATTTGCGGGTGTGCGCCCGATTCTTTGAGCGAGCCTGCGGAGCGGTATCAAATTCGGTTGCCGGGAGATCCAACGTACCTGAACTGGCCTGTCCTGAACTGGCCTGCCCGTCGGTCTTCGGCCAAGCGATGTCTTGCCGAGCCAGCAACGTTTCAATGGCGACGTTCGTTGCGTCATCTGTCTCGGCCAGTGCTTGCAGCCGGTCGCCACAAGTCGGGCAGGATCCGACATGTTCGATCAATGATTGGTCGGTGGAAACCGATGTCTGGTCCAACAGTCGCCGAAACGCTTCGTCAGGCGGGCACGTCATCATCGGCCGCCTTCTGGACGAAGTTCCTCGCGCTCAAGCGTCGCCAATTCCTCTTGCAGCATCTTCTTGATCTTGCTTTTGGCGACCCACACTGCGCCGATCTTCATCTCCAGCCGCTCAGCGACTTCGGCACCCGAGAGACCATCGCGCGTGGTCGCTTCGAAGGCTTGCCATGTATGTGGCTTGACACGTTTTTGAACACGCTCCATTGCTCGTTCGAGCAACTCCTGTCGCCACTCCATTTCCAACTGATCGGCGAAAGCGTCGCCGTCTCCCTGGTTCTCCAGCAAGCCCAGGACTGCGGAGTCGCCCGTGGCGATCGCCTGCCGTCGACGTTTGTCCAGTAAATCACACCAGGCGCGACGGGCAATGGTGCGCAAGAATCCGCGAAAGCTTTGCGATTGGTCGTACTGAAACGTCGACATCTGTTTGCAGAGCGCCAGCAGGACTTCCTGGCCGATGTCCTCGGCGTCTGAGGCCTGGGCACCCCAGCGTCGACACCATGACGCGATCAGGGGCGCGTATCGTGTTTCGAATCGCTGCCACGCGGACTGATCGTCCGCATGGGAATGCAGATGGCCCAGCAAGGTCGGACTGGTTTCAAATTCGCTGTCGTTGGACAAGGCTGCCGAACCTTTGGAAACTTGGGGGCATGAATTGCGGTCGCACGAAAGCTAACAAAAAATCGATGTTTTGACGTTAGGTTTCTCAAATTCGAGAGAAGGACAAGGTGTTTCAACACTCTGTTGCCCCGACCGGCGACCCCATCTCTCGGAGAAAATCGATGAAGCGTGCATCTTCCCACAATACCAACGTAAAACGCCGCCGCCCAGCCAACACACGGCGAAACCGACTCACTCGTTCGATCCAGATTGAATCGCTTGAAGATCGCCGTTTGTTGGCAGTCACCGCAGCCTTGACCGGGGGAGTGCTCTCGATCGTCGGCGACGCAGAATCCAATCAGATCGAAGTCAGCAAGACTCCCGAAGGCGTCATCCAAGTCAATCAAGGCGAAGTCGAGATCGCGGGCGACACGCCAACGACCGACAACACGTCGGCCATCCTGGTGCAGGGGCTCGGCGGAGACGATGAAATCACTGTCAACGATCCGAGTGGTGAACTTCCACAAACCATCTTGGTCGGGGGATCAGGAAATGACGTTCTAGTCGGTGGAGCCGGCAATGATTTCCTGATCGGTGGCGGTGGCAACGACTTCCTCAGCGGTGGCGATGGCGAAGATCGGTTGGCCGGTGGTGCCGGCAACGACACACTGATCGGCGGCAAGGGCAACGACATCAAGCTGGGTGAAGAAGGCAATGACCTGATGGTCTGGAACAACGGTGACGGAAGTGACCTGATGGAAGGCGGCGAAGGCGACGATACCGTGCAAGTCAACGGAGCCGATGCCGCCGGCGATGACTTTTCGATCAACGCCAACGGCGATCGAGTCAATTTCCAACGCAATAACCTGGGGCTGTTTCAACTGGACATCGGATCGACGGAGAACTTGGACGTCAACGGTCAGGGCGGCAATGATGTGATCGCGGGCAGCACCGGCCTGGTCGGTCTCATTCAGTTGGACCTGGATGGTGGTGAAGGGAACGACTTGTTGATCGGCGGCGACGGTGTTGACGTGCTTCGAGGAGGTGCCGGCAACGACACACTGATCGGCGGAAAGGGCAACGACATCAAGCTGGGTGAAGAAGGCAATGACCTGATGGTCTGGAACAACGGCGACGGAAGTGACCTGATGGAAGGCGGCGAAGGCGACGACACCGTGCAAGTCAACGGAGCCGATGCCGCCGGCGATGACTTTTCGATCAATGCCAACGGCGATCGAGTCAATTTCCAACGCAACAACCTAGGGCTGTTTCAGTTGGACATCGGATCGACGGAGAACTTGGACGTCAACGGTCAAGGCGGCAATGATGTGATCGCGGGCAGCACCGGCCTGGTCGGTCTCATTCAGTTGGACCTGGATGGTGGTGAAGGGAACGACTTGTTGATCGGCGGCGACGGTGTTGACGTGCTTCGAGGAGGTGCCGGCAACGACACGTTGATCGGCGGTAAGGGCAACGACATCAAACTGGGTGAAGAAGGCAATGACCTGATGGTCTGGAACAACGGTGACGGAAGTGACCTGATGGAAGGCGGCGAAGGCGACGATACCGTGCAAGTCAACGGGGCCGATGCCGCCGGCGATGACTTTTCGATCAACGCCAACGGCGATCGAGTCAATTTCCAACGCAACAACCTGGGGCTGTTTCAGTTGGACATCGGATCGACGGAGAACTTGGACGTCAACGGTCAGGGCGGCAATGATGTGATCGCGGGCAGCACCGGCCTGGTCGGTCTCATTCAGTTGGACCTGGATGGTGGTGAAGGGAACGACTTGTTGATCGGCGGCGACGGTGTTGACGTGCTTCGAGGAGGTGCCGGCAACGACACACTGATCGGCGGAAAGGGCAACGACATCAAGCTGGGTGAAGAAGGCAATGATCTGATGGTCTGGAACAACGGTGACGGAAGTGACCTGATGGAAGGCGGCGAAGGCGACGACACCGTTCAAGTCAACGGAGCCGATGCCGCCGGCGATGACTTTTCGATCAACGCCAACGGCGATCGAGTCAATTTCCAACGCAACAACCTGGGGCTGTTTCAGTTGGACATCGGATCGACGGAGAACTTGGACGTCAACGGTCAGGGCGGCAATGACCGCGTCTTCGCAGGTGACATGACGGGTGTCGACGATCTGTCGGAGATTGATCTCGACGGCGGCGCGGGCAACGACCGTATCGACGCGCGAAGACTGAATGCGGAAGTCGACCTAATCGCTCAAGGCGGCGATGGCCGTGACATCATTTTCGGTGGGATGGGGAACGATCTGTTGCTGGGTGGCGATGGGAATGACTTCATCCGCGGGTTCGCCGGCGATGACACTATCGACGGTGGGGACGGTCGGGATGTGATCTTTGGTGACCTGGGCAACGATGACCTGAGCGGTGGAGCGGGAAATGATGCCGTGATTGGCGGCCGTGGCGATGATGCACTCGATGGCGGCGATGGGTTTGACTTGTTGGTCGGAGGCTCCGGTAACGACACCGGCATCAACGGCGAGATCAACATCAGCGTGAACTGAGCGACCGCAATAAAAAAATCCCGCTGCCTGGTGGCAGCGGGATTTTTCAGATGGCGTTGGTGAGCGAACTTGCTCTACTCGCGGGGGCGAATCGCTCCCGTCAAGCCGCTATCGTCGACTCGGTCGGCGTTGTGCCACAGGGTCAGTCACAAGCGATGTGGCGGACACCTTTTTTACTTGTCGATCACGCGGTCGCGGGCGGAAACGCCCCAGTACATGAAGTGGGGGCGGTCGCCGACGTAGGGCACCGCCCGTTCACATTCCCAAACCCGACTGCCTTTGTAATCAAGCAGCAGCGGCAGATTGCTCAATTGGGCGGCGGCGAATCGCCACTGGTGCGTGCCGGCCGACTCGGCGGCTTCGATCAACAGAATCAACTCGGGGTCTGTCCCCATCACGAACGCAAACACCGCACCGTCGATGATCCCGTGGCGATCGCTGTGGTAACGATAAATCGGTTGAGCGAGCAGACGGAGCGAACCTTGTCCGTCGCCAAGCCCCGGTGGGATCGTCGCTTCAAATCCACGGGCCAAATGCCGCATCTGCGTCAGACGAAGGTTTGCCGTCCGCGCCGGTGGCGGTGCATCGGGGACCTTTTTCGGATCAACCCCGGGCTGACTGCTGATCCAATCGGGAACCGGTCCCCGTCGACTTTGACGCGGCTCGTGATCGGAGCGAATCGGCGCAAGGGACAGGGAATGAAACTCATGTGACAGACGCCGCTTCGTCGAATCATCCGGGGAGATGACCGACCAGATCGCCCCAACCACTTCGGGCCGCCCGTCACTGGTCCAGACGAACGCGGCCCCATGCGTGTCCCGAACGCGGACCGGGTTGGTGAACGTCAGGATGGGGGATGGAACGAGTTGCAACACCTCGGGGCTGTCGCCTTGCCGGATCATTTCGTACGCGGCGGCTTCCTGATGGTACACATCGACCCAACGTTGCCGTTGATCCTGCGTCGGCACCTCGTCCTGGCCGGACGCGCGCCCCACGATCATGACCAAGGCGAGCAACAGCAAACATTGAAATCGTGGCGACATGGGGACGCTCCGGATCGGCTGGCTGGAAAAGTGAATTCGCCAAAATAGTCGAGGTGTCTATTTTGTAGTCATTGCTCCCGGGCCATGCAACCTTTGCCCTCGATCGCGGTCTTAGAAAGTGGCGTAAGCTTCCAGCTTGCGATTCCGGCGACGCAAGCTGGAAGCCGTCGCCACGTGCCGTCCCGAGGTCGTTACAGAATCATTGCCCGAACGCCGGGTTGCGGGCGGCGGGGCCTGGGGCCAAACCGGGGCCGGCTTGGTTTTGGAACATGGCCGCGGTCATCATCGCTTGAGTCAGCGCGGCGTCGAACTCTTGTTGGGTCGTCGCGTCGAGCATCGGCTGCAGAAACTGGTTGGCCATCCCGGCGATCATCCCGGTCGCTTGTGCCATCTGTTGTTGCGACGCCTTGAGTGTTTCTTGGTTGTTTTCAAATTCCTGGGCTAATCCGCTGGCCATCGTGCCGCCTTTTTCTTTCCAGGTCGCGACGAAGTCTTTCGGCATCCAACGCCCACCATAGGCGACCATTTCAACGACCGTTGTGCCACCGTCTTGTTTGGGTACCGTGATCGTTCCACTCGCATCATCGATCTGATCGACGACGATCTGGCTGGTGAACTGCTCGATCATCCCGGGCGGGGCGGCCTGGACCAAGACGCGCATGTGACCTCCGATCCGAGGCCCGTAGTGATCGACGAAGGTCGTGACCGATTCGTCGACCATCATTTTTGAATCAAACGCGCAGTGGACCAGTTCGTAAATCAGGCCGCTGGCAGGATCGTACAACGGTCGGACCATCTGCATCACTTGCGGCGGCGCCATTTTGACCATTGGCGTGTTCAGGATGAATTGCTTTTTTCGGATCAGGATTTCACAAACTTTGTTGGCCACATCCTGAATCGGTTTTTGCGCGTCGACTTGCATTTCGATACTGGGACGCATCGCCGCACGGACTTCGTCACTGTCCACTTCTTTGCGGACCTCGGCCGGCAGCGCGTACCAGACGACTTCGGGATGCCCCGCCAAGGCTTGTGCGATCACGAAGTCGACGGTTTGTTGCAGCGAACCGTTGTCGGGAAAGGCCGGCATCGGGGGAACGGGGGGAACGGCCGGTGCAAAGTCATCGCGATTGCGAGCGATCGACGGTGTCGTCGATCCGGACGTTGCGTTTGGCGTGGCAGGCTCGGCGACCATGGGGCTGGCAGCGGCCGGTTTCGATTTTGCAGCCTCATAGAGTTGCTTGGCCCGATTCCGGCTGGCGTCACTCAGCCGTTCAATCGGAACGTTTTTGGTCGAACCGTCGGCCAGACGCAAGACGACCGATCGGCCTTCGACGCCGACAAATTCGGCTTCGATTTTGAATTGTCCGGTGTTGTCCGTCCACGTTTCCGCCGAGACCTGATCAGGAGTGGCCAGCGGAAAAAGAAGGAATGCCAGAAGAAAAGACAGGGAAGGTCTCATGGAGAATGCCTGGGATGAGGGTCAGCGGATGGAATGACAAGAGGCCGGGCCCGAGAGGGGAACGATCAGGGCGCCATTATAGGCAACTCCGTTTTCAGGTAGTGCTTTGTCTTCTTTAGATTTTGGGGTTGCGGCGGTCGGGCGAAAAAGGGATTGGGCAACCGTTGGTGTCTAGGCTTGAGGAGACCGTCCAGCTTAAGGCGATCGCATTTCTGACGTACGTTGGCCCTTCCGGGCCATCGCCCGTGGGGCTCTGCGCGACGACCTAGAAAGGACGTCGTACACCCCTCCGCCGACCACCTCTCACCCATTCGGTCAGAAGCCCTAAGCTGGACCGGTTTTTCGAGTACGATGGCCCTTCCGGGCCGTCGCCCGCTGGGCTCCCGACGACGACCTGGAAAGGACGTCGTACAACGGGTCCGCTGACCACACCAACGCTCTTGCCGGTGCCATTCGGGGCACTCGATGCCGTAGCGATCCCGGAAGCAGTTGCGATGGGTGCGGGCCAATTCACTCTGGGGCCGTCCGGCCGGCGGCGTCGGCCGCGATCTGCTCGGGCAGCTCCGCGAACGCCAGCATCGGCTCGGCGCCCAAGTCCCATCCGCCACGAACCCACAACTCGTGGACTTTGGCGGGCGCCGAAGGTGTCTGCGTATGTGAAAAGCGTCTTGGGTGACTTCAAGTATCCCGATGATGTTCTGCAGAATATCGCCCTACGCGCAACGTCAGACTCTCAAGAAGGATACCGCAAACCTGCTACACTTATAGCCACCCGTATTGGATCCTCCCATCTAGAAACCGGTGCTGTTGATGAACCGAAAACGAATCTCTGTGTTAGTGCTATTGCTTACGACCGCGATCTCCCCGTGCTCCGCCTGCGACGAACCTGCGAAGCAAGAAACGACGACTGCGAATCGATTCCTCGAGTCGCTCAAGCGCGGCAAGCAAGCCCACCTCAGGGTCGCGGAGAAGATCAACACGGGCGACAACCCAATGAAACTCGATCCCGATAAGCTGGTACTTCGCGAGTACGACGAGGCTATCGCAAGTGCGGAAAAGATCATCGCGGCGGGGGGAATTTATGCACAGAAAGAAGTCGCGGCCGATCAAAAACGGATCGATGAAGTCGCGAAACGAGTCCGCGAGAACTACGCCAATGCGGCCAAGACCCAGATTGCCGACGCTCGCAGAAAAGCCTCCGAAACGTACGAACGCGCGGTGGCAGAGGCGATGAAAAAGCGTGCCGCCACGTTGTCAGACTCCAACGCGACTTACCGGCGCTCGGTTGCACAGTCGAACCTAACGCTTCGCTTGAAGCGAAACGCCGGCAAGCTGGGGATCGTGATTTGGAATCTTCCTGCCAAAGCTAAGCTGCACGATCGTTCCACGGTCGCGGTCAAAATCGAACTCCTACAGCAAGACCGCGTGGTTTGGACCAACAAACTTGCCAGACTCAACCGCCGCGCCGACAACAGCCTCTTTCGCCTCCCCAATGTTCTGTTTGACAAGGTCCGAATCGAAACCACGCGATGGACGGGCAGCGGCAGCGGGCTCGCCGAGGTCGAGGTGTATGTCGGCACAGAGAACCTCGCGCTGGGACGACCCTGCGAAGTCAGCAGCATTGAAACCCTGCCAACACACCTGGACGATCGTGACGCATTGACCGATGGCATGGCGCAGCCGACCGTGGAAGGAGAGGGCTACTGGATTCCGGAAGAGAAAACAAGGGCTACCGTGACGATCGACCTGCTGGGCGAGCCCAATCAAGAAATCATCGATGCCGCACAGGCACGTGCTGCCGAGGCGCAGGCCGCCAAGATTCGCGCCGCTATTCCGACTCGTTGAGCCGATCAATCTTGCGTTGCACGGATCGCTTGCGGGAGTCGCTCGTCGTTACCTTCAGCTGTTCTGCGTAGGCTTTCTTGGCCAAGTCAACTCGCTTTAGTTTGACGTACAAGTCAGCCAGTTGGCCGAGGTTGGATTCGTATTGTCGGTCCTCCTTGTCTTTCAACAGTAGCGTTGCCCACTCGTTGGCGACCACCAACCCTGTCTCGTATTCTTCAGCACGTGCCCACGCGTCAACGGCCATGCGGTAGTACGTTCCGGCAGACGAGGGCGTTTGCTTCGCCTGATTGTGATAGTTGGCTGCTTGCACACGATATCGATTCAGTGGGTCAAGCCTCTTGGCAACTTCAGCATCAAAGTTTGGAATGGGCAGCGAATGCGTTCGGCAAACAAGTTTGATCTTCTCAAAATACCGTTGCGCGCTACTATCGCTGCGACAATGCTTGACCGCAGCGACCAGACAGCGGACTTCATCGGCTGGCTTCCCATGCTCAGCGTACGCCTCTGCCGCTTGCACGTAGGGCGTCTCCGAGCGTGAACTGTTTGCGCCGCTGGCGATGGTGTCGATGGCCTTTTCCGCAGTCGCGATGCAACGCAAGGCTTCTTCTTTCTCGCCTGCATCGTTCCAGTACCCCGCCGCCCGCAACAGATTCATCGCGCGCCCGGAAGCATCGTAGGAGCGGCTCGCTTCGATCTCTTTGGCCTGGACTCGCGGAGCATACTTGGGATCGAGCAGCGGCTTCGTTTGTTCGTCAAGGGTCAGCGAAGCATCCTCCTGCATCAACGCCTCGATTTGAATCTGGTAGCCTGAGATCGACGAAGCAAGCTTTTCACTCCTGAGCGCAAGAATCCATTGGTTCAATGCCGCCTGGTTATCGCCCGCACGGACAAACAACTTGGCAAGCTTATCGTGATTCGAACGAGCGGATGTGCCCGCACGCTTGTTGGCAGCCGAAGCCTTTTTGATCGCTTTGATCGCCCGGGCGTTGTCTCCCGCTTTGAGCCACAGGTCTGCTGCTTCCATCATCGAATTCAATATCAAGGTCGGGTGGGTACTCGCATTCGCTTCGGCCTGAGCGGCAGCGATGGCAAATCGGCGTTTGGGATCGAGCAAGGATTCGTCGGAGGGCGGAGCCGCAGCGGCGCCTGCTTGGCCGTCGGGCATAGCGGCAACGGTTGGTTGCTGGCCGACCGCTTGGGCAAGCTTCGCCTGCAACTGTTCGACTGAGTAGTCCGGGGCTTGCGCGATGAGCGCGGATCGGTACCGCTCGGCCGCCAAGTCACGTTCCTCAAGCCGCATGTAGAGATCTCCCATCTCGACGTAGGCGTTGGCGATCGCGTGGGATCGGGCAGCTCGCCACTCTTGAAAGGCCAGCTTGAGCGACGTCATGGCTTTCGACTTATTGCCGGCTTGCACCCAAGCCGCTGCTTGCAACAGATACAGGTTCGCTTTTTGTGTTCCGAACGCCGAGTGGATTTCTCGTTCAGTCAACCGCGCCGCTTCCAGTCCGTTACCCGCCTCTATCATGAGATTGGCAAGCGTGATGTAGCGTTCGATTTCCATCCGTTCGCCGCGCGAACGGAGAATCTTGTCGAGTCGCTCCAGCACAACCAGATGCTTTGTGTTGTCACGCTGAATGTCCGAATAGAAATGATCCAACACGAGCAGCGTGGGCTCGTGATTGGGGAATTTGGCGAGCTGAGGTTCGAACGTGTTGGCGATCGCCCGCGTGGTTGACAATGGCCATTGAAACGGTTCGATAGGATGACTCCAAGAAGGGTCTTTCCTAATCATCGCTTGCAACGTGGCAAGCATCTGTTCGCGTGTTCGATTCACTTCCCGCGGGGTGCGGCAGTTGTGGATGATGTAACAGTACACATCCAGCACCGCTTCGACCGAGTCCATCCGCTGGTAGAACTCAACGGCTTCCTCACAGACTTTCAGTCGTATCGTTGCTGTCGTCGCAGCTCGGATGGCAATTTCAAAGTGGGGAGCCGCGTCGCGCCACTTGGTTGAAGTAGAAAGTCGCCTCGCTGTTGCCAACGCTTGTTCTGCCACGCCGGGTTTGGTCCCCATCGGCAACGAGGAAATGTTCATCCGCTTAATCGCGGGAGCGGGGGGCTGCGCGGGAACTTGCCGCGGCGCGTCGGCAATTGCATTGGGCATCGCAACGGTCGCGCGGCGCCCCAGTTTCAGTGCATTTGCCAATTGGAAAAATGAGTCGACGAACGTTTCTCGCTTTACAACACCTCCTTTGCGGAGCAGCGAGCCGACGCGACGAATGAGATTGGCATCGGAAAGCTTCCTGAGTTCTTCCAGCATTGACTCCGGCGTCACACCAAGTTCAGCCGACGCCAACGGCAAATCCAGCTCGCCGTTGTATCGCAGGGAAGCCAGGACGATGGGTTCGCCTGCCTGCGTTGGCTGTTCGATACCAATCTCGCTGGCCGCCAAGGCTGTCAGGTAGGCCTTCGTGTCCTTGGCGATCGCAGCCGATAAGGTTTCCGCATCGGGGTAGAGATCAAGAATGTCATCCGCTTTCGGATAAGCTGCCTTATTGGCCAACACGTGTTGCCGAACTTCGTCGGACTTCTGAATGAATCCGCCGTAGTGGCACGACATGCAGGAGACACCGTTTACCACCGCACGATCCGGCTGACGCGGGTCACTGACGATGCTGGTGGGGCCTTTGTCGATGCGTTTCCCCTCCGCGTCGACCAGCATGTAAGCCAACATCCCGTTGGGAAGATGAAAGATAATCTCACCTCCGTCATGTTCGAAGTCGGTTGCCGTCTCACCAGGTCCCATCGGTAAGTCAAACAAGTTCCTGCGGCCGGCTGAGCCGGCGAAGTCATAGCTTTTCCAGTAGGCTCCGAAAATCGACTCGTGCCGCTCGATCAAGCGATTGTGCTGCGAGACACCGGATCGAGTGAAACCGGCGCGAACCACACGCATCTCTTCCAAATTGCGCTGGACGTCCAATTGAAGTAGTTGTTCCAGCTGACGATCGGTTGCCGGGATCTGCGCCAAGACGTGATAGAGCGGCGGACGCGAGGCGGCCGACGTAAACCAATCCGCTCGCACCACGGGGATCTGTGAATGAGTTTGAGCGCGGACCGTGACAGCGGCCTCGCTTGGGTGCATCAGTCCGTAGGGGTAGGCCGCGAGGATCGATTTCCAGTTCGTATCCGTCCACTTCAGATCGCGCAGGTCGATCCGATACACCGTTTCCAGGTTGTTGACGATCCGCAAATTCGCGAGCTGCCGATTCCAGGACAGACTGTTGAGCAACTTGGCCAGCGCGGTGCGGTAGATTTCGAGCTCATCATCGGAATAGCCGGCGTTCGCCAAATGGGTTGTCGAAAAGTACCGAACATAGACGCGTTCCTTGGCCGGAATGGTGTTTAAGTCCCGAGCCACGAATTCATAAAACGCATCCGTGCTGACGAATTGTTGCGGCACCGATTCCTTGAACGGTTTGGAGCCGGACTGAATCCAGTTGCGAATGGTCTCAACGTCCTCATCGGTTGGACGTGGCGATTCCCCGCCTGGAGGCATCGGCGACTCCGCCGAGACCATTCGCTCGAACAACAGGGAATCCTTGGGACTGCCCGGGACAACAAACCCGGACGAGATCAGCTTTTTACGCGAGGTCACAAAACCGAATCCACCCTCGTCGGACTCGTTCTCTCCGTGACATCGATAACAATTCCGGCGGAGGATGGCCTCTGCTGCGGTCGCAAGCTGCTTTTCGACGACGTGTGGATTTTCACTGGCAGAGGATGATGCGGAATCGTGTGCAGTGGTGTCAGCGCGCGGGAGTTCGCTTGATTGCGTAGCACTCTGTTGAGTCGGTATCGTGACCTGCGTCGACGACATGACTTCCGTTTGTTCCACGGTTCCACCGCCGGCAGACGATTCGCTTGTCGCAGTGTTGAGAGCTTCAACAGGTGATGGCTGTGCCGCATTTCGCTCACTGATCGTTTCGGATGACTGATCGGATCGCAACGCGGGATCCATCGACGCGTCGATCGCCGGGTCAAGTGTCTCGCCAGCCGCCGACGAGGGAGGATCTGTTTTCGAGGCCGCATTGGTATCTTCGGGACCGGGCTCCGCCATAACGGGCTGCGGTGAGCTTTCGGTTTTGCTTGCGACGACGGCTGGCTCTACGCCGCCCATGAGAAAGTACGCCGCGCCACCGAGACCAACGAGGACAAGCAAGCCCGCCGCGACGAACAGCACGGCTTTCCCAGACGACCGCGCGTCTGGGGCCGTGTCGGCCGACGGGACAGGCATGCTTTGCGCGGTCGGGGCTGTGTGCGAGGATGATTGACGTGTGGCAGATAGCTTTGACAGATAGTCCTGTCGACGCGGAGGACTTGCTAACACCTGATAGGCACGCTTGATTTCGGCAGCTAGCTGTTTGCACGCCTCGTGGTCCGCACCGCCTTGCTGACCGCTTTTGTGCTGACGCAGTTTTTGCATCTGCGCATTGGCAGCCTCCTTAATCGCTTGAGGATTAGTTTCGTCCTCTGAAAGTCCGAGCAACTCAAACAGATTCGGTCGTGGGGATGTCTCGATTCCCAAAAGGCGACGATAGGGATTCATTACGATCGGATCCAAAAGCGTTGATGGCCTGCGTGTTCGGCAAACGCATCATATCAAACTGCATCGTGACAGTTGGGCCGCCGGAGTCCTTTTGCAAGGGGCCCTCATCATCGTTGCGAGCGATCGACGGTGTCGTCGATCTGGACGTTGCGTTTGGCGTGGCGGGCTCGGCGACCACGCGTCTGGCAGCGGCCGGTTTCGATTTCGCAGCCTCATCGAGTTGCTTGGCCCGATTCCGGCTGACGTCACTCAGCCGTTCAATTGGAACGTTTTTGGTCGAACCGTCCGCCAGACGCAAGACGACCGATCGGCCTTCGACGCCGACAAACTCGGCTTCGATTTTGAAATGTCCGGTGTTGTCCGTCCACGTTTCCGCCGAAACCTGATCAGGAGTGGCCAGCGGAAAAAGTAGGAAAGCCAGAAGGAAAGACAGGGAAGGTCTGATGGAGAAGAACTGGGATGATGGTCAGCGGATGGAATGACAAGAGGCCGGTGCCATTCGGGGCACTAGATGCCGTAGCGATCTCGGAAGCAGTTGCGATGGGTGCGGGCCAATTCGCTCTGGGCCGTCCGGCCGGCGGCGTCGGCCGCGATCGCGATCTGCTCGAGCAGCTCCGCGAACGCCAGCATCGGCTCGGCACCCAAGTCCCATCCGGCACGAACCCACAACTCGTGGGCTTGGGCGGGCGCCGCCTGTTGGGCCAACGCGGCGAAGTGCTCGCGGACTTGATCGCGTCGATCGCTGGCCGAGGTCACGCGTAGGCTTTCGAAATAACCTTGCTCGACCGCATCAGAAGGTTCGTAGCCGAGCTGCATCAGCCGTGCGGCCGAAAACTTTTGGCCTTCACCGCAATACCCGTGCGTCCTGACTCGCACCGTTTGATCGGTGAAGATGGAACAGTTCAGCCCACTTCGGTAGTGATCGATCGCGGCGGTCCGATTTCCCGACCGCTCTTGGCTGTACCCCAGCACATCCCAGGCCCAGCCGAGTTCGGGTGCGATCTCGCTGGCGCGACGGCAATGGCGTTCGGCCGCGTCCCAATCCTGTTGGTCGAGGACCTGTTGGTGCGAAACGTTGTTTGCGACCACCTGGTCGATCCAGTCCGTTTCCATCAGTCGGTTGTCGAACAAACCGCGTTGCAGTCGTTCGGGATCGTCGATGTCGAGCGCGCGGAGCGCATCATCGCGGAGCAATGGGTTTTCTAACGCGTCGATCACCAATTGGCACAACACCGCCGCTTGGCTAATGCGGCGATCGATCATCGCGTCGGCCAGCTCAAGTCCGCCGAGCGGTTCTAATTCGGACGCCGCCCGATGTTCCAGTCGGCTGATCGCCCATCGGTTCAGCTGTTGGCAGGTTCGATCGTTTTCGTCACCGGCCGAACCTGCGGAGATCGCGTGGTCGCGACGGCTGCCGGGCAGCTTGTGCCGAACGTGGTCAAAGTAGATCGCTTCGGCGAGCGAGTCGCCCCAGGGGATCCAGTCGCCGCCGCCGTGATACCAGTGGACGATTTGTCCGGCTGCATTGTCGGCGGCGAGACGGACGCACAACCAATCGCCCATCGTGTTCGTCAAGATCGGCAGAAAGTCACAGGGCATCAGCGCCGGCCAGATCGCCGCGGGCGCCTCGTCGATGAGTTCCTGGGGCGGGATCGCCGAGGCGAATCGGTTGCCGGTGCTGCCGTCGGCAAAACGCCAGATCTCATCGTCAAACCATCGCGATAAGTCGTCGGAAAGGACGCATCGAAACCTCGCTTGGATCTGGTCAGTCCAAGATCCCGAGGCGGCGGATGGTTGGGTCGGCTGTTGCAAGGTTACCGAATCAAACTCATGTAAAAGCTGAAGATACGCTCATTGTCAAAGTCCGACTTGTTGACCGGGTAGGCAAAGTCGAAGGCGAGCGGGGCCGGCCCGAGCGCGGGGATTGCAACACGCAATCCCAAACCGGGCGCGACGCGAAACGAGTCGGCATCCAGTTTAACACTGCTTTCCACGGTACCAAAGTCACAAAATGCCACACCGCGAAAGGCGTCGTCGGCCGTGATCGGGAACATGTACTCGACCGAGTTGAGGAATTGGAATTCCCCCCCCACGGCAACGAAGGGATTTCCGCCCGTACCGCCCACCACGGGGCCGGCACCACGAAAATCGAAACCTCGCAGCGTCGCGTAACCGCCGGCGAAGAAGTTTTCGAAGATCGGCGTGTCATTCCCGCTGAATCCGACCTGCGTGCTGTAGGAAAACGTTTGTTTACCACTGCCGTCGGCCCGCGACGCCAGCAACCAGTACTTGCGGTACTCCAACTCGATCCGCGAGTAGTCGTAGTCGCCGAACGTTTCTTCGAATTGGAACTGGAAATAGTGCCCCTGGCTGGGCTGAATCGGACTGTCACGGGTGTTGTGCGTCAGCGTGATGCTGCCGCTGTACAGCTCGTTGTCACCCTGGGAGTCGGTCAATTTCTGGTATTCGGCCGCGTCGCCGGGCGACAAGATGGCGGTGTTGAGTGCCCGAATGTTGCTCATGTCGACGTTTTGGCCGCTGATCCCGACGGCGATCGACAAGTCGGGCGTGATCCGATAACCCAGCGAGAATCGACCGCCCAAACGGTTCTCGTCCCAGTCGTCATAACGTCGGTCGTATAAGAAACCGCTGGCTGAAAAACTGATCGGCAGGTAACCGAACAGGTTCGGGTCGGCGAACTGAACGCTGTAGCGATCAAAGTCGCTACCGGGTGCGGCTTCCAATCGAAAGGTCTGTCCGGCACCACGGAATGCCGTCCCGCCGAACAGGTCGCGGAACGAACGAGGCCAGCGCATGATGTCGAAGTTTCGCTCGTCGACCGTGATCTGACCGGTCACGCCGGCGTCACTGTTGACCGCACCACCAAACATGATCCGTCCGGTCCGGGCGGGAAAACCATTGACGATCAGGTCCGCGACGCGAACGTTGGGCGTGTACACCGGATCGGTGCCGATCGGCGGGAACGCGGTGCCGCTTCCGGGAACCGATTCGCCGGGCAGCAACACACGCTGACGCGGCCCGAACTGAGTCGGCGGAAACGCCGTCTGTGGCGCCGGCTGTTGCGGCACCGGCTGCGGCACATAATTCTGCTGCGGCGCGTAGTTCTGCTGCGGCGCGTAGTTCTGCTGCGGCGCGTAGGTTTGCTGCGGCTGGACGTAGGTCCCGTTTGCCGGGGTGTAACCGGGCGGATAGTTCTGGGCGTGCGCCGACTCGGTCCAGGTCAGTGCGGTCCAGGTCAGCGCGGTGCAGGCGAGCACGGCGATTGGAACCGCCAGGGCACGTGCCATCGGCGTCTTGATGGCGGCTCGCCTGGCCGATCGTTTCGGCAAATCGATCGATTCCATTCGGGTTGATTCGCTTGCTGGTGTCAGGGGTGATGGGAAAACGTTGCGGTCGGTGTCGGGGCGGGAGGGGGGATTCATTAAAACGCATCCTCCCGGGGATCGACGATGATGTCCGGTGGGTCAGCGATTTGCGGATTGGTTTCCAGCAACTGGCTGTTGCTCATTCGCCGTCGACCGATTTCCAACAGTCTGCGGTCGATGAAATCCCCCTCGCGCATTTCCAGCATGTTCAGCATCACGGTCTCCCGCATCAGGTGTGGTTCGCCTTCGATGTTGACGCGGATTTCGCCGATCTTCCAGCGGTCGCCTTCTTCGATCTGGTAGACCAAGTCGACGGTGTTTTCTTCGTCACGCATCACGGTCTTGGGTTGGACGTCGGCATAGATGAATCCCATCTCGCCGTATCCATAGACGATCTCGCCCACGTCGCGTTTCAAGATGGTGCCGTCGAACATGTCGCCGGCCTTCAATTCCAAACGCTGCCGCAGTGAAGCCTCGGTGATAAATTGGTTGCCGATGATTTGCACGCTATTGATTTTGAAACGCTTCCCTTCATTGACCACAAACGTCACGTCCAACCATTTGCCGTCTTCGCTGTACGAAATGCGTCGGCCGACGTTGGCGGTCAGGTAGCCGAGGTTGTGATAGGTCCCTTCCAAGATATCGACGTCGCGATCGATCTTGGCCATGTCGGCGACGTTGAAGGTGTAGTAGCCGAGTTTGAGAAACGGGCCGCGGCTTTTGATCAGTTTTTTCAGCCGGGCTTCGCTCAACAGTGTATTGCCGATGACGTTGATGCTGGCGATTCGTTCTTTGGGACCCTCGTTGATCCGAAAGATCACCATCCCCGGTTTGTCCTTGAACCCGATCGTCGACGTGATCGCGACCTGGTTGAACCCTTCGTCTTTGTAGTAGTCGATCAATCGCCGGCGTGCGGATTCGACGGAGAACTCGCTGAGCGGATCCTTGACTTCCAAACCGGCGCGGCCCTTCAGATCGCGGTCGTTGATGCGGTTGTTGCCGTGAAAGGAGATGGCGGTGATCAGGGGGCGTTCATGCACCACAAACGTCACGTCGACCCCGGCGTCGTTTTCTTTGGTTTTGAATGTGACATGGTCAAACGACTTCATTTCATTCAACCGGTGGACGTCGCCGAGTAAGACTTCGCGGCTGAAAAATCGCCCTTTCTTGGTCTGCATCTTTTGCAGGATCTCATGCTCGCCGAGCGTTCGATTGCCGACAATGCGAACGCTGGAGACGACCTTGTCGCCATGTTCGCGGCCGATCGGCAAGGCAGCCTGGTTGTGGACGTGATCGCGAAACTTGGGACGCTCCGCCGGCCCCGCCGGGCCGCCGCTCTGAGGACCTCCGCCGCCACCCATGCCCCCCATGCCGCCGCCCATCTGGGCCGCCGCAGGCAAGGACATCACCAAACTGGCCAGGAGTGCGATCAGCACCGATGCCGACGCGCCGCCGGCGGTCGTGCACCAGCGGATTTCGGTCTCGGGGCATCCGTGCGTATTGATTCGTTGTGTCATAAGACGAAGGCAAACCGTTTCGACGAGGAAAACGCGATCCATCCGTGGAGCGTGTTTAGGCCAACGCGCGGTCATTGACGACACGAGCGCTTCATGGCGTGAAAGGGTGTTACCAATGCGGCAAGTGTCACGACAAGGCGGATTCCCCCAGCAACTTGCGTGAATCCGGTTGGAATCTGCGAAGAATGATGCGACAAAGAGGGTCAGGTACCCGAGAGACGAGAACCTTTTCCGCACCGAGAGCGATGACGTTGGACGTGATTTTGTTTACCAGCCCGAAAGCGGGCAGCGGTGCGGCACGGGAACAATTGCCCCGGTTGGCCGGATTGCTCGCCGCCGCCGGGATCCAGTGCCAGACGATGTCGTGCCCCCAAACACTGCACGCCGTCGCGACGCAACGGCGTGAAACCGGTGTTTCACAACCGGTCGTGGTCGCCGCCGGCGGTGACGGCACGATCAGCCTGGTCGCAGCCAGCACGTTCCCCGAGACGCCGCTGTTGCCGATGCCGATGGGCACCGAAAATCTGCTGGCCAGGCACCTCGGGCAATCCAATGACGCCGAAGCGGTGATGAAAACGCTGACCGCAGGACGCGCCGTCAACCTCGACGCCGGGGAAGCCAACGGGCGGCTGTTTCTGATCATGGCGACGGCCGGGTTCGATGCCGAAGTCGTCCGCCGCTTGCACCTGCGACGCAAAGGTCACATCCGTCGCCACAGCTACCTGAAACCGATTTGGCAAACCTGCCGGACGTATCGATTCCCGGCGATCCGAGTCACCGCGATCGACGCCTCCGGCAAGATCATTCAGGAACGCCGCGTCGGCTGGGCGATGGCGTTTAACCTGCCCTGCTATGCCGCGGGGTTGCGGATTCATCCCGCGGCAACCGGCGACGATGGGAATCTGGACCTGATCACGTTCGCCGGTCGCGGACTGCTGAGCGGATTGGGCTACGTGCTGGGAATCGTCACCGGACTGCACCGAAGGTTCGCCGGCGTCCAAGAGAACCACGTTTTGAGCCTGCGTTTGGAATCCGACCAACGCGTCGCCTACGAACTCGACGGAGACTACGCCGGACGCCTGCCGCTGGAAATCAAGACCCTGCCCCAACGGATTCGTTTGTTGGTGCCGAGTTCGTAGTGGGCAGTGGGCAGTTGGCGAAAATTTGTTTTCAGCGGGGGGCTCTTTTGATCTGAAATCTGCTGACTCGAACGGAATCGATGTATGGCATAGAGATTGTCTGTCGAGTGATTCTCTAGGCCCAGAGGGCCGGCAGAGTGTCTGCCGGTGGCGTCAGCCACCGGAGATGATTGCAAGGAATTTGCAAGGCCCAACGGGCCGACACAATGTCCAGGGTTTTATGCCTCGGGGGCCAACGCCCGATTGTGCCGGCCCTTCAGGCCTTCGCGTTCTAGTTCCCTTGCACCGGTGGCTAACGCCACCGGCACGCATTGTGCCAGCCCTCCGGGCCTCAGCGCAGGCATACATTGATTCCGTTAGAGCCAGGAAATCTGAAATCTGAAATCTGAAATCTGACGACTGACGACTGACGACTCAAACAAACCGTCCATGTAAAAACCATTCCCCGGTCTTTAGCTCTTGAAACACCCACCACACTCTGCCCGCATCGGTTTCGATGCGGTAGTAGTCGCGGCGAATCGTGGGGCCGTCCCACCAACCGGTTTCGATGCGTTCGGGCCCCCAGAAAAATGCGACTCGGTGCAGGGCAGCTTCGAATCGGAACGCTGGCAAGGATTGGAACGGATCGGCGGGACCGGCGGGCGAGTTTTCGATCGCGGTCAAGCGAACGGGTTTGCGCAACAATTGCATCGGGCGGCGCCGTGCATCGTCACGCCGTGGAGCGTGAAAGGTGGAGCGTTCGCCCGCCGTCTTTCGCCGCGTCGGTTGCTTCGACGGCAACCGCCGCAGCGTCTTGCGGGTCCGATGATCGGTCAAGGAATAGGTTCGAAAGGCTTTTTCCGGCAACGGATTCTCGCTCAATCGGACACCCAAAACCGCATCGCGTCCGAGCCGTCCGGAGAGCGTGTCGACGAGTCGGGCGAGGGATCGATCGGAGACCGCGTCGTCAGCGAATGCAACGGCGTCGTCGGCGAACAGCGCGTTTTGCTGCGTCCGGAGCGGACCGCTCTGTAAGACCGACAAGGTGAGTTTGGTGATCGGTGACGCGACGCGCAACGATTCCAGACTGGAGTTGAGCAAACAGTGAAGGTGTTTTTGATCCTGTGTCGGGGCGAACATGCCGATCACCGTGCTCAACGGCGCGGCGTCGACGAGTTCTAAACGACACGCCACGCGCAGCGCCCCGCGCTGGCACGCCACCAGACTCGCCACGACCGATTCCGCCAACCGGCCCACGCGGTCCATCACGATCTCGAGATCGTCCGTGGGGTATTCCAGTTCATGACTGCTGTGGTGCTGTTGTTCGGCGTGGTGGATTTCCAACGGCACCTCCACTTCACCCAACACTTCGGCAATGCGTTTGACGATTCCATCGCCCAAGCGTTGGGCCAGCCCGCCGCGTGGAAGCCGCAGCAGGGCGCCGATGGTTTCGATGCCCAATCGGTCCAGCGTGTGCTTGATCTCCGATTCGATCCGCAGCGCGTTGACGCTTAGGTGCTGTAGATCGTCGACACCGCGTGTGGAGACCATTGGATCGTGGACAGCGTAATGGGCCAGCGCCCAAGCGGCGGCGGCGTGATCGGCGATGGCCAGCTTGCCGACCAATCCGAGTTCGGCGAGACAACGGCTGGTGGCGTCCAAGATTCCGGCTTCATGTTCGAATAGATGCGTCACCCCGGACAGGTCGCAGAACAAGGTGTCGGGTTCCAGCAAGACTTGACCGGCCCAAAGTCGTTTGCCGAGCGTTTCGATCGCGACGAGCGGACTGATCTGATGTTGCAGGGCATCGGCAACGCGTCCCAGGGCAATCGAATCCGCGATCGGATCGTGCTCGGCGGTGATCGGCGTCACGCCCGCGGAACCGGCCAGTTCTGTCGCTTGGGCGATCGCGATGCCGGTGCGAACGCCCAACCGCCGCGCCGCGGCGCAGCAGCCGACGACCAACCGTCCGCGGCGGTGATCGTTCTTCCAAAGGATCAGCGGAGCAGTCTGGTTGTCCTGCGACGCATCACTAAGAAGCGGTTCGGGCGTCGCGTCGCGTCGCCACTCGCTTTGCAATCGCTGGATGGGCCAGTTGCGAAGCCAGATGCTCAGCAGCCGTTTCATGCCGTTTCGTCTGTGGGCCGGTGGTGGAAAGCGGACGGATCGTCGCCGCGTCGATGATTTGCAGCGCAAGCTGTCTGCCGACCGCACCGCCACGCACGCGGTCGAGGGTCACCGAAATGACTTCGAAATCACGCGAGCGGTTCGTGACCGAACGCGCGTTATCAGAGCGGTTCGTGACCGAACGCGTTTCATCAGAGCGGTTCGTGACCGCACGCGCGGGGGCACGCTGCTGCTGCGACACATAAAACTGGACTTCGGCGAAGCTGGGTTTTCCCCGCGCGGCAAACCCACGCACCAGCAACCCCGGCGTTCGACCGGTTTCGGCCGCCAATTGCAAACGTCTGGCGTCGCGATCGTCGACTCGCATGGGCAGTGAAGCCCAGACGGCCGCGGCGGCCCCCGATCGCAATGATTGGTCGATCGCCCAAATCGCATCGGCACCACTGCGGGGACGCAACAGAATCATGCGTTGATGCGGCACGCCCAGCGAGACGGCCGCCGGCGGATAGAACGTGCCGCTGCAATCGACGATCACCAGCGGTCGGCCGGGAATTTGACGCAATCGATTCGCCGCGGCTGCCATCGCCAAGGAGCCTGCGGCGGCGCTGTCGTGGGCGGCGATCCATTCGGTCAGCGTCGACGGGTGCAAACCGCCGCCGGGCAGCCACTGATCCATCGCTTCGCAGCCGGTCGAAAATCCCCCGCCATCGCTCTGCCGTGCCGTGCTGATGCACCCGACCTTGGCCCGCAAGGATTTCAAAATCGTTTCGCGGCTGGGGGGGCTGGGCCGCGCAGACGAAGGGCGTCCCCCGTCTCTTTCGAGGTCGTCCGGTTGGGTGTCACCCTCCCCCTGGGCCTTGGTCTCTACACAAGTCGCAACAGTCGAAGTCACCCTGCCTGCCAGGGAGGGTTGCTGGTTGACGGGCGCAGCAGCGGGCGCAGCGACGGCCGGAGGCTCCATGAACGAAAAAAATTGCTGCTGATTGGCCATGTCGATTCATCCCGAACGAAATGGATGCAGGAAAAGAAAAGGAACGCCCGCATCCAATGCCAGCATAACGAATGCTAGCATTTCGGGCTCCTTTTTTTGCGGTTGCCGTTTCGGCCGGGCAGACGGCTCGGCACAATCAAGTCACTGGCACTTCACCGAACGTTTGGCACTTCACTGGACAGTTGCATCATGGCGCGAATTCGATGGTTTTTGATCATTTCCGGCGTATTGGTGCTGATGGTCTTTTCGCTCTCCAACACTCAGAGTGTTTTGCTTCGGATGCCGCTGGTGTTTCACATCGAAGTTCCGTTGGCGATGTTGCTGGCGATTTCGGGGCTGATCGGATTTATGGTCGGCGCGATGTGGACCGCTTGGATGCTGCACCGAAAAAAGGAGCGATTAGGCAAAGCAGGCAAAAAAGATGGCCAGTTGGAGGAACCGGCGGGTGGCGGTTGACCGCCGGGGGTCAGTTTCCGCGTCGGGCGGCCATTTCCTGGCGTCGTTGGGCGACCAGTTGGTAGCGGAGCAGAACCAGGCGGGCCAAATCGCCCATGCGGTGGATCCCGTCATCGGCCTCTGCGTGATTGCGGCTCCCGCGGGGGGTGTTGCTGGCCGCCGCCGACGGGGCGGTACGGGAACGGGAAACGACGGGGCTGGCGGTCACAGTGCTGGCGGTCACCGCAGCGGGATTCACGGCGACGGGGGTGCTGGGGGCGAGCGAGCAGGGGTCGAACAGCATCATTTGGGTCATGGCAAAAGCTCCGGCGAAACAGTCCAAACAGATCCCGAATGAGCGATGTCTCATTCGTTGGCTGAATCATCGAGAGCGTCATGACACGTCAGGTCACAGCTGACGTGACTCTGTGCGAATCCACAAAAATCGTCTAGAATCTCCGGGACAGACATCCCAAATCATTCCCAATACGAAAAGGCCTTTCAGCATGGCAGCCGGCGACGACGAAATCGATTTCAAAATCTCAGCGGATGACCAGGACGAGCACAGCTTCGTCTCCATTTGGAACATCGCCTCGGCAACCTGTGACGGCCAGCTCGCCGAGACGCGAGCGTTGGCGAGCAAACTGTTGAATTTCCTGTGCAAACGCGATTGCGACTTCGTGGTTTGCAGTTCAGCGAACATCGAGTACCTGGACGAAAAATTCGAATCCGACAACAAGATCCTGTACGACTGGAAACCGGAAAGCGAGCACGTCGACATCATCGCCCAGCACGCCGAAGTGCCGGGCAAGGCGTTCATGTCGTTCTTGAAAACGCACAAGTTCAACCCCGAAACGAAATACAACCCGCGCCGTGCGGACCGCGTCGAGTGGTTCAACGATCGCTGGTGCATCGGTTAGCGGAGAACGGTTTGATCATTGACGCCCCAGGCAAGCACCGACTTGACCGCTACGTCGCCGGCTTGGTCTGGGCGGCGTCTCTGATCCTCGTTGGCATCCCGGGGGCCGCACAGGCTCCCGCTCCCACCGAGCAGGCTCCCACCGAGCAGGCTCCCACCGAGCAGGCCGCCGCAGCGACGGCCCCCCGGGAAAACGGCACGCCGCAGGCTGCTCAGGAGCCGCGTCGGGTCCCCCGCGACGAGCGGACGCTGGAGTACTGGGCCAGCCAGCTGTCCCACGAACGCTTTCTCCGCCGCCAATCCGCTCGACGCCACCTGATCGACGGCGGCCTGGATTCGGTCCCGGTCTTGCGTGACCTGCTCGACGCGGGCGATTTGGAAACGGTTGAAAACGTGATCCTGATTTTGGCGAAAGTCGCCGAAGACGAACCGCCCTGGCAGACCGACGGCGCCTTGGCGACGCTGGAATCGATCGCCGAGACAAGTTTCGGCACCAAAGCCACGTTGGCGAAGTCGACGCTGGAGTCGTTCGCCGAGTCGCGTGGCCGCGAAGCCAGGGTCCAGCTGTCGGACGCCGGCGTCTTCATCGACACCGACACCGTCGCCTTGGCGTCTCGCAGCAGCCCGCGCGAGATCGTGCGAATCGACCAGCAATTCAACGGCGACGTCGACGCACTGGCCTGGTTGCGTTGGATTCGTGACATCGATTTTGTCCTCATCGAGGATTCGATGGCAACACCGCAAACGCTTGCCGCGGTGATGAAGATGCCCGACGTGACGACGCTGGTGATCGTCGATTGCGAACTGACCGTGCCGGCCGTCCAAGCGATCCAACAACGTTCGCGACTCGATGCGATTGAATTGCGGTACGTGCGTTTGAATGAGCAGCTCTTGGCGGAACTGACCCGCGTCCGATTGCGTGATGCCTTGCACTTGATGGGCACCGGCGTTTCCGAACAGCGTGTCGAGCGGTTGCGTGTCGAAATGCCCGGGCTGGATATCACCCTACGTCGCGGGGGTTTTTTGGGCGTGATGTGCAGCACGACCCTTCAAGACACCTGTGTCGTCAGCCAAGTCACACCCGGCAGCGGCGCCGCGGACGCTGGCTTACAGGCCGGCGACGTGGTGATTCGAATCGACGACGCCAAGATCACTCGGTTTGACGATCTGCAACAGCAAATCAACACGCACATTCCCGGCGACGAAATCGCGATCCGTTACCGGCGTGGCGATCAGGTGTTTGACACCACCGCAACGCTGAAGAAGCAACACAACCAATAGCGTCCCACACGATCCGACACCTTGCCGACTGAGACTCCGCCACATCACGACGACTGGCAACAGACCCGCTGGCGAACCGGTTTGCGTCGCAAGCTGCTCGCCTGGTTCTCCGACCATGCCCGGGAAATGCCCTGGCGCAGCGATCCGAGGCCGTATCACGTCTGGGTCAGCGAGATCATGCTGCAACAGACCCAGGTCGCGACGGTGCTGCCGTATTATCGACGCTGGATGGAATCGTTTCCCACCGTCGCCGACTTGGCCGCCGCTGATGAGTCCGAGTTGATGCGTCACTGGGAAGGCCTGGGGTACTACCGCCGCGTCAGATCGATGCATGCCGCAGCCAAGCAGATCATGTCCGAGCATGGCGGCGAGTTTCCGTTGCAGTACGACCAAGTCCTGGCGCTGCCCGGCGTCGGACGCTACACCGCCGGCGCCGTGCTCTCGATCGCCGCCGGTGCCAAGTTGCCGGTGCTCGAAGGCAACACCCAACGCGTGTACAGCCGCTGGATCGCGCTGCGAGTCCCGCCCACCGATCGTGCGGCCAACAAACTGTTGTGGGACGTGGCCGCGCGGATGCTGCCCCGCAGCGGCAGCGGACAATTCAATCAGGCGGCGATGGAACTGGGCGCGTTGGTCTGTCTGCCCAAAAATCCGAAATGCGACCAATGCCCCGTTCATCACCACTGTCGCGCCGCCGAACTGGGTTTGCAGGCCGAGATTCCGGGGAAGATTAAACGCATCGCCTACGAGGATCGAACCGAATTCGCGTTGATCCTCAGCCGCGAAGCACGAGGGGCGACGCAATACCTTGCCCGGCCGCTGCCTGATGGCGGACGTTGGGCCGGGCTCTGGGATTTCCCCCGTTGCACCGAGGCGGCAACCGAATCGGTCGACGCCGCCGCCGGCTGGTTGTCGCAGCAATTGGGCACGGAAGTTGCCGCCGGAGTTCGCCTACAGACCCTTCGTCATGCGGTCACCAAATTTCGCATTTCGCTGCACGTGCACCAGGCCGCGTTATCCAACGCCGGCGTCGCGGCAGACCGAACGGCACCGGCACCGTGGCAGTGGGTCTCACTTGATCAAATCCGCACATTGCCCTTGAGTGTCACGGGACGAAAAATCGCCGAATTCCTGGCCGCCGACGACCAATCATTTTTGCCGCTCAGTTAGAGTAATCGTGGCGTAAGCTTCTAGCTTGCGTTCGCGCTGCATCGCAAGCTGGAAGCTTACGCCACATCCTGCATCGCAAGCTGGAAGCTTATGCCACACCCTGCATCGCAAGCTGGAAGCTTACGCCACATCCTGCATCGCAAGCTGGAAGCTTACGCCACATCCTGCATCGCAAGCTGGAAGCTTACGCCACATCCTGCCTTCAAACCCCACCTTTGAGATGTCAAAACACAACCGATTTACGCTGCGATCCCTGTTTTCGTTGGCACCGCTTTGCCTGGCTTCGATGGGCTTGGCTTCGATTGCCGGCGCCGCACCGCTGGACAGTTCCGACGCGTCCCAATCCACGACGATCACGCTTGGCGAAGACCACTCGCTGTTGATGGGAATCCCTGGCAGCGGAAAGTTGACGTTGGAGGAAGTCCGAGAATGGCTGTCCCAACCGAAGCAACACGCCGAGTTGTCGGTCACGTTGCCCAAGGGGCTCAGCGCCGCCCAAGGCAACATCTTCATCCCCGAAGACAATCCCCTGACGCGGGCGAAGATCGAGCTCGGGCGACAACTTTATTTTGATCCCCGGCTGTCCAGTGACGGCACGATCTCCTGTGCCTCCTGCCACGACCCTGCCCAAGGGTACGGCGCCCAGACCCAATTTGGTGTCGGAGTGCGTGGCCAAGAGGGCGGTCGAAATTCACCGGTCGCCTACAACCGTATCGTCAGCCAGGCCCAGTTCTGGGATGGCCGCGCTGCGACACTGGAAGAGCAAGCGGTCGGCCCGATCGCCAACCCGATTGAGATGGGCAACAGCCACGAATCCTGTGTCGCCGACTTGGCCGCCAACCCGGTCTACAAGCTTCAGTTCGACAAGGTATTCGGCGATGGTGTGACGATCGACAATGTCGGCAAAGCGATCGCCGCGTTCGAACGCGCACTCGTCACCGGGCCGGCACCCTACGATTTCCAAAACGATCTGGATACGTTCGAAAAAGTGTTCGCCGATGATCTGGAATATTTGGACGAAGAGCCGGAGCTGAAGGAAGACTACGATGCGCTCAAGGCCGCGATCGCGGACAACCCGATGAGCGAAGCGGCCAAGCGGGGGATGAAGCTGTTCGCCGGAAAAGCGAACTGTGCGACCTGCCATGCCGGTGCCAATTTTACCGACGAGCAGTACCACAACTTGGGCGTCGGCATGGAGGCGGACAAACCCGATTTGGGACGCTACGAGATCACCAAGGAAGAAAAGGACAAGGGAGCTTTCAAGACGCCGACCTTGCGAAACATCGCGCTGTCAGCGCCCTACATGCATGACGGCAGCCAACAGACACTCAAAGAAGTCGTCGACTGGTATGACAAGGGTGGGCACAAGAACCCTTGGTTGAGCGACAAGATGAAGGTGCTGAACTTGACCGATCAAGAGAAAGCCGATCTCGTCGCCTTCATGAAGGAAGGCTTGACCGGCACGTTCCCCAAGATTCAAACGGGACGCTTGCCCGAGTAGGGCATGCGGTGCATGCCAACCGGCCTTGATGAACGACTCGTTACGGGGCTCTGCCTCGTGACGCAGTGTCGGCGAGGCTCCGCCTCGCGTTTGTATCGGTTGGAGGCGGAGCCTCCGAGACCTTGCGTTCCCAGGCGGGAGCCTGGGAACGAGTTCGGCGAGTCTTGCCCCACGCCGGTCAACGCTTCACCAGGTCAACAAACCGTTCGAATCGTCGTCCTCTTCCCAGTGGCGGCGGACTTCGCGTAGGCCATAGGCACACATTTCGAAGTGTTCGCTCATGCGGTGGATCAGCTCCGAGGACGGTCGGTCGGCACCGCCGTCAATTTCCGCGGCGATCGCGTAGGCCCGTTTGCCTTGGCGGCAATAGTCGATCAACTGATCCGGCGATTCACCGCGGTTCTTCTTGGCCGCCAAACTTTCCGGATACATGCCCGACCAGAACAGCGTGAAGTCACCGACATGCCGATAGACTTCGCGTTTGGCCAGACCGATTCGACGCTCGGCTTCGGAAATCATTTGCACGACATGCTTGGTTCGCATGCCGTCGCTTTGTCGCAACGAATACAGGGAATCGACGCGGACGAATCGCAACATCAAATCGCTGACGTAGTCGACCAGCTGGACGTCCGCGACACCGAGTTTGGTATGAAAGATGAACTCGCTGATGCCGCGAAAGAAACGCTCGACCGTCGAACCACACAGTGACTCGTGATCGGGTTCGTCCCCACCCTGTTCCTCGTTACCGTGCCGATCAGGACCGTGACTCGAATGTGACGCCATGATGGATCTCCCGAAATTGAACAGTGCGAATTACCCGTTTTCGCGATGTCGTCTTTCGACAGCTAGCGGCAAGGCCTGGATGCCGTCAAGACCAGTTTAGCATACTCAAAAATTAGTCTTTCGCACGAAGACTTCCCCACCAATCCGGATTTGGCTGCCAATCGGCCTCCAGGATCCGCGAATGGAATTCCTCCAGCCGCTGTTTCAGCTTGGTCTGTTTCTCCTGATAGTACCTCTCGGTCGTTTTTGGATCGTAGCGTGGATCCGGTTCGGGCCGTTTCGCCTGGACATCGTTCAACCAAGTGTCCAGTTGCTGCCACATGGCAGCGGCGCGGGCCGGTTGGGTGCGTGACAGATCGCTTTGTTCACTCGGATCGGTCGCCAGGTGATACAGTTCGTTGCGTCCGTCTTCGTAGTAGTGGATCAGTTTCCAGCCGTCCTGGCGGATGATCGCGTGCGGTTCACCGCCTTGATTTCCGTAATGGGGGTAATGCCAAAACAGTGGTCGGTCGGGGATCGTCCCACCGGTCAACAGCGGTTTCAGGCTGACGCCGTCTTGGTGCTGGGTCGGCCGCAGCGGTAGCCCGCACAAATCCAACAGCGTCGGATAGAGATCGGCTCCGGTCACGGGCGTGTCGTCGGACGATCCGGGGGGAACCAGTGCCGGATAGCGAATGTAGAACGGTTCACGGATGCCGCCTTCCCATTGCCGGCCCTTGCCGCCGCGGAGAGGCAAATTGGAGGTGCAAAAGGCGTCCCCCGACGAGACCCCGCCGTTGTCGCTGGTGAACACCACGATCGTGTTGTCCGTCAAACCCTTCGCGTCGATCGCATCGAGCACCAGCCCCACGGCGTTGTCGACGGTTTCCACCATCCCGGCATAAACGGGGTGATCTTGGACTTGGCGTACCGGCAACGTGCGATCGACTTGAAACCGTTGTTGCCCGGCGGGCAGCTCCGGCGCGAGCTCCCGGTACTTTTCCCACAGCGTTTTGCTTGTCTGGACCGGACCATGCACGCTGTAGAACGACAGCATCGCGAAGAACGGTTTCTCGTTTTGCTCGTTGATGTAATTCACCGTCTCTTGCGCCAGACGCATCGGCAGGGATTCGCCGTCGGGGCCGTTCTCCAGCACCGGATTGGTATACGGTGCAAAGTAGCCTCCCGGTGGACTGCCCTTGTCGTGTCCGCCCTTGTTGACCTGGTAGCCATGGTCGGTCGGCCAGGAGCCCTTGTCGCCCAAGTGCCACTTGCCGGCAAAAAAAGTGGCGTAGCCGCCCTCACGAAGTGCCTCGGCGATCGTCGCTTCCTCATCCGGCAAGGCGTGCACGTACTCCGCCGGAAGCACGCGGTCGGGACGCTTCCAATCGAGACCGGTTTTTGCGCCGATCCAGTCGGTGATCCCGTTCCGCGCGGGAAACGTTCCCAATTGAATGCTCGCGCGGGACGGGCTGCACACACAGCAGGTCGCGTATCCGTTGCGAAAACGCATCCCCTGTTCGGCGATGCTATCGATCCGCGGCGACTGGTAATACGGACTGCCTTCACCGGACAGGTCGATCGCCCCCATGTCATCCATCAAGATCAGGACGACGTTGGGTCGAGCGGCGATAAGCTGCGCGGGGCACAGGCACAACGAGCACACCACGCCTGCCAAGGTCAGGCCGATGGCGAGCGTCAGCGTTTTGATTGGTGGGCAATGATCGATCAAGACGAACCGATGTGTCATGGAGAGAGCGGGGGGAACGTGGGGAATCGGGCTGGCAGTGTTGCGGCAGACTATCATAGTCGAATCGCACGCGTGCCTAGTCGCACTCACTTCGGCTCGGAAGGTGTTAGCGGAACGGCGCGAGCGGGCTGTCGTTTTTGTGAGCTGCGACGCGTAAGCGGCCGGGCACTGCGACGCCCGCCCGAGGCCTTACGGCCAGCGGCTCACCATTAACTCAGCAGATCCCGACTCAATCGACAGCCCGCGAGCCGTCCGGTTGCGTTTCAAAAACACCGTGAAAGACCGGAGGGCTCGCGCCCTGCCGCCAAAAAATCGTTCACGGCGTAGGGCGGAACCTGGGAACAAGTGGAAGCGGCGCGGTCCCCTCCGTTTCGTATACTGGCACGATGCCCCAAGACAACGCAAAACGCCATCAAGAAACACGTTCGCAGTGGAAAACACTGGACGGTTCCCCCCGCGCGCGGCGCGGTCTCGGCCAGTCGACGATCATGAGCGTCGTTCGGCAGGCCCCGGTCGGCCCCTTGTCGCCGGTGATCGCGTCCCTGGTCGTCGCGGTCTTGTTGGGCGTGACGCTGTATGTCGGCTGGCTGGTCCGCGAGAGCGTGCGGGGCAGCATTCGCAATTCGTTGGAAACCGTGTTGGCGGCCAACATCAACGCGTTGCAGTTGTGGCTTGCCGACCAACGTGAAACGGCAAAACTGTACGCGGCCGAAGATGGATTGCGGGGTTACGCGATCGAGTTATTGGAACAGCATTCCAAAGCATCCGAGCCGGCGGGTGATCTCGCGGCGGTGCACGAACGGGGCCCCAATCGATCGGAATATTTAAAGGCCCTGACGGCGCGGCTGAGTGATGCCGGCTACTTGGGATGGGCGATCGTGGATCCGTTGGGCGGAGTGCTGGATTCCAGTGACGCCCGGTTCAACGGCGGCACGATCCCACTGGGCCAAGATCTGTTCGCGCGATTGACGGCCGGTACGGTGTCCGTGACACGTCCCTTCGAGATCGAAATCCGCCGCGCCGGCGAAGCGGAAACGCCGACCGGTCGGATGGCGGTCATGTGTGCGGTCGCCCCCGTTCGAGACGACCTGCGAACGACCGGTTCGGTGGTGCTGATGATCGATCCGGCCAAACAGTTCAGCAAGATCTTGTCGGTCGCCCAGATGGGCAGCAGCGGTGAGACCTATGCCTTCGACCGAAACGCGGTGATGATCTCGAGCAGTCGTTTCGAATCTCAGTTGACCCAAGCGGGGCTACTGTCACCCGGCGAAACGAGCCCGCTGAAGATTCAGGTCCGCGATCCCGGCGTGGACATTCGCGCGCGAAACTCGGTGCCGGGGGAACCGGCGACCTGGCCGCTGACGTGGATGGCGGACCATGCGACGCGTGGAGGCGTCGGTTCGAATGTCGTCGGATACAACGGCTATCGAGGCGTTCCCGTGGTCGGCGCGTGGACTTGGCTGTCCGAATACCATTTCGGCATCGCCAGCGAGTTGGAGGTCGAAGAGGCGTTTGCGTCGCTGCGGATTTTGCGCAATTCGTTCCTCGCCCTGTTCGGCGCCGTGTCGATCGCCGCGGCGATTCTGTTGGGGTTGGTTTGGATCACGCGACCGCGCGACATCAATGCAGACCGAGTCGAGGAGCTGAAGCGACGATTGGGACAATACGATCTGCAGCAGCGAATCGGACGCGGAGGCATGGGCACTGTGTATTTGGGCGAGCACGGTTTGCTGGATCGCAAAGTCGCCATCAAAGTCCTCGAAAACGCCAATGCGACCGAGCGATCCCTGGCCAGGTTCCAGCGTGAAGTCCAGCTGTCGGCACGCTTGAAACATCCCAATACGGTCGAAATCTACGACTTCGGACGAACCGACGAAGGCACGTTCTTTTACGTCATGGAGTATGTCGAAGGGATCTCGCTGGAACAGCTGGTGGACTACTACGGACGTCAACCGGCCGAGCGAGTGATCTATCTGTTGCTTCAGATCTGCGGGTCGATCGCCGAAGCCCATGCGGCGGGCATGATTCACCGCGACATCAAACCGGCCAACGTCCTGTTGACCTCACGCAGCGGGATCCATGACTTGATCAAAGTGCTCGATTTTGGATTGGCGAAACAGATCGACCATGAATCGATGCAATTGACGCGCGTCGATTCGCTGACCGGCACACCGCTTTACATGTCGCCCGAGGCGATTCGTGATGCCGCCTCGGCCGATGTGCTCAGCGACATCTATTCGATCGGTGCGGTCGGCTATACTCTGCTGTGCGGTCACGCTCCGTTGGAGGGCGAATCGGCGACCGACGTGTGCGCCAAAAAACTTCACGAGGAACCGGAGCCCCCGGAGCGGCGCATCGGCGTCCCGCTGGCCAAGGATCTTCAACGGGTCCTGCTGCGCTGCCTGCATCTGGATCCGCTCACACGGCCCCAGTCCGCTCAGCAATTGGCAAACGAGCTGTTGGCGTGTGCGGACAGTCCCCATTGGACGCAAGCGGATGCTGCTTTATGGTGGCGTGAGATTTTCGACGGCCCGTACTTGGACGATTTTGAGCTGAGCGAAGACAATCCATCGGCCGAAGGCACCCAAGGTGACACCGCCGTGAACGAAAAACGTCCAGCGGCAAGCCCACTGGCCCAATCAACGGCGAGCTGAACACCGGATATGTTTGGTCACAAACGACGAAAAACCCCGACCCAGGTCGACTGGCCGCGTTTGAAAGCGTTACTCGAAGACGATGATCGTCGAGCCGCGGTCGAGCGTCTGTACCCCGATCCCCGCAACGAAAGTTTCCTCTCGTCACTTCGTCGCGTCCAACCGAACTTGGCCGGCGACGTGGTGTCACTGGGACGCCAAGTTTTCCATGGTGCCCGCTTGGCCGAGTACCCGACGTTGGCCGTCGCCGGCATGCTCAACAGCGGTAAAACCAGCCTGGTCGCCGGGCTGCTCAGCCGGCACGGTCGCGCCCGCACGCTGCGTGGTGTCGCCAACCGCCAAGGCACGCACCGATTCGTTTTGTGGCTGCCCCAGAAATGGCGTGAAGAATCCGCGTTGTGGCAGTTGTTGCTGGATGATTTTGGCGATGCCGTCGGTCATGCCCCGGAGTTGTTGGCCGAAATGCCCGAAGAGGCGCATGAACAATACAACAACCGCAGCGGCGGCGTCGACGCGTTGGGCGTTCCACTGGTCGCGACCGATCCGGCGTTGGATGATTTGGGGATCGGTTTGCTGGATTGCCCCGACATCGTTTCCGACGAAGTCTTTGGCGTCGGGTCGCCGGAGCGAAGACGTGAACTGCTGGGCAAGGCATCGACGTTTTGCAGCGCCTTTCTGGTCGTGTCGACACCCAGCATGGCCCGCGACCGTTCGCTCGGGGACATCCTGCAAACGATCTCGGACTTGATGCCCGGCATTCCGCGTCTGCTGGCGGTCAACAAGATTCGCCCCGGGCAAACCCCCGAAGATGTGTTGGAATCCTTCGAACCCCAGGCCAGCAAATTCGGCGTCGAAAGAGTTTACGGGGCCTACGATTACGAGTTGCCCAAAAGCGAACCCTTTATTCCGAAATCGGCCAAAGACGGGGACCAGGAAGTCACGATCGAAAACCCCGACGACGATCCGCTCCCGATTTTCTTTTCGCTCTCGACGCATCCCGACGAAAACCCGCCGGCGGAGATCGGCTGCGATCGATTATTGACCCATCTGACGCGTGAGTTGGATCGCCCGGAATCGTCGGATCGTTTTTTGATGGGACGCCATGCCGCACTGCGTCGCGCGGTCTGGGACATGGGTCTGGCCGCGGTCGAAAAGGACGCCGAGCAATCGCTGCGGTTGACCGAGCGGGCAAGGCAAACGCTGTTGGACACGACGATCAGCCTGTTCACAAAGCAGTCGACCGGAGGTGCGATCACGGAGGTTCGGATGCACCAATCCGAACGCATCGTCCGCCAGCTGGCCGACGCGTTCTGCGAAGCCGCACCCTGGTACGCCCGCTGGGGTGTGAAGATCAACACGTTCATCCAAGGCCGCACCAAGGCGGCGTCTGATTTGTTCAAACAGTACGTGCCGACCGCGATGGCGGAACGGTATGCCGAATCGATCAAGGAGAAATTCAAGGCGAAGAAGGTCGGCCAACTCGTCGATCCGGAGGACCTGGACACGTCGCTTCGGCGGTTCGGCGCGCCGTTGACGTTGCCGCATTGGTTTGACGGGCAAAACGATCCGATCGATCCCGCCGCGTGGACCCAGTCGATGCACGAGGTGTTGCAAACGTTTCATGAAAATGACCGCGTCGTGTTCGATAGCGATCAATTGCGTGGCGTCGCCGAAGAGATGTGGCGTCAGATCCCGCGTCACAAAAAGTTGGCCTTCGGGTTGACACCGTTGGCGGCTCTGCTGGCCACGTTCGGAAGCGTGCTGATGTTGCCGGTCGATTTCGGCGCGACCGTTCTGGTCGCCAACGCCTCGGTCGTCGAACTGCTGGCCGCCGCCGGGCTGACCGCTTTTTCAGCCTACTGGGCCGGCGGAAAGACGGCCCAGACGCTCAGCACCCAAGCCGCGGTCGAACAGATGTCGATGTTCTATGTCTTGCTGTGTCACCAGATCGGTATCGATCCCGGCAGCCCGCTTCCCTCGATCCGTCTCAAACAATCCAACATCATGTTCCCGACTCCGAATGTAAAGGTCGCTGCCGGTGGCGGAGCAAACGCGACGCTGGCGGTCTATCGTATGAATCAAACGTTTCGCCAAGAATTGAACGGGATCCTGCCCCGCGAGTCCAAACATGCATGAATCCTTCGCAGACACCGTGACCCCTGACGACGAATTTTTGAACCGGGTTCGTCGCGCCGGGGCGTCGGTTTTGGGCGACAGCGAAACGGGGCGCCAAGTTCGATCGCTGTGTGAGGAACACGCCCGGGCCCGTCACCTGATCTCACAAGATCGGGCCGCCGGCGCGTTGGTCTTGGCGGTCGTGGGCGCGACCGGACAAGGCAAATCGTGGCTGATCCGCCAATTGATTCGTCGCTCGCCGCTGGCCGCTTCCATTCGCAGCGGCAACAATGCCGACCAGGCGACGGAGGAACTGGTGTGGGTCGGCCCGCACACGCCGGTCGATCTGGACCCGCGTTTTGAACGATTCGTCCGGGTGTCCTCGGCCGACATGGAGCCGATCGGTACGCCCTACATGCTCGTCGATGCGCCCGGGGCGACGGATGATCGGCAAGGGATCGCCGAGGTCGCCAAACGGGCACTCTCGCTGGCGTCGGCGATCGTGTTGGTCGTCCGCCGCGATCAGATTCGTGGCCAAACCCCAGCCGCGCTTGCGGTGGCCAGCGAAGGCACGATCGTCATCCCCGTGGTCAATACGATCGGTGTCGACGATGCGGCGCTGCATGCGGACATCGATGCCTTCCTGGCGAACCTGCGGACCGCCGCGCCCGAGAGCGTCATCGCCCGCCCGATCCAGGTCACCGATTTTGAACTCAGCGGCGAAAGCGAACAGCAGATCGGGGCGCAGGCCGCAACCGAACTGCTCCGCCAGTTGCAAATCGAATTGGAAAACAACCCCGACAGCGATCGGCGCAAATCGACCCGGCTGGCGGCCCTGGACGGTCGATTCCGATCCGCACTCAGCGGGTTGCTGGCCGACGAACTGCCGGGCCTGACCCGTGCGGTCAATCGGTTGAACGACGAAGCGACGAAACTGCCGGGCGAAGTCGCACAAACGTTGATCGGGCCCGACGGTCCGATGCAGGCCGCCGTTCGCAGCCGGTTGCGTTTGAAACTGTTGACATCGACCGGCGCCATTTGGTTTCCCTACCGTTCGATCTTGGGCGTGTTGAATTTGACGCATGGGGCCTGGGATCGCGTGCTGTTGTCGCTCTCGGGTTCGCTTCCGTCGTTGGTCAGCACGATCTGGACTTCGACGCGCAGTCTGACATCGGATCGCAACGCCAACGACGAACTCCGTGACGGGCTACAACGCCGCAGTGCCGCGGCAGTCACCGATCGACTGGGCCCGCTGGCGGCACAGTTTCGAGAGGAGTTGGCGTTGCTCAGAAACGCCGATCAGGGCGACGACGGCAAATCAATCCCCGGCGATCCGTGGCGCGTCACGTCGCACTCCGAAACTCAACACGTCGCCTCGCTGGCCGGCATCGATGCCCTGCAAGAACGCTCGCACGAGATCTTTGAAGACGCGGTCGAGCAGAATTCGATCTCACCGTCGACCGCCACGATCATGGCGATCGTCGGCACGCTGATCTTTTGGCTGCTGATGGCCGGCCCCTTTGTCGCCCTCTACGGCGAATACTTGAAAGCCAGCTACGACACCCTGGTCCAGGTCTCGGCGCAAGACGCCGGAGAGGGGCAGCATCCGCTGGAGCATTTTCCCAAACCCGAATTCGCGATGGTGCTCACCAGTTTGGTGCTGTCGCTCTTGCCGACCGCGATTTTTGCGATGATCGCGCTCTCCGCGGCGCAATCCAACGGCCGCACGCAGCGGGCTCAACACGCCATTCGCCACGGTCATGACGAAGCGATCGCGGAGTTGCAACAAGACCGTGTGCTGCGACTTCGCTGGGACGATCCGCTGTTGACCGACGCCGAGTTCCTGGTGTCCGCCGGTCGACACTAGCGGGCTGTCGATTGAGTCGGGATCTGCTGAGTCAATGGTGAGCCGCTGGCCGTAAGGCCTCGGGCAGCGTCGCAGTGCCCGGCCGCTTACGCGTCGCGGCTCACAAAAACGGCAGCCCGCTTGCGCCCTACCGCTAACAACAAACATTCCGCTTGGCGTCAGAGTCGATGGCCTGGCGCGCCAGCCCACGGGTTCCGATCATTCTGCCCCGAATCATTCTGCCACGGGTTCCCTGATTCCCACCGACCGTTTCGCGACGACGGTGAACTGATACACTGTGCATCCTCCTTCACCGCACCGTCACCACTGATCCACCAGCCAACCATGCCGCAGGGATTGCCGATTCAATTTGAGGTGTTGCTTGCCCAAGGAAATGCCGACCAGGCGGCCGAGAGCGCGGGGTTGCTGGACATCGTGCTCAGCGGCGGGATCGTCGGCGCGGTCATCTTGGTGGTGCTGCTTTCGCTCAGCTTTTTGGCGGCGTACCTGGTGTTCGACCAGGTGATGACGCTCCGCCGTGGCGAAGTCTTGCCGGAGGGGTTGAGCGAAACCGTCCGCCAAGCCTTGCTGACCGGCCGGCTGCAAGAAGCCGATGCGGCGTGCCGGCGTGAACCGAGCGTTCTGAGCGTGGTGTTGTTGTCGGGGATTGCGGAAGTCGAGTACGGCTGGCAGGGCGTGGAAAAGGCGGTCGAGGATGCGCTCGCGGAACAGTCCGCCCGCATGATGCGACGGATCGAATACTTGTCCGTGATCGGCAACATCGCCCCGATGGTCGGGCTGTTGGGAACGGTGACCGGGATGATTTTTGCGTTCCAGCAAGTCGCCACGACGCGGGGGGCCGCGGGAGCCGGTGACTTGGCCGAAGGGATTTACCAGGCGTTGGTGACCACCGTCGGCGGCTTGGTCGTTGCGATTCCCGCATTGGCGGCCTATGCCGTCAGCCGCAACCGAGTCGACACGCTGATCGCGGACGTCGCGTTCCAAGTCCAGCACGCATTGGCCCCGATCAAACGCCGCCCGACCAAGAACGTCGCCGCCCCCAAACGGACGTCGTGAGCGTTTCCTCGCTCCACGCGCCATCGGCGGTCCTACCACAGTCGACGATTCGGCGTCGGCTTGGTAACCTCACCGGCGTTTCCATTTCGCGCCCTCCTGCCCCCCTCTGTCCGCCGATATGGCCGTATTGATTCAAGTGCGAAACGCCCACAAGCGTTTCGGCGACCAAGTCCTGCTCGATGGTGCCGACGTTTCCCTGGTCGACGACGTCAAGGTCGGCTTTATCGGCCGGAACGGTGCCGGGAAAAGTACGTTTTTGAGGGCGCTGCTGGGCGACGAAGAACTGGAACAGGGCGAGGTCATTCACCATCCCTCGCTGCGGATCGGCTACCTCCGCCAACACGACCCCTTCCAGCCGGGGGAATCGGCGTTGGATTTCCTGATGCGGGAAAGCGGCCAACCCGATTGGCGCTGCGGCGAGGTCGCCGGCCAATTCGAACTCAAGGGGGACTACCTCAATGGCCCCGTCAAAGCACTCTCCGGTGGGTGGCAGACACGGGTCAAACTGGCGGCGTTGCTGCTGAACGATCCCAACCTGTTGATGCTGGACGAACCGACCAACTTCCTGGACCTGCGAACTCAGATTCTGCTGGAACACTTTCTGCGGACGTTCAATAAAGCGGCGTTGATCGTCAGCCACGACCGCGCGTTTTTGAAAGCCACGTGCTCCCAGACTCTGGAACTGTCGCGCGGCAAATTGACGATGTACCCCGGCAAGATCGATCGGTTTCTGGAATTCCGCGAAGAGCGTCGCGAACACGATCGCCGAGTCAATGCGACCGTCATCGCCAAACAAAAACAATTGCAACGGTTCATCGAGAAAAACCGCGCCAACGCCTCCACGGCCAGCCAGGCACGCAGCAAGGCCAAGCAATTGGAGCGTTTGCAGACCAGTGAAGTGGAGGTGGACGAACCGACCGTTCACATCCGCGCGCCGCGCGTCACCCCGCGACAAGGCACGGTGATGCGAACCGAGGAGCTGGCGATCGGCTATCCCGGCCACACCGTCGCCGAAAACATCTCCCTGGAAATCGAACACGGCCAACGGGCGGCCATCGTCGGCGACAACGGCCAAGGAAAAACGACGCTGCTGCGGACCCTCGTCGATTCCCTCGAGCCGATCAATGGTTCCATCAAATGGGGCCACGCAACCGAACTCGGCACCTACGCCCAACACGTTTACTCCAGCCTGGATGATCGACGGACCGTGTTGGAGCATTTGGAGTATGAATCCAACGCGGACACCACGCGACAGGATTGCCTGGCGATGGCCGGAGCGCTGCTGTTTCGCGATTCGCACATCAATAAGAAAATCAAGGTGCTCTCCGGAGGTGAACGCGCGCGATTGTGCATGGCCGGCCTGCTGCTGGGAACCGCCAACGTGCTCGTCTTGGACGAACCGGGCAACCACCTGGATGTCGAAACCGTCGAAGCCCTCGCCGATGCCCTGGTCGACTACCAAGGCACCGTGATCTTCACCTCGCACGACCGACACTTCATGCAACGTGTGGCGACCAACGTGATCGAGGTTCGCGACGGGACGGTCAAGAATTATTTCGGCAACTACGAGTCCTATCTGCAGAGCGTCGAAAGCGAGGTCGACGAAGGCGAACGGGAACGCGACCGGATCGCCGGAAAAGCCGCCCCGCCGCCGCCGACCAAAGCCGCCAGCGCCGAGGATTACCGGGCCAGTCAGCGTCAATCGCGCAAGGCCGAAAAGGAAATCAAGAACCTGGAAAAGAAGATCGCGCAGCTCGATGACGAGAAAAAATCCGTCAACGAAAAACTGTTGACCGAAACGGACCCCGACGAAGCGGTGCGGTTGCACGACAAGTTGACCGAGATCAGCGAAGAACTCGAACAAGCCGAAGAACGTTGGATGGAACTGAGTGATTTCTGAGCGTGTCGCTCACGCCGTGCATGCCCCGTCGCCCCCTCGCCCCCTCGTTCCAAGGCCCCGCCTTGGAACGCAATGCCGGTGTGGCTCTGCCACACGCGGTTGACGACCGAGAGGCGGAGCCTCCGCGACAGTGTGTTCCCAGGCGGCAGCCTGGGAACAAGTAGATGCCCCGTCGCCCCTCGTTCCAAGGCTCCGCCTTGGAACGCAATGCCGGCGTGGCTCTGCCACACGCGGTTGACGGTCGCGAGGCGGAGCCTCCGCGACAGTGTGTCCCCAGGCGGGAGCCTGGGAACAAGTAGATGCCCCGTCGCCCCCTCGTTCCAAGGCCCCGCCTTGGAACGCAATGCCGGTGTGGCTCTGCCACACGCGGTTGACGACCGAGAGGCGGAGCCTCCGCGACAGTGTGTTCCCAGGCGGCAGAGCCGGGGGACAAGTAGCAGGTCAACCGGCAAGCACAGCAAGCCCTACCGCCGCGAAAACAGATCGCTGATCACGATTTGCTCGATCAGCTCTCGCGTCGGATACTCGTTCTTCGCCAACCGCTCCAGGATGGCATCGATCGTTGCCCGGTCGCTCCACTCGATCCGCCGCCCGAGTGCATAGGCGAACAGCTTTTCGGTGAACGCTCGCGCGAAAAACGCTTGGCGCTGCACCAACAGCGTCTTCAATTCTTCGACGCCGGCAAAGGCTTGCCCGCTGGGAAGTTTTCCCGACGTGTCGATGGCCGCTTTGTTCTCGTAACGCGTGCGCACCTCACCGATCGGATCAAAACACTCCAGTGCAAAACCGAGCGGATCAATTTTGCGATGGCATTCGTTGCAGGCGGCCGAGGTCCGATGCTTCTCCAACAAGTCACGCACCGACGTCGCCCCCCGCACATCGGGATCGATCGCGGGCACATCGTCCGGCGGAGGCGGCGGGGGAGTTCCGAGCACGTTTTCCAGCATCCAGACACCGCGGACGACGGGCGAGGTTTCGATCCCGTTGGCGGACACCGTCAACACGCTCGCCTGGCCCAACAGTCCGCCACGACGCCGGTCGCCGAACACGACTTTCCGAAACACATCGGCACCTTCGGCAGGCACCTGATCCACCACGCCATAGAGCTTTGCCAGGTCTCGATTGATGAACGAATAATCCGCATCCAGCCAGCGTACGATCGACGCGTTTTCATCGATCAGGTGACGCAGAAAGCGACGCGTTTCCTGTTTCATGTCGGGCTGCAAATTGGATGCGTAGTAACGCCAAAACTGATCGCGGTCCGGCGGCATCTCGCCCAGTGCGCGTAGATTCAACCAGGCGTCGGTGAACCCGGCGATCATCGCGTCGGACTTGGTATCGGCCAGCAATCGGCGCGTATGTTCGATCAACGCCTCGCGATCCAACTGCTGTGAATCGGCCGCTTCCCGCAAGATCGCATCGGGCATCGATCCGGTCAGAAAGTACGACAATCGGGCGGCGAGCGCATGTTGGGACAGCTGATCGGAATCGGCAGGGCAATCGGGATGCAGATACAAAAACGCCGGCGAACAAAGCGCGGTCTTCAACGTGTCCTTGAATGCGCCGAACGGATCACGACCGTGCCGCAGACGTGTCTGATAGACCGACATCAACCGATCGAGTTCTCCCGGTTTCAGGGGCCGTCGATAGGCGCGGCGGGCAAACGCTGCGGTCAGCTCGCGGGCGTCGTCGGGCTGGAATCGGCCGCCGGGCAAAACGCTTGCCAAGGTCGCGCTGGGCCACTGTCGAAAAATCGGACCGCGGATCACGACTTCGTGAATCCGGATTTGCGGGACCTGGCCGTATCGCAACATCGCGTTGCGTGCGCGAACGATTCCCTGGCCGCCGCGGGCATGTTCGGGTAACAAGTCGGCGTATTTCCGATGCAGCCGCGTGTGCAGGGGACGCACCTCGCGCAAGCCGTTTTCAAACGTGAATCGCGGGGTGAAACCGCGATCCAACGGCACCTCCATCGTGTACCACCGTGGCTCACCGTCGTCGATCGTACGCTCGGCCAGCAAGGGTTGAATCGGCTGCATCGTGTGCAAGCTGCCCGCCTTGGCGTTTCCGGGGCGGATGCCCAAGCGAAACTTTTCGCTCAAGTCGATCTTCAGGTCGGCTTCTGAATAAGGCGTGTCGCGGTGAAGCGCTTGGGCGAGCACACGGATCTCATAGACGCCGTCCGACGGCACGCCCTCGGCAAACTCTTCCAGCGGTCCGTACGCACCCTCGGGGCGATCCGCCAGCGGGCTGTCGTACAAACACAGATAGCGAAAGTTAAAAGCCGCCCGGTGAGCCCCATCCAGCTCGGGTTGCTGACGAAAATGGTCGTCGAAGTGCCAACTTTTTTCGTCGGGTTGCGTGCGGTTGGCGAGCGCTTTTTCGACGATCGCATCGGCCGCGTCCAGGTATTGTTCCAACAGGTGTCCCGAGGTCACCAGGGCGTCGCCGACGTTGTCGAGGTGTTCGACGGTGTTGTCCCGCGGAAACCGATCACTGGGATCGAACATCGACATGTCCATCTGGAACAGATCGCTGACGGTGGCCAGGTACTCGCGACGGGTCAACCGACGCAGCACCGTTTGACCGCCGGTGCTGGACGACTGGTTGCGCAGCTGCTGCAGCGACGCGGTCAGCGAATCGATCGCCGCCAGACGCTCACCACGTGTCGGCTGCTCCGCGTCCTCGGGCGGCATGTCGCCGAGCGTCAACTGGTCGATGATCTCCTGCACGATGATTTGCGTGTCGTGATCGGTCGACGACAAGTCGAGCGCATCAAATTCACGCTCACCACCGGCATCGTCGGCATTGTGGCAATCGACGCAGTAGGTTTCCAAAAACGCGATCGCATCTTCGGCCTGGCTCTGCGGTTGCGTCAATCCGCCCGACAGTGCAAACCCGACGCAGAGGGCGCGCGCCATAATGGAAAGACGCATCACGCCAACTCCAAACCCGAAAGCGTGCCGGTGCTGGTCGAGAAACGTTCTGCCGGAATCCCGAACCGATGCAGCAAGGTCAGGTACAGGTTGGTCAACGGGGGACGGTGTGGATTCGACGAATCAAACCACATCGTGCCCCGATGCCGCAGCCCTCCGCCGGCGACGACGATCGGCAAGTTCGTGTTGGTGTGCGAGTTCGCGTTCCCCATCCCGCTGCCGAACAACACCGACGTGGTTTCCAGCAGATTGGAATCGCCGCTCTCGGTCTCACGCAGCTTGGTCAGGAAGCGAGAAAACTGTTCGACCTGGTACGATTCAATCTTCTTCAACGCGTCGATCGATTCCTTGCGTTGGCCGTGGTGCGAAAGCGAGTGATAACCGCTTTTGAAACCGAAATCACGGGCTTCGAAGTCGCCGCCGAGTTCCAACGTGGCGATCCGAGTCGAATCGGTTTGCAAGGCCAGCGCGATCAGCTCGTACAACATCGGCAGATCGTCGACCATGTTCGTGTTGGCCGGTGCAGCAAAGGGGGCGGGAGGTTTTTCGATGTCGATCCACTGTTTGCGATTGCCCAATCGTTTTTCGACGTCGCGAATCGACGTCAGGTATTCGTCCAGCTTTTGGGCGTCGCGTCGATTGAGTTGTTTTGAAATCGTCTTGGCGTCCCCGTTGACCGCATCGAGGATCGATTCCTGCATGCGAAACCGATCCGCGGCGCGCTGTTTGTCGGCCGGTTTGACTCCGACAAACAGTTTTTCGAACAATTCCCGCGGCCCCGTGATCGGTGGGACCCGGGTGCCCGAGCGGCTCCATGACAGTTGGCATCCGCCGTGGATTCCCGAATCGCTGCCGACGGTCAAGGAGGCAAACCGGGTGCGGCCGGCGATCGTTTCGGCGGCGAACTGGTCCAGCGTGATGTTCCCGTCGGGCATCGATTTTGCGTCCACACTGCGAACGCCGGACAGGAACGCGTGGATCGCAAAATGGCCGCCCTTGAGCCCATGGTCCAACCCGCCGATCACGGTGAAATCACCGGAGTGTTCGGCCAGCGAGGCGAGTGTCGTCGACAGCGACGACGCGTCGTCACGGACGGTCGTTGTTCCGTCCGCCGAGGGCTTGCCGGGCCAAAACGCCTCGGGGTAAAAGCCCAACATGTTGCCGATACAGACCATGCGACGCGGCGGCTGTGACGATTCGGCAGACTTCGTCGACGGGGAATCCGATTCGCCCGCGGTCGCCCGGCTGCGAAGCGAATCGAATGCCGGCAGAGCGATGGAAATCCCCGCGGCCTGCAAAATGGATCGGCGACCGACGACCCGCGGATTGGGACGATGTCGATTCATGGCGAGAGACCAGGGGCTGGAAGTGCAGGGGAAAAGGTGGGACCGTCAAATCGGCCCCACCAGTTTACACGAACGGCCAGCGTTTCCGAAATCGTGCGATTTGGAGCGTTTTGCGCTCCCCGCGGCAACGCTGTGAATCATTTTTTCCCCGGGGTTCTTAAGGCGTCAGCGGCAGGGCGCGAGCCCTCCGGCTTGCCCATCGTTGCCGAAACACCGGAGGGCTCGCGGGCTGTCGATTGAGTCGGGATCTGCTGAGTCAATGGTGAGCCGCTGGCCGTAAGGCCTCGGGCAGAGTCGCAGTGCCCGGCCGCTTACGCGGCGCGCGGCTCACAAAAACGACAGCCCGCTCGCGCCCGACCGCTAAAAATGCTTCACAGCTTGGTCCCCGCAGGTTAAACCACGTCGACTTTGCCGATTGGTTCATCGGTTCGACAGAGCCGCGACGGATTGGTCGATGTTCCTAGTCGGCCTTTCTTTTACGACCCTTGGCGCGATCATCCGATCGATGGCGAAATGGAATCAAAGCTGCCTGAACAATTGGGAATTTGGCGACTGGGCTCAAGTTTGTGTGCCAATGCGGCGTTTTGCGTCAGCTTCGCCCAACCGGTCGATGCCGCCGGTAGCCCGCGCTGGGACTATGCCATGAAGGTGGCGATGAGGCCCGAAGATCGCGATGGAATCACGGGTTCCCTGACCGCCGGAGCCCAGATCCGGCATCCCAACGTGGTCCCGATCCTCGACGGCGACGTGTCGGGAGCGTGGCCTTACTTGACGATGCCGCTGTTGGACGGGCGGACGATGAAATGGCATCTATCCAGCGGTCCACGAAAACCCCTGCCAGTCGCGCTCTGGCTGATCCGACAGATTTGCCAGGGGCTCGGCGCGATCCACGCCGCCGGTTGGACTCACGGCGACGTCAAACCCGACAACGTGATCGTGGGCAGCAATGGGCACGTGACGCTGATCGATCTGGCATTTGCCCATCGGGGCACACTCGACCAGTCGGCACCGTTTCGCGGCACTCGGCAATACGCCGCACCCGAGCTGCTCGTCAACGCGTCCGCGGGAAGCCCGGCGAGCGACATCTTTGCCGCCGGACGCATGCTGTGGGAATGGCTGGCGCGGGTGGAAACGACCAACGAGCAAGTCCTCAGCCCGGCGTGTGAGTTGGTCGAGTGCATGGTCGACGCGGCGCCGGAAAACCGTCCGTCTGCCGACGAGGTCACCGCGGCGTTGTTGCGTTTGGAAATCGACACGCTTGGCGAACACATCGTCCCGGCCCGGCCACGACGCGCCGCGTAGCAAATAGTGCTTCGTCAACTTTGATACTTAGGGTACCGCGGAATAGGGGTCAGGTACCAAAAATGCGAAGCACCCTGCGGGCCATTTGGTTTTTGGTACCTGACCCCTTTTCCGCTCGACAAACGCAGGCTCGAAAACTGAAAGCTGACAAAGCACTAGGCGTTCGACGCCCAACGGTATCCGAACAGTTCCTTGGCCGACGTGGTACCGAACGCATCGGACAGGATGTCAAAATGCTTCAACTCCACGTCGCAGGGATGCGGCACGCCGCATGCCCGACCGAGCTGTAACAGTTCCTTTCGCAGTGTCACGACGTAGTTGGCAAACCGATGCGACTTGTCGGTCGGATCCAGCCCTCCCATCAGCCATCGATTCTGGGTGGCGATGCCGGCCGGACAGTGCCCGGTGTGACAGCGTTGTGCCTGGATGCATCCGATCGACAACATGGCTTCACGGCCGACGTTGATCATGTCACACCCCAATCCGAAGGCCAGCAACGCGCTGTGCGGAAAGCCGAGCTTACCGGATCCGATGAAGACGATGTTTTCATGCAATTCGGCGTCTCGAAAGATGCGATACACCGAACTCATCCCCAGTTTAAAGGGCATGGCGACATGGTCGGAAAAGACCAGGGGCGCCGCGCCCGTCCCGCCTTCGCCCCCGTCGATGGTGACAAAGTCCACGCTGCGACCGGTCTCGTGAATCTGGCCGGCCAAGTCGTACCAGAAATCCATTTGCCCGACGGCCGACTTGATGCCGACCGGCAAACCGCTTTCCTGGGCGAGTCGTTCGACAAAGTCGAGCATCGAGTCGACGCCGCTGAACTCACGGTGCGACGCCGGACTGGCGCAATCCTTGCCCATCGGTACGCCCCGGATCCTTGAGATCTCGGGAGAAATCTTTGCCGCCGGCAGCAACCCGCCACGGCCCGGCTTGGCGCCCTGGCTAAGCTTGATTTCGATCGCGCGAATCGGATGCGACTGAACGACATCGCGGAACTGTGCGATGTCGAATCGTCCGTCAGCGGTTCGACAGCCGAAGTAACCGGTGCCGATCTGCCAAATCAGCTCGCCGCCTTTGCCGTGATAGGGCGACACGCCGCCTTCGCCGGTGTTGTGCAAGCATCCGGCGAGCGCCGCGCCCCGGTTGAGCGCCTCGATGGCCGGGGCGCTGAGCGATCCGAAACTCATCGCCGAAATGTTGACGATCGAATCCGGCCGAAACGCTTTGGCGCGGCCCTGCGTCGCACCCATCACTTTCTTGCACGCCGCGGAATGATTCGGGTCAAAGTCGTCTTCGCCCGGCAGCGGATCGCTGAGCGGAAACGCACTGTGGCGAATGATCAAATAGTTCGGGGACGATTCCAATTCATTGTCCGTCCCGAAACCAAAATAGTTGTTGTCCTTTTTGGACGACGCATACACCCAGCGCCGCTGGTCCCGGCTGAAGGGGCGTTCTTCATCGTTGTTGGTGACGATGTATTGCCGCAACTCGGGGCCGATCGCTTCCAGCCAGTATCGAAAATGGCCGATGATCGGGAAATTGTGCAGAATCGCGTGTTTCTTTTGCAGGACATCGTACGCGACCCACGCCAGCACAATCACCGCGATGATGATCGTCGTCCAGACCCAATGCATGTCACTTCCTCTGGTTAACGACGCGGCTGCACGTCCCCTTCCCACCACTGGATCAATCGCTCCAGCTGCTCAAACGCTTGGGGGCGTGACGATGCAAGGTCGTCGGTTTCACCAACATCACTGGCTAAATTATACATCCATTGGGTCGTGTCCGTGCCCTCGCGCTTGCGGACCAATTTCAGATCGCCGTTCCGCACCGCAGTCCAAGTCCTGTTGCGGCGGCGGCCGCGCCAAAACAGCGTGCGTGGAATGTCCTCTCGCTGATCGGCAACATGCGACAGGATATCGATTCCCTCCAGCTTGCGGCCCGACACATCGGCACCCGCCAGCGTCAGAATCGATCGCGTCAAATCAAACGTGACGCAAACTTGACTGCTGACCGTCCCGGGGGCAATTCGATTCGGCCAGCGGACGATCAACGGCACGCGGATCCCGCCTTCGTACGTCGTGCCCTTGCTGCCGCGAAGCGGTCCCATGTTCCCCGCACCGGCGAATCCTCCGTTGTCGGAGACGAACAGGACAATGGTGTTGTCGGCGACCCCCGAATCCTCCAGCGTCTTCAGAATCCTGCCGACTTCCGCATCGAGATCCTCCAGCATCGCGATGTACGCCGGTGGATCAAACGCCATCCAATTCTCCTCTGTGACGACCTTGTCTTTGTCGCCGGGGCCTTGGTAGGGAAAGTGCGGGCATTCATGCGAGACGTAGGCAAAAAACGGCTGGTCCTTGTGACGCTTGATAAAATCGATGCCGTCATCGGTGATCAAGTGCGTCATGTAGCCTTCGCGTTTGATCGGCTGCCGACCGCGAAACAGAACGTGCAAGTCGCTCGTTTCACGATGGTTGAAGTAGTGGACGTTGCCGCCCAGGTAGCCGACGAACTCGTCCCAACCGTATTGCATCGGATTGAATTTAGGCTCGTACCCCAAGTGCCACTTGCCAAAAATTCCGCAGCGGTAGCCGGCCGACTTGAGCAGCGACGGCAACACCGCATCTGCGACCGGAAGCCCCAGGTCATGTTGTTCGGCCAAGCGGATCGCGTCGTCGTAGCGCCCGACATTCCCGGTTCCGATCGCACATTCCAGACCGCCCACACGCTGTTGGTAACGCCCGGTCAACAACGCCGTGCGAGTCGGACTGCACTCGGGCCCATTGGAATAGTGCTGGGTAAAGCGAACGCCTTGCTTTGCCAAGGCATCAATGTTCGGCGTCTTGGCAACCGGGTGACCGTAACACCCCAAATCGCCGTAGCCCAAGTCATCGGCAAGGATCAGGACAACGTTCGGCTTCTCAGCCGCTTGGACGCCGGCTGAAAACGCCACCACGATCCACACCACAAATGCCTGGATCTGTCTCAACGGGACGGTACGTCTCTGTTTCATCGAATTCATTTCTTGTCATGGTCGTTTTGTCAAAGTGACGGGAGACCATCATATCGTCCCAACCCGCGTCGGAGTCGTTCTCGCGGGCGTCTTGGTACACTCGCCCATAAACGTCTCGGCCATTGCTGCCGCGCGCGTTGTTAGCGGAACGCCCGCGAGCGGTCCCGGTGCGGTGGGAACGGCGGGTTCCCCCGCGGTCGCTCTCCGGATTGTGGAGAGCGACGTGCGAGGGAGATGCCGGTTGCTATTGGAGGTCGTCGCCTTCCATTTGCCCCATGGTTTCTGCCTCCAGCTTCGCTTCCATTTCCTTGTACGCATCGATGGCGGCTTGATCGGCATCTTCGGTGACGGACGTCGGCTGGTTTCCGGAGCATCCGCTGAAGGAAACGGCGCCACAAACGGTGGCTGCGACGAGGAACAAGAGAGATCGGATTTTCATCGTGGCTTTCAAACTGGTTTTGATTGACGGAAAGAAAGAATCAAAAAAAGAGGAAGGCGATCGCAAAGTGCATCGCCTTCCCGCAAGGGCAACGCTGTGAAGCATTTGATAGCGGTAGGGCGCGAGCCCTCCGGTGTTCTGGCAAAGATGAAGAACCGGAGGGCTCGCGCCCTGCCGCTAAAACCACAAGAAACACATCGGGAAAATGCTTCATCGCGTTCCCACAAGGGGTTGTCGATGGAGTCGACAACCCCAGTTCAACGCGATCATGTTTGCCCGACGCGTTGGCGAGAAACGCTGCGTGGCTCCTCGTCATGGCATGCGGGCTTCAACCGACCAACTGTCCAGGCGTGGGCGAGCGCTACTGATTCAGTTGTTCCTGGATCGTTTCGTTCGCCGCACGTGTGCCCAAGGCTCCCCAAAGCCCGTGCGGGCTGGGACTTCCGGGGGCTCTGATGCCGGTGCCGTTGATCCAAACGTCGCCTTGGTTGCGACTGCCGGCCTCGACCGAGTCGCTCATGAAGATGACGGCTCCGTCGCCCATCAAGACGTGGACACCACCTTGGTGCCGACTGGACATCGGGGCGGTCCCGGTCAAGTCGTCGCCGTTGTGCCGCGAACAATAGACGCCGTTGGGAGGCAGGATCGTGAAGCATCCGGTGAAAATCTGTTTGAAGTCCGCCCAGCGAAAACCTCGTGCACGCGTGGTCCGCGAACCACCGTTGAGCCAAAACCGGGGCCGATCGGGATCGACAAAGTCATCACAGGCACCTGGATTATCGCGGATGGTGTTCATCGAACCGTTGTTGTTTCCCAGTGAACTGCCATCATTGGGCAACACCATCCGAGCGTCGTTGTCACCGAGATAGGTTCCGATTTCACCCATCGCGATGGTGTTGGACAGGCCATCGAGCACGTCACGAAACCGACCGCGTGCATCGCGCGGCTTGAAGAAGCCGCGGTGGCCCGCCTGGGCACGCTGGAATCGGACGCTCGCCACAGGCTCTTCCAAGTCTCCGTCCCACGGACCGACCATGGTTTGCCACGTGCTGTCGCCCAAGCATGCCGCATAGTTGGCGCGTCCCAAGGCGGGGAGTCCGACGCCGGGATCACTTGGGCAACGATAACCCGGAATCTCCATCGTCCATGGTTGGTAATCGATCTGATCGGGCGTCGGCCCCATCGATTGAAAATCGATCACGCCGTCCTTGTCAAAATCGTTGGGGTTGCTGACGATGTCCCAAATCGATTGCTGCTCGATGAACGGCAGGATGCCGACCAGCACGCTCAGTCGACGGTTGTTCGCCAACGTGTTGGCGGCCCACCAAGCGTTGCCGGCGCTGGGGAACGAGGTCGTGCCAACCCCGTGTGCCGGGATGCGTTTGTAGGTGGAATGGTAGTTGTGGATCGCCAACCCGATCTGCTTGAAATTGTTGCTGCAACTCATCCGTCGAGCCGCTTCACGGGCCGCCTGGACCGCCGGCAGTAGCAACCCGACCAAGATGCCGATGATGGCAATCACCACCAGCAGTTCGACGAGTGTAAAACCTGCTTTGCGCGCTTTCGTCATGTCGAAAACCTGTAGAAAAAGGAAAAGGAAAAGAACGAGGTATGGTCTTACCCTACCCGCTGTGACGCGAGGGAAGGAATGCGATTTTGCGTCGGCGGGCGAATCATTTGCGTCAATGCCCCGGAATCTGCGTCACTGCGGCATCCGGGTGGCGTGATTTTCCGCTTTCTTTTTCAATTTTTCTTTGTAGACGTGGCCTCCTTCGCGCCGCATCCGCCGTGTTGGCGACACATCAATCACCCCCCTCCGTTGAGTTGACTCTCCGTTCTGTTTGGGCAGGGACAATGGCGAATCCTTAGTCCCAATGGGGACGGGGGACGATAGCGTGGAGACTCCGCTGTCTCGGCTGCCTCGACCGGAATCGAGGTCGGGCAGCCAGAGCAGCCGTTGGGACCAGGAAATTTGCGACTCGCAGGTGTTTCTGGTAGCCTGCCGAATCCACCGATGTTCGCAAGGCCTTGTCGTCGGCGTAAATGATTTGCGACGCGCGAGCAGCCGTTCTTGACTTGCGCCGGTGGCATGCAACAGGTAGCAGCGGTGAATCAATCCAAACGTCCCCGAATCGCACTCCTTGTCGAAGCGTCACGCGCCTACGGGCGTGAATTGCTTCGCGGAGTCGCGTTGTTTTCGCGAACACGCGTGGAATGGTCGCTGCTGCATCAGGAGATGACGCTGGATTCCGCGATTCCGGATTGGATTTTCAGCTCGCGGATTGACGGCGTGATTGCCCGTGTGGACTGGCACACGATTGAACCGTTGCGTCAATTGCGGGTGCCGATCATCGATGTCCGCTGCAACCGAAAATTCACCGGCGTGCCGCAAGTCGAAACGGATAACCAGCGCGTCGCCGAAATGGCGTTCTCGCATCTGTGGGACCGCGGGTTCCGCCGATTCGCATTCTGTGGCTTTCGGTTTGCCACCTATTCCGATGCCCGACTGGCCGCGTTTCAACAGTTGGTCGATGCCGCGAATTGTCCCTTTGATATCTACCAGTCCCCCGGTGTCCCCGGCACGACGTTGACGCAGTTGGAGGAGGCGGGCGTGCTGGAATTGGAATCGCTGGCAAAGTGGTTGTCGACGCTTTCGCGACCGACCGGCCTGTTTGTTTGCAATGACATTCGCGGACAACAGGTGCTCAACGCCTGTCGGCTGTCCAGCATCGCCGTCCCCGATGACCTGGGCGTGATCGGCGTCGATGACGACGATGCCCTCTGTTTGTTGTGTGACCCTCCGCTGTCGAGTGTCCGCCCCAATGCGGAACAGGTCGGTTATCGGGCCGCCGAAATTTTGCAACAGATGATGAATGGCTTGCTGCCAGAAAATGAGATCGAGTACGTGCCGCCGATTTCGGTCTCCGAACGCCTTTCGACAAAGGTCGTGGCGGTCGACGATGTCGAGATCGCCCGGGTGTGCCGATTCATTCGACAAAACGCCTGTTCCGGAATCAATGTGGGCGATGTCGCCGAGTTCACGTCCCTTTCCCGCCGACAGCTGGAGCGGAGGTTCCGGGAAGTTTTGGGGCGCACACCACACCAGCAGATCACGCTTACCCAGCTGGAACGCGTGAAGCAGTTGTTGTTAGAAACGGACATGACGCTGGAGCAAATCGCGGCGAAAACGGGCTACAGTCATAAAGAATGCTTGGGGGCCGTTTTCAAACGCGAGACCGGGGAATCGCCCGGTGAATTTCGATCGCAACAACAAGCCAATGGCGATCTTCTCCAAACACCGGCAGTTTCGTCAAAAAGCCGTTAGGGCGTTTCGCCGACGGTTGCCACCCTTCCTTCCGATGCCCCGTTCACGACGAGTTCCCATGCTTCGATCCTTGTTGATTCTGATCTGCTTCGGCGCAAGCATTGCCTCCTTACATGCCCGCGACATCTTCGTCAGCCCCGCGGGCGACGATGCCAATGACGGCTCGGCCGCTGCCCCGGTGGCGACGCTCGGTCGGGCGCAGTCTCTCGCCCGGCAATCAGCCGGCACCGCCCCCGTGACGGTCTCCGTCGCCGACGGCGTTTATTATCTGCCCGAGACGTTAACGTTCACCGCCGCCGACTCCGGTGCCCCCGATCGACCGGTCCTCTACCGCGCGGAAAACGAAGGGAAAGCCGTGCTCAGCGGCGGGACCAAGCTCGACCTGCAATGGACACCCTTCCGCGATGGAATCTTTGTCTCCAAGACCCCTTCGGGTTTGGCGATCGACCAGCTGTTTCTGGCGGGACGCCAACAACGGATGGCTCGCTATCCGAATTATGACGCCAGCCAAAAGACCGCAGCCTATCAAGGCTTCGCCGCCGATGCGTTCTCCAAACAACGCGCCAGCGGCTGGGCCGATCCCACCGGCGGGTTCATTCACGCCATGCATCGCGCTCGCTGGGGAGGCTACCACTATCGGATCACCGGCAAAAACTCCGATGGCGACGTGACCTATGAAGGCGGCTGGCAAAACAACCGTCAAATGGGCATGCACAAAGACTTTCGCATGGTCGAAAACATCTTCGAAGAATTGGACGCGCCCGGCGAATGGTATCACGACGCGGACACGAACCGCTTGTACTTCATGCCTCCCCAAGGCGTGGACCTGGGCCGAGCGAAAATCGAAGTGGTGCGACTGCGACACCTGATCGAATTCAACGGGTCCGCCGATGCCCCCGTGCGATTCATTACCCTGCAGGGTTTTGTCGTTCGCCATGCCGCGCGGACCTTCATGGAAACGAAAGAACCGATGCTGCGTTCGGATTGGACGATCTATCGCGGCGGCGCCGTTTTGCTCTCCGGCAGCGAGGACATCAGGCTGTTGGATTTCGAATTTGATCAGGTCGGCGGCAACGCGATCTTCGTCAGCGATTACAACCGCCGTGTGGTCGTCAAGGGTTGCCACATTCACGACTGCGGCGCCAGCGGTGTTTGCTTTGTCGGGGATCCCGATGCCGTTCGTGATCCGCTCTTTGAATACCGCCAGAAAAACGATCTGGTCAAGGTCGATCGCACTCCGGGGCCGAAGTCGAATCGGTACCCGGCCGACTGCGTGGTCGAAGACTGTTTGATACATGGAATCGGCCGAGTCGAACGCCAACCGGCCGGAGTCCAAATCACGATGGCACAAGGCATCACGGTTCGCGATTGTTCGATTTATGATTGCGCCCGCGCGGGCATCAACATCGGCGACGGTGCCTGGGGGGGCCACCTGATCGAACGCTGCGATGTCTTCGATACCGTGCAAGAGACTCACGACCACGGCTCCTTCAACTCCTGGGGGCGAGACCGCTACTGGAGCAGCGACCGCAGCGCCAGTCAGAAAATCATCGACCAGGAGCCGCAGTTCCCGTTCTTGGACGCCGTCGAGACCACGGTGATTCGCGACAGCCGCTGGCGCTGCGACCATGGCTGGGACATCGACCTGGACGACGGCTCGTCCAACTACGACATTTACAACAACCTGATGCTTTCGGGAGGCTTGAAGTTTCGTGAAGGCTTTCGACGTCGGGCCTGGAACAACATCACCGTCAACAACGGTCTGCACCCACACGTTTGGTACAACAACAGCGGCGATGAAGTGTTCAGCAACATCTTCATGGCCGCACCAAAAGGCGTCCGCGCCCCGACGGAGACCGCCAGAGGAAAACGGGTCGATTCAAATCTCTATTTCGCCAGCACGCCGGGAATGAACGATCGTTACGCCGACTTCGGATGGGACCGCCACTCCATCGTCGCCGACCCCTTGTTCATCGATCCGGCGGGCGGCGATTTCCGTGTCCGCCCCGAGTCGCCGGCCTTTGACATCGGTTTCGAAAATTTTGCCATGGATCAATTCGGCGTCAAGAAACCCTCGCTCAAGCAGATCGCCGCAACACCCGAGATCCCGGCGTTGGAGGTGAAGCAAGAATTGGCGAAGCCCCGATCCGATCGCCGCCGCGTCGTCACACCGCAGCCGACGTATTGGTTGGGGGCCCGGGTGGTCGACCTGAAAGGTTCCGATTTCTCGGCCTATGGAGTGTCCCAAGAAGACGGCGGTGTCGCGATTTCAGAAATCGATCCCAACAGCGACGCCGCCAGCGCAGGCCTGAGCGATGGAGACTTGATCCAAGGCGTCAACGCAACGCCGGTCAAACGGGTCTCTGATTTACTCTCGGCGTACCAGCAAGCCGGCGACGCAGCGTTGAAGGTGAAAGTGATTCGAAACCAGCAGCCGATGGAATTATCGCTTCCAAACGCACCCCGCATCGTTTTCGAATCCGCGGGGACGGCCGAAGACTTTGCGACGCTCGCGCCGACAGGAAAACCGACCGGCAAGGTCGACGCCAACCCGTCGACGCGTGACGCGCCGCCGGCGACGCTGATCGATGGCAAGCTGCAACAGAGCTACGGCCCGGTTTTCGCCAACGGCGTGACCACCGGGGGCTATCGCTTGGACCTGGGCGAATCGAAAAACGTTTCTTCGATCACCAGCTGGTCGACGAACTTCAATGGGGTCCGCGGCCCGCAAAAACTGACGCTCTACGGAAGCGATTCGTCAACGGATCCGGGGTGGGACGTCGCCGACCGATCCAAGTTCACACCGCTGACATCGATCGATACCCGTCGAGCGTCGCACGAAGTGTTCAATGCCGTTGCGTTGCAATCCAAGCCGGGACACTTCCTGGGAAAATTTCGCTGGATCATTTGGAGTGTCCAGCCGGTGACCGACCGAGCGGAAAACACGGCGTTCCAAGAGTTGCGGGCGCGATAAGTGAAAGATGTTAGCGGAACGGCGCGAGCGGGCTGTCGATTGAGTCGGGATCTGCTGAGTCAATGGTGAGCCGCTGGCCGTAAGGCCTCGGGCAGCGTCGCAGTGCCCGGCCGCTTACGCGGCGCGCGGCTCACAAAAACGACAGCCCGGGAGCCGTCCGGTTTCGGTTCGGAAACACATGGAACGACCGGAGGGCTTGCGCCCAATACCGCTAAATCGAGATTCGACTTACCCCAAAATGGCTCCCCTCTCCCCCGAACAAGCCTCTTCGTTGATTCTGATTGATCATGGGCACCGAGTGATTTTAGAATGCCAATATGTTGCAATGACGAGAGGCTTGTTTGGGGGAGAGGGGCTGGGGGTGAGGGGGAATCCACATGACGAAACGACGATGCAATCACAAGGTCACCGAGTTTGTTCGTGATCAGCGCGGCCGAGCGAATGAATTCGAAAACTCGGTTTAGCAGATGATGAGCAATCGTGGTTGCGCCGGAGAAAAGTTTGGACGTGAGTATCCGATGGGGCGATACTCTGCTGATTTCTGCTGTGTCGCCATGTCCAACCGGGGTTCGAGAGCATATCGTCGCCGCAATCCAGCAACGGCGCACAGTATAAATTCCCACTTATCCCCCTCACCCCCAGCCCCTCTCCCCCGATTCCTGACTCGCTTAGGCTCGCCAGGAATCGGGGGAGAGGGGAGCCTGGGTGATTCATGTTCCCTTCTCGATTTAGCGGTATTGGGCTTACGCCTTGCCGCTCACAAACCGCGCACACCCGTGGAGCCCCGGTGAATTGAAATCACAACGATCACTCGCATTGGGTGCCCTGCTGGCAATCGCCGTCGGATGCACCGAAAGTCGCCAACCGCCTGCGGTCGAAGTCGTCGCGCGCGATCCGCAAAACGATTCCGTGGATGCCGCCCTTCGTGAATCCAGAATCGAAGACGCCCAGCGGTTGGCCCGCGACGCGCTGATCGTGTCGCCAGATGACCCCGGCGTTTTAACCGCTGCCGCCCGCGCCACCGCCGCGGCGGGAGACCGACGCGAAGCCGCCGAACTGCTGGCCCGAGCGACTCGCGCCGCGGGGTTCAATCCGGCATCGCGAGTCGAGATGGCGGTGCGGGCATTTCTGGAAGTCGGTGAAGCGTACCCCGCCATCGAACTGTTGTCCCAGGCGGTGGAGGCCGAACCGGATCGCCATGCGTTGCGTCGCATGCTGTTCGGGCTGCTCGGCGAAGTCGGTCGAACCGACTTGATGCAGGAACACTATGAAGCGATCATCCGGCAGCGCACGTTCGACGTCCCGGTGTTGCTCACATGCACCGACACGTCACAACGACTGTTCACCGCCGAAGCGATTGAAGCGTTGATCGAGCGCAACCCGAACGACCATCGGCTTCGGCTGGGGCTGGCGCAATCGATGCGGGACGGACGTCAATTCTCCGCCGCCGAATCGGTGCTCCGAGAGATCATTCGGCACCACGGTGACTTTGCCCCCGCGCACGCGATGCTCGGTCGGATGCCGGGCATTCAACAGGCCTCCGACGAAGCGTTCGAAGACTGGTTGACCGCCGCCTTGCCGCACTGTCGCGACCAAGCCGATTTCTGGATCGCTCTGGGAGACCGTCACTTTCATTTGGATGATTTTAGCGCGGCGCTTTCCTGTTACGCCGAAGCGGCGCGTCTCGGCCCCAACATGGCGGTTGCCTGGACGCAGATCAGCCAATCGATACGCCAACTACAATCACGGGCGGATCCGGGCAAGGTCCTCGACGAGGACGCGGCTGAGCAAATCATTCAGAGAGCTGATCGACGGGCCCGACATCTGTTCGATCTTCGCATGCACTTGCAACGCTTCGGCGGCAGCGGGGAACGCAGTCAGCGAGCCGCAGCCGACGTCGCCCGTGCCTTGAGTCGTCTGGGCAGGGACTGGGAAGCCGAAGCCTGGTCGGCGATCGCCACCACACTGCCCGGTGAAACGGATCCTTCCCTCGACGCGCTTCGCCGGTCGATCGTCGCCGACTTGCGGCAAAATCGAGCTTGGCAATCGCTGCCCGATTGGGACCCCTTGGATGAAATCGCCGGCAACCCGGTCACCGACATTGACCGCACAATTGAGCCGGTTCCATCGAGCAATCACCGCGGCCTTCTCGGCAGCGCGGTCCCGCTTCGCTATGTCGATGAAACTCGCTCGCGCCGGCTTGTCTTGCCGGCCATTGAGTACCATGACATCGCATCCGGTTTGGTCCATTCGATGGGCAGCGGCGGCGGAACGTTGGATTTCGATTTAGACGGGCGCTCGGATCTGACCTTTTCCGCTTCCGGCGAAACGCCCACACCAAACTCCTCCCGGACGTCGATGCTGCGAAATCTTGACGGACAGTTTGCCGACGTCACTGTCGCGTGCGGTTGCTCGAGTCAAAATTTTGGCCAAGGGGTTGCGATCGGTGATTACAACGAAGACGGATTTGCTGACATCTTCTTCGCCAACGTTGGACGAAATCGGCTGCTACGAAACAACGGCGACGGTACGTTTTCCGACGACACCCGATCGCTGCACACGACGGCCCATCAGTGGACGACCAGCGGGGCGTTTGTCGACCTGGATCGCGACGGCATCACCGATTTGATCGCGGTCAACTACTGTGATCTCACCTCGGATGTGGACCAACCCTGTCGAACCGACGAAGGCCCCGCTCCGTGCCATCCGGCAAAATTCCCCGCCGACCGGGATCAAGTGTGGTTGGGCGACGGCAGGGGCGGATTTGAGCCGTCGTTCGTTGATCCGCTGAAGCGAATTTCGCCCGGTCGGGGGCTGGGGATTCTGGCCGGACAATTGACCGATGGTTCGCAATCCGCTTTCATCGCCAATGACATGTCGGCCAATCATCTGCTTGAGATCAACCCTGGGGGACTCGCCGAATTGGCGGTGCCGCGCGGCATCGCGGTCGATGGCCAATCATTGGCGCAAGCATCCATGGGGATTGCGTGCGGAGATTTTGACGGTGACTCGGATCTGGATTTGTACGTCACCGGATTTGCGCGCGAGTACAACATCTATTACGAACAGCAAGCCGCGGGATTGTGGGTCGACAGCACCGCCCGCCAGAAGTTGATCGAACCGACGCTGATGACCGTCGGTTTCGGCGCACAGGCCATCGACATGGACGCGGACGGTATCGACGAACTGGCGATCACGAACGGACACATCGGCGATTTCGGACCGGACCAACCGCCGCTGGAACAGCCCTTTCAGCTGATGCGGCGATCAACAAACGGAATCTTCCAGCCTGTCGAACTGTCAGATCAATCCCCGTACCTGGCGACCAACCACATCGGACGCGCGCTCTGGAAAATCGACGTCGATGCCGACTTGGCGGACGATCTGATCGTCACGCATCAGGACGCTCCACCTGTTTTGCTCGCCAATCGGACGGAGACCGACAACCGCCGAATCGGCATCCGCTGCATCGGCACGGCGAGCGCTCGCGATGCGATCGGGGCGATCGTGCAATTCATCGCAGAGGGGCGCCGACGTCGGGTCTGGTTGCTCTCCGGCGACGGTTACATGGGCAGCAACGAGCGGATCTTGAAGGCCGGGATCGGATCGAGTGAGCGCGTTGAAGACGTGACCGTGACGTGGCCGAGCGGAAGCGTCGAATCGTTTGGTGGCCTGGACGCCGGACAAACCCATCTGCTGATTGAGGGTTCCGCTGAGTCATTCGCCGCCGATTGACCGCCGACATGCCCGTGTCGCAAATCCTTCCCCGTCCGACGCAGCAATTGATTGACTTTCCCCCGCGACTGAAAGATGTTGTGTGGTTGAACTCCCCAATCGAGGATCTCCCCCAATCCTCGTTGTCCCCTCCGGCACCGGTCCCGCCCCATGCTCCGCGTCTCGCCCCTTCTGGGTTGCAACGTTCTCCTGACGCTGCTGCTCTCCATCGCCGCCAGTGGTGCAGTGTCGGCGGAAGCCCCCGACACGCTGCCCGCGTTGCAGAACAATCAGGCGCCCGAGAACCTTGACCAGATGTGGTCGGGGTTTGATCCGCGCGATGAACCCTTGGACGTTGAACTGCTTCACCAATGGGAAGAGGACGGCGTTGTGTTGCGAGTCGTGCGTTTTCGAATCGGCATCTTCAAGGGCCAGAAAGCGACGCTGGCCGCCGTGTACGGATTTCCCCAAGGCGCCTCCGGCGTGCCCGGCCTGGTGCAGATCCATGGCGGCGGACAATACGCCGACTACAAAGCCTGTTTGACCAATGCCAAACGCGGCTACGCGACGGTGTCGATCGCTTGGGCGGGGCGAATCTCCGCGCCCGAGTACCGGGTCGGCCCCGATCAAGTCAAATTGTTTTGGGATCAGAAAACCGACGCACCCGATTACAAACCGACGACGGACTGGGGCGCCGTCGATGGCTATCACGCCCCTTCACGCAATGCGGGGAATCAATTCCCGAGCGGCAAAGCGGCTCCGTGGACGCTGGATCCCGTCGAATCGCCTCGCAACAGCGGTTGGTTCCTGTGTGCCGTCGCGGCCAGACGGGCATTGACGTTTCTGCAGCGACAACCGGAAGTCGACCCGGAACGATTGGGAGTCTATGGGCACTCGATGGGCGGCAAACTGACGGTGCTCACCGCCATCGACGACCGAGTCCAAGCCGCCGCTCCTTCGTGTGGTGGAATCAGCGATCGCTACAACGACAGCGAATTGTTTCGCAACACACTCGGTGACGACGTCAGCCTGAAACACATCAGGTGTCCGATCATCTTCCTGAGCCCGGCGAATGATTTCCATGGTCGAATCGGCGATCTGCCCAAAGCGGTTGGGGAGATCCAAAGCCGACAGTGGCGCGTGACCTGCTCGCCACACCACAACCACCAAGACACCGCGCCCTACGAAGCGGCCACGCTGCTCTGGTTTGACCAACATCTCAAACGCAACTTCGTGTTCCCTGCGACGCCCGAGACAAACCTCACCTTGCAGACCTCCGACGGCATCCCAACCATCCGCATCGACGCCGATACAAGTTTGCCGATCGAGTCGGTGGACGTCTATTACACCCAAGACGGAAAACCGAACGAGACACCGTCCGATCGAGACGACGTGGTGCATCGCTATTGGCATCACGTCGCGGCGAAACGTCAGGAGAAATCGTGGACCGGATCGCTACCGATCTCCAGCACAGAAAAACCACTGTGGGTCTATGCCAATGTCACCTACACGCTGCCCCAACCGGTCGAAGGTGCCGGGTATTACTATCGCCAGTACCGCAGCGAACCGATCAACCTGTCGTCCTTGATACGGACCGTCCCGCCGCAACAACTTCAACAATCCGTTGTCACGCCGACACAACAACCTCAGACCACGATCGAAGACTTCGCCGGCGACTGGCAAAAAGAATGGTTTACCTATCGTCCGGACGAATGGCCGCTCACCACGAACAAACCGAACGCGGACATCTATCACGCGCCCCCGGATGCGGTGTTGGCCGTTGACGTGAAAGCAGATCAGCAGAATACCTTGGTGGTGCGGATCGACGACCATGCCGCCGAAGTCGAATTGGACGGCGGTGATGCATGGCAACCCGTTGTGCTCACCCCGGCAGACTTTTGCGATGGCGGGGACGAACCCTTGGCCGACTGGGAAAACATCCGGCAGTTGGAATTATCGGCGACCGAACGATTGCAATCGGGGCAACGCCGCGACCGGAAGACGCGTGTCGTGGGCGGTCAGTGGAAGGGACCGCCGCCGCAGTTCCGGAACCTGCGCTGGGTCTCGAAAGAGGTCGACGTCCTTTGACGCAGCGATGATCGGCAGAGCGACGATCGGCAGAGGGTGGAAAACACAACGAATCCACCTTCACCCACTACAATCCATTTCAACACGATTCCCCAAACGAACCTCCAAGTCGAAACCATGAAGTCCACTTGTCTGATGGCGCTTGCGTTGGTGTGTCTTTTGACATCCTTCGCCGCCGCTGATTCACCGCGTCCCAATATTGTGTTCATCTTTGCCGATGACTGGGGTTGGGGCGATCTGAGTTGCCACGGCCATCCCTATGTCAAGACTCCCAACATCGATCGGCTGGCGCGTGAGGGAACGGATTTTCATCGGTTCACCGTCGCCAGCGGCGTGTGTTCCCCCAGCCGAACGGCGGTGATGACGGGGCATTTTCCGGCCCGCTACAACATCGACGGGCATTTCGCCTGGGTGCCGAGTAATGCCAAACGCAACATGCCCGATTGGCTGGACACCGACTCGGTCACGCTGCCCAAATTGCTGCAGAAGGCCGGATACGCGACGGCCCATTTCGGCAAATGGCATCTGGCCAACGACATGATCCCCGATTCCCCGTCGCCCGGCGAGTATGGATACGATGCCTACGGAGCGTTCAATTGTTCCGGCGAGCAGATGCCCGTGCACGAAGACGCCGAGCATGCGATCGAGTTCATCCAGAACAGTCATCAGGCCGGCAAGCCGTTCTTCATCAACTTGTGGGTCCATGAACCGCACACGCCGTTTCACGTCATACCGAAGTACCGTTGGCGGTTTCGCAACAGTGGGCTCGATGAAAACGATGAAATCTACGCCTCGGTGTTGTCGCACGCCGACGATCGCATCGGCGAGGTTCTCGAGACGCTCGACAGACTGGATCTGGTCGACAACACGCTGGTCATCTTTAGTTCCGACAACGGGCCCGCCCGCGCCCGGCCCGGAACATCGTTGGCCCTCAGCTACGACACCGCGACGGGCGCGGGCTTCGGGATCGCGGCGGCCAAGGGGATCACCGCCGGACGCAAGGGTTACAAGGCGTCGCTCTTCGAAGGCGGCATCAATGTACCCTTCATCGCACGCTGGCCGGGCAAGATCGCGGCGGGCAAAGTCGATCAACGTTCGATGATTTCAGCCGTGGATTTGCTGCCGACGTTTTGCGAAATCGCGGGCGCCGAGTTGCCCGAATCTTACCAGCCCGATGGCATCAGCCAGCTGAAAACACTGCAAGGTGACGTCCGCGACGGTCGCAACCAACCGTTGTTCTGGAAGATGAAGGGAAACGGCAAGCCCGGGCAAGCCGACTCTTTTCACTGGGTCGACTATTGCATCGTCGACCAAAACTGGAAACTGATCAGCGACGAAGCCTCTGCGTACGTGGAACTGTATGACATCGTCGCCGATCCCTACGAAGAGCGAGACGTGAAAGAATCGCACCCGGACGTGGTCACGCAACTGACCGAGAAACTTTCCGAATGGAAATCCACGCTTCCGCCCAAACCGAACCCCAAGAATTTTTCGTCGTTGCGCGACGCAACGGTACAGTCACGGCCCTAACGAGAAAGGGAGTCAGCAACCGTTGGTGTTAAACCTTGAAGGACCGTCCACGTACGACGGCCCTTCCGGGCCGTCGTCCGAGGGACTCGTCCCGACGACCTGGAAAGGACGTCGTACCTTTCCGGGCCGTCGTCCGAGGGACTTGTCCCGACGACCTGGAAAGGACGTCGTACCCTTCCGTGCCAATCGTTCCATCGCCATTTCCGCTCCAGGAGCTTGAGAATGTTAAAACCGAAACCACTGACGCCTTCGGTCGGTCGCCGTGCCGCACCGTTTGCGATGAACGCAGTTCGTCGGACGACGGGGCTGATTCCATGTCTCGCACTGATCGCGATGTTTGTCGTCTCATTCGTCGTTTCGGGGCCCGCCTGGTCGGACGAGGTCAAGCGACCGCACGCGGTGATCGTCGTCGGCACGCTCCACTACTCTCCGGAGTTGTCGATGCCGATCTTTGCCAAGGAGCTGCAGCGTTTCGGATTTCGAACGACGATCGTGATGGGAGAGGGGAATCCAGAAAAGAAGACCGAAAACGTGCTGCCGGGCATCGAAGCGTTGGCCGAAGCGGATCTCGCAATCTTCTTCATGCGGTTTCTGAAGTTGCCCGACGAGGAGTGGCAACCGATTGAAGATTACGTCCGATCCGGCAAGCCCGTCATCGGTTTGCGGACGGCAAACCACTCGTTCAAATACCCGGCCGGTCATCCGCGATTTTCATGGAACGATGACTTCGGCCGACGGGTTCTGGGCACACCGTACGTGGTGCACCAGACCAGCGAAACGCAAATCAGCGTGGTCGAGAAATCGACCGATCATCCCATCTTGTCCAACATCACCAAGACGAAATGGGTCTCGCCGGGGACGCTGTACCTGACGCGACTGGAGGAAGGGTGCATTCCGTTGGTGACCGGTTCGGGACAGGGGCGCGTGCGAACGCTGAAAAAATCATTCGGCACGATCGAAGTCAAACAGCACGAGTCCGATGTGGTTGCCTGGGCGTGGGAGAACGAATGGGGCGGCAAGGTTTTTGGAACGTCATTCGGTCATCCCGGTGACTTTGCCGAGGAAGCGTTTGTCCGGATGTTGATCAATGGTTGTTGCTGGGCGGTCGATCGCCCCGTGCCCGGTGCCGATGAAGACATTTCAACGTGGGAAATCCAGCGTGTCGACAAGAAACCCAAAAAGTAAACTCCCGAGTCGAACGATGAAACACCTTTCAATCGTGGCAATCCTGCTGGGCGGCTTGTTCTGTTCGGTCGCCGGTGCCCAGTCGCCGATACGTCCCGGTGATCGCATCGCGATCGTTGGCAACACGTTCGCCGATCAGCTTCGGATTCACGGCTACTTGGAAACGGCGTTATTGCAGCATGCCAAAGGTGTCTCGATCCGCAACCTGGGTTGGGGCGGCGACATGTTGACCGCGCGCGATCGACCGACGAATTTCCCGTCCGAGGAATCGACGCTCCGCGATCACGGCACCGATGTGATCATTGCCTGCTTCGGCATGGGCGAGTCCTTTGACGGAATCGAAGCGTTGGATCAGTTCCGACGAGACTTGCAGTCCTTCATCACCTCGCACGCCGGGAAACAATACAACGGCGAAACGGACGTGCGTCTGATCCTGGTCTCACCGATCGCATGCGAAGACCTCGGCAAACTGACGCCCAATCGAGAGGCGCGCAACGATGTCTTGAGGGCGTACACGCAAGCGACAAACGACGTCGCCTCGGCTGCGGAAATCCCGTTTGTCAATCTCTTCGAAACGTCGCTTTATCTGATGGACGAACCGGTCGGTCCAAAATTGACCACCAATGGCATTCACTTGAATCGATTCGGATACTGGGCGATCAGCCATGAATTTGCCAATCAGCTTCTTGCCTCGGATCAGCCAGATGATGTTCGGCCGTGGCGGATCACGATCGACGCGCGAGCCCAAACGGGCCAGGGACGCGGCGTCGAACTCTCGCAGTTGACGATCAATCACTCCGCAGTCAGCGACTCTCAAGTCAATGGTTTTGAAATCACCTTTCAAGGCACCGAGACGACGGCGCCCCGCTTGCCGCCGCCGACCGACCAGCCGTTGCCATCACCGCTGGCCTTTCATCGGGACACGATGGTGGTGCAGAATCTACCCGCCGGCACGTACCAATTGACCATCGACGGAGAGCACGTTGCAACCGCGGCGGGTGACGCATGGGGACAAGGCATCCCGGTCGACCGTTCGCCCGCCCATCGCGAAGCGGAACGGTATCGCGCCGACGTCAACGATAAAAACCTGCAGTTCACCTACAGCTGGAAGGCACTGAATCAAGTTCACATCGTCGGAGAACGAAAACGGTCCCCCAGCGGTCGAGCCCTGCCGGGTGAAGTGATCCAGTTCAATCGAATCGCCAACCAACGCGACGAAACGTTGCGAAGTGGGATCGCGTTGAAATCGCGCCGATGGCGACTCGCACGCGTCGAACGCTGAAGAATAGTAACGAACCCGAACCGTGGGATAGGCTTCCAGCCTGTCCGTTCAGCATCGACAGGCTGAAAGCCTATCCCACTTTCCCCACTCATCATCTTGTTCGCCAGTCATTCCCCACCGCTTTCTCTCGTGTTGAACCCATGAAACGATCGCTACGCATCGCATTGTGTCTTGCCACGGTCGTCGCAAGCCTGACGGCAACGGCGTCCGCCCAAGACGCCAGCGGCATCAAGAACCTGAAGGATGCTGATCTGGATCTGATGAACAATCATGACCCGTCATCAGAACTGGAAAATTTTGAGCTACTCGAGGGCTACCAGGCCAACCTGTTCGCGGCGGATCCGATGCTCGCCAACCCGGTCCACATGCATTGGGATTCCAGGGGACGGCTTTGGGTCGCATGCTCTTGGGCGTATCCGCAGCTGAAACCCGGAGAAGTCGCCAACGACAAGATCATCATCCTGGAAGACACGGACAACGACGGTGTGGCGGACAAGTCCACCGTGTTCGCCGATGGATTGTACCTGCCCACCGGGATCGAACTGGCCAACGGAGGCTGTTATGTGGCGCAGTCGCCCGACGTGTTTTTCCTGAAAGACACCGATGGGGATGACGTCGCCGACGAAAAAGAACTGGTGCTGACGGGTTTCGGGATCGAAGACAGTCACCACAGCATCAGCGCGTGGCGGCGTGGCCCCGGCGGATGGATTTATTTTCAAGAAGGCATTTTTCTGCACGCCCAAGTCGAAACGCAATACGGCGTGTTGCGAAACTTCAACGGCGGCGTTTACCAATACAATCCTCGCACGATGGAGCTGCGAATGTTCTGTCGCGGCACCGGCGGCAATCCCTGGGGACATGTCTTTGATCGCTGGGGCCAATCGTTCATGGTCAACAACCCTCGCATCCTGTACCTGTCTCCGGCGAGCGGCAACAGTGACGAGTCGGTTCGGATCAAGCCCTTGATTAGCACCGAAAAACAATGCGGCGGAGATCTGGCGACGGGCAGCCATGTCGGCGATGACATTCGCGGCCAGTTGCTGACCGGTCGTTTCAAAAGCCGCACCGTCGTGCGGTATGAATTCATCGAAGACGGTGCCGGTTTTCGCGCCAACGTCCTTGAGCCGCTGATCAAATCAAAACACCCCAACTTTCGGCCGGTCGATGTAAAGATCGGCCCGGACGGTGCGGTCTATGTCGCCGATTGGTACAACTCGATCATCAACCACGCCCAGCATGACTTTCGCGACCCGCGCCGTGATCACGACCACGGACGCATCTGGCGGATCACGCACAAGCATCGACCGCTCGTTGAAAAACCGAAGCTGGTTGGGGCGTCGATCCGGTCGCTGGTCGATCAATTAAAAAGTCCGGAGGATTGGATCCGCCACCAAGCCAGGAAAGAACTGAGCGAGCGTGATCCGGACAGCGTGCTCGCCGCGGCCGAAGCTTGGGTTGAATCACTGCCCGAGCAAGACCCCGATTACGATCATCACCTGGTCGAAGCCATGTGGGCCTGTCAAAATGTGGAACGTGTGAGCGAATCGATTCTTGCCCGCGTCCTGGACGCGAACGACGGGCATGCGCGTTCCGCCGGCGCGAGGGTGATTCGTTACTGGCACGAACAATTGTCCGATCCGATCGCGATGATCGCCAAAGCATCGGCAGATGCGTTCCCGCGAACCCGCATGGAAGCCGTGTTGTCGGCCGGATTCATCCCCAACGCCCAGTCGTTCCTGGCATGCTTGAATGCGTTGGATCATCCGCGAGACGAGCTGATTGACGACGCGCTTTCGCAAACCACGAAAGCACTCGAAAACCACTGGCGTCCGGCCATGGAGTCGGGCGGGTTGCAGTTTGCCAAGTCCAGTCACCGAGACTATGTCGAACAGGGGGCCGGCATCGGACTGGATCGCACGCTCGCCGAATTGCTGAAACAAGAATCCCCGAGTTCCCAAAGTCTGCGGAACGTGCAATCGCAGCTGATCAAGGTCGGGACCGACGACGACATCCGCACGATCGTGACCGCCTTCACCAAGGGGAACGGGATCCGGTCGGAGGACACGTCGATCGCGATGCTCGAATCGCTGCAACAGCTGGCCAAGCAAAAAGCGTCGACGCGACTCAGACGCATCATGCGAGGTCTGAGGACGCTGCTGGACAGCGACAACGAAGCCGTACGCGTTCTTGCCGCCAACAACCTGGGCGCTTGGCGTGTTGCCGGACGAGAGGAATTGGCCGCATTGCAGGACGATTCCTTCAGTCCAGCGGTCAAGCAAGCCATCGCGGTCGCGTTGGCCCAGACCAGCGCCAAGGCTTACTCGGAACCGTTGGCGAGCCTGGCGGCCGACGGCGACTTGGAAACTCGCTATGCAGCCGTCGCGGGCTTGGCCCACATCGATTTGGATCGTGCCGCCGATGCCGCGGCGACGCTGATGAGTGAAGACCCCGAGCGGGCGGATCCGGTGTCGCTCGTGCAAACGTTCTTGAGTCGACAAAACGGTGGAACACGGCTGGGCGAATCCTTGGCCGGCGTCACGATTCATCCGTTGGTCAGCGACCGAGTCAGCCAATTCCATCGCGAAAGCGGTTTGTTGACCGACACGCTTGCGAAATCATTTCAACCTTCGACCACATCGGGTTCGCTGACAGCCGATCTGTTGGCCGAGGAGATCGAAACACTGGCGAGCGACGCGGAAACACGTGGCAACGCCGCGCGCGGCGAACTGATTTACCGCCGCAAGTCGCTGTCCTGTACCCAGTGTCACGCGATCGGACCGGCCGGACCGGTCATCGGCCCCAACTTGGTCGCCGTGGGAGCCGCTGCGAAAACCAAGTACCTGGTCGAATCGATTCTGCGTCCCAATGCGGCGATCGCCGAACACTATGAAACGAAAACGTTTTTGCTGGATAGCGGCAGCGTGCGAACCGGGATCGTGACGTTTCGAAACGAACAAGAAGTGGTCTTGCGCGATTCTTCAGCGTCGGGCCAAGAGGTGCGTTTCGCGACCGATGAAATCGAGGCGGAAGTCCCCGCCAAGTCGTTGATGCCGGCGGGACTGGCCGACCAACTGAAGGACCGCGGCGAGTTTCTGGATCTGGTCAAATTCATCTCGGTTCTCGGCAAGCCGGGTGACTATGCCAATGACGAAAGTCCCGTCATTCGCAAATGGCGTGTCAGTGCTGGCCCCGACAGTGCCGCGATCCCTACCGACGATGCCGATTGGTTGCCGGCATACAGCATGGTCCGCGGCGAGTTGCCCACTGCCGATTGGCCCGATTCCGAAGCGGTCTTCGCACGCGGATTCGTCAACGTGCTCGTCGCCGGCACCGTTCGGTTGGATTTGAACTCCAGCGACGGCCTGGGGCTGTGGGTCGACGACCAACGCATCGATGATCTTGCGGCCCCGATTCAGTTGGAACGTGGCCGGCATTCGATCACGTTTTCGATCGACCGAAAACAGCGCGACGATGGACTTCGCGTCGAGCTCAAGCCGGTCGGCAAAACCAGGCTGCAACCCGAAGGCGGGCATTGATCGCGTCGCAGCAGTGGAGCACACCCGCCGATGGCAAGCTGTTCCCGCGGATCCCTGACTCTCACTCCGGATCAAGAAGAGATCGTCGACACCGATTTGTCGCCCCAGGATCTTACGGAGCGTCTGCCGACAAATCGTAAATTTTAGGCGAAGACTTGGACGAAATCGTCGACGAATTTCGGGAACATCAGATATCGTGACACGGTTCCGGATGCGGATGTTCGGGTCGGCAAACAATATGCAGCCCGTAGCTGTGCAGGGACGGCCGCCGATCATGCCTTCATGAGCGTTGAAACGTCGACCCGCAGTCCCGTCAGTAACTCACCCGAGGCGACTTGTCCGACCGCGAAGGTGCCGATTTCCGTATATCGGTCCGAGTTCAACGATAGCACGGTAACCCGCTGCTCGACTGGATCCACGATCCAGTATTCGGCGACACCCGCCTTGGCATAGTCACGGCGTTTGTCGGTGTAGTCGCGGTGCCTCGCTTCACTACCGGGGCTGACGATCTCCATGACCAGATCAAGATGGTCAGGATAGTCGACATCGGCGGCTGGACGGTTCTCAGGAGCGATGTATAGCAGGTCCGGTTCTCGAATCGTGCCGGGGAACAATCGAATCGGCAGCGGAGCGAAAAGGGCGGTACCGCCTTCGGGCATCGCGTTTTCAAGCCACCCCAGCAACAACCGCAGCATCCGCTGATGTTTCAGGTTCGGCATTGGCAGTATCTCCAGCCTTCCTTCGGCGAGCTCAGCCATTCGGTTGGTGTGAAATTTCAGGAATTCCTCTTCGGACCAACTACCTTGCGGAGGATGCAAGTAGGCCGCTTCCCACGCCGGTTCACCGTTTTTGGATGGGAGGGGAGGGGGGGCTTCGGACATGATCGATCCACGAACACCTGGAATAACCGTAACAAATTCGCCTGCGTCATTGTAAACGAAGCAAACGTTCGTCGGGTGATGGAAAGTGTATTCCCGTGCGGGGCAGATCCGCCGTGCGGCTGATCCCTCGTCGTCAGCAAGCTCGACAGCAGAAATTCATTCAGAAATGGAAAACGTGTGAAAAAAGGAACGGCAAAAACACGCATTGACGTTGTGCGGAAGGATGAACCTCCGCCTTCGATTCGAGTTCGACTACGTCAAAACCGTTTCTATGCCCGCAAAGCCCGCGCGTCGCCCAAGGCGAACTGTTTTCCGCAATTCACAAACTTCCGCCCGAAAGAGATCGAGAAAACTGCGACTGGAAACGCGCGAGAATCGGCGAGTCCTCGCAACGATCCTCTGGGACGGAGGAGCGGGAACCAGCAATTGGCACGACGGGCGACCAACAAGTGCCGCCCATACTTTTCTGGGCACGCGGCCGCTTTTGGGGCCGCTTTTGTCTTGCCCTGTTCAATTTGGTGAGATTGCGATGGCTCGGCAATCTCGCTTGGAAGTGGTGGATCGTGCTGGATTTGGTTCACATCGGAACGTTGTTTCACTGTCGTTGAGACATTCCGCGTTTGATGCCGGAGACGTTGGGGCTTAGAATCAAGCCGACTTTGGAGCATCATCGCATCAGCGGAGAATCTCAAATGCCAGCGAAACAAACTCTTTTCATGAAGTGTCTGGCGATGGTTATTGCACTCGCCGCTCACTCGGTTCGGGCTCAGGATTCGGAAGAAACATCGCTCGGTCGACTGGTGCATGAGATCTGCGATGAGGAGGCCGATCGGTACACTGTGACGATGCCCGATGGTGTTGCGCTGAGCCGAGTTCCCCGCTCGCTTTTACGTTGGTCGAAGGCAACGCAAGGATCCGCATTCGGCGACACCTACATCTGGACGCACCAGGGGTGCGCTGAAGCAATCGTTTCGATTTATGCAGTGACGTCGAAGAGGATCTTTGACGCAGAGTTTCAGTCGCTTAGCGACGAGAAGTTCACGATGCATCGAGACGGCGTCCCAAAATGGTCGCCCGCGAAGCCGGGTGTCGAATTCCGCCCGATCGCCGACATTCGGCCGCCGACGAACTCGGCGACGACGCGACTCGGTCAGATGAATCGGATCGCCCGTCAATTCCGCGCCGAGTTTTCTCCTCACACTGCGCCCGACGAGATTTCTCGTCTGCGGCTGCTGTCCAAACCGTTGTATCGATACGAGAGCACGAATGAGCAGATCCTCGACGGAGCCGTTTACGGATTTGTCGACTCGACGGATCCGGAACTGCTACTGGTCATCGAAGCTCGACGCACCGACGCAGGATCCACGTGGGTTTATTCGCCGGCGCGGTCGCGTCATGACCGGCTCCGATTGTACTACGGAGACAAGCTTGTCTGGGACGTGCCTCGCCTGGCTCCGCCCTGGAGTAACATTCGCAATCCGGACCGGCCCTATTTCAATCTGCAATTGGCGAGGCTGTTGCCATCGGACCAGTGGCAGCGAATTGAAGAAGCCATCGATCGTTGAACACGTCGGTGGCAAATCGTTCGATTTGCGTCTGGCGTTTCCGGCGTCACGCTGCCAACCGGTTGATTGGGGGCCGCGTTCCGATTCGATTTCTCGGCGAATCGCCGAAAGCCTTGGCGACTGGCGCGACAACTTCAGCATTTAGGACAGTCGGAAGAATAAGTGGGATAGGCTTCCAGCCTGTCATGGCGAAAACGACAGGCTGGAAGCCTATCCCACAATCAATCTCCGCCACTTATTCTTCCGACGGTCCTTACATGGATGATCCTGGGGCCTCCGATGTCGCATTCACCGCCTCAATTGACGCAAAACGTTCTTTACGAACGGGATCGTGTCGCTAAGGTGAATCCCATCCCCGATTGTCGGAATCCTGCGGCCGCGACGCATCGCTGCACCGGAACGGATTGCCCAGCTGAACATCCGACGAAATCATCCTTGGAACCCGAAGCGAATGCCCGATCAAAACAGACTGCCACGATTCCCTTCATCGCTCCCTCGACTGCGTTCTGCCCGGCACGGAATTTTTGTCTTGGTCGCTGTGGTTCTCGCCAGCCACACCACCACGCAGCATCTTGCCGCCCAGCAACCCGCAGCCCAGCAACCCGCAGCCCAGCAACCCGCAGCCCAGCCGGCAGCGACTCAGCCGGCAGCGACTCAGCCGCCCACCGAATCGCCGGACGAGAACGCGTCGCGGATGGCGTGGTGGCGTGAAGCAAAATTCGGCATGTTCGTGCACTGGGGCGTCTACTCGGTCGTCGGCGGTCAATACAAAGGCCAGGAATTGCCCAACAGCGCCGAATGGATGATGGCACGCGGCAAGATCCCGATCGCCGAATACGAGCAATACGCCAAGCAATTCAACCCGGTCGACTTTGATGCCGACCAATTTGTCGGATTGGCCAAGCAAGCCGGCATGAAGTACCTGGTCATCACGGCCAAGCACCACGACGGCTTTGCGATGTTCGACTCCAAAGCGACCAACTACAACGTGGTCGACTTCAGCCCCTTTGGTCGCGACATCATGAAGGAGCTGGCCGAGGCCTGTCAAAAGCAGGGGATCAAGTTTGGGTTTTATTATTCCCAGGCTCAAGACTGGCATCATCCGGGCGGATTCGGCAACGGCTGGGATAAAACCATCAAACGCGTCAGCAGTGACCAATACGTCAGTGAGAAGGCGGTTCCGGAAGTGCGGCAGTTGCTGACCGAATACGGGCCCATCGGTATCTTTTGGTGGGACACGCCTCGGGCGATGAGCGAAGAGGCGTTCAACAGCTTGCATTCGCTGACCAAACTGCAACCCGACGTCCTGACCAACGATCGATTGGGCGAGGACTTTCCCGGCGACTACAAGACGTTTGAACGCAACATTCCCCGGCAAGCACCGCAGGGCAAAGACTGGGAGGTCTGCATGCCGATCAGCGGCAGCTGGGGCTACAAGAAATCCGACACGAATTTCAAATCCACCCGCACGTTGATTCGCAACCTTGCCGACATCGCCAGCAAGGGCGGAAACTATCTGCTCAACGTGAGCCCGACGGGAAAGGGCACGCTGTTGCCCCAGGCGGTCGAACGACTGCAGCGAATCGGACAGTGGATGCAAACCAACGGAGAATCGATTTACGGCACCACGGCCGGCCCGATCGGCAAGCCGGATTGGGGACGCTGCACGGCCAAAGCCACCGCGGACGGGACGGCGCTTTACCTGCACGTGTTCGACTGGCCACAAGACGGCAAGCTGGTCGTGCGTGGGCTGGAAAACGAGGTCCGATCGGCCCGTCTTTTCGATGGCGGTCAGGTGCTTTCCACCCGGTCTGTCGAGGACGGCGTCCTGGTCAGCTTGCCCGCGGATCCGCCGGACGCCGACGACAGCGTGATCAAACTGGTCGTCAGCGGAACGCCGGAAGTCCGATCGCTGTTGCCCACGCCTGGACAAGACGGCGTGCTCGAACTTTTTGCCGACCAAGCCTTCATTCACAATAACGAAGGCAGTCGGGACGCCGGTCTTCGCGAACATGACGGAATCCCGCACGTCGGGTACTGGCTGGACGACCAGGCCTGGGTCGAATGGGAGATCGAGATCCGCGAACCCGGCGTCTATCGGGTTTCCGCTGTGATGTCTGTTCAAGAATCAGAAACCGAATTCCGGGTGTCGGTCAACGATTCGCAGCTCTCCGCGTCCGTCCCCTCCACGGGCAGCTATGGTCGCTACGCCAAGCGAGATCTGGGCTCGATCCGGGTCAGGGAGCCCGGGCGGAAGAGTGTCCGCGTCATCCCCACCCCCGGGTCTTGGCAACCCATGAACCTGAGGCAATTGACGCTCAAACGCGAGGGCGAATCAGCCGTCGATTGATCGCCCAGAGAGGACCATCACCGGTCGAGCTTTGGCGGCCGTTGCTGTATCATTCGGATCGCCAACGGCTCGCTTCACCACTACCATCGCCGCCTTCGGATTCGCGGTCCACCAGTTCTCCGGCAAAAGGGAATCGTCCAAAAACCTCCATCATGAATACTCCTCTCTCATCTCCCAGCGTTTGGAACGGCAACCTCCCCAAGATCGGCATCCGACCCACGATCGACGGACGACTCGGTGGCGTCCGTGAATCGCTCGAAGACCAGACGATGAATCTGGCCAAGCGAGTGGCCGAGTTGATCAGCAGCAATGTTTACTATCCCAACGGCGAACCGGCCGAGTGCGTGATTGCCGAGACGTGCATCGGCGGCGTCGCCGAAGCCAGCCGCTGCGAAGACCTGTTTCGTCGCGAGAACGTGGGGCTGTCGTTGACCGTCACCCCGTGCTGGTGTTACGGATCGGAAACCATGGACATGGACCCGCTACGCCCCAAAGCGGTGTTCGGATTCAACGGAACCGAACGTCCCGGAGCCGTTTATCTGGCAGCCGTCCTGGCCGGGCATTCGCAAAAAGGCTTTCCCGCATTCGGCATCTATGGACGCGACGTCCAGAACGCGGGTGACGCGGCAATGCCGGCTGATGTGCAAACGAAGATCCTGGACTTCGCCCGCTGCGGTTTGGCGGCAGCGTTGATGCGGGGCAAGTCCTACCTGTCGATGGGCGGGACATCGATGGGCATTGCCGGATCGATGGTCGACTACTCGTTCTGGGAAAAATGGCTCGGCATGCGTGTCGAAGACATCGACATGAGCGAGTTCATCGGCCGGATGAACAAGGGCCAATTCGATCAAGCCGAGTACGAGGCGGCGCTCGACTGGGTCAAAGAGAACTGCCCCGAAGGCGACGATTACAACAGCGATGCCACCAAGCGTTCCCGCGAACAACTCGACGGCGAGTGGTCGGATTGTGTGAAGATGGCGTTGATCGCCCGCGACTTGATGGTCGGCAATCCGAAATTGGCTGAAATGGGACTGAACGAGCAGGCTCATGGCCACGGCGCGATCGCATCCGGTTTCCAAGGCCAACGTCAATGGACGGATCATTTCCCCAACGGGGACTTCATGGAAGCCATCCTCAACACCTCGTTCGACTGGAATGGAAAGCGTGCGCCGTACATCGTCGCCACCGAAAACGATGCCATGAATGCGGCGACCATGCTGTTCGGTCATCTGCTGACCAACACGGCACAGGTGTTTGCCGACCTGCGGACGTATTGGAGTCCGGACGCGGTGGCGTCGGTCTGCGACGGTTATCGGTTGGATGGCATGGCCAGCGACGGTCTGCTGCACCTGATCAACTCAGGCCCAGCGACGCTGGACGGGACCGGTCAACAATCCGCCGCCGATGGCACGCCGACGATGAAGCCGTTCTGGGAGATCACCGACGACGAAGTCGAACGGTGCCTGAAGGCGACGACATGGCATCCGTCGATCACCGAGTATTTTCCCGGCGGCGGCATGAGTTCGCGTTTCAAGACACGCGGCGGCATGCCGGCGACGATGACCCGAATCAATCTGGTCGATGGGCTCGGGCCGGCGCTGCAGATCGCCGAGGGACACACGGTAGAATTGCCCGACGACGTCCACGATACCTTGGACCAGCGCACCAACCCGACCTGGCCGACCACTTGGTTCGCACCGATGCTGACCGGCCGCGGCGCGTTCACATCGACCTATGAAGTGATGAATCACTGGGGCGCCAATCACTGCGTGATGACAGCCGGCCATGTCGGACATCTGTTCATGACCTTGGCGTCGATCCTTCGCATTCCGGTTTACATGCACAACGTCGATCGGGCGCGTGTTTTCCGGCCGAGTGCATGGAACGCATTCGGGACCGACGATCTGGAAGGCGCAGACTTCCGAGCCTGCGAAAACTTTGGGCCCCTCTACGGTCGAAAGTAGACACGCTGCTACGCGGGCTAAATCATGGCCTGAATCAGAACGTCACCATGGGGCGTCGCTGGCGTCACCAGACAGCGGCCCCACACGCCCCGGCGAGCGGCATTACAATCACTTTTCCCCATTCGATCGCTGAGCAATCGACGTGATGAATCAACCACAAATTCTCGAATCCATGCTTGAACTGTCTCACTTTTTGGGTGAGGAAAGTCGGCAGCTTGCGATCCTGGGCGAAGGCAACACGTCGGCGAAGATCGACGCGGAAACGTTTTTTGTCAAAGCCAGTGGCAGTTGTCTTGGAACACTCGGCAGCGACGATGCGGTCGCCTGCCGGTTTGATGCGTTGTTGCCGATGTTGGAGGAAGACGCGATCAGCGACCAGGAAATCGAGGATCGCCTGCTCGGTTGTCGCGTGGATTCGACCGCCAAGAAGCCCTCCGTCGAAACACTCTTTCATGCCTACCTGTTGTCGCTGCCGGGAATCGAATTCGTCGGCCACACGCACAGCATCGCGGTCAACCGAATCCTCTGCTCGCCGCTGGCGGACCGATTCGCGACGCAGCGTTTGTTTCCCGACGAAGTCGTTTGTTGCGGGGCGCAATCCGTCTCCATCCCGTACGTCGACCCCGGGCTGAAATTGTCGCAAGTGATTCGTCAAAAAACGCAAGCGTTCCTGGATGAATTCGGTGTCCCTCCGCGCGTGATCCTGTTGCAGAACCACGGTCTGATCACGATCGGTAAAACGCCCGGCGCCGTCAAAGCCGCGATGCTGATGGCTGACAAGGCGGCCGAAATTTTTGCCGGTGCCGCAGCCCTCGGCGGTCCGGTGTTTATGGATGAAGGTGAAGTGAATCGGATTGCCAATCGCATCGACGAACACTACCGCCAACAAGCGTTGAAGCTATGACTGAACAGTCCGATGACGAATTGCCGCCCGGGATTCCAGACTGGTTGCGTGTTTCGTTCATCGACGGCCTGCCGTTCTATGTGGTCTTGAAGGACCTGCAAGGAAAGTTCACTTACGTCAACAAACGATTGGCAAACCGATTGGGATTGCCTGCCGACGAACTGGTGGGCAAAACCGACTTTGATTTGTTCCCCCACGAACTGGCCGAAAAGTATCGCGACGACGACCGACGGGTGCTGCAGTCTGATCAGGCCACGACTGAGATCGAAGACAACGACGCCGGTACGGACAGCCGGCTCGTCAAGGTTCGCAAATCGCCGATTCGCAATCCCCAGGGCAAAGTCGTTGGAATCGAGGTCGTTTTTTGGGACGTGACCGAGCACCAAATGGCCGAAGCCCAGTTGGTGCAGGAGAGATTCCTGCTTCACACGATCCTGAACAACCTTCCCGACTTCATTTATTTCAAAGATACCGAGAGCCGGTTTCTACGCGTCAGCCGCGCCCACGCGGATCGGTTGGGTTTGGCGACGCCCTCAGATGCGATCGGAACGCACGACAGCGAGTACTTTCCCCAAGAATATGCCGCGGCGGCGCGGGAGGATGAACTGAAACTGATTCGAACCGGGCAGAACATCCTTGGACGCGAAGAACACGCGATTTGGCCGGACGGCAGCGAGACCTGGGTCGCGACGACCAAGTTGCCGCTGCGAGATGAAGACGGTCAGATCGTCGGCACGTTTGGGATCTCACGCGATATCTCGGAACTCAAATCCACGGCCGAGTCGCTGGAGCGAGCCAAGCAGGCCGCGGAGGCTGCCAACCGCGCCAAGAGTGAATTCGTCGCCAATTTGAGCCACGAGATTCGCACGCCGATGAACGCCATCATCGGAATGGCCGAGTTGCTGGTTCGCGCAGGACTGGACGATCTGCGAACCCAACAAGCCAAGACCATTCTGGAATCCGGTGAAAGTCTGTTGAATTTGCTCAACGATATCCTGGATTTCTCGCGAATTGAATCGGGACGCGTTGAGCTGGATCCCGTCCCGGGTGACGTGGCCGAGTGCGCACGCGGGACGATCCGAATGCTTTCGGTGCGGGCCGACGAAAAATCGATTCAACTCGATTGCGAGGTTGCCCCCGATCTTCCCAAACTTATTCTCGCCGATTTTGTCCGACTGCGGCAAATTCTCGTCAATCTGATTGGCAACGCACTCAAGTTCACCTCGCAGGGACAGGTGACCTTGAGCGTTGCGCCTGTGCCCAGTGACGAGGCGCCCCGTGACGACACCGAAGTCTGCATTCGATTCGCCGTCAGCGATTCGGGTATTGGTATCCCGGCGGACAAGCTGAACGTCATCTTTGAGGAATTCGAGCAGGCGGACAAATCGACGACACGGCGATTCGGCGGCACGGGACTCGGCCTGGCGATCACCGCACGCCTGGTCCGACTGATGGGCGGGCAGATCGACGTCCAGAGTCAGGTGGGACGAGGAAGCATGTTTTCGTTCGCGCTGACCTTTCCCGTGATCGATTCGGCAGGAAGCGGCCAGTCCGGCGAGGACGCGTCGGCGACATCGGCACAAGCCGCCCGGCCGCGGCGTCCACTGCGAATCCTGCTTGCCGAAGACGGTGTGACCAATCAGATGGTTGCGACCATGATGCTTTCGGATTTAGGACACGATGTTGCGGTGGCCTTGGACGGCCGTCAGGCCGTCGAACTGTCGGCAAACGAGACGTTTGACCTGATTCTGATGGACGTCGAGATGCCAGAGATGGACGGACTTGAAGCGACACGGCTGATACGCGAGCGAGAACGTGGCACCGACACCCATCTGCCGATCATCGCGATGACCGCGCATGCCATGGCAACCGACGAGCAACGCTGCCTGGACGCCGGCATGGATGCCTACATCGCAAAACCGATTCGACAAGACATCGTGTTCGAGACCATCGAACGCCTGCTCCATGGCGATTGATCCGACCCCAAACCCTAAATTGTTCGTTAACTGAGGACACCACCGTGAATCGACATCGAAGACTGTTAGTCATTCTGTTCACCACACTTGCCTTGATGCCGACGGCCTCGCGTGCCCAGGAATCAATGGACAAGCTTTGGGGGGACCGCGTCGTCAAGCTGCGCGCCGAAAACGCCGAACGCGGCCAATTGTTTGACGAAGGCAACTACGCCATGTTCATCCACTGGGGGCTGTACTCCCAACTGGGGAACAAAGTCGATGGCAAGACCTACTATGGCATCGGCGAATGGATCATGAACCCACGCATGGCGGGAATCCCTGTTCCGAAATACAAACAGCTCGCGGGGACGTTCAATCCGGTCAAATTTGATGCCGCTGAAATTGCCAGAATCGCCAAGGCCGCCGGCATGAAATACATCGTGATCACGGCCAAACACCACGACGGCTTCGCGATGTATCACTCCAAAGCCAATGACTTCAACATCGTCGACGCGACACCGTTCAGCAAGGATCCGATGAAAGAACTCGCTGCCGCGTGCAGTGAAGCGGGCCTCGGTTTCGGTTTTTATTACTCGCACAATCAAGACTGGACGTTTCCCGGCGGCGGTGGCGGACCGAAGACAGACAAGGACGGAAACCCGGCAACCTTCGACGACTACTTCACCAAGAAATGCTTGCCGCAGGTCAAAGAGATCACGACGGAATATGGCCCCATCGAAATCGTCTGGTTCGACACCCCCGGCAAAATGCCCAAACATTATGTCGAGCAACTCGTCGAGGTCGTTCACAAGAATCAACCGCGCGCGATGGTTTCCGGTCGCGCCGGGCACGGGCTGGGTGACTACCAAACGCTCGGCGACATGGAAGTCCCCCGCGAGAACATCGAAGGACTTTGGGAAAGTGTCGACACGACCAATGATTCCTGGGCCTATGCCTGGTACGACGAGTATTGGAAGACGCCGGAAGAGATCTTGAAGCGTTTGATCGCATGCGTCGGCCGCGGCGGGACGTACATGCTGAACATCGGCCCGCGCGGCGACGGCACCGTCCCCGAGCGGGCTGTCAGGACACTCGAGCTATCCGGCGAGTGGATTCGCCGATACCCGCAAGTCGTCTATGGCACCGAAGCCTCACCCTGGCAGCACGCCCTGCCATGGGGTGACGTGACTCGCAGGGGCAACACCTTGTTTCTATGTGTTTTCCAGTGGCCGACGTCCGGCAAACTTTATCTGCCGAACCTGAAAACCGGGATCGAGTCGGCGGAATTGTTGGTCGGTAAAGAAAAGCGTTCGATCACGCACGGCCGACAAGGCGATTGGCGGTTCCTGGAATTGCCACCGAGAGCACCCGAGAAATTGGTTTCGGTGATTGAATTGAAGCTGGAATCCGAACCCGAAGTCGATCCGGTTTGGTCGCTCGATCCGAACACCGAAACGGAGATTTTGGCCGAGTTTGCCGAAGTGACCGGCATTAAAAAATCGGGAAAGCGATGGATGGAAAAATTCGGCGAGTGGAAAGGCATCGTCCATGCGCACGGTTTCAGCTCCGGCGGAAAAGCGACCTGGGAAGTCGATGTCCTGCAACCCGGCGACTACATCGTGGACCTGACGTACGCCGGGGAAGGCCGGTTGGTCTGGAGTGTGAACGTCGAAGGTGGCGAGCAGATTCAGAACCAGCAAAACGCATCGCACAACTACCAATCGTTCCCGATCGGCTGGCTCAATTTCCCCCACGCCGGTCGCTACCAAGTGTCCGTCGCGTGTCTGGACGGAAACGTCGAATCCGCGAGCCTGAAAGCCATCCACTTCACACCGGTGGGGCACTAGGGGTCCGTCGAGCGATAAAGGTCACGCCGCGACTTGTTCCCAGGCTCCGCCCTACGCCGTGAACGATTTATTTCCTGTGCTTGACGAGGTTTTAGCGGCAGGGCGCAAGCCCTCCGGTTCCGCTTCTTTGCCAACACACCGGAGGGCTCGCGCCCTACCGCTAAAAAGTCGTTCACGGCGTAGGGGTCCGCTTGGGAACGCAATTCAGGCCGGCTCCGCCGGCGGACCAGGGAGGCAGAGCCTGGGCTGCGAAAATCCCCGCTATTTCATCCGTTGTGCCGGATAAGACATTGGTTGTTCTTGTTCCGTGGTGGATCAAGAATCACTCGGCTCGGTTCGCCAAAGGCGATCAACAACATAGCCTGGGGTGAGACCGGATGAGCCCCAGCGAATCCGGGCGTAACCCCAGGTCCACGATCCACCGAAAACCCTCCCCCTTTCGATCGGCCGGCGGCGGTGCCGCCGGCCGATCGAAAGGGGGAGAGAGCGGGTTTGGCTTTCTTTCCCTGGGGTGGCGGTCACTCCGCTGCGCTCGTTCCCTGACCCCAGGCTATGTTGTGAATGCCCTTTGGGCAAATGCAGCGACCGGGAATCGCCTGAAGGCTAAAACACCAACGTCTATGCCCGTATCGTTCGTGTCGGACACGTCTTACGACAGGATCTCATCGACGACGCGTGCCGGGCGGCCGGCGGTCAGCAGTTCCTGGCGTCCGTTGTGGTGGAAGACTAACTCGTTCCAGTCCAAACCGAATTGGTGCAACAGCGTGGCCTGGTAGTCGTTCGGCGTCACCTTGTTCTCGACCGCGCGATGGCCGAATTCATCGGTCGCTCCAAACGTCATCCCCGGTTTGATGCCTCCGCCGGCAAGCCACATGCTGAATCCCTGGCCGTTGTGGTCGCGTCCATCCTTTTCGGGGGCTCCCTGGTTTTGCGTCACCGGCAGGCGTCCGATTTCACCGCCCCAATGAACCAGCACTTCGTCCAACATGCCGCGTTGTTTCAGGTCCTTGACCAAGGCGGCGGAGGGTTTGTCCGTCTTGCGGCAGATCGATGGCAACGCGGTACCGAGGTGGCTGTGATTGTCCCAGGGTTGGCCGTTAAGAAACAATTGCACAAAACGCACGCCCCGCTCGACCAGCCGACGGGCGATCAGACAGCGCGTTCCGTACTCGCGTGTCGCGTCGTCGTTGATGCCGTACAGTTCGTGTGTCGCCTTGGTTTCCTTGGAAATGTCGAGGGCTTCGCGGGCTGCCGTTTGCATCCGTGCGGCCAGTTCGTAGCTGGCGATGCGGGCCTCTAAATCACTGGCGCCGGGAAACCGCTGGGCATGGTTTCGATTCAGCCGTTGCAGAAAATCAAGGTTCTGGCGTTGCGGCATGCCTTGCAGGTGCGGCGGCGAATCCAGATTTAAGATGCGTGGCTCTTTGGGACGCAACACGGTGCCTTGATAAAGTGCCGGCATGAATCCGCTGGACCAATTATTGGTGCCGTCCACGGGATGCCCGCCCGGGTCGGTCAACACCATGTAGGCGGGCAACTCTTGCGTCTCGCTGCCCAAGCCGTACAACAACCACGACGCCAGGTGGGCTCGACCGGTGACACCTGGGATTCCACCGTGAAAGTAGCGGATCGACACTTCGTGCCCGTTGGCGCCGGTGTGCATACTGCGGATCAGACAGATGTCGTCGACGATTTCCGCCGTTTCGGGCAGCAATTCGGAAAGTTCCGTGCCGCATTGGCCATGCTTGGCGAACTTCCACCGCGTCCCCATCAGCTTCTTGCTGGCTTCGTTGACGAAACTGTAACCGACTTCGCCGTTGTATTCAGTGCCGTCGTATTTCGTCAGTTCCGGCTTGGGGTCGGTCAGGTCCATGTGCGACGGCCCGCCGTGCTGGAACAGCGAAATCATCGCTTTGGCCTTGGGCGGATGATGGGTCGGTTTGAGTTCCAAGTCAAACGTCGGCGGTTGCATGGGGACGTTTTTCGGTTTTGCCTGCAGTTTCTCTTGTTGCAGCAACCAGGCCAGCGCGACCGAGCCGATCCCCAAGGCTTGGCGGTTGAGAAAACAGCGACGGGAGACCGTTTCATTCCACATACAAGAACTCATTGGAACTGAGGAGCGACTGACACAAATTGGTCATCGCCTGAGAGACACTTGTCCTGCCCGGCGGAATCGCGCTGGGACTCTGGTCCATCATCCGAATTTGATCGGCGATGAATTCGACGGCCATCGTCAGTTCGTTCGCGCGGGGCTGGCGGCTGTAGGCCAGTTCCCAGGCGCGAACGATCTGGCCGGGCACCCCATCGGTGGACTCTGCGGGGCCAGCGAATTGGTTTTGCGACGCAAACGTTTCGTCCGATTCGCCTGGTACCGTCAACGTGATCGTCACCGGCCAGGCGAACGAATCCGAAGTGTGATTGCTTCGGCAGTCGGTGATGAAGTCGATCGTATCGCCGGCTTGCACTTCCATTCCTTCCACCGCCGTCTGGGCCGTGGAGTGCTGGGCGACCCACTCGCCGACCAGCCCGGATCGGCTCAGCACGATTCGACCCCTGACACCATCACCGTTTTCCGAGGAATGCTGCAATGGTCCGCTGATCGCAATCACACCGTCTCGCGGCGTCACCCAGCGACGAACGACGGATCGATTGGCATCATGGGGGTGTCCGCCGCCGGCAGTCAGATGCGCCCAACCGAGCTGGGCGTCGGGCAGCGTTTCACCACCACTCCAATGCGTTCCCGTCCAGTGCGGGAACGGCGTGAATTGAGTGCGTCCGGTGTCTTCATTCAAGTCGCCATAACCATACTGCCACTGTGTTTGCCGCGGAGTTGGCACTTCGGGAAGCGACGCCAATCGCTGCTCGGGCAACGAGACTGCTTCTGTTGCCGCACGGTCAGCCAGTTTGGCCGATTGATCGAGGATGAATTGCCCGTTGAGCAACATCAACGATTGGGTCGCCACCGTCGAACTGACACGGTTTTCACAGTTGGTTTCCATGACCGGGGCGTCAAAGGTTTGCAACAGCGCGACGGGGCGACTGCGGCGCGCCTGGATATACAAGCTGCGTCTGGGTTGCGGCCCATCGACGACGACTTGGCCCGATTCATCTTCTTTGATTTTGACCGGCGCTCCGAACAATTGGCGATCGAGCAATCCCGACGCCGCCAGCATCCGGTCGCGAATCGTTTCGGCTTCCAATCTCCGCAGGGTGCGCGCGTAGGGGTTCGCCGAACTGGGCACGACGCTCTGGCGCCAAACCGCCGAAGACAGGATCAGGCGATGCAGCCGTTTGAGACTCCACCCCTGGTCGACGAATTCGGCCGCCAACCAATCCAGCAGCCGGGGATCCGACGGCATCGAGCCGAGCTTGCCGAACTCGCCGGGCGTGGCGACCAGCCCCTTGCCGAAGTGATGCATCCAAACGCGATTGACGATCACCCGTGAAAGCAACGGATTGTCGCGATCGGTCAACCAATGTGCAAAGGCAAGTCGACGTCCCGTTGACGCGATCTCGGGGTCGTTGATCGGAAACTCGACCTGCCGGCCTTCGGGTGAAGCAACCTCCGGCGCCGCCGGCGCGACGGTTTGCTTGGGTTGGCCGGGATCACCGCGGTGAAACAGCTTCGTTTCGGGGACGTGGCCCGCCGGTTCAATCAACGCCCGCAAAAACTCTTCGGTCGGTTTTTTAGCGCGCACTTCCGCTACCCGTTTGCTGATCTCGGCCAGTGTGGGTTTGGACTCGGGAATGTATTGGTACAGGTTGCCCGGGGTGATGTTGACGCTGGGGTTGGCCGCCAACAGTTTTTTCTGTTCTTCATTTCGTTCCTTGGCCGGCGTTTGGTACGCCTGGCGAAGCGACGTCCGCAACGGTTCCTCGTAGTTGAGCAGCTCCTTGTCGAGCGCCTGCTTCATGTACTCGGCCTGACGTTCGTTTCTCTCCTGCTCAATTTTCTTCGCTTCGCTTTCTACCTCTGCGGCTCGTTCGCGGTCCGCGGCGGTGTAGAGCGAAACCAGGCGCGCGTTCGGCGTTTTCCAGGCCTTCCAATCCAACGATGGCTCAAAGACGGCGCGCAGCGCGTAGTAATCGGTTTGCAGAATCGGATCGTAGCGATGGTCATGGCATTGGGCACAATGAAAGCTCAATCCCATCAGAGATGTCCCCACGATCTTGATCGTGTCGATCATCACCTGATTGCGTGCTTCGTCGTTGTTGGCTCCGTTGCCGGTTCCGTCGGCGGCCATCCGCAGAAAGCCGGTTGCCGCCAATAGCTCGGTTTGTTTGTCCGTCAAGTCGCCGTTGCGGGGACCGGCAAGTTCGTCACCGGCGAGTTGTTCGATGATGAATTGATCGAACGATTTGTCGTCATTGAACGCACGAATGACCCAGTCGCGATACTTCCAGGCCCAGGCACGTTCCGGGTCTGCCACGGTGTAGCCTTCGGAGTCCGCGTAGCCGGCGACGTCCAACCAATGTCGTGCCCAGCGTTCGCCATAGTGTGGCGAATCGAGCACTTCGGTCAGCAGATGGTCATACCAATCTTCCCGCGGATCGTTGCACCAGCGTTGCACCTGCTCGGCCGATGGCGGCAATCCGATCAGATCAAAATAAACACGGATCACCAATGTCGTGCGATCCGCTTCGGGTTCCAGCGGTACCGGTTGCCCCTCACCGTCTTGCAACACGATGGAATCGATCGGATTTCGCACGCGGGGATGGTCCGCCATCGGCGCGGCTTTGGGGGGCGCAATCGGCTGGAACGCCCAATACGCGCGTTCTTCGGGGGTGATCCCCAGACCGGGACCGATCGAATCGGGCTCTTCCCGCGCCGTCGCCGCGCCGTCCGCGATCCATTGCTTGAGGATCGCGGTCTGATGGTCGGGGACGTTGTGATCCCCCGGAGGCATGTCACCGTCGATCACGCGTTGCAGCAACAGGCTGTCGTCGGGATCGCCGGGCGCGATCGCCGCGCCGCTGTCGCCGCCTGTTTTCATCAACCGGACCAGACGCAGGTCCAAGCCGCCTTCCAGATCCGACGTCGCCCCGTGGCAATCGAAGCAATGGGCGCGAAAGATCGGCCGGATGTGCTGTTCGTAGGTCAGCTTCTCCGCCGGCGATGTCTCGGCCGATGACGACCGTACAGCGGTGAACCAGGAGTGCATGCAAATGAGCAGCACGGTCAAAAACGATGTGCGGGTCATCGTCAAAATCTCGAGAGCGCGAGTGGGGTGGGATCGGAACACTCAGGTGGGCGAGCTGGATGGCAGACAGCCTCGCCGCATCAAAGTTTCCCGATGGATCTACATTCTAGTCGATAACTCTTCCGACTGTCATACCCGCAGACCCCAAAAGCCCGCTGAGGGTTCCGGGCAATCAACGTGTCGGGAACGAGCGGCACAGGCAGGTGCGCTGGTGTGCAGGCTTTAGCCGCCCTCGGTCGCTGCTCCGCAGCGACGGGGCATCGCCTGAAGGCTACACACCAACGGTTACTGAATCTCTGCCACTCAAGGCAGCAGTTCGAACGACTGTGTCCCGAACGGCTTGCCGTTGATCTGCAGCGTGACGTGGTGCGTCCCCGGATAGAGTGTGTAGGTCGTCGCGTTGGCCCGCAAAACATGACGCTTTCGGATCGATTTTGATTGCCCCTTGCGCAGATCCAATTGCTTCAGCTTGTGGACTTTCGGCGCGGTCGTTCCGTTGGCTTTCACAAAATCGACGACGTAATCCACCATCAACGATTCGTCGCGCCCGGCCGAGATCGTGAAGGACAACTCGATCGCTTCGCCCGGTCGGATCTTTGATCGCTCGAGCTTGTATCCGGTGACGTCGATTTGCGGATCGGGGCGAAACCCCAGAAAGCCGAGTGCTTCTGCGGAACCCTGTTTGACCAGCGTGCGCAGTGCATGTTTGCTCATCCAACGGAGTTCGTTCTCATCCTGCTCGGCTGTTTTTTTCCAACGATGAAGCGTCTCCAGGACCAAGCCGGGGTGCGTCTTGGCCAGATCGTTCAGGTGATTCGCAACCGAACGCGTCACATAGCGCGTCGGGTCGGCATGCAGCGGGTCCAGCAACGGCAGCGGGGTGGTCACCTCGATCACCAGCCGCTTGGACCAAGGCAGTCTGGGCCGCGTTCCTTCGCTGACCAACCGCCGAACGTGGTAGTGCTTGTCGGTCGACCATTTCTGAAGTTCCTTCAGCGTCCGCTCGGGATGCTCGTTGAGAAATGCCCGGATCGCATCCTCCATCGAGAAACGCTGCGTCAAGGCTTTGAGCGTGCGCAGCGATCGGTGGACGTGTTTCTTCTCCAGCCCATTACGGACAACAAATTCACCGAGGGGAGCGAAAATGAAGTCACCAAAATCATCATCCGTTTTTTGCGGATCCAGTGGCGGCGGCAACGCGTCGGTGATCTGTTTTGCGGCGACCGCGAAATCCGGCGAAAGATGTTTTTCCAGCCGCTCGGCGAGGTGGACGATGCGTTCTTTCAATTCCAAACGCGAAAGCCCCTTCATCGACTCGCGGACAAAACGGCCGGAGTCAAATCGGGAATCTGCATCGGCAAACAAGCCGGCGAGATACTCGATGCGTTCCCGATTGAACAGTTGGTCTTTCAGGCTGAATCCGGCCGAATCATGCTCCGTTGCCATGTCACTTAGTCATCCAAAATCGCGCCGCTGGCGACGAATTGTTTGCGTTGATCGGGATCAAACTTGGCGCCCCGCAAATCGACAAGATAGAAATCGACGCCGGTGATGTCTGCCCCCCGCAAATCCGAACCACACAGATTGGCTTTTCGAATCGTTTCGGGGCTCTTGAAGTATTGCTCGTCAAAGTCATCGGTATAGAACCCCGTCCGTGTACCGTGCGACGGATAGGGGCTGTCGACCATTCCGCAACGTGTGGATCCGAGATGAAACGTGCAGCCGCGTAAATCGGCGTCGCGGAGATCACAATCCTGCCAATCGATTTCCGCCAGCCTTGCATTGACGAGCGTTGCATCGTGAAAGTTGCATGCGGTCAACGTCGACGCGGTCATCGATGCGTGGGACAAACCGCAGTGCTGGAAACTGACATTCGTTGCCGTCACGGCGTCCAGGTTCGGCGACACGAAATCTGAACCATAAAAACTCGAGCCATCGATCGTTGCGTTTTGAAAGTCCATCTTCAAAAACTGTGATTCGGAAAAGTCTCCGCCGCTGAAGTCCGCTCCATCGATCCGGCCTCCTTCAAACCAGACGCCGTGGGCGCGGACACCTGTCAGATCGGCGTCGACGAAATCGCATTGCTGAAAACAACGGCCGGATAAATCCGCACAAGACAGGTCCGCGTTGCGGAAGCTGCCCGTGACGATATCGAGCAAGGCGGGAGGGGCCTTTTCCGTTGCCTTCCGCTGATGATGCCTGCCTTCGCCTGCTTCCACTCGCTGTGCCGGATGGTGATCCGATTTGCGGAACCGTTGGCTGAAATCGACAGAACGTAACACTGCACCGGAGAAATCGACCGATCGGAGGCAAGCCCCTTTGAAGTTGGCTCGCGTCAAGTCCGCGTTGCAAAACCTGGCACCATTTAGATCTGCCGAACGCAAATCAATTTCGGCCCACTGCGCGTTGTCGAACCGCCCTCCGCGCAGACAGATCTGCTTGCCGGAGGGTTTCCATTGTTGATCGCACAGGCAGAGCAACGTGGCGCACGTTGCGGCAGACGTGGACCGCCCGTCACCGAAGGCCTTGATCAAATGGAGGGGGATTTGATCATTCTTGTCAATCAACTTCGCAATCGAGGTGAGTCGTCCCCACGGCCAGCGATATGACATCAACGCTTGAACGTCCCCCACGTCGGGCGAACGCAGACGCCAAATAAAACGCTCGTTCGTGAACGCCATTGCGACATCGGGTTCGCTGAGGACCTGGGCGACCGCCGTGGGTAAAACACTGTCCATCGGCAGCATGCCGAACGCCTCGGCCGAGTGCATCAGCATCATGTCCGCCAGTGCCCTGGATCGCACCTGATCGCCGATCCTGCGGTGGACTTCCTCAACGACGATGGATTCGATCTCGCTGACCGTCGGGTCCGCAGCCATCCGGTCGAGAATCAACCGCCAAACGGCGGGCGAGCCTGACGCGTATCGCAGATTCGCATCTTTCAGTCGGCTCATCACGCTCCGGCACTGGTCGGGGTGCACGGCCAACAGATACTCGATGAAATCGTCACGCGACCATCCACAGAGCCTCAAGACCAGATCGCAGCGAATCAGCTTGCTGGTCACCACGGTGACCGCTGCGCCGCTCAAGTCGAAGGGCTGAGATTCGTCATCCAGACGCAACCGGTTGGCCGCAATCATCTCGGGCAACACCGCAGCGAGGTGCCCCAGCGCCATCGTGTTCGCTTCGCCTTCCAGCCGCACGCGGACGTGTTTGCCGCGAACCAACAAGCCTTCGACCTGATCGACCAGTGGCGTAACGTCTCCGCTGATCGGCGAGATCACGCGTGGGGCGACGGGCGAGCGGGCGGGCTGGATCATGATACCTCCGGGGGACCCGTCATTGTCGGGCTTCCGTTCTACGGGAGCAAGGATTTGCTGTGCTGAAAAAACCGATTTCCCGCCATGTCCGCATGACGCCGGTTTCGATGCGGTGAGCGTGAGCACGCGGCCCGGCGGATTCGATACAGTAATGGCAGCGGCCGGTGTCACGTCGGTCGGGTTTTGCGTCTCCTCCGTTTCGATTCCACGTGATTCATGACCAGCTCATCAACTCAATCGAATGCCACCAATTCTGTCATTCGTGTCAAAGCGATTGATCATGTCACGATTGTCGTCGAAGACTTGGCACGCAGCCGAGATTTTTACCGAGACCTGCTCGGGATGGTGGAAGTCGATCGACCCGATGGATGCATGCAACTCTGGTTCTATGATCCCGACGGGCATTGTGTCGAGGTTTTCGATCGCACCGGCGACACGCCTGGGACGAGGTGGCAGCGATGAACGACGAAACGCTTCCCCGATCAATCGCTCGTGAATTGAACTTTGAAAACGGCTCGGCAATCGGCATCAGCAATCGCTGGGAGAACGGCCAGTACTGTTCGATCCTCACGCGCCGGGGCATCGTCGGATGCGGGATCTATGACATGGTGACGCCCGCCGAATTCAACCAAGCCATCGCCATCGCCAAGGGCACTCCCAGCGACCCGTTGGTCGAACCGGAAGACCTGTTCGATGCAACAATCGTCGACGCGACGCCGCAAGCCAAAGCGTTGGGTGTCGAAATCGGCATGACCGGCCGGCAGGCGGTCGAGAAAATGCTCGCCGGCTAAAGCGCCGGGGAAGCAGCTTGCTGGTCATTGGGGGGCAAGCTGGCGCTTAATGCCACGTCCTTTGGCCTAAAGGTGTTAGCGGAACGGCGCGAGCCGTCCGGTCGCGCTACAAAAACACCGTGAAAGACCGGAGGGCTCGCGCCCTACCGCTAACAAAAACACCCCGCTTGGCGTCAAAATAGGTGGCATTGAGCTGGCGCTTGCTGGGGATCGCAAGCTGGAAGCTTACGCCACTTCGCAAGCTGGAAGCTTACGCCACTGGGGGTTAGGGCTGTAGGACTTGGTCGAACAGTTGGTAGGCCTGCTGCCGGATTGCCACCGGGAAGTCGTGGTCGCAATCGGGATGTTCGACACGCAGATGATCGGGATGGCCCAGCAACGTGTAGACCGCGCGGGCGGCCTTGGCAATTCGGTCGACGCTTGCGGCTTGAAAGTTCCCGTCATGCAGAGGGGCTGAAATCAAGACGTGACGAGGAGCCAGCGCGCCGATCATCTCATGAAAGTCGAACGGGATTTGTTCCAGCCGCCCACGATAGTCCGCCAACCGGGGCATGTAACGTGTCTGACACCAGCCCTGTTCGGGCCTCCAACGCGCCGCGTCGCCACCATAGTAGTCGAGGTAAGAATCCAGACCGCAGCTTGAAACCACCGCTTTGATTCGATCCTCAAAAACGGCGGTGTAGACCGCGTTGTGTCCGCCCAGCGAATGACCGATGCAACCAAATCCGCGGGCGTCGACATAAGGCAACGACTCCAATAAATCCAAGCCACGCCTGTTGTCCCACACGGCCTTGAGCGTTCCGCTTTCCCATCCCAGCGCCTTGAGGTCGGGTTGGTAATCGGCCAGCAACGGATAACTTGGCGAAAGCGTCACGTATCCCCGCTTGGCCAACTCGCTGGCGTATTGGCGATTCGGCTTGGCGTCGCTGTCGACGACGACGCGGTGGCCGATTCGGTTGTCGGTCGGGTGCAGACACAACACGGCTGGCAACTTGCGTTCGGGGGTCTGGCGAACCGAGTCGGGGATCAACAGGTAGGCCGGGACGCGCGAGCCCGGTTCGGCCTGGTACGTGATCAACTGCTCCAAATATCCCGGCCGTTGGACTGCCTCGACGACGCGCATGTCCAACGCGCAGCGTTTTTCGGCACCGGGCATTCGCCCCATCACCGACTGCATCCCGTCAAGAATCGACTGCCGTCGCTTGGACCAGTCGCCGGGGGATTCAACGGGAGACGACTTGCCACGTTCGTCGCGAAACACCAATAGATTTTCACGCGGCAGCCTGGCGTGGCTTGCGTCGACGACCAACGTCACGTCGATCGTGTGAATTGCCTTCGCGGTAGAAGCTTGCTTTGCGACGGGGGCTTGAAACAGCAACGACGACCGACCCGCGCCGGTCCGCCACTTTTGATTCGTTTCAGCGATCCAATCGCCCACGACGACGAGACTGATACAAGCGACCAGGCTGAACGCTTTCTTCCACTCGCTCACAGAAAACTCCCCACGTCCGTTGCAAGAACTCACTAGGCCCACGTGACCTTGGTCGCGATGTCCTCGCGCGCACTCGACGGCCAGTCACCGCTGAGATGCCCCAAGTAGAATAACCCCAAGGCGCGGTCGTCGGGGGCCAGTCCGATGAAGTCGCGCATTTCATCGCTGATCGCAGCGCCATTGGTGGACCAGAATCCTCCCAGGCCATGGGCGGTGGCCGTCAGGTGCATGTTCTGCACCGCGCAGGCGACGGCCATGATCTCGTCAAGCTCGCTGATCTTCCCGCTCTCCTGCCGTTTCATACCGACCGCGATCACGGCCCCGGCCAGCGTCGGGTTGACGCACAACTTGTCGTACTTGGCTTGCTTGAAAGACTCCGGCGGCGTGATCGTCTTGTAGGTCGCGGCCAGGAAGTTCGCCAATTCATGTCGCGATTGCCCCTGGTAAATCTTGAAACGCCAGGGCTGTGTCATGCCGTGCGTCGGAGCCCAATTGGCATTGAGCAAAATCTCGTCGAGGACTTCACGGTCGATCGGTCGATCAGACATCTGCCCCGGCTTGACCGAACGCCGGTTGCGAATCACTTGGGTTATCGAGGCGGGATCCATGCGGTCTCAAAACAAAGGCGAGGAAACATGCGGGATTGTTGATTCGCATGTCTTACCATTGTGCCCCCTCGATGTCTGCCGGGTGTTTGGCGGTCGTGGATCTTGTACCAGACTCAAAGCAGAAGGATCTTGAACAAGATCCACTACGGCTGTTCAGGTGGAGCTTCCGTTGGCTCGCTCTCACTGGCCGCCTTCAGTTTGTCCGCTTTGCGCTGGGCACGCTTGGCGACATGGGCCGCCGCGATCTCTTCGATCGACAAAACGACATCCGGGCGTTCTTTGCCAAACTGCTTTTCATACTGGTTTTCAATGAATTGCGGCAACGGCACCTTCCACGGTTGGTCCTTGGTGTCGGCGTAGCTGCCGAAACGCTTGGGACTGAGCCCCAGTTCACGGGCCATTTGAATGTGGGCGTTGGACAATCGAAACTTCTTGCGGGCATCAATCCAGGGCAAGAACTTGTGGGGAATGCGTTGTTTTTTGGCCATGGAGACTTCGAGTGCGATCGTGCCGGCGACAGACCATCGTGCCGCGAATGGGGACGGCGCCGCGAGGGGCGCCCGTGTGGGCGATCTATCGTGACGAAAATGCATCTCCAACGGAAGCGTCCGCGGCGAAGAAAACGAAACGGGGCGGAAAAGACCGGTTTGCCTTTTCCGCCCCCCCGTGGCAACGCCGCCGGTTCATCGGTGCGATGGAGTCCGATTACCAGCGAATCGTGAATCGCGAACTTCCGCCGCCGATCGTGATGCCGCGACCGTAACCGTAGCGGCTCGAGTGCGAGCGATGGTCGTCCCAATGCCTCGCCGGCGGGGCGGAGTAGATGGGCGGGCGCGAAACCAGCTCGCGGGGGCAATCGTAAGCCGGCGCCCGCAGCGATCGAAGGTCGTCTTGCAAGTGATGGATGTCGTCTTCGATCGCATTCAGCAATCGTTTCACGTGCGAGGTGTCACCGTGAACGTGGCCGTGACCATGAAACGCCCGACGCTCCACACGGTCGAACACGGATTCCAAATGATGGAATTTGGCATCCAGCTCCTGCAAATCCGATTCCAGGTGCGCCAGGCTCCCGTGGTCGTGGGCGACGTCGTGCATGTGATCGGCCAGCCGACGCATGTCACGCGCGTCCTCGACCAAATGTCGGTACTCGGGCGTGTGCCGATAGTGGCGGGTCTCCTTCTCGATCTGACGCGACTTCCGTTCGATGTCGCTGGCCAGATCGTCGATGTGTCGGTAAGTGTCGGCGAAAGCGGACGGGGAAACGAACGCGGCAAGCAATCCGAAAGTGGCAAACGTTTTGGCGAAAAGGGTCATTGAAGGGGGCTCCGTGAATAGTGTCCAAACCAGCGGTACATTTCTCCGCTGTGCCCAGACAAACGCAGCCGGCGTGCCGGGAACCGATCACAAGGCAGGAAATGCTCGCAAAACCGAGGTTTCACCCCGTGTTTCACGGCGTTTTGCAAAAAAAACGATGCCCCCAGGAAATTTGCCAGGGCCAATGAGCGCAGTCAATGTGATTTCACTTGAAAATCGAGGCGTGTCACCTTTGTGACTACTGTTGTAGTCGGATGGACTGCGTCTGGGCCGCATCTTCGCGGCGTCGCGGGGAGACAAGGAGACAAGGAGACAAGGAGAGATAGATCAGAACAAGACATGTGGAGAATCATTCTGCCACCCATCGTTTTGCCTCTCTCCGACCGTCCCTGTTGACCGGCCTGCTAAAGCCTCTTCAAAAAATTCAACCCGAAGCGGCCATAGTCTTGACTATCGACATCGCCATCGCCGTCGGAATCGATGAAGGGGTCGTAGTTCGGATCTCCTGACTGGCTGAGGAAGGCTTGTCCAAAGCGTCCATAGTCTTGGCCATCGACGTCACGGTCTCCGTCGGTATCGCCATAAAACCGAAAGAAGCTGTCGACGAGTTCATTGCCGAACAGATAGGACGCCGTCATCTCATCGCCGTTGCCGGGAGGACTGACAGATTGGGGATCAATCACCAATTGATAATTTCCATCGGCCAATGAATTCCCGTAGGCTCCAGAACCACTACGGGCCACCGTCGAATCGCCGGCAAAGGTGAGCGTCGCGATCGTCTTGCCAGGAACAAGATCATCGTCCGCGGAGACATTGATCACACCAACACTCTGGGAGCTTTTCAGATTGACCAACTCGAACGCGTCGCTCAGCAATCCATGGTCCAAGATCGTGTTGAACTGGATCGTCAACGACGTGATTTGGGACCGATTGTTCGTGCCATCATTGACCGTGATTTTCTGGACGCCGGGCATCACCTTGATCGCTCCGTCGACCGGATCGTTGGCATCGTTCGTCGGTGACGGAACCAGCAACAACTCTTGGACGCTTGCGTTGGTGGCGTTGGTCGATGTCCGGCTGATCGTGTCAACAAAATTTGCCCGCAAGTTAATGGGCGAGGCACCATAGGCCGCGTCGCTCTTGACCGTCATGTCGAACTCCAACAGCGAACCGGTGGTCCCGTTGGTCAGCAGCGGCGTGCTCGCGGCCGTGGACATCGTGACCCGGATCATCCCCGGACGCTGGACATTGACGGCGGGATCGCTGAATCCGGAATCCTGGATCAGGTCTCCCAGACGGAAATTTGCCACGTCGAATTGGTCCGGGTCAAACTCGACGACCAAATCGACACTGCTGAGCGTGATGCCGTCGCTTTCGGTCACCGTCAACATCACGGGTGTAGCGACGGTCGTGGTCGGCGAGGCCTGCAAGTCGGTCGGAATGTAGATCAATGGATCGGGGCCGTCGGCGGCTTGGGGAGTGACGCCGCTGGGGATCGCCGGCACCACGTCGACCGGTGTGCCGATAATCACGCGTTGCAGCAACGTCACATCGCCACCGGAGAGATCGCCGCTGTGGTTGAGGTCCGCGATCACCCGTGGGTCGGCGAGCTTGTAGTCGGCAAACCCCGAGCCGTTGCCCACGATGACGCGTTGCAGCAGGGTGACGTCGCCACCGGTGTACGAACCGCTGGCGTTGTGGTCGCCGACATAGGCCGCGACGTGCATGCCATCATCGTCACGAGTCGGTCGCAGTGCCGGCAGCGGCGCACTATCGCGGACTTCGATCGCCCGCACGTCCAAAACCTGCTTGGCGGTGTAGGGTGCCGAAGCCGGAACCGATGCCGCGAATCGCCCCAATACCAATGAACCGTCGACGGCGGAAAACTCATTGGGACTGCTGACGGTCACACGTGCCAATCCGGGGCTGACCAGATGGAACGCAGCGACTGCGCCGGCGATGTCCGTGTCAAACCCGCTCAGGGTCAACAGGCTTGGATCAAACGCCAGTTCAAAGTCGACGCTGGAAACATCACGTCCGGTACTCAGCGTCACCGGCAGTCCGGAGTCGGCGTTGCCGGGCAGGTTGACCGCCTGGTCGGCACCGCGGGCGAAATCGGGAATTCCGATCGTCACGTCATCTGCTGCCGGTGTTGCGATCACAAACCCACGACTGAACTGATCCCCAGCGGTCCCGTCTTCGTTCCCGTCGAGCAGCTCGCCCTGGTCGTCCTTGAAACCGTCCGCGGCACTGCGCAGGGTGACGGTGTAGTGGTCTGGTTCCAAGGGGCCGCCGGTGCGGACAAAGGTGACGCTTCGCCCGGCTTCATCGATCACCAGCGATCCACGCACGACTCCCGTCGAAGCACCTTGCAAGACGACATCCGCCGCCCCGAGGGCTTGGTCAAAGCCGTCGTACAAATTTAAATCGGTGTCATCGAGCGGGCGATTGAAGTGCGCGACAAAGCCGTTGTGGTTGGCCATGAAGTGCGTGACCACCAGTGTGGGCGTCGCTTGATGGTTGCCAAAATCAATCCGGTCGGCCACCTCGTCTTCGCCAACATGCACCAGATGCGCCTGGTCACCGGCGGTGCTGGTGAACGTCAACTCGTCCACGACCCCGCCGCTGAACACGATTCGTGAAATCGGATCGGTCGGATCGAGCGTGACAAAGTTGGCGGGGTCGGCGTTGGTGGTCGCAAGCTGGCTGGTGACTTGCCCCAGAACCGTTCCGTCGACTCCGTAGGCGGTCGCCGTTGCGGCGGTCGATCCGGCATGCACAAAGAAGAAGCGTGCCGAATCGATCAACCGATCAAATTCGACACTCGCCTCTTCGGCCGTGACTTCATAGGCGAAAAACCCCGACGCGTTCAGTTCCGGCGCGCCCGTGTTGAGGACGGTTCCACCGGAGAAACTTGCGCCGGCAAAGCTGAAATCGGTCACACCGGGCAGCGTGATGCCGGATTCCGGCCCGTTCCCGTCGAACCCGATCGTCGTGGAGACAGCGGCGGCGACTGGAAAGGTCTGCTGGAATCCGATCGGCACGACTTCACGAACGACATGGCTCCCCTCGATCAGGTCGATGATCCTGTAGTTGCCGGTTTCATCCACGTCGGTGGTCGAGGGATTATCGGCGGAGGAAATCGCGAACGGTTCACCGATGTCATACTGCCCGTCGTTGTCGATGTCGACATAGATGCGGACGCCCCCGAGTCCGGGCTCACCGGCGTCGCGCTGTCCGTTGTTGTTCACGTCGTTGAACTTAGTCCCGGTGACTTCCGCGAATCCGGCGCGGGGAGATGGCAGCGCCGGCATGAAAACGGCAAGCGGGCGAGCGGCCTCATCAGCCTTGTGGAGGATCTTGGCGTCGATTTGTTCCGGAGTCGTCGTGCCCCAGAAGTTGTAGCGCAAATCGACTTCCGCGTTCGGATCCCCGACGAGCACGATGCCGGTATTGTTGGACGCTAGATTGCTGAAGTCATTGATGCGAATGTCTGTCCGGGCCGCTGCGTCGATCTGTAGCGGCGTGTGAAACTCGTTTCGATTCAGCGTGAGGGTCGCTGCCGGATCGATCTCGATCTTGTCCCAGGCAAAGAGGGACTTTTCGGCGTTGAATACCCCACGCACGAGGATCCGAACGTAATCTTGTACGGCGCCGGTATTGACGCGAGTGAAGTCGGTATTGATCACGTCCAACGTGCCGCTTCCACTGACCGCTATGCCCGACGTATGCCGTCCGTAACCATCCTCGATCACCAGTGACGCTGCGTTGTCGAATCGCAAAGTGCCGTCGACATTGAATTGCTGGTTTTCTCGGATTAGTACCGAGACGCCTTGATTGATCGACATCATCGCGCCGTCTTGAACGGTGAAACCCGAGGGGAACACGTATCGCAGGTCGACCGATGTCGCCGTGCCGATCAAATCCAAGTCGAGCGTTTCACCGGTCGGCAAGGAACCGGCGCGAATGTTGATGTCCGCAAATCGCAGGTTGTCTGAAAGATGGTTCGCGTCCTGTAAGTGTTGATACGGAACTGTGATTGGCAGGTTGAACTCGTTCCGCTGAACCCAGGGTGTCGTACCATCCGCGATGACACTGCCGACACCAAGTTCGATTGCGTCCCAGGCGAACCGCGAGTCGACGGCCTTGAAGGTTCCGCCTGCGTTGACGGCGATGCGAGTGGAATCTTGTAGGCCGGTGTTGTATCGCAGAAAATCGGTATTGATGATATCGACGGTGCCGGTGCCGTTGACCAAAATCCCCGAGACGTTGCTGCCATATCCGTCTTCGATATACACCGGACTCGAGTTGTCGAATTTCAAGGTGCCGTCGACGGTGAACTGTTGGTTTTCTCGGATTAGTACCGAGACGCCTTGATTGATCGACATCATCGCGCCGTCTTGAACGGTGAAACCCGAGGGGAACACGTATCGCAGGTCGACCGATGTCGCCGTGCCGATCAAATCCAAGTCGAGCGTTTCACCGGTCGGCAAGGAACCGGCGCGAATGTTGATGTCCGCAAATCGCAGGTTGTCTGAAAGATGGTTCGCGTCCTGTAAGTGTTGATACGGAACTGTGATTGGCAGGTTGAACTCGTTCCGCTGAACCCAGGGTGTCGTACCATCCGCGATGACACTGCCGACACCAAGTTCGATTGCGTCCCAGGCGAACCGCGAGTCGACGGCTTTGAAGGTTCCGCCTGCATTGACAGCGATGCGAGTGGAATCTTGTAGGCCGGTGTTGTATCGCAGGAAATCGGTGTTGATGATATCAACGGTGCCGGTGCCGTTGACCAAGATCCCCGAGACATTGCTGCCATATCCGTCTTCGATATACACCGGACTCGCGTTGTCGAATCTCAAGGTGCCGTCGACGGTGAACTGCTGGTTTTCTCGGATTAGTACCGAGACGCCTTGATTAATCGACATCATGGCGCCGTCTTGAACGGTGAAACCCGAGGGGAACACATATCGCAGGTCGACCGATGTCTCCGTGCCGATCAACTCCAAGTCGAGCGTTTCACCGGTCGGCAAGGAACCGGCGAGAATGTTGATGTCCGCAAATCGCAGGTTGTCCGCAAGGTGGTTCGCGTCCTGTAAGTGTTGATACGGGACTGTGATTGGCTGGTTGAACTCGTTCCGCTGGATCCATGGTGTCGTGCCATCTGCGATGACGCTGCCGGACCCAAGTTCGATCGCGTCCCAGGCGAACCGCGAGTCGACGGCTTTGAACGTACCGCCTGCATTGACAGCGATGCGAGTGGAATCTTGTAGGCCGGTGTTGTATCGCAGGAAATCGGTGTTGATGATATCGACGGCGCCGGTGCCGTTGACCAAGATCCCCGAGACATTGCTGCCATATCCGTCTTCGATATACACCGGACTCGCGTTGTCGAATTTCAAGGTACCGTCGACGGTGAACTGCTGGTTTTCTCGGATTAGTACCGAGACGCCTTGATTGATCGACATCATGGCGCCGTCTTGAACGGTGAAACCCGAGGGGAACACATATCGCAGGTTGACCGATGTCGCCGTGCCGATCAACTCCAAGTCGAGCGTTTCACCGGTCGGCAAGGAACCGGCGAGAATGTTGATGTCCGCAAATCGCAGGTTGTTCGCAAGGTGGTTCGCGTCCTGTAAGTGTTGATACGGGACTGTGATTGGCTGGTTGAACTCGTTCCGCTGGATCCATGGTGTCGTGCCATCTGCGATGACGCTGCCGGACCCAAGTTCGATCGCGTCCCAGGCGAACCGCGAGTCGACGGCTTTGAACGTACCGCCTGCGTTGACGGCGATGCGAGTGGAATCTTGTAGGCCGGTGTTGTATCTTAGAAAATCGGTATTGATGATATCGACGGTGCCGGTGCCGTTGACCAAAATCCCCGAGACATTGCTGCCATATCCGTCTTCGATATACACCGGACTCGCGTTGTCGAATTTCAAGGTGCCGTCGACGGTGATCTGCTGGTTTTCTTCGATTAGTACCGAGACGCCTTGATTGATCGACATCGTGGCGCCGTCTTGAACGGTGAAACCCGACGGGAACACGTATCGCAGGTCGACCGATGTCGCCGTGCCGATCAAATCCAAGTCGAGCGTTTCTCCGGTCGGCAAGGAACCGCCAAAAAGTTTGACATCTTCGAAGCGAAAATTCTCGGAGAGATGGGATGCGTCTTGCAGGTGAGTGTAGGCAACGGTAAGCGGCAGGTTAAATTCGTTGCGCTCGACCCAGGCGGTGGAACCGTCGCTGATCAGGCTACCATCTGCGAGCCAAATGGAATCCCAATTAAAACGTGATTCAACGGCCTTGAAAGTGCCGCCCGAAAAAACACCGATACGTGTGTTGTCAGAAAAATTACTGGAAAAAATCGGCAAGAAATCGGTGTCAGCCACGTCCAGCGTTCCCGTGCTGTTGACGAGGATTCCCGAAACTTGTCCGCCACTGCCGTCGACAATTTCGACTTTCGCCGCGTTATCGAACATCAGGGTGCCATCTACACGGACGTTGACGTTTTCATGAATTTTCACGGGGACGTTGGCCCCGACCTTCAACGTAATCCCAGAGGCGATTAGCGTTTCTTCACAGAACTCCACCGGTTCAGCGGGATCGGTAAAAACCATGTCGGACATGACCAACCCAGGAACGCATGCCAGCACGCGGCGATCTTCCAGTCGTTCAAAACCGGGACGCACGGACCGGCGGCAGAGGCGTTTCTGAAGTGCGGTGCGTTGACGCGTCGATCGGCGTGCGTTCCGGCGTGGCATGTTCTGTTTCTCGATTACGGGTTTGGCTCAAAAGTGTCCCCAGTGAACGGGGCTCGCAAGTGAAATCGCATCCGCGGTTCACTTGCGACAAAAATTCCTGCGGTCGCGTCGAAAAAGTTGGATTGAACACGATTCTTTCACACGACGAGCGGAAAAGGGGGCAGGTACCAAAAACCAAATGGCCCGAAGGGTGCTTCGCATTTTTGGTACCTGACCCCTTTTCCGCGGCACCCGACTGCATGATTTGAAGTGGCAGAATCATACGGGGCAGAATGATGTTCTGACCGCTCAGGTGGCGGAGCCAGAATCATTCGGTTACCCATCATTCTGCCGCTCCATCATTCTGCCATCCCCGTCTCGCCCATGCCGCCGTCCGGCGATCGCGATCCCTTGTCGTGTCGGCTTGCTTGCCCAGGGCCGTCGGCGGTTTCGCGTGCATCGAAGGGGCGCCAGTACCTGACTTCGTTGAATGCCGTGTGACCGCTGCCATGGTTTCCCAATGCGACGGCACTCGGGGCGAGATCGAAATCCAGATCGATCCGATCACTGATCGCGGCGCCATCCCAAAACACTTGAAACGCCCGCTGATGAACCGCGATCCCCAACGCATGAAATTGCTTCGTCGAATCCGCCGGGATCTCGGTCAACAACCGATCGGGAAATCGCGGGGAAAACTGAAAGAGACTCGGTCCGTAAACGATCTTGCCGTCGGCGCGGACTAAGATCCTGATGCCTCGTCGGAGTCGAACGTTGGTCAAATTCACCATCCATGACGATCCTTCGCTGACCGATCTGGCGGTCACTTCCAACAGGCCACGCTGCACACTCAATGCGTTCCACGCCTTGGATCCACCGTTGGTTTGGATGTTTAAATGCCCCGCGGCGTGCCAACGGTTCGAGTTCTCTCCGTCGCTGGAACGGTACGCATTGTCGTAGTCTTTGACCGCAGTCGGCGTGTGGCCGGCGACCGCCCCAAACGCTTCGCTAAAGCGGTTGTCGCGTCGGTTCGAATCCAATCGCAACCCCTCGTCACGGTCAAACCCCGGCGGCAAATCACCATCGGGGACCACGCGGGCGCGATGAATCTCTGCGTCAAAACCATTACCCGTCGCGTCATGAGCTCGGTCGATCGAGAGATCATCGAAGTGATACAACAGGATGGTATCGGCATCGGTCTCGTGTCGCGTCGGTGGGATGAACGGATCGCGGTACCGGACGACTTTGGAAAAACGGACCTCGTCAAAGAGTGCTCGAAGGTGCCGCGAAACACCGGTCGCGGTTGTCGGGTCGGCGGCAACAATAAAATCCTTGTCGCCCGGACGAAAGGGAGCCTTTGCCGACCGCTTTGATTGCAGCCGTCCGTCGACAAATAGCTGCAGCGTCGGATGGTCGTAGGTGAATGCCACGTGGGTCCAGCGATCGGTGGCCGCCACACAATCGGCGATGACGTTACCGCAACCGGCCGCTCCGGATTGAAAGAAACCGCGTTCCATCAGCAACAGATTCAACCCGCGACCGTCATTCTGCGAGATGACGCCGGGCCGCGCGTCCGTTGGATTGCTTTCGAGCGTCGGTAACCGTAGCCACGTTTCGATCGTGATCGGATGCGTGCCGTCGTATCGGAACTCGGGGACGCGGAGGTGTGACGAAACGCCGTCGCAGTACAGAACCCGATTGTCGCTGCCCTCGGGACCGGACGGACGCGGCTGATTCGCATGATTCTCGGCGGCCGGTGGTTCGGCAACGTCCCAAAGCTTCACCTGCCCCTTGTCGCCGCACGTCGCCAGTTGAGCGTCATCGTTCAATAGCGCAATCGTCCCCAGTTGGCCGAGATGCGTCGTGGTTTCGCCCAGTCGCTGCCCCGTGGACGCGTTCCAAAACCGCACCCTGCCGGATTGATCTTTGGAGACCACCGTCTTGTTGTCGCGAAGCCATTGCACGTCGACCAACGGTTCCACATTCCACCACGCATGCTTCAGGCTGCCGTCGCGGGTGTCCCAGCGGCGAATGGAACCATCTTGGCTGGCGGACAACAATTCTGTTCCATCGTGTGAGAATGCCAGGGCCATGACGGTGTTGCAATGACCTTTCAGATTGACGAGGGCCTTGCGTTTGGCAGCGTTCCAGATTTGAATGGTTCGGTCGCCGGCCGCCGCGATCAGCCCTGCGTCCTCGGAAACCGCGATGCAGTGGACGCGCCCGTGCGGGTAGTGGAACCCATTGATTTTTCGGCCGGAGGCAATGTCCCAGACGATCACTTTGCCATCCCATCCGCCGCTGACCAGCCGATCTCCCTGCGGAGAAAAACGGACGCCGGTGATCGCCGATTTGCGGAGGGAGGTTGGGACTCGGAACGTTGAAAGTTTCTGCCCGGTTTCCATGTTCAGCAACTGCACCTGGTCGTCCCAACCGCAAACGGCCAACGAGCGACCGTCCGGTGCAATCGCAAGGTCGATGACTTTTTTGGGCATCACCGAAATCCTGCGTTTCAGCTGGCCGGTCTTCGCGTCCCAGATCCCCACCGTCCCGTCGTAGCTGCCGCTGGCGAGCAACGATTGATCTGGAGACACCGCAACCGCCCTGACGCGATCGTCGTGTTCGGCCGTCGTCCAACGATGAATCAACGACCGCTGATTCAGGGCCGGCGGTGCAGCAACCTCGTTGCGGACCCAGCGAGCGTTGTGGATTTTCCCGTCATGACCATTGCCAGATCGATCGAACAGGACGTCGCCCGCCTGCTCGTTGAAGTCATACAGGGCGAGTGTGTCGGCGTCCGATTCGATTCGGCTTGGGACTTGAAAATCGGCGCCGTAGCGTGCTCCCTTGGAAAGGCGAACAAAATGAATCAGCCCCGAAAAGAAGGCCTCGGGTTCGTTGATCTTGTTGTTGCCCGCACCTAGAAACAGATGTTGCGCCGAGGGGCGGTGTTCGTACTGGACTTTGACTCGGTGCATCGCATGACCATCCATGAACAGGCAGACTTCGTGACCGTCATAGACGCCCGCCAGATGGACCGGGCGACCCTGTTCGCTCCGCGGGGTCTGGGCATGGCGATATGCTTCCAGGTCTCGGAAGTAGAACATCCATTGATCCTTTTGCGTGACGAGCGAAAAGCCGGAACGCTGCGTATTGGAGACCAGATGTCCGTCGACGACGTTACCGAGCGGTGTGACCAGGGCCTCGACCGTGATCGGAAACGATCCGTCATAACGAAAGGACGGGATCGACACGTAGCTGTCGACACCGTTGAACTCCAGCGCCGTCTGCAGGGTGTGCTGCGGCGATGCGGCGGACGGGGCAACCGGTTGGACAGGTTTCGTTTGCGACGAAGTTTCCGCCGACGTCATCTCGATCAACGCCACCCGCATCACGTGTTCCTCACCGCGTGTCACGTCGAACTGGTCCGCGGTGACGGACGCGCCATCGATTTCGACGGCCAGTTTCGCTCGGCCTTGAAATTCGACCGTTTCGATCGAGAAGTCACGATCCAATGGAACCGGCGTGCCGCCGATCTCGATCGCCAGTTCGTGTGGCCCCGAATGCAGTTGCTGAGGTTGACGGAGATCCTCCAGATTAAATCGATTGCCGTCAATGATGACAGCGATCTCGCTTGGTTCGATCTCAAATCGGACTTCCCCGTGTTGGGTCCGCACGATCAGCACCACGCTCAGCACGACCAGCAACAGCACCGACAGGGCGGACGCGACCAGACCGATCCGTAACGGGAACGAACGGCTCGAAGCACTGCAATCGACTTCGCGTGTTGGTTCGCGTTGCAGCCATTGGCCGAGTCTCCCACTGACCTCTTCCATCGACGCGTAACGATCCTCGGCCCGCTTGGACATCATTGTCAGGCAGATGGTTTCCAGCTCGGGATCCAGACTCGGCAGGTGCCTGCTCGGTGGCACCGGAGCGTCGCGGAGCACACCACTCATGATCGTGCCGAGGGAACCTTGAAAGGGAAGCCGCCCGGTCAGCAGGTGGTAAAGCACGACGCCCAAGCTGTAGATGTCGGTTGCCGCGTGGATGTCATCGGGATCGGCCCTGACCTGTTCGGGCGACATGTATGTCGGTGTACCGATCAAGGCCCCGTGACGCGTCAGCCGTGTGGACTCCGTTTCACCGACCAATCTGGCCAAGCCGAAATCCATGACCATCGGCTCACCGAGCGAGTTGAGCATGATGTTGGCGAGTTTTAAATCACGGTGAATGATGCCGCGCTGATGGGCGTAATGGATCGCTTCGGCAACCTTGATCACCAGTGCCGCGGACTTCCGCTGGTCAAGTCGTCCCCGTTTTTGCAGGCGTGTTTCAAGCGTCTCGCCTTCGACATACATCATCGAAATGTAATCGATTCCATCGATCTGTCCGATCTCGTAGATCGAGCAGAGATGGGGATGTTTATCGAGTCGCGATGCGGCTCGGGCTTCGGCAAAGAAACGGGTTTTGCACTCCAGATCCTCTTGTGAATCGGCTAAGAAATGTGGCACTTTCAACGCCACCTGTCGGTCGTAAAGCGACGTATCCGAAGCCAGATAGACCGCCCCCATCCCGCCATCGGCGATCCGTCGGATGACTCGGTAACGCCCAAATTCGTAGGGCAACGGAGGCGATTTTCGGATCTGCGGCCGACCGCGGTGCGAACCATCGTCATCGTCGGCGCTGGGTGATCGGCTGGTGTCGCCGTTTTCGATCACACGGGTGTCAGCCTGGCCGCGGGACTGCAGCAACGGCTCCAGTTTTTCGGCAAGGTTTGGAAACCGCGCCAGAATCTCCCCTCGGGTCAACGCGTTTCCCGTGTCGGCCCGCGCTTCGATTTCCGCGACGACGAACCCCAGTTGGACGGAGTCCGGCGGACCGGAATCCTCTCCGGTAATTTCTGGATAGGCGATCAGATAGTCTTCGACCCTGACCGCGATGCCGTGGTCCCATTGTCGTTCAATATCGATCAAGACCATCTCACACAGCAACGACTCCGCCAATCGTCCCCGCAATGCCACCAGTCGCCGGGCAAATGGCTCAAACGCATCCGGCGACCAACGCGCTTCAAAATCCAAAATGAACGAGTCAAAGCTGGAACGTTCTGCGTTCGACAGGCCCGCGGCGGGATCGAGTTCAAATTTCATTCCAGCGTCGAGCAGGAGAAGTGATGTGGGAAAATGCCTGGTGACGCAAGCCAGCAAGGTGCATGGCCGTCATCCATGGGTGTGATCGCATCGGAATCCGCATCAAGACAGGAGAAATGCAGGATTTCCGAATTCGCCATCACGTCGTTGTTGCCACATCACGAATCCACGCTCCCGGCGCTGCGGAAAAAGCTGCGGAAAAGGGGTCGCTGCGGAAAAGGGGTCGCTGCGGAAAAGGGGTCAGGTACCAAAAATGCGAAGCACCCTGCGGGCCATTTGGTTTTTGGTACCTGACCCCTTTTCCGCTCCGAAGCACCCTGCGGGCCATTTGGTTTTTGGTACCTGACCCCTTTTCCGCTCGACAAACACAGGCTCGAAAATCGAAAGCTGACCAAGCGCTAGTTCGGATCGCCGATCCAGCCTTCCAATCGGGTTCGGATGCGAAACAGCACTCGATCGACCGTTCGCTTGGACAGTCCCAGGTCGTTGGCGATGTCCGCCTTCGCTTCGCCGCTGAGGATGCGCTCCAAAATGGTTCCGTATTTTTCCTGTTCCAGCCAACGCGTTAAATCCTCAATGATCTCCGACAGGACGATGGCCTCGACCGGTCCCGGGTCACGAGAGATTGCGGTGACGAACCAGGATCCGTTGACTTCGCGGGCCGGACTGCGTTGCGCCGCGGAATGCAGGCGCCCCTGGTTCTGCGCTTTACGAACCGTGATGGTGACCAACAACTTCCAAAGATCGTCGGGGGCTTTGATCGTGAATTCGCCGTCTTCGACGCGTCGAAAAAACGTGAACAGGGCACTCTGGACGATGTCTTCGTGGTCCACCCGTCGTCGGACTTGGGCACTCAGCAACTTTCTTGCCACGGCCAGCAACCGGCCCGAATACTGACGCACCACCCGATCCACGGCTTCCTCGTCACCCTCGCGGCATCGGGCCAGCAGATCATCGAACGATTCGTTGGTCATCAAAAGGGGAATCCCAGGTACGGTAAAGCCTGACCGGTCTGGCCCCAGTTTACACGGAGGTATTGGAGGGCGTCTACGCAGAGGGGGTGCGGCGGCAGGATTTCCTTGGGAAACTCGGCTCGAATCATGCGTTGCCACTGAAGCGAAGACCCCATCCTGTTTGGTTGGACGGCCCCACACCGGAGATTCGGTGCACCGGCATTTTGCAGACGAAATGCGACTTCAGAGCAGGTCTTCCCGCGGCAGGGATTGGGCCGATTGTCCGGTGGTCGCGCTGATGTATCACCTTACAATTGGCACCGCGTTTGCTACTCGGGGAACCTGCTGTTGAGCTCGTGTCGTGATTCGGCCTTTTCGACGATCAACTAGCACGCCGCGAGGTTTCCCAGAGATCCACACCCACCATCCCCATGAATTTGAACACAAACTTGACCGTCACGACGCTCGCCACCGATTTGGATGGAACGTTGATTCCGGTTCACGAAACACCCCAGCAGCGCGCGGCGGTCAAGCATTTGGGCAGCCTGGTCGAAGAACATTCTTTGCAGCTGATTTTTGTCACGGGGCGCTCCTTCGCGTTGACGTTCGAAGCGATCACGCAATTCGACTTGCCGCATCCGGCTTCGATCCTGTGCGACGTCGGGTCCACGATGTGGCATCGCCGCGGGGACGGCAGCTACGAGCCTGATCGCGATTACGAACAGGCGTTGTTGGATCGGATGGGACGCTGGACGAACGCGAGCATTCAATCCGCGCTGTGCGAGCGTGTCGAATGGCTGACGCCCCAAGATCCGCGGCAACAGACGCCACTGAAATGCAGTTTCGACTTTCCACACCGCGCCCTTTCGGCGGTTCGCGAGTCGGTCGCGATGTGGATCGTCGAGTTCGATTGTCCGCTGGCGTTCACCATCAGCCGCGATCCGGAAACCGGTGACGGCTTGCTGGACATCTTACCGATCGACGTCAACAAGGGTTCGGCGATCCATTGGTGGGCCACACGTCGATCGATCGATCCCGCATCGATCGTGTTCGCCGGGGATTCCGGTAACGACACCGCGGCGATGACCAGTGGAGTCCGCGCCGTGCTGGTGGGGAACGCGGACGAGCAATTGCGTGGCGAAACCAAGGACGCGATGCGCGATCAACAATGGCTGTACTTGGCCGACGGGATCGGCCCGGAAGGTGTCCGAGACGGATTGATGTATCACCTCGGCCGCCGCGGCTAAATCCGTTTCAGCCACAACAGCTCGTACGGCTGCAGCAAGACGGGTTCGGCGGTCCCGTATTCGACATCGTTGAGCAGGTTTTTGAAGAACCGACCGAGTCCGGCGGTCCGCAATCGATTGGCGTCCAAGACCTGGGCGTGTTCGGTGAAGTTCGCCACCACGACCACGTTGGATGCTTCGTTGGAGCGGACATATCCGAGCAGGTGATGGTTCCCGGTCGGAAACAGACTCATCTCCTGGCCGGCGAACGCCAGCGTGCGTTTTCGGATCGCGATCATCGATTGCAGCGAACGGAAGATGCGTCGGCGAATCGAATCGCGTCCGGATTCGTCATCCAACTCCTCCAGGTACTCCCACTTCATCCGCGGTCGGTGAATCCAGCGGGAATCGCCGGCCTTGGCCGGGTCGGCGGTGAAGGAATAATCGTTCAACATGCCCCATTCTTCGCCCATGTACAACAAGGGGATTCCGCCGATGCTGAGCGTGACGCCGTGCAGCAGCATCATCCGTCGAATCGCAAGCTCTTTGCCTTCCTCGTCTTCTTGTTCGATCGCCCGTTCCAAGCCGGCCAGCGACGCCATCGTGCCCGAGATCCGCATGTCGCCGGTCTCGTGGTTGTGTTGGAACGGAACGCCCCGGGCGAAGGAACCTTCGAACTGGCCCGAATAGAATTGGTTGAGAAAGTTTCGATGGTCGTAGGCGTTGATTCCGATCGACGCCGCATCGTCATCATCGAACGTCCAGCCGATGTCATCGTGGCAGCGCAGGTAATTGACCCAGGACGTCCCCGCGGGTAACGAGAATCGTCGCGAGAGGGTTCGCACCAACAGATCGGTTCGCCGGGTCGCCAAGGATTCCCACAGCAGCGCCATCAAGGTCGGATTGTAGGAAACCTGGCATTCATTCTTGTCGATGTATTTGACGACTTCATCGGGGTGCACGATCGCTTCGGATTTAAACACCAGCGCCGGCGCGGCCAAACGCACCAGGCGATTGAACGCGCGGATGACCGAGTGTGCCTGGGGCAGGTTCTCGCAACTGGTTCCCATCTGTTTCCAGATAAAGGCCACCGCGTCGAGACGCAGAAAGTCGACGCCCAAGTTGGCGATGAACAGCATCTCATCGAGCATCGCTCGAAAGACGGCGGGATTGCTGTAGTTCAGATCCCACTGAAAGCTGTTGAACGTGGTCCAGACCCAGCGTCCCATGCCGTCGTGCCAGGTGAAGTTGCCGCGGCGAACGGTCGGAAAGATCTCGCGGAGGTTGCGTTCGTATTGCTCCGGCACCGTTCGATCGGCGAACGTGTAATAGAACTCCCGGTACTCCCGTTGCCCGGCCTGGGCCCGCTGCGCCCACTCGTGATCGTCCGACGTGTGGTTGAACACAAAATCCAACACCAAGCTGATGCCGGCTTCGCGCAGGTCATCGGCCAACAGCTTCAAATCCTCCACCGTTCCCAGGCTCGGTGCGATCGTGCGGTAGTTGCTGATCGCATAGCCGCCGTCGTTGTTTCCCGGACGGACCGCAAACAACGGCATCAGGTGCAAATAGGTCAGCCCCAAATCTTTGAAGTAGCCGACGTGCTCCCGCAAGCGGCTCAGGTTGTCGCTGAACAGGTCGACGTAGAGTGCGCCGCCGATCACGTTTTGGGACTGAAACCAATCCGGCTCGATCACCCGATGCCGATCGATTTCACACAGATCATCGCTGCGCTCGGCGAAGGCCAGGGCGCAGGTCAACAGCACCTGTTCGAGATGATAGAAAAAATCGTAGCGTCCGCTGTAGAGCTCGTGCAGCTGGGCGAACAACGGTCGCCACTGCTCTTGCAAACGCGACTCAAAGATCTTCTGTCGTTCGTCCGATATCGCATACTGTTCCCAAACCTGCTCCAACCGCGGCTTCAGCCGTTGCAGTGATAGATCGGCCTGAAATGAAAGCTCATCAAGCTCTGCCTGGGTTTCCGTACCGTAGTCAATCAATCCGATCATTGGGAATTACGATTTTGTCCAAAAAGTTGTAGTACTCGATGCCTTCCAAGATTCCGCCCGCGTGCGGAGTGTTTGCGAAATAAATACGCGGTCGTTTTTTCAATCGATCAAGCTCACGGCTGTGATTGGCGACGACGACACCCAGCGTTCGCCCCAGCAACATGCCGGCATCGTTGCCCGAATCGCCGGCGACCAAGACGTGATCCGGCTGGAAGCCCCATTTCCAGAGCACATGCCGCATCGACAAATCGCTGCCGCCCCGGACCGGGATTACATCCAAAAACATCCCCAGGGACAACACCACCTTAGCCCTCAGTCCGGCTTCTCGCAGTTTCTTTTTGACGTTTGTGACCGTGATTTTACTCGGGTCCATCTCGAAGCTGACTTTGAAGTCGGATTGTCGGTCGTCCGACTGCGGGGTCAACCCTTCCAGATCGGTCAAACAGTCCAGAATCCCGTCCCGATCCCAGGCATAGCCGATCGATTTCTGCCACGTCCGGTCAGGGGTCATCGCCTCCCCGTAGTGCAGCTGCGTGCCCGCGTCGGTATCGATCAGATCCGGTTGCGGCAATCCGAGCGACTCGATCAATTCCAAGGCGCTGTCGAGCCGCCGTCCGGTCGCGATACCGAAACCGATGTGATCGTTCTCGCGGATCAGGTCCGCAAATCGTGCCAAGGCCTCGTCGTCGCCGGTCAGTGTGTTGTCCAAATCGGTGATGATCATGCGATCAAATTGCGGCAGTTTGCGTTCCGGCCGGTTCACCGCACTGGGGTAGGTTGCCCGCTCGAGAATCTCGTTCACGTCGCGGAGATAACGCGAGGCGTGGTTGCTCCATGCGTAGTGCTTGCGCGTTCCGGCGATCCCCGCCTGGGAGAATTTTTGCCAGACGTCTTCCTCGGTCAAAACCCGCAACAACGCCCGTTCGATCTCGCCCGCGTCGAGCGGATCGATCAGCAGCCCGTTTTCACAATTGGAAATAATGTCCCGCGGTCCGCCATCGTTGGTGGCGACGATCGGCACCCCGGTCGCACCGGCTTCCAACAGGGTCAGCCCGAACGGCTCGGTCAGGGCGGGGTTGATGAAGACGCCCTTGGACTGCGCCGCCATCCGGTACAGATCGGGCACGTCGGAGGGGCGATGTGATTTCGGATACGCCACCTTGCCGTACAGGTCGTACTGGTCGATCAAATGCAAGATGTTCGTGATGATCGCCTGTTGCCCCCGGGGAAGCTCCCGCAAATCGTCCCGGGTCCCCAGGATCAACACCAGATTCGCGACCTTCTGCAGTTCCTCGCTTTCACCGTAGACCTTGACCAGCATCTCCAAGTTCTTGCGCTCGTCCGGGCGCGCCATCGTCAAGATCATCGGCTTGTCGGGCTCGCGCAGAAATGGCTCGAGCGCCTGGTCGATTTCCGGTTGATGATTCGGGTCGGCCAGCGGGGAAAAATGGGACAGATCAACGCCGGGCGGGATCACCTCCATCCGCGCCGGGACGTAATGATCGTACAGCTCGTATTGCTGTTTCACTTCCTGGTTCGTGCTGGTGACCACCATCGCGGCCGTTTCCAACGCCGTCTCTTCGGCCTCGATCCGCTGCGTGAACTTGTACTTCTTTTCCAGAGTCTCGGGATTCGTTTTGCCGACGCTCAACCGCTGACGCTTCACCCGGCCGAGTGAGTGACCGGTGAACACGTAGGGCAGGTGCAGCAACTGGGCCAAGTGCGCACCGGCGATACCGGCGTCGGCGTAGTGGCCGTGAATCAGATCCGGTATCCCGTGGCGTTTGAAATAGGCGAGCGTCTGATCAATGAACATCTCGATGTAGGGCCACAGCGATTCTTTCTTCAGATAACGCTTGGGGCCGAAGGGGATCCGCACGATTTTCGCGCATTCCCCGATCGGCTCTTCCAGGACCGAATAATCCTCCGAGACCTTGGGGTCGATGATCTGCCGGGTCAACAATTGCACCTGACGCACGTTCGCCCGCGAACCCAGCTCGCGAGCGAGTTCCAAGACGTATTTGACTTGGCCGCCGGTGTCGGCGTCGCAGCCGAGTTCGGGGTCGGTGCCGCGGATCAGCCCGTGCAAGCTGATCAAGCAGATGTTCAATTCGCCGGCCGCCTCAGCGTTCAAACTCTCGCTGGGCGGCGCCAGCACCTGAGGAATCGTGTCATTGGGTTGGGGGTGGTTTTCAGATTCGATGATCGAGCTCATTGATTCTTGGATCCGTGTCAGTGGCCGGGCAGACAGCCCGCCCGTGGTAGGTGCAAACAACGCCCCTACGAGTGGCAATTGATATGCCAATGAGAATCGCGGCGGCGTCACACGCCCTTAGGCGTCGGTAAGGTGATTTAGGTCGATCAAGCCGGACTGACCGCCGCCGGTTTGGGGGCCTCCCCCGCGGCCGTGGCCTGAAATGCAAACCCGTTCTCGCGGCGCTTCACTTGGCTGCATCGAAGACCCTGAGAGGCAAACACGCGTCGTGAATGCTCGGCCGCTGCCTTGCCGGCGGTGCGAATCCGCCAACTATGTGTTCCGGTCGTCGTGACGACAATTTGAGGCGTTTTAATAATTTTCCTTTTGGTTGAGGGCACAATCAATCTTCTCCGGCCAGAGACATTCCGCCGGTGAGCGGTTTGGGCTCGCGATGGGGCGATCCCCGCCAGCCTGGTCGATTATCGACCAGTGCGGTCGGTCTCCGTCCACCGCCGCGTCCGCTCTTCAATCGCCAACAGAGAGTGGGGCAGGCATACACCTCTCGCCCCACGAATCACGGGATGGAAGCCTTTGCGACGGACTTCCGCATCAACCGCATCAGCGGGAAACAAACGGAGACGGCGAATCGATGACATCGTCTGACCGATCTGGTCTCAAACAAGGTGCAACTGTCATTCCAAACCGGCCGGATCACTCCGGCAAGAACACCGCGCTAACGGTTTTAGACGTCAATCCCGCGTCGCCGGTGATCGTCGCAAAGGGGACATCGGCGGCGTCGCGACCGGTCGCGATGCGGACCAGTCCGTCGACGGGGGCGAGTCGGGTGGGATCAAAAAAGTACCACTGACCGCTCAGGAACACCTCCATGAATCCATGGAAATCGGGCGGCTGCAACTGGGCGGCGTAGCCCGAAACGTAGCGCGCCGGCACCCCGATGCCCCGGCACAACGCGATCGCCAAATGGGCGTAGTCGCGGCAGACCCCGGTCCGTTGCAAGACCACGTCCGCGGCCGTGGTCATCACGCCGGTGCTGCCCGGCGTGTAATCGAGATGCTCGTTGACCCAATCACAGATCGCTTGGACCCGCAGCAGCCCGGGTTGAACCTGACCAAATTCTTCAAACGCGAATCGGCCCAGCAGATCGCTTTCGCAGTAGCGGCTCGGGTTCAGGTAGGGCAACACCTCCATCGGCAGGCTGCCCACATTGGATTCGGCAACGTTGCCCAGATCGGTCGACTGGGCAACCGAGACGACCTCGGCTTCGTATTGGATCGTCAGTTGGCAGGGTTGCACGGAGAGACGCTGCATCGTGTTCCCCTCCAAGCCGACCTCCAGCGTTTCCATCTGCATCTCCGGTTGCACCACCAGACGCTCATTGCGAACCTCTTGCCGTTCGGTGCGAGCGGCGGCGATTTTGAACAGCATGTTGGTCGGCTGACGAACGTCATATTCCAGTTGGCTTTCAACTTTGATGGTCGGCATGGCACTATTGAGTTTGATTTTGATCTTGGTTGTTCAGATTCACCGCGCCCGAGGGGCCGGCAGAATCAAAAGTGGTAGAATTGAGCAATGGGTCCGCCCACGACATCGGCAATTGCCCGAGGATGTCCTTCAACCCCTGTGCCCAGTTGTCTGTCGTTTCGGCGAGATCCGACTGGGTCAAACGTCGATAGACGGGAAGACGGCTCTGTGTTGAAATCACGGCCACGTCAATCGGATAGCCGACGTCGGTGACACTCGCTCGCGTCGCATCGAAGGCCAGGAAGGCGAGCGCCAACGCCGCCCGCAAGGGAGTCTCAAACGTCAGCAGGCGATCCACGATGGGTTTGCCGTAATAGGTGCGTCCGATCATGAAGTAAGGCGAATCGATCGCGCATTCGACCCAATTCCCTTCGGGATAGATGTAGAACAACTGGGGCCGCTGATCGGCGGGCAAACAACCGCCGATGATCGCGTGCAGGTTGAACGAGTGCCCGGTGGTGGACAGCGAGGGGCCGTCTTCCTCTTTCACCCGGCGGAGCTGTTGGCCGAACAGGTTCGCAAATTGATACAGCCGATCCTGCGTCTGGCCGCCCCCACGCAAGGATTCTTCGACGTAGACCAGCGTCTTGTCGCGGACCGATCGCAGTCCACTGGTCATCGTGAACAAGGCGCTGTTGCCGTGTTGGAACGCAGCCAGCTTTTGTTTGTTGACCTGCTCGCTGCCGCGAACGATGCGGGTGTCCGCCAGGGCGATGATCCCTTCGCGGACTTGGATTCCGATGCAGAATGTCAAGGTTCTTTCAGTTCGTCGTTGGATGATAATGGTGGATCGAGATCGATCTCGCACCCGCAGTGCAAGCGTTGTGCCGAACGGTCGAAGCCGCTGATCATCCAGCATCTTTGCCGCCCTGGCAATGACTTTGGCGACGCGACGCACCCTCCAGCCGCGAAATCCACACGGCCCCCGCAGCGGCGCGGGCGGTGGATTTCATCGCGGTCCCGCAATCAACGTGATGAGGTTCGCCCAAGCGCGGAGGGGAGTGGCGCCGCGTTGCCCCTTGCTGATGCGTGCGGGATTCCAGCAACAGGCCGGGTGGGGGCCTGCGATCGTGTATCCTTTCAGTCGGCGGGAATCTCGCCGATCGAGCTGCACCCCCCCAATCCAATCAACCCGGAACTGACCGATGCACCCTTTCCTTGACCGACGACGATTCGCCATCGGCGGCGGGGCGCTGATCAGTGGACTGCTGCTGGCCGATGATCGCCAAGCCGCTGCGGAAGAACGCAGCCTGACCGAAAAGCGTCTGGTGCGGTTGGGGCTCAACGCCCTCGCGCGAGCGCCGGAAATGAACTACTTTGCCGACGGCCACCGCGGCGCCTCGATGATTTCGGCGCACCTGATGTGCGTCGACAATGGATTCGACGATGCGGCTGCCGGCAGGATCGTCCAACTGTTCGACCTCAATTGGGCGCCGTCAAAACTGTGTGAACCGTTCCCCGATCGAGACCCCGTCGCCGACGCGGTCGGTCAGGTCGGCAAGGCGTTGGCCGAAGGCGGCGGGGTGCTGCGCGAAGTCGGCCACGACGCCATCTTTGCGATGCACGCGATCAAAGCGTTTCGTCTGCTGCCGGAGACCGCCACGCCCGAGCGGGTTGCCGGAATCTGCAACCTGATCAAAGCCTTCAAGCCCTGGCGCGACATCCAACCGGACGACGCCGTCGATCCGCCACCGTTCGTCGATTCGCAGGCGGCATCGCGATTTATCCTCCAAGAAGCCAGCGATGCGATCGATCGATTCGTCGGCTATGGACAAGGGTTTGCCGGACACATGCTGACGTTCGGTCAGTCGCTCGTTGAACTCGCCGCGATGGGGGACGTGGAATGGGCCGAGAGCTGTCGCACCGCGTTTCGAAAATACGTGACGGTCACGCGGATGGGACCTCAGCCGGGCGACCGCAAGATCAAGGATCACCCGCTCAGTCCGCTGCGCCCCCGAGACGCCGAATACTGGCAAAAACGAGGCGACAAAACCTTGGGCATCGGCCACGTGTTCAAATACCCCTACGGCTACTACGACCTGCTGGCGCGGGCCAATGATCCCGAATTGGCGAGCCGCTTGGACGCCAAGGCCTACCATCTGTTTTAGTCCCGGTCCGCGTCAACCTTTCGACTCGGCTTTTGGCGAGACGGGGATGGCAGAATGATCCGGGGCAGAATGATCCGGGGCGATCTCGACAATCCGTTGACGGGTTTTACCCTTTTTCGAGGCCTTGGGGTTAGCAGAACGGCATTCAGCGGCGACACTACAGGACGCTTTGTCGTTTTCCATTTCCCGTCCCACGCCCCAGCGAGCGTCCCATGTCCATCCAGTGGTTTCCGGGCCACATGCATAAAGCTCGGCTTGAAATGCAAGCGACGCTGCCCAAAGTGGACGTGGTCATCGAGATCCTCGATGCGCGGATTCCGTATTCCAGCGAGAACCCGTTGTTGGCCGAACTGCGCGGCGACAAACCGTGCCTGAAGGTGTTGGCCAAGAGCGACCTGGCCGATGACGCGATGACGGCGACCTGGCAGGCTTACTTCGAGCAAACCGTCGGCGTCCGCAGCCATGCGGTCACCACCGACGACGTGCCGACCATTCGACGATTGAAACCGATCGCGACCCAGATGGTGCCCCACCGCAGCGGTCGAACCGTGACCGCGATGATCATGGGCATCCCCAATGTCGGTAAATCGACGATCATCAATTATTTGGCCGGTCGAAAGATCGCCAAGACGGGCAACACCCCCGCGGTCACCAAGCAACAACAACGCGTCAGTATCGGTGACGGCGTCACGCTGCTGGACACACCGGGGATGCTCTGGCCGAACGTGCTCAACCCCAACAGCGGCTACCGCTTGGCGCTGCTGGGAACGATCAAGGAGACGGCGATGGAGTATGCCGACATCGGCTTCTTCGCCGCCCGCTACATGCTGGCCGAATACCCGGACTTGCTGACCGAGCGTTACGACTTGGACAGCAAGCCGACGACGGAATTGGAAGCCATCGAAGCGATCGGACGCAAGCGGGGCTGTCTGGGCAAAAATAATCTTGTCGACATCGATCGCGCCTCGCGGATTCTGGTGACGGAATTCCGCTCGGGCGCCTTCGGCCGTTTGACGCTGGAAACGCCCAAGATCATGGCGCGTGAGAAAACTCAAACCGCCGTGCTGGCCGCCGAGAAAGCGGAAAAGGACGCCGCCAAAGACGCCAAACGCAAGAAACGATTTCGCGATCAACAGCGCGCCAAACGAAAAGCACGCGAACGACGCTGAGCCGCGACCGCAGATGTCGCACCTGAGATGATCACGCTGATTTCGAAACATCGACTAAAACGACAGCCCGCGAGCCCTCCGGTGTTTCGGCAAAGATGAGGAACCGGTGGGCTCGCGCCCTGCCGCTAAAACTTCAAGAATCGCAGAGGAAAAAGTGCTTCACTGCGTTACCGTCAGGGGGAATTGGTCCTGAGGGGAATCCTTCCTTTGCCGGGTTTGCAAACGCCCCCGCATCAATCGCGGTCTACGCTCCCCACAATGGCTAGAGACTGCCTTTGCCCCGGCGAACGATTTGATGCTCCAGAGACCTCCCGACAACCGCGACGACCCTGCCGGCCAGGGGACGGCGTTTGACCACGTGTCGCGTTTCCCTCGCGGATGGGCGATCCCCGCGCTGGTGATCGCCTGGGGCGTGGTGGTGGCTGCCGGATTGGGCATCGTCTGGCAATACGAACACGCCGCCGGGCCGCTGCACGCCGCGCCGGATCGATGGCCGGTCGCCTCGAACATTGAACGTTCACCGGAGCGTTGGACGCTGGTTCTGTTCGCCCATCCGAAATGCCCCTGCACTCGGGCCACTCTCGGCGAACTGGCTCGAATCATGACTCGATCTGCGGACCGCGTGCAGGCATCGGCGTTGTTCGTCAAACCCCCGGCCTGCTCGCTGGAACCGGGCTGGGAGGTCTCCGAACTTTGGCAGGCCGCCGAACAGATTCCGGGCCTCAGCGTGCGTGCCGACCCCGGCGGCGTCGAAGCGAATCGATTTGCGGCGGCGATCTCGGGATTGGTCTTGTTGTACGACCCGACCGGCCAATTGAAATTCCGCGGCGGCATCACGGCCTCGCGCGGACACAGCGGCGACAACCTTGGGCGATCCACGATTGTCCAATTACTGAACCAAGGCTCCGGCGACGTGGACAGCACCAAGGTCTACGGTTGCGAACTCGGCACCCTCCTCAAGGAGACCCCTGCGTCATGTCATCAACAGTAGCTGCCACGCCGGACGCAGGCGACTGCGGCCGTAGGGACGAGTTGTTGCGAGAACAACAACAGCTCATTCATGTCCGCACCGATCGACTGTTCGCGGCGTTGATGACCATTCAGTGGGTCGCCGGGATCGTGGCGGCGTTGTGGATTTCGCCGCGGACCTGGTCGGGCGCGATGAGCGAAACCCACGTGCACGTGTGGGCCGCGATCCTGCTGGGCGGGGTCATCACCGCCCTGCCCGTCCTGCTGGCCTGGAAGCGACCGGGACGGGTGGTGACACGACACATCATCGCGGTCAGCCAAATGCTCACCTCGGCGTTGTTGATCCATTTAACCGGCGGACGCATCGAAACGCATTTCCACATCTTCGGTTCACTCGCGTTCCTGGCCTGCTATCGCGACTGGCGGATCCTGTGCACCGCAACGATGGTCGTTGTCGCCGATCATGGGCTACGCGGTTGGCTGTGGCCCGAATCGGTCTATGGTGTGATCGGCGGCGCGCCGCTCCGTTTGATCGAACACGCCGGGTGGGTCGTTTTCGAAAACCTCTTTTTGATCGTCACGATCCGACAAAGCCTGGCCGATATGTCACGCAATGCCTGCAACCAGGCCCAGTTGGAATCGACGAATTCACGTATCGAGGCCGAGGTCAATCGACGGACCGAAGAACTCCGCGAGTCGATGGAAGAGACGGCGCGAGCGAGCCGCCAATTGGTGCACGCCAACAAGACGCTCGAAGAGCAAAACAAAGAACTCGATCAGTTCACGTACATTGCCAGCCATGACCTCCAAGAACCCGTTCGAAAACTGGTCTCTTTCAGCCGCTTGCTGGAACAAGACATCGACGGTGACTTGAACGAAGACGCCCAACGCGACTTGCAATTCATCGTCGATGCCGCCAAACGGATGCGCAATCTGGTGCAGGCGCTGCTGGAATTGTCCCGTGTGGGGCGGTCGGCAATGAAGCACGAACCGGTTGATCTGGAACAGTGCGTCGATGACGCCCTCGATTCCCTTGAACTGCGAATCAAGGAGACCGGTGCCGTGATCACAAGGGATGAGTTCCCGACCGTCATCGGCGACCAAACCATGCTGACACAGCTGTACCAAAACCTGGTCAGCAACGCCCTAAAATTCACCGACGAACGGTCTCCCGAAATTCAAATCTCCGTGACACGAAACGATGATCACTGGATACTCGGCGTCCGCGACAACGGGATCGGCATGAAGCCCGAATACGCGGAGCGAATCTTCCAGCCGTTTCAACGATTGCACAACCGTGGCGAGTACGAGGGAACTGGCATCGGACTGTCGATCTGCAAGAAAACGGTGCAGCGACATGCCGGCGAGATCTGGGTGGAATCCGAGCCGGGCCAAGGCGCCCATTTTCGATTCCGATTGCCGATCGCCGAGCCGGTTGCGGAACAACCGGCGCCGACCGAATCGAAAGAAAAAGAAGCTGAACTGGCGATGTGCTAGATCCCCCTCCCGCTCCTCCACTCCACTGGAACCCTGATGAACGACCAACCCCAACGCCGAAAACCAGCCGTGATTCTCTTGGTCGAAGACGACCCCGGCGATCAAGAACTGACACGCCGCGCGCTCAAACACGAATCGATCCATGTCGATCTGAGAATCGCCAACGACGGTGTGCAGGCGATGGAGTACTTGAGCCGACAAGGGGAGTTTGAAGATCCAGCCTCCTCCCCGGCTCCGGATCTGATTCTGCTGGACTTGAACATGCCCAAGCGGAACGGACGCGAGGTGCTTGGGGACCTCAAAGAGGACGAGCGTTTGTCACGCATCCCCGTCGTCGTGCTGACGACCAGCGAACAGGAAGCGGACATCCTTCGCAGCTATGACCTGGGATGCAATTCCTACATCCAAAAACCGGTCGACATCGATCAGTTCACCGAATCCGTTCGCCGACTCGGCACGTACTGGTTTGGCGTCGTCACCCTGCCCTCGACAAGTGTCCCCGTTTGAACCCCACCGCCAACCACTCCCCGACGCCGGTCCGATCCACATGGTCCACACCTTCCACGACGCAGCCAAGCTTCTTCTTGTCGAAGACGATGACGTCGACGCGTTGCTTTTTCAACGGACACTCGCCAAGTGCACCGGTTGCTACGAACTGGAGGTCTGTGCCACCTTGGATTCAGCGATCGAGTGGATCCTGAGCCACGATTGCGATGTCGTGTTGCTCGACTATTCGCTACCCGATTCCTTCGGGATCGAAGGCCTCCGTAAATTGCAATCTCGATTCGCCGATTTGCCGATCATCATGTTGACCGGGTTGGACGATCCGAAAGCTTCCCTGGATGCGCGGGAAAGCGGCGCCCAAGACTACATCGTGAAAGGACAGTTTCATTCCGCCGAGTTGGACCAAACACTGCTCAGGGCGATCCAAAGTGGATGCGGTGACCGACCCGGCGGACCGCGATCAATGGCTTCGCAGTCGCTTTGAAGCATCTTAGGGGCGGGCGGTAAACAATGCACGGCACTCTTGCCGGAGCACACCTGGAAAGACCGCGATCTTGTCGTCACTGCGATCAAAGATTTGACGGCTTGGTAGCTGCAGCTCCGAAAACCCCGCCTCCCGTGCGTCTTCCACCGAGGCGCCATAGACGACGTGACGCAAGCCCGCAAAGACGGCTGCCGTGGCACACATCGGACAGGGCTCACAGGTCGCAAACAACCAGCAACCCGGCAGCGTTCGCTGACCCGTCAAACGACACGCCAACCGGATCGCGAACACTTCCGCATGGGCGGTCGGATCCAACATCTCCCTGACCTGGTTGTGCTCCGCAACGACCAATTCACCCTGGTTCGTAAAGATCGCTGCACCGAAGGGAGCTTGGCCGGCGAATACTCCATGACGCGCCGCGTCGAGCGCCGCACGCATCCCCGCGCAGCGTCCTTCGTCGGTTTGAAGTGTGTTGTCGCTGGCGGGCATAGGGGAGACGCCGGAAAGACGGAAGACGGAGCGAGGGGACGTAAACGTTGTCCGCACGCGAATTAACGAAACATCCCAATCAGCAGGGCAAAGGCGAGCGCCGCCAGCAGGAGCATCCCCAAGTAGGAAAGTGCCACCAACAGGAACGGGCTCGAGGGAGCCTTCTTGCTCAGCGGTGCGTCTCGATTGGAAGTGTCAGTCGAATCGTGGGTCTTGGTGGTTGAATTCATCGGAAAGCTTGCGGAAGCGTGTTCAAGTAATGGGACCGAAAAGAAGTGGTCCCGTCAGGCGTTTCCAACGGCCGCAGCAATCATGCCAAACACGTTCAGGCCCGCGGAACCGCCGTGCATAGCGTACGGCCGAGTCAACTGGCGTTCGCCACTGGTCAACCGGGCTCCAGACTGTTCAACAAACGACCAGTGTCAAACGAGGTGTTTGCGATCGCGTGGTCCTGCCCAAACGCGAAGGATCAAGCGTCCGCCGCGGGCTGTGCGTTGGGGCGGAGATCTTTTAATGTCATCCGCAATTCGCTTCCCGTCTCGTTGAACAAGACTTCGTCCATGAAGGTTCGGATCAGGAGCAGCCCGCGACCGGATTCCTCGTTGATCCGGTCTTCGGCAGATTGGGGCCAGACGTTTTCGACGTCAAACCCCGATCCGCTGTCACCGACGACCAGTTGGGCTCGGCTGCGATTGAAATCGGCGGCCACGTGGATTTTTCGACCGGCATAGGGCTGCTGATTGCGACGCTCTTCCACGATCGCTGACGTCTTGCCTTCATGCAGCAGATTGCGAATTTCGGTCAATTTGTTCGGCGGGACTTCCAGATTGCCGTGCAACATCGCGTTCAAGAGAGCTTCTTCTAACGCGATCCCGATGTGCATGCGCTGCGTCGCCGAACAGAGCTGCATCGCGATCATGCCCTGCTGGATGCGATCAATGATCGGAGAGATCAAGGTGGGGTCATTGTCGAGCACGAATCGGTAACGCGTGTTGGTGGTCAGCTGGACGACACGCTCGTCATAGTGATCGGCGTCACGCACTGCCAACACTTGTTCGACGGTTTCCAGCAAGCTCTCGGCGAGCTGCTGTTTGGGGACAAAACTGGCGGCGCCGTGACGCAACGCCTTGAGTGCAATTTCGGAGTCGTCTTCTCCGGTCACCAGAATGACCGGCACTTCGGGAAAGGATTCCGCCATGTGCGAGACCAGTTGCAGCCCATCCATCTCCGGCATGTTCAGGTCGGTCACCACGACGTCGGGCAAGGCATAGGTGACCATGTCCACCGCCTCGACTCCATTCTTGGCTTGGGAGACCAGCCAATCCACATCGGTGCTGAGCAGCCCTTTCATCAACAGACGATCAACGTCCGAATCGTCCACGACTAAAATGATCGGCATCAGAACCACCCGCGTTTTTGCGTGCAAGAGAAGTGTCAGCAGGACCGAAGCTAGCATCTTAGCTGGCGCAATTCCAGTTCGGCGCCGTCTTCCGATGCTGAAACAATGAACTTAATCATTGCGACGTGTTCTCGCCTGCAGTCCCACCCCGGTTCGCCGCAAGTGCAAAAATCTATCCATGCCGTGGGCAAAGAGTGTCCAGCTTTGCTGACCGAGTGGGCAGCCCCCGCGATGATGAAGCGCGTCGACCCGCACGCTTTCCGCCAAATCATGCGGTTGGAACGACGCCGGCCCGTTTGCCGATGGATTCCCCGCCTTTGGCACGAGACGTGCAACTATTAGAAGATTCGTAGAAACGTTTCGCCGGCCTGGGTTCAGTGTTTCCATCGACGGCCTGCGGGCGAAGCCTCTCGGGACGGCCTCCTTCGACAGTCAAAGGACTCTGACATGATTCATCTTTCCGATTCTCGGCATCCGTTGCAGCGGCATGCTTCACGACGACAAGCGCTTGGATACCTCGCCGCCGGTACGCTGCTCGCGTCATTACCATCGCCGGGCTCCCGTTGCGATGCCGGGGACAGCACTCCGCCTGTCACACGACCGGGAGCCGTGCAAACCCAAGCGAGTCGGGTGTACGTGTTTGTGGACAAGACCGGGCTGGGGCATCAACACGGTGTCGAGGCCAAACTTTCGGCCAGCAGCTTGGTGTTGGGGGCTTCGCAAAACGCGGGCAAGTTGGTGTTTGACATGAAATCGTTCAGCGCCGACACCGCAGCGGCGCGAAAGTACGTGGGGTTGGGCGGCAGCACCGATGCTTCCACGCGCGGGGCGGTCAACACGAACATGCGGGGACCGGCGGTGCTGGACGTCGCCCGATATCCGACCGCCACGTTCGAGGTCACCTCCGCCACGGCAACCGGCCAGACCAGCTCGCGCGGGTTGCCCACGTATCAGTTGAAAGGAAACTTTACACTCCACGGCGTGACACGTCCCCTGGCGTTCTCGGCCGACGTCGAGCAGCGCAGCGGATGGTTGCACGTGCGTGGTCGTTTTTCCATTAACCAAACGTCGTTCGGTATCCAACCGTACTCCAAAGCCTTTGGTGCGATCGGTGTGACCGACCGACTGACGATCTTTGGCGATCTCTATGTCGCTCCGACCGACCAGGTTGCGATGGCGGACATCCCATCGAGCAAGCCATCCCGTTCTCGACTGACCATCCACACCGACACACCCGACCCAGGAAAACAATGATCGCCGTTGACGGAGTCAAGAAAGACTCCATCCGCAGCCACTACCAACTCGGCACGCTGTTTTACCGACTGCTGTGGGGGCCTCACATTCATCATGGACTGTGGGACGACGACGCGCCGGATCACCAAACGTCGGCTTATCAAGCCCAATGCCAATTGACCGACGCCCTTGCCGATCTGGCAACCATCAGGTCGACGGATCGGCTGGTGGATATCGGCTGTGGGATGGGCGGCTCGGCGATTCGGCTGGCCAAAGGTCGCGGCTGCGACGTCACCGGCGTCACGCTCAGCCCGGTGCAGCGGAATTGGGCGGCATTCTCCTCTCGCGTCAATCGGGTGGCCGGCCAGACACGGTTCTTGGCCGAGGACGCCGAGCGCGTCGTGTTTCAACCCGCCAGTTTTGACGTCGTCTGGTCGGTCGAATGCACCGAGCATCTGTTCGACAAACCCGAATTTTTTCGCCGCGCCGCCGAATGGCTTCGCCCCGGAGGACGGATTGCGATTTGCGTGTGGTTCGAGGGTGAAGACACGACGCGCTCCGGGCATCGCAAACAATGCGAAGAGGTTTGTGAACGTTTCGTCTGTCCGTCCCTGGCCACACGCAGCGACTACGCCGAGTGGATGGTCCAAAACGGATTGGAGATTCGACACAACGTCGATTGGACCCCTCGGGTGACCCGCACCTGGGAAATCTGCAAACGACGGGTGCAGCAGACCGGCATTCGGCATCTCGCCCGTCTTCTGGATCGGGAACAAGTCGACTTCATTGACGGTTTCGATGCATTGCTAGAAGCCTATCGAAGCGGTGCGATGCAGTACGGCGCGATCGTCGCGGAAAAACCGAATCCCTGCCCCACAGGCAACCCCAACGAATAAACGAGTCCGCGTCACATCGTCGATCTCGTTTCCTCCGCTTGCAAACTTTCAACCCATAGACCCTCAACCCCCTTTGATCATGGCATGGATGCAACAATGACACGGCCATCCGCCGGCGCCGGCGGCAATCGCGAAATCAAGTCCCACGCCCGCCACCGGTCGCTTCGCCGTGCGATCGGGATGCTGTACGGATTTGGGAACCAGATTCTGTTTCTGGCCACCGTCTGGTACCTGTTCTGGTTCTTGCGTGACGGTTCGATCCGTCCATCGCAGGGAGATTGGATCGTGCGTGATTGCGGACTGGCGTTGTTGTTCGCCATCGGGCACAGCGTGATGCTGGTCCCCGCGACACGAAAATACCTGACGCGGTGGATCCCCCAGCCGTTTTACGACAGCACGTTTTGCGTCGTCACCTGCGTCAGCCTGCTGGCCCTGTTCATCGGATGGCACACCAGCGAAACGGTGGTTTGGCAAGTCACCGGTTGGAGGTCGACGGTGATCCGCGGCGGCTTTTACTTCTGCTGGGCAGCGCTTCTCTATTCGCTCGCATTGACCGGGCTGGGCTACCAGAATGGCTGGACACCGTTTTATCACTGGCTGCGGCAAAAACCCGCTCCCCGTCGGGAATTCCAACCGCGTGGGGCGTACAAGTTGATTCGCCACCCCGTCTATCTCAGCTTCTTGGGTCTGGTCTGGTTGACTCCTACGATGACGCTGGACCATGCCGCGCTGACGGCGATCTGGACGGGTTACATTTTTTACGGCAGCTTTCTGAAGGACCGACGTTTGACGCGTTTCATCGGCCAGCCGTACCAAGACTACCAGGCCAAGGTGCCGGGGTTTCCGCTGTTTCCCGGTGGACCGCTGGGGCGGAGCATTGAGTCGCGTCCGTCCAGCCGAACGCCGCATCGGACGACCGCTCAAGCCGATTCGCAAATCGGCCACGAAAGCAAGGCGGCCTAGCGTGATCCATCCCTCGGCACGCACTGGCGAAGCGGCACACACTGGCGAAGCGGCATGCACTGGCGAAGCGGCATGCACTGGCGAAGCGGCATGCAAGAGTCGCAAACGATTCCTGCTGATCGTCCTTTATTTGACCATCGCGTTGCCCTGGATTGCGATCGGTGCACAGCGTGCGTTGACCGAGAGTGCCAATTCACCGCTCGATTGGGTCGACGACGATTTCGAACCGCGCCACGCCTACGATCGATATAGCAGCGTATTCGGAACGGCCGACGCTGTCATCCTCAGCTGGCCGGGTTGCACCTTGGGTGAATCGCGACTGGACCGCTTGACCACGGCGCTGCGGACCGCCCCCGCGTTTGTCGATGGCGACCAACCGTTGTTTCACAACGTGACGTCCGGACGCGAGCAGATGGACGTGATGACGCGTCCCCCAATGTCACTGTCGGCCGCCGAAGCCGTCGACCGATTGTCGGGATCACTGATCGGCCCCGATGGCGAAACGACTTGCGTGGTGATCGGTTTTACCGAGCAAGCGCTCCAGCAGCGTGCCCGCCTGGTGCCGTTGATTCGAAACGCCGTGACCCGGCACTGCCAAGTCCCGCCGCAGTCACAGCATTTGGCAGGCCCGATCATGGACGGCTACGAGGTCGATCGGGCGACCCGCTACACGCTCGATGTTCTCGCCCCGCTTTCCGCCGCGGTCGTGCTGGTGGTCGGCTCTCTGTGTGTCGGCTCGGCCGGCGGCGCCTTGTTGGTGTTTCTGCTCTCGCTGATCTGTCAGGGGATGACGCTGGCGATCGTGCATTTCGGAGGCGGCACGATGACGGCGCTGATGGCCGTGCTTGGGCCGCTGATCCAGGTGCTCGCCATCGCCGGTGGCATTCACTTTGTCAATTACTACTTCGATTCCCAAGCGAGCACCGAGAACCACTCCGGCGCGTTGGCAAGGGCGTTCCGGTTGGCTTGGCTGCCATGTCTGCTGGCCGCCGCCACAACAGCGATCGGGCTCGGTTCGCTAGGCGTCAGTGGGTTGGTGGCGGTGCGCGAGTTCGGTTTGTATGCCGCGATCGGTGTGGCGTTGACGGCCGGGCTGTTGTTGACCCTGCTGCCCGGTTTCTGTCAGTGGTTTCCGATCGCTCGACCAGGCCGATTGGACGTGAACGAGACCGGTGCGATCTGGTGCGTATTGACCAACCGCTTGGAACGTTCGGCCGGTTGGGTCAGCGGCGCGGCGTTGGTGTTGATGATCGTCCTGGGCATCGGGGTCTCGCGATTAAATGCTTCGGTCCGAATCGAAACGCTGTTTGCCGGCAACAGTCGACTGATCCACGACTACGCCTGGTTGGAAGCCAATGTGGGCGCCCTCGTTCCCATCGAGATCGTGGCGACGATCGCCCCCGATCCGCCCGCAGATTCCGATCCGCTCCTGGTGCTGCGACGAATCGAGGACAAACTCGCGACCATTGACCAGGTCGGCGCCGTGGTTTCTCCGCTGACGTTTCTGCCATCCGATTCGGTCTCCGGTGAGCCGGTTCACCACGCGCATCGAATCGCGCTCGCCGAGTCCTTGGGACAACGTTTTAACTACTGCGCCACCGATTCGGGTGGCACACACCGCTGGCGCATCACCGCTTATGTCAGCGCACTGGGAGAGAACGACTATGTTCAAATCATGCAGTCGGTCGACGCCGCGGTTGCGGCGGAAAGCGACATCAATCTCCAAGTCTCGGGGCTGATGCCGCTGGTGCACGAGATTCAGCAGCAACTGCTCGACGACCTGTTTTACAGCTTTCTGACGGCATTCGGATTGATCGCGGTCGTGATGACGATCGTGCAAGCGGGGGTCCTTCCCGGTCTGCTTTCGATGATCCCGAATGTCTTTCCCGCGCTGACGTTGTTCGGGATTCTGGGCTGGATCGGCCGCCCCCTGGACATCGGCACGATGATGACGGCCAGCGTCGCGATGGGCATTGCGGTCGACGACACACTCCACTTCTTGACGTTCTATCAGCGAGAACTGGAAACGGGGGCGACGCGAGCGAATGCCGTGCTTGCGTCGTATCAACACTGCGGCCGCGCGATGATGCAAACGACCGCCATTTGCGGAAGCGGTCTGGGATTGTTCGCGTTGAGCAGTTTTGTGCCGACGGTGGGATTTGCCTGGATGAGCGTGCTGTTGCTGACAGCCGCACTGGTTGGTGATTTGATCGTTTTGCCCGCCGTCTTACTCAGCCCGTTGGGGAAGGGATCGGCGATTGCCCCTGGGAGCGAGCCGGCGTGTCAAGTAAAACGAAGTGTCGTGACGGGACGAACCGATCGGATGAACCCGGCATCCGATCAACCTACGATGAATCGAATTGAAACATGAGCATGATCATTGACGGCCTCGGCACGGCGACGCCGGCTCATGGCATTTCCCAGAATTCCGCCGCGGAAATCGCACAAACCCTGTGTTGCGACAACGCCAAACAAGCGCGGTTGCTGTCACTGCTGTACCAGCGATCCGGGGTGCGCTATCGTTATAGTGTTGCGCTGGAATCATCCGAGCCACGGTTCGATTCAGCCGCCGCGCAAACCGCGGACATCGGCACGAGGGATGTTCGTGTTCGGGCGGCGACCGAACCTGCCGCCATGACACAACCGGTGCGACAAACGTTCTTTCCGCCCGCGTCGAGCCCCGAGGACTGCGGCCCGACGACCGCACAACGGATGGAACTGTACGAGCGCCACGCCGGCCGCTTGGGTTCCGAATCGGTCCTGCAAGCGTTGGATCGATCTTCGTTCAACGCCGGTGACATCGATCACTTGATCACGATTTCCTGCACCGGGTTTTACGCCCCGGGGCTGGACGTTTCCATCATCAAGCAGTGCGGGCTCGCCCCGTCTGTCGGCCGCACGCACATCGGCTTCATGGGATGTCACGGCGCCTTGAACGGGCTTCGTGTCGCGGAGTCGCTGGCGGCATCGAATCCCGAGATGCGGATTCTGATGTGCGCCGTTGAATTATGTACGCTGCATCAACAATACGGATGGCACCCCGAGCGTGTGGTTTCCAACGCCCTGTTCGCCGATGGCGCCGCCGCGCTGGTCGCCTGCACGTCGGCGCCATCCTCGCGGGGCCCGAAAGTGATCGCGACCGGATCGACCATTCTGCCCGACAGCGAAGATCTGATGGGCTGGCGGATCGGGGATCACGGTTTTGAAATGACGCTCTCGCCGCGCGTGCCGACGACCATCGAGCGGACGTTGGAACCCTGGCTGAAGGATTGGCTTGGAAAGCATCGATTGACGATCGGCGACATCCGCGGCTGGGCGATTCATCCCGGCGGCCCCAAGATTTTGCAGGCCTGTGGCGACGCGTTGCAATTTCGCCGCGGAGAACTCTCGGTCTCGCAAAACGTTCTGGCCGAGTATGGGAACATGTCCTCCCCGACCGTGCTGTTTATCCTGCAGCGGCTGTTGCAAGCCCCCGAATCGTTGCCCTGCGTGATGCTCGGTTTCGGCCCCGGCCTGTCGATCGAGGCCGCTTTGGTCGGTTGAGCGTGGTGGCAGGCCGCAAGCGGCACGTCGAACCATCATGGGGTGCGCGGGGGCTTAGACCTGGACTTCGACGCGTCCGTTTCGTTCGCGGATGGGGAAGGTGCGTTGGAGCGGCTGGCGGTTGACGGTCTGGATTCCGGTGGCCAATTCGTATTGCCAGCCGTGCCAGGGACAGGTCACACAGGTCTTGCCGGCATCGGTTTTTGAGAGTTCGCCCTTGGCGACCGGCCCGCCTTGATGGGCACACAAGCCGTCGAGCGCGTACAGCGAATCGGCGTCGCGGAAGAGGGCGATCACGTGCTCTCCGACCACGACTTCCATCGCCTGGCCGGCGGAAAGATCAGCGGCACTGGCCACATCGATCCAATCGTTCGGTGATTCTGATTCCATTATTTTTTCCCTTGGGGGTGCGGCCCCCGTCGATGAACGCCCGGCAGCGACTCTGACGCCAAGCGAGGTGATTTTGAGCCGCGACCGGACGGCTCGCGGGCTGTCGAATTTGTGAGCCGCGACGCGTAAGCGGCCGGGCATCCAGGCGCCCGCCCGAGGCCTTACGGCCAGCGGCTCACCATTGCCTCGACCAATCCCACTCAAACGACAGTCCGCGAGCCCTCCGGTCGTTTCGTTGCCGCGGCGACCCGATGCTGCCCCAGCTATGTCCGGGCGGTGCCTGCGATACAATACCGGCACTGACACTTCAATGCGATCGCGACAAGCCGGTCCCACGAAAACTGGAAAAGACGGAGTTTGAAAGTGAAGCGAATCCTCAGCCCCATGGCCGCGTCCTGTGTTGTCGCACTGTCCCTGCTGTCTGTCCCGGCAGTCGGGCAAGAAAGTGCGCCCGCTGAAACGTCCGCCGAAACCAACGAAAATGACGGTGATCAATCACCCAAGGAACTGATGAAAGTCACCGAAATCGAAGGCATCTCAGAATACAAGCTCGAAAATGGTGTGCGAGTGCTGCTGTTTCCCGACGACAGCAAGGAAGTCGTGACGGTCAATATGACGGTCTTTGTCGGATCCCGCCACGAGGGCTACGGCGAAGCCGGCATGGCGCACCTGCTGGAGCACATGTTGTTCAAGGGCACCCCGGCGCACCCGGCGATCCCCAAGGATCTGACCGAACGGGGGGCAAACTTCAATGGCACGACGTGGGTCGACCGCACGAATTACTACGAGACCTTGCCGGCCGGCGAAGACAATTTGCGGTTCGCCTTGGAGCTGGAAGCCGATCGATTGATGAACAGCTTCATCAAGGGCGAAGACTTGGAAAGCGAAATGACGGTGGTTCGCAACGAGTTTGAGCGTGGTGAAAACTCGCCATTTCGAGTCCTGATGCAGCGGATCCAGTCGGCGGCCTACGATTGGCACAACTATGGTCAATCGACGATCGGCAACCGCAGCGACATCGAACGCGTGCCGGTGGTCAACCTGCGCCGCTTTTATCGCAAGTACTATCGCCCCGACAACATTCTGCTGATCGTTGCCGGAAAGTTTGACGCGGCCCAAGCGATCGAAATGATCGGCGATTCCTTTGGCGGGCTGATCGCGCCGGACATCCCGATCGACCCGACCTACACCACCGAGCCGCCCCAGGATGGCGAACGAACCGTCGTGCTGCGACGCGTCGGCGACGTGCAACTGGCCGGAGCCGCCTATCACATCCCCTCGGGCAGCCACCCCGACTTCGCCGCCGTCAAAGCACTTTCGATCGTGCTGGGGGACGAGCCCAGTGGCAGACTTTACAAGAACCTGGTCGAAACCAAGATCGCCAGCAACGTGTACTCGTTGGCCTATGCGTTTGCCGAACCGGGATTGCTGATGGCGATCGCCGAGGTCCCGGAAGACCACTCGATCGAAGAAGCACGCGTGCAATTGATCTCGATCTTGGAGGATTCGTTCGAAGAAAACCCGATCACCGAACAAGAGGTCGAACGCGCCAAGCAGCAAATTCTCAAACAACGCGAACTCGAAGCGGCCAATACCGACAAACTGGCCGTCTCGCTCAGCGAATGGGCCGCACAAGGCGACTGGCGGCTGTACTTTCTGTTCCGCGACATCGTTGAACAGCTCAATGCGGAAAAGGTCCAAGCGGCCGCCCAGAAGTACCTGGTCCGAAACAATCGCACGGTGGGGCTATTCATCCCCAGTGATGACGCCCAACGTGTTCAAATCCCCGAGTCGCCCGATCTGCTGGCCAAGCTGAAGGACTACAAGGGCCGCGAAGTGATTCAGGCTGGCGAGCAATTCGATCCCGACCCCATGAAGATCGAAGAGCGGACGCTGCGTGGAACGCTCGACAATGGAATCCAATACGCCCTGTTGCCCAAGCAGACGCGCGGGGGATCGGTTTCCTTGTACCTGACGCTTCGTTTCGGAACCGCCGAAACGATGATCGATCGCCTGGGCGCGGTCGAATTGCTCGGCATCTTGATGGCCCGCGGCACCGAATCGCTCGATTACCAGGCCCTCCAAGACGAACTGACACGACTGCGTGCCGACATGCAGCTCTACAGTACTCCCGGCTTGCTGCAGCTGTCCCTCAAGACCAAGCGTGAGTACCTGACCGATGTGATCGCACTGATTGGCGATGTCCTGCGTCATCCGCGGCTCAGCGGCGAAGAACTGGAGGTGATCAAGCGCCAGGTCGTCACCGGATTGCAGCAGAGCGCCAGCGAGCCGACTGCGGTGGCTGCCCGAGCGGTCAAGCGGGCGGTTTCGCCCTACGGCAAAGGTGACATTCGATACGTGCAAACGTTGGACGAAGAAATCGAGATGTATCAGTCCGTGACGATCCAGCAGGTCCAGTCGCTGTTCAACGAGCTGGTCGGTGGAAACGTCGGCGAGCTGTCCGTCGTGGGCGATTTCGATGTCGATGAAGTGAAGTCACAGGTCCACGGCATGCTTGCCGGCTGGGAATCCGACGTTCCGTACGTCCGCGTCGATCGCCCGGCCAACTCCGACGCGGAAGGATCACTTGCGACGATCAACACGCCGGACAAGGCCAATGCGTTCTTCTACTCGTCGCTGCAGATGGATCTGGCCGACACCGACTCGGCCTACGCGCCACTGGTGCTGGGCAACTTCATCCTGGGCGGTGGGGGACTCAGTAGCCGCCTGGCCGATCGCGTCCGGCAACAAGAAGGCCTGTCGTACACGGTGCGAAGCGGCTTGAGCGCCCGGGCCAAAGACGACCGGGTTGATTTGACGATCTACGCGATCACGAATCCGGAAAACAAAGACCGTTTGATGGAAGTGATGCAGGAAGAGATCGAACGCTTGCGCACCGACGGCGTGACGGAAGACGAATTGGCCAAGGCCAAGTCGGCCTACTTGCAAGCCGAGCGGGTCCGCCGAGCCAACGACGGATCGTTGGCCAGTGAATTGATCCAGACGATGTTCTTGGATCGCACCATGAAAGCGGCCGCCGAACACGACGAGCGGATCGAATCGGCCAGCGTCGAAAGCGTCAATGACGCGATTCGCAACTACATCGACTGGGACCAGTTGGTGAAGGCGGTCGCGGGCGATTTCGAAGCGAAAGCGAAGGAAGAGCTGGAGTAGAAGCCGGCTGCCGGCTCACATCTCTGGGCATCGTGCCGTTTTCGCGTGCGGGCTTTGGGCGATGCCCAAGGCGAGGGTGGTCAACGGCCGTTGGACGTCGAATCTTTTGCTGCAGTTTTTGGCAACCCATTTAGTTTCTCTCCCTCTGGGAGAGACGGCGTTTACGCAGCAAGCAAACGCAAGAGAGGGCCGGCGGCTTGCAAAGGTCTTGGCGCCTACCGCTACGATCAACTCCGTCACTGATGCAATTGACGCCCCTTGGCCGTATTCATCCACTCAGGTCAGTCCTGACACGCAACGATGTATCGACCGTGATGCCATCCTGGGAGAGTCAAACGCAGCGAAGCGAGGGTTTGCTTTGTTGCTTGGGGGCGCCCCATCAAGAGTGAAGTGAACGCGGCGATTCGCCGCTCGACCTCCCCTCGCTGCGCTCGACCCTCCTGCCAGGAGGGTGACTTTGGGAACTGCACGCCCTCTTTTTAGGGAGGGTTTCTTGAGCGGCGTCGGCGCATAAAAAAAGGCCTTCCCTCTTCCATGAGGGTCGGCCCAGTTTTTGTCATTTTGCCTTCCGGGACGGCTCATCCTGAGCCGAAATCCGGACGACAGATTATCAATGACAAAATTGGAAGTTACTTTCCCTGTCGCAAATCCGGGGTCTGACTTGCCGGCAATCCCTTTCGGTGCCGTCTTCCAGGAATCAACAACCTCGTCATCCAGTGAGGCTGCCCCAAAGCGGACGCGTCCTTCGTCCACTCCAGTCTGATTGTCTTAAGCGCCATCGCTCGCGGTGGGTAATGAAACGTGAATGGGGCGTCCCGTTGGGGACGCCGGAACTTCGCGGTCGGCTGGTCGTAATGACCGCGTCATGGCAAAGCGACAATGGCTAAGGTTGGTAGCACAACGCGAAACCGAATTTCGCAAACGTGTTTGTCGAGTCACGACAAAACGTCTCCTGTGCAAGTGGTGAGAAGTCAAAAAGTAAACGCCACGTCGCGAACAACTTTTCCACAACGCGAGCGTCTGAGAAATGTGGCGACCTTCGATTGGAATGTCAACAACAAAGTTTGACGTCTGTGCAGAGTAGTGAAGCGGAGTCGTTGAAAGTCTCGCGAATCACGCGACAAATCACATCGTTTTTTTTTGCGCCGCGGAGGCAACCCAATTGCGATCAGGTTGAACCGTCATGCAGGCGGGGTAAACAAAAAGACGAAGCGACCAGCTCCATTGATTCGCTTGCCGAATGTCGTCGGTGCGAAGCTTCGTAGGATCGACTAACATTGCTTGAGGTGTCCGGTTTGTTTCGCGTTTCACAGTCAACTTCATGCACGATCCCCCCGATGAATCGCCGATCGATCCGCCGAACCGGCACGGCATGGTTGCATCGGATGATCCCAATGGCCAAGTCAATGATGGCTCGTTTTGGGGGACCGACTATGTTCGCCGGATGCGTACCCAGCTAGGGGAAGACGCCTGTCGTAAACTCGCCATCTTTGAATTGCCTGAAGGGTTCCTGCTGTCGGTCGTCGTTCCGGTGTTCAATGAAAGTGGCACGGTCACCTCGGTCGTCGATCGGCTCCGCGCGACCGGCTTGCCGATGCAAATCATCTTGATCGATGACGGCAGCAAGGACGGAACGCTTGAAGCGATGTCGACGCTGAAGCAGGACGCCGACGTGATCGTGATCGCACACGAAAAGAACCGGGGCAAAGGCGCGGCGATCCGCAGTGGCTTTGAACAAGCCAGCGGAGACATCGTGGTGATCCAAGACGCCGACCGTGAATACGATCCGTCTGATTTTCGCTACCTGCTGCAACCGCTGATTGCCGGGGAGGCCGACGTGGCGTACGGCACCCGTTACGGCCACTACGATCGCCAGCTGTCGCCCTGGTGGCACCAGACGGTCAACGGTTTGATCACGCTGTTGGCAAGCATCGCCATCGGCATTCGTCTCAGTGACGTGGAAACCTGTTACAAGATGGTGCCGCGGAAACACCTGCTGAAGATCATGCCGGATTTGCAGGAGTGTCGATTCGGGATCGAGATTGAATTGACGGCACGATTGGCACGGCTGGGGTTGCGTTTCACCGAGCGGCCGATCCGTTACCAGCACCGTTGGTACGACGAGGGCAAGAAGATCGGTTGGCGTGACGGGGTGGGGGCGTTGTGGTGCATCGTCAAATACGGCGTGTTGCGACGCTAGGATCGAGCGGAAAACAAATGGGATAGGCTTCCAGCCTGTCGACGCCGAAATGACAGGCTGGAAGCCTATCCCGCATTAAGAGATCCGACACTTGTATTCCGCTCGTTGCTTCGCGTCTTCGGTTGACAGCTCACTGGGCGGCAGAATCACTGGGCGGCAGAATCACTGGGCGGCAGAAAATTTCGCACAGGGAATTTGGCAGCGCGGATTTCCCAGAAGATGTGTCCCAGGGTTGCCCGCTGGGCGAGAATTCTGGTTAAAATTGGGATCCATCCACTCGGCCTCCCTGCCACCCTGTCCCACCGAACGGTCCCTCCATGCCAGCCTTTCCGCCTTCCCTGGTCGCGTCCAACGGCGACCGGCCGACCCACCGGCTTGTCAAACCCGTCTTCGCCGGCCTCTTCGGTTTTGCCCTCCTCTGCGGCATCCCGCCGGTCCACGCCGATGACTGGCCCGGCTTTCACGGTTTGGGGATCGCCGGCGTGCTTCCCGAGGCGAAACTCCCCAAGGGTTGGGAGAAACAATCGTATCGCTGGACCGTCGATTTGAAGACGCGTGACGTCGGTTCGATGGCGATCCAAAATGGACGCGTTTACTTGCTCGCGATGTCTCCGGCCAAGCAGGCGATTCGATTGATGTCGTTCAACCTGCAATCGGGCAAAGTGAACTGGTCGCGAGAGTTTCCGCAAGCGAAAAATCATCTGCACAGCCGAAACACACTTGCATCGAGCACGCCGGCGACCGATGGCCAATACGTCTACATCGCCCACAGCGATCGCCGGCACACGTGGCTGAGATGTCTGGACCACCAAGGCAACGCGATCTGGCAGCGTGACTTCGGCGTGGCGCAAAGCCAGCACGGGTTTGGCGTCTCGCCCACCGTTCACGGTGACATCGTCGTGCTGAATTTTTCACAACAGGCCGAACGGGTCGAAAACGGCCAGCCCGGCACCAGCCGTATCATCGCGGTCAATCGTTCGACCGGTGAAACGATTTGGCAAACGCCCGTGACCTCGACGCGTGTCTGTTACGGCACGCCGGTGATCCGCGACGGCAAGGTGATCTGTGCCAACACCGGAGACGGCATTTATGCGTTGTCGCTGGAAACCGGCAAGATGCTCTGGCGACTGCCGGTGTTCAAAATGCGTTGCGTCAGCTCTCCGGTCGTCGCCGGTGACTTGGCGATCGGTTCCAGCGGCAGCGGTGGCGGAGGCAACCACATGGTCGCCGTGCGGATGCCCGCAAACGATTCCGGCACGCCGCAAGAAGTCTATCGGATCGAAAAGGCCGCTCCCTATGTGCCGACCTCGATCGTGCACGACGGCATGCTGTTCTCCATCGACGACAAGGGCATCGCGTCCTGCTTTGATGTGGCCAGCGGCGACGTCCAGTGGACCAGTCGTATCGGAGGGACGTTTAGCGCCTCACCGATTCTGTTGGGGGACAAGGTCCTGGTCATCAACCTGGACGGCGAGGCGACGGTGTTTCGCGCGGCGCGCCAATTTGAAAAACTGAGCGAAATCAATTTGGGCGGGCCGGTCGGGGCGACACCCGCCTACGCCAACGGTCGGCTGCTGCTACGTGTCGGTACCGAACTCCGCTGTTTGTAGAATCAACGCGGCGCAATCACGTAGCGGAAAAGGGGTCAGGTACCAAAAACCAAATGGCCCGCAGGGTGCTTCGCATTTTTGGTACCTGACCCCTTTTCCGCGGCAACGTTGAACCATCCAAGCACCATCGGTTTCTGCTAGTCTGTAGGAACACTTTTCTTTTGGGGCGTTTTTCCCGGGTCGCTTCCGTCTGCTGCATTGCCAACGGAATCGCCCGGCTTGTGCTGAGACGCTGCTTGATTCACCCGGTGCATTTTATGAACGCCATGTCTGCCCACCGCCGCCGCGGTCCGACGCGGGTTGCCAATCCCGTCGATCCATGCGGACCGTTTCGACGGATCCCCTTGCTACTGCTGTTGCTCTGCTTGCCGGCTCTGTCGGCCTGCTCCAAAGACAAGCTCAAGGAGCTCGCCGACACGGTTCAAAAGGAAGGCACGAACTTGGTCAAGGAGAGCAAGAAGATGACCGATGCGTTGGTCGAGCCGGCCAAGGAGGAATTGCCCGAAACGGGCAGGATGGTGATCAAGACTGCCGAGCCGATTGAAATCGATCAAGCCGTCGTCACCATGCATGTCGTCGGCGACGGCCGGAAAAATTCGCTGCAAATCACGAGCTATCCGCCCGGGGCCGAACGTGCCTCCGCCCCGGCCGTCTTTCTGCACGGCACCACAACGGTGGAAACGGTGGCCCTGCTCGCCGGCAAGTCGCTGTCGTGCAACCTGTTCGTCGAACCCAAGGCGGGGGCACCGATCGCGCGAAACGAAGTGGGCCGCCCGGTCTCGGTCACCTTCGGATCGATGAACATGCAGGAAAAAACGATGGTGGCGACGATCGAACCGTGCACCTTGATCGGCTCGGACGATCAACCGCTGGAAATTGGCGGTGGTGAAATTCTGGCCGTCGTGATCGGGAACTGAGCGATGACGCAGAAACACTCACCCACGCGGTATCGACGGCGAAGCGTCACGGCGTTTGTGGTCGCGGTCTGTCTGGCCGGCGGGTTCACCGCGGACGCTCCCGCCAACCCAAGCACCGTGGATCCCGAAAAGCCCCTCAAGTCGCACCACACCATTCAGGGTGCGGAGAAACAGATCCAGGCGATGTATGCCAAATTCGTCGAGTGGGAGGAGCTGGTGATCCGCAGCACCGAAGCGGCGAAAGCAGACCGACGCTTTCCCCATCAACAACTTTCCAGGATTTTTTCCGAAGTCCAACGCGGCATTTGGTACGCCGAACACCTCGTGGCGATGGGCGAACCGGCCGGCGAGGACCTGAAGCGGAAATTTACAATGCTCGGCAAGACGATGCATGTGTTCGCCCCACGGCTGGTCGAGTTCCAACGCAAAGAACTCACGGTGCTGCAGAACCAGACGCCGGACCGGCAAAAGACCATGGCAAGAGTCGCAGAACTGACCGGCCAGGGCAAACTCGCCGAAGCAGAACGGCAGGTCCAACCGCTGCTTTTGAAACTGCTTGCGAGTGCTTTTTATCTCAATGGCTCCGTATCCAGGCCGTTCTTGCAAGAGGTCAGCGTTCCGTACCGGGACATTCGAAATCGACTCAATCGCGAGCGTCGCAAGGAGTACCAGGCAAGAGCGACGGCCAAGATCCAAACCTACGTCGATGCCGTCGACCTGTTGAAATCCGAATCGACGCGCGTGGCGACGGAATTGGAGCAATCACCCACCGCGGTGCTGGCCGATGGCAACCGCGGCGATGCGGCCGCGGCGATCGAGTACATCACGATGCTGTGGGGCAATGCGTCGGCGGCCATCACACGCAGCGTCACAACGGCGTGGGCGTTCAGTGATGGAGATGTCCAATCGACCGCCAAACCGTTTCAACAGATCATCGAGCAAGTGGAAGCGACGGGCAACGCGGCGATCGTCAACGTCTTGAACTCCGCCGCCCGGTCAACTCCCACGGATCAGCTCGCCGCGTTGTATCCGAAGGTTCTCCGCGCGCTGTCCAAGCTCGACCGGCGGCTGCTCGGTTCGCTGGACTCAAGCGTCGTGGCGGCGGCCGAGCGATTGGCCGCCCAGCACGGTCCCCTGGCGGAAACTGTCAAACGCTATTCCATCGCGACGGCGGAACCGACACGCTGGATGCAACGCTATGCGTCACAGCAGATCCAACATGCCTCACGCGGCTATCCCTTGGCGTCGAACCGATTGAATCGCGACGGGACGCCGGAGACGACGGTCGCACCAGCGATCTATGGGCCGCAATCGAAACGGCCGCGGGTCTTGACCCCCGGAGTGCTTTCGCGCCCCGCCAGCTGGACCGTCAGCGATGCAACGTCGATGTTGGGCATGAAGATGAAAGACGAGTCGACCGTGCGGCTGTTGCCGACAGCCAAGGCGACGATCGTTCCCCAGGATCCCCGTCACTACACGAGTTTGCCGGCACCCTTTCCGATCGACGCTTACCTCTCGGAACTGCACGATTGTTTGTTGCTGGACGATTCCCATGGGCCATTGGACCTGTCCGCCGCGGACGCCCAGTCGTCCGCCGAGCTTCAGGAGTTTCAAAACGTCGGCGGGCGAATCACCCGGCTGACGCTGGAACCGTTTCTGTCACGTTTTGCGACGATGCCGGACCAGGCATCGGCGTTGGTGCCGTTGAACCGTTTGCCGAGCATCGACGCTCGGGGTGCACCGATCGACAAATTGATCTGGCGCGTCGATCTGGAACCGGATTGGGTCGCACACCGAATGTTCGTCGCGGTCAGTTCATCGTCGCCGTGATCGAGGCGGGCGGATCACCGTCGCGCACGCACCCTGTGTCACCAATGCCACGGCTACTTTTTTCGCTGCTTCCACTGCGGTTTGGCTTCGGGTTGCGGGTCCAAATTGGCGCGCAGCATCGTGACGACCGCCGCCGACGTCGCGGCGATGTTCTCTGTTTCCAAAGGATCGACCTGGTAGTCATAGAGTTCGATCTCGGCGTCTTCGCGTGGCCCTGCGATCGTCTTCCATTCCACCATTCGGTATCGATTGTTTCGAATGGCACGTCCGAGTCGACCGCCGCGCGGATAGACGTGCGTGACAAAGTCTCTTGCGGTCGCGTCGGCGTCTCGGATCACACCGGCAAAACTTTGGCCGTCCAGCCCGGCCGGCGTCGGTAACCCCGCCAACTCGCTGAGCGTTGGATACAGGTCGACGGTTTCGATCATGGCCTGAGTCCCCGCTCCGCGGGCGCCGCCCGGCGCCGCAATGATGATTGGAATGCGTGCGGCTTGCTCATAATTGGTGTGTTTGCACCACATGCCGTGATCACCCAGGTGCCAGCCGTGATCCCCCCACAGTGCGACAATGGTATCGTCGGTGAGGTTCAATCGATCGAGAGCATCGAGCAACTTGCCGATTTGCGCATCGGTGTAGCTGGTCGCGGCATAGTAGCCGTGAATCAAATGTCGCGTGGTGGCTTGGTCGATCTCGCCCCGTGCCGGCATGTCGCTATAGTTGCGAAGTTCACCAAACGTTGTTGATGCATAACCGGGCGCGTCCCGTGGCAGCGCCTTGACCTTCGGCATCGGTAAGTTGCGTTTGTCGTACAGATCCCAATAACGCTGTGGTGCGATAAAAGGCAGGTGTGGTTTGAGAAATCCGACCGCCAAAAAGAACGGCTGATCGCTTTGTTGTTGATAGACTTCCAATCGGTGGACGGCCTCTTCGGCGATCAGACCATCGGCGTAGGTCCCGTCGGAGACATCGGCGGATTCGGTTGCCGGGCCGCGCATGCGTCCTTTTGCATCCCGCTTCCTCATCGCCAAGTTCGTTTCCAGGACGTAGGCAGGTGCCTTGGGACGCCAAGACGGGACACTCCAAGAATCGGCATCATCGCGATTCCCGTGGCCGGTGTGATAAATCTTTCCGAGTCCCTCGGCCAGGTAACCGTTGCGTTGAAAGTGTTGGCTGACCGTGATGGCATCGGGCGCCGCGTCGCGAAAATGCGTGGACAAATCGTAGACCCCGATGGTTTGCGGCCGCAAACCGGTCATCAGCGAATTACGGCTCGGCGAGCAGACGGCCTGGTTGCAGTACGCCAGGTCGAAACGCACTCCCCGGGCTGCCAGGGCATCGAGATTCGGGGTGACGGCGACCGGATCTCCATAGCAGCCGATCGTCGGTTTCAGATCGTCGACGCAAATCAGCAAGACGTTGGGGGGCTTGGACTGAGCCTGGGGCAACGCCACGATTGCAACAAGACACAGCAAACTGGTGACGCAGAATCGGTTGAACATCACGGCGGATCCAAAAGGGTGTGGGGGGTGGCGTCAGCTTCCAGCTTGCGTGGAAAACCAGGTGGCGTCAGCTTCCAGCTTGCGTGGAAAACCAGGGGAACGCAAGCTGGAAGCTTACGCCACCTAGGCACTATAATGTTCGTCAGCGGGAAACTGGCCCCACCCCTGTTGATCCAATGGATTTTTTAATGCGAGTTTGTTGTTGTTTTCTTCTGACGGTACTGACCGGTGTCGCGTGGTGCGACCTGGCCGAATCCGCTGATTCAGAGGAACAGACAGTTTCATTCAATCACCAAATTCGACCGATCCTTTCGGACACGTGCTTCTTCTGTCATGGACCGGACGAGGAGGACCGACAGGCGGATGTCCGCTTGGATGTCGCGGGGCAGGTTGATTTAACGGAATTGGTCTCGCGCATCACCTCGGACGATCCGGAGATGCTCATGCCGCCGCCGGATTCGAACAAGTCGCTGTCGCCGGATCAGATCGCTTTGCTGACCCGCTGGGTCAAGTCTGGGGCACGCTACGAGAAACATTGGTCGTTTTCTCCGCCGGCCGAAGTCACTCCGCCGCAGATTGCCGGCGGCGACGAATCCAAAGACGAGATCGATCGGTTTGTGATCGCGAAACTCCGGGAACGCGGATTCACGCTCAACGATGCGGCCGATCAACGCACGCTGATTCGTCGCGTCACGATGGATTTGACCGGACTGCCACCCACGCGGTCGCAGATTCAGGCGTTTCTCAATGACACGTCTCCCCAGGCCTATGAACATCTGGTGGATCGATTGTTGGAATCGCCACACTATGGCGAACACATGGCGCGCTACTGGCTGGACCTGGTTCGTTTCGCCGATACCAATGGATTGCATCACGATCACTATCGCGAAATGACGCCCTATCGCGACTGGGTGATTCGCGCCTTCAACGAAAACCTGCCCTTCGATGACTTCACCGTCGCGCAAATCGCGGGCGATCTCTACGAACAACCGACGACGGACCAGTTGGTCGCGTCCGGATTCAACCGACTGCACTTGATCATCGATCGCGGCACCGCCCTGCCCGAAGAAAGTTTCATGCGGAATGTGGTCGACCGTGTTTCAGCCGTCGGCACCGCGTTCCTGGGACTGACACTCGAATGTGCCGTCTGTCATGACCACAAGTATGACCCGATCACGCAACGCGACTTCTATCAGTTCTACGCGTTCTTCAACAACTTTGACGGCGAACCGGAAACGGGAGGGCGTCGCGGCCTGGACTTTAAACGCGGTCTGCAACCGCCGTATTTGGAACTGCCCAGCCAAAGTCAAACCGAGGAACTATCGCGATTGAATCAACAGATCGCCGGGGTCCAATCGAGTCTCAAGAAGCTTGAACGCAAGCAGAAGTCAAACAAACAAGCCGAGCAAACGGCCGCGTCGGAGGAGCAGGATCGCGCGGCGGAAGAAACAAAAAAGCAACTGAGTGACCAACTAACGGGTCTGCAAGCGTCCCGTGACCGGTTGATCGAATCGATTCCCGCGACGTTGATCATGAAGGAGCGTGCCGAGGTTCGTCCGGCTCACATTCTGGTTCGTGGCAACTACGACCAGCCCGGCGAAGTGGTCACCAGGGACACGCCCGGTTTTCTGCCGCCAATGAAATCGGACCAGCCGACCAAGACGCGGATGGATCTGGCGAAATGGCTGGTCGACCCGGACAATCCGCTGACGGCGCGGGTGGCGGTCAACCGATTCTGGCAACAACTCTTTGGTGTCGGAATCGTCAAGACATCGGAAGATTTTGGTGCCCAAGGCGAACCGCCCAGCCACCCCGAATTGTTGGACTACTTGACGAACCGATTCGTCGATTCCGGCTGGGACGTCAAAGCATTGATGCGCCAAATCGTCCTCTCGCAAACCTACCGCCAAAGTTCGGCGGCCCCGCAAGAACGATTCATCGCCGATCCGCAAAATCGATTGTTGGCCCGCGGCTCGCGTTACCGCTATGACGCCGAGGTGATTCGCGATCAGGTGTTGGCGGTTAGCGGTTTGCTGAACCCGACGCTGTATGGAAAAAGCGTCAAGCCGCCGCAACCCGAAGGCCTTTGGAAGATCGTGGCCATGCCCTACTCCTATCCGCGCGTCTTTGAACCCGATCAAGGCGACAAGATCTATCGGCGGAGTGTGTATTCGTTCTGGAAACGTGGCTTGCCGCCGCCGCAAATGACGATCTTTGACGCCCCGACGCGGGAGAGTTGCTCGGCCCGAAGGGAGCGGACCAACACGCCCTTGCAAGCGTTGGTCTTGATGAACGAACAACAGTACTTCGTCGCCGCGATGACACTCGCCTATCAACTGCTGCAACAGACCGAATCGAGCGATCGACAACGGATCGAGATTGCCTATGAAACGATCACGTCAAAGGTCCCGAGTGAAAATGCGTTGAATCGCATGGTCGACGCGTTGCAGCAATTCCGAACGGTCTACCGCGACAATCCAAATGCCGCTCAAACCATGATCGCGCAACGTGGGCCTGCAATGCTGCCAGCCGATGGGCCCGAACCGAAGAACACCGACCTGGCGGCGATGACGATGTTGGTCCACTCGCTGTTGAACCTTGATGCCGCAAAGACGAGAGAGTAAGCATGGACACGAATCAGCCAACCGATCATCGGCGTGGGTTTCTCAAGGATTGCCTGTTGCGTCACTGCGGCATGGGACTGGGGGCGACCGCGCTGGCGTCGTTGATCTCACAGACACACTCCCATGCCAATCCGGCCGTCGGAGGCGCTGCGGGTCTTTCCGGCGACGGGCTTCATTTTCCCGCCCGCGCCAAACGTGTGATCTTCTTGTTCATGGCCGGTGCGCCCAGCCAAATCGATTTGTTCGACCACAAGCCGGAACTGCACCAACAGTTCGGCAAGCCGTTGCCACCGAGTGTCAGCAATGGTCAGCGCGTGACGGCGATGACCAAGGGGAAACAGCAACTGGTCGCACCTTCCATGTTCTCGTTCGCTCCGCAAGGAAAAAGCGGGATGATGATGAGCGAACTGTTGCCGCACCTGTCCAAGGTCGCTGACGATTTGTGCATCGTGAAATCGTTGAATACCGACGCGATCAATCACGACCCCGCCAAAACGCTTTTCTGCACCGGGTCGCAGATTCCCGGCAAAGCGAGTTTGGGGTCCTGGCTCAGCTACGGCTTGGGACGCATGAACGAAAACCTGCCCGACTTTGTGGTGATGAATTCGGCGTTCTGGACCGGCGGCACCGGCAACGTGCAAGCGCTCTACAGCCGGCTCTGGGGATCCGGGTTCCTGCCGTCAAAGCACCAGGGCGTTTCGTTCCAACCGTCCGGTGATCCGGTGCTGTTTTTGTCCAACCCACCCGGCGTGACCCCACCCGGTCGACAGCACATGCTGGATTTGGTTTCGGAGTTGAACCGACAACACTTGGACGAAGTCGGTGATCCGGAAATCAAGACCACGATCGCCCAGCAAGAGATGGCGTTTCGGATGCAAACGTCCGTGCCCGAATTGACCGATTTGAGTGACGAGCCCGAGCATGTGCTCGACCAGTACGGTCCCGAAGTGCACAAGAGCGGATCATTCGCGCGGAACTGCCTGTTGGCGCGACGGATGGTCGAGCGTGGCGTGCGGTTCGTGCAATTGTTTCATCGCGGCTGGGACCACCACGTCGGGCTGCCCAAGAAATTGCGTGGCCAGGCGTACGATGTGGACCAGGCGTCCGCGGGACTGATTGCGGATCTCAAACAACGCGGATTGCTGGACGATACCTTGATCGTCTTCGGCGGCGAATTCGGACGCACCACGTTTTGCCAGGGCAAACTGACACCGACCGATTACGGCCGCGACCACCATCCACGCTGCTTCAGTGTTTGGATGGCCGGCGGGGGAATCAAGGGCGGAATGACCTACGGTCAGACCGATGAGTTCAGTTACAACATCGTCGAAGATCCCGTCCACATCCGTGATCTGAATGCCACGATTTTGCACCAACTGGGGATCGACCACAGACGGCTGACTTTCCCGTTTCGTGGATTGGACCAACGGCTGACCGGCGTCGAAGAGGCGCATGTGGTCAAGGATCTGTTGGCGTAGGCGTTTGTGGAATCGGCAGCGGGGTAGGAGGGTGGGGAGACAAGGAGACAAGGAGACCTGCGGAACCCCAACTGCCATCCCATCATTCTGCCTCCCCATCATTCTGCCTCCATCGTTTTGCCCCTATTGTCTTGCCGCTTACTTTCACCGTAACCCACTGGCTGCTCGATGCGTCTCGCAACCTGGCTCCTCACTTCATTCACTTTGCTGCTGATTCCCCCGGCGACCACTTCGGCAGCAGACCGCCCCAACGTGCTGATGATCATGGTCGATGATCTCGGGTTTTCGGACGTCGGGTGCTATGGCAGCGAAATCGAGACGCCGAATTTGGATGCACTTGCTGACGGCGGACTTCGATTCTCTCAGTTCTACAACACCGCAAAATGCCACTCCTCGCGGGTGTCCCTGTTGAGCGGCCAGTACTGCATCGCGGCCGGCGACACGGCGCTCCGCCATGCCGTCACGAGCGCAGAGGTGCTTCGCGATTCCGGCTACTTCACCGCGATGACCGGAAAATGGCATTTGAAACAACAGCCCACCGACTTCGGATTTGACCGCTACTTCGGCCATCTCAGCGGAGCCTGCAATTATTTTCGCGGAGACAACACGTTTCGCCTGAACGGCAATGCATGGACCGTTCCCCCGCAAGACTTTTACACCACGGTCGCCAACGTCGACTTCGCCTTGCAGTTTTTGGGCGACGCGCGGGAAAGCGGAAAACCCTGGCATCTCTATGTCGCCTTCAACGCGCCCCACGCCCCGCTGCAGGCGTTGCCACAGGACTATGCGAAATACCAGGGGCGTTATGAAGCCGGCTGGGATCAAATTCGCCAATCCAGAGTTGCCAAACAAGTCGAGCTGGGATTGTTACCGGCCGACTGCCAACCGAGTCCTCGTCCCGAACACGTCCCCGCGTGGAACAGTCTGTCCGAAGCCCGGAAGCGTTTCGAAGTGAAGCGGATGACCACACTGGCGGCGATGATCGATCGCGTGGATCAAGAGATCGGTCGACTGGTCGGGGATTTGAAGGAAGCCGGAGAGTTTGACAATACCTTGATCTGGTTTGTTTCCGACAACGGTGCGTGTCCGTATGATCGACGCAGCAACAAGCTGGACGCGCTGCCGACCGACGGAACCGTCACATGGAGTGATTCGACCGGTTGGGCTTGGGCGCGAAACAGTCCATTTCGTTACTACAAGCAGAACCAGTTTGAAGGCGGGATTTGCACGCCGGCGATCGTGCATTGGCCGGCGGGCATCCGGCGTGACGCCGGTTCGGTCGTTCGCCAGCCCGCCCACCTGATCGACATCTTGCCGACGTTTGCCGAGGTGACCGAATCAAAAATCCCGACCGAGTACCCGGGGCGCTCCTTGCGACCGGTATCGGGGCAATCACTGCGGCCTGTCTTCAACGGCGAGACCCTTCAACGCAAACAACCGTTGCATTTCCTGTTCGCCTCCGATCGCGGGCTTCGCCAGGGAGACTGGAAAATCGTCAGTTTCCGAAGTGGCGCTTGGGAACTGTACAACCTTGCCGTCGATCGGACGGAACGGACGGACTTGGCCGAGCGGGAACCGGAGCGTGTGGAGTCGATGGTTCAGCGGTGGACCCGAATGGCCCGCGAACTGCTTCACGCCCCCGATCGAGCGTACGCGCCCGTGGGGCCGGCGAATTTACCCCATCGTCATCCCGAATGGACTCACTTCGATGCCGACCCGAGTGAATCACGGCGAGGCGGTCAAGCGAAAACAAACTCGAGGTCCGCGAAATCCGGAAAGGCGATCCGGGCGCGAAAGAACACCAAGCTGGAAATCGCCGACGACGAGCTCCGGCTGCAGTTTAGCGGCGAAGATTCGGGGCTGGCATTTGACCGTTTGCCCGCGACGCTGCCCGCAGGACCGTACGCGTTGGCGTTCCAGTTGCAACGTCGCGCCGAGGGCGGTGGTGACGTGTTTTATACCACCGACGCCAAGACGGCTTTGCCCAACGGGAACCACGTTGCGTTTGAGTTAGACAAACAGGGGCAATGGCGCGACCACACGATCCGACTCGATACCAAGCTGCGACTCCACAAACTGCGTCTGGACGTGGGGGAAGGAGATGGGACGGCGACCGTCAAGGACCTGCGATTGCTTGACGACCAGGGGCAAGTCCTGTTGCGCTGGCCGTAGCGTTGCGGCCGGCGGACCCGTTTTACGACGTCCTTGTACGACGTCCTTGTACGACGTCCTTTCTAGGTCGTCGTCGGGAGTCCAACGGACGACGGCCCGGAAGGGCCATCGTACTCGCAACACCGGTCGTCCCAAGCTGGACGGTCCCCCAAGCCTGCACACCAACACGCTTGCCCGTGCCATTCGGGGCAGGCACCCTCTGATTAAATGTTGACGAAGCACTTGGCGATTCTTTTTTCAGAAACTTGACAACTCCAGCGCCCTCGACGCGATGATGGAGACAGACCGGTCGAAGCGTTTCGTCGTGCCCTTATTGCCAGTGGATTTATGTCTGAAAACCCCATCCCTCCCAACCCGTTGCCCAAGGGTGACGGGAGCGTTCAAGAATATCGCTTTAGCAAACAACTCAAGAAGATTCGCACCCAATTCCTGTACGTCAACGGGATCAACACGCCGCCGGACGTCCACCAGAACATCGCGATCTTGATTTCGTCGATCACCAAGACGCCGGTCACGGGCGTCTACAACGCAACCGACGGGATGTTGGGAGATCTGAAGCAATGTGTCGGGGACTGGGTTCGAATTTTCGGCAGTCAAATCGGCGAGGAAGGTTTTTTTAGCGATCGGTTGAGCGAATCGGCGATCAACAAAATCGCCGGCACGAGCGTGGCGGGCCGCATTTCGGCGCCGTACCTGCATGCTTTGCGGGAGGCCTGGATTGCACCCAGCGAAATCAAGCCGGCAAAGAAAACGGTCGACGAAGTTCGCAAGGGGCTGCGTCGCAACGCAGCCGCATTGTCGTTGTTTGATGAAATCACTCGCAACCTGAATCGTCCCAAGATCATCATCGCTCATTCGCAAGGCAACTTGGTGACCAGTTTTGCGCTGTGGGCCGTTCAAGCGCTTTACGGCACCAAAGGGATGAGCAACTTGCAAGTGCGGTCGATCAGTTCCCCCTCGCCCGCCTGGCCGCGGGGGATCAATCACCGCATCAAGGTGTATGGTCAAAAAGACGACTTGGTGACGTGGTGCGACCCCAAGAACTGGATCGGCGCGAGATCGGCAGGGTTTTGGCGGATCTATTTCGGCGACAACCCGAAAGAGATCCGTGGCGGCAACGTAATCGCCCCACACGATGTGAAATACAATCTCGAAAGAACCTCGCTGGCTCGGCGTCTTCGCAGCGATGCGAAGTAACCCGATCTGCCTTTTTTCCTCCTTCCTCGAACGAGCGTTTTCACGATGGCTGACTTACGCCTTCCCGGTCCCGTGGGCACGAGCGATGCGACGCTGCCGAGCGATTCCGGGACCAACCAGTGTCGGCTGATGCCCACGCCAGGATCCGTCGGGCGGGACGGAGGTGTGGAAGCGATGTCGCTGGACGATCGCTTTGTGAAAGTGTTGCATTTGACGGTCCCCAAGTTGCCCGCCGAGATTCAGGAAGAGTTCGCCGCGATGCTGTCGCCGGCCAGCATCGGAATCATCGTCGGTGTGTTGGTGGTCTGGGCGGGGTCGCATTACTTCGGCGTGGGATTCATCGCCGACGCCCTGTTGTTGATCGTCGGGCTGGGGTTCTTGGGGTGGCAGGTTTGGTCGGTCGGCAATGATTTCGTGACCTTTGTGGAACTGACGTATTCGGCGCGGACCGAGGCGGACCTGGAAAAGGCGTCCAAACATTTGGCGAACTTTTTGGCGGTGGTCGGCGTGGCGGCCTTCATGGCGCTGATCGCCAAGGGCGCCAAACGCTATGGTCCGAAAATCAAGAACATGCGCGGGATCATCAAGGCGGCAACCGCCGCCGACGCGGGGATGCCGCCGAATCACTTTCGTGCGTTCCTGCGCGCCGCCGCCAACCCGAACCGGCCACGGATCATCCTGGTGCGTCAGACCAATCCGAAATCGGTTCGCTGGATCCAGAAAGGGTTCCCGGCGAAACCGAAAGAGATCAAGTTCAAAACCAGCAAGCAAACCGGCATCGTGACGTGCAAAGATGTCTCGGAGGTCGCCAAGGCGCAGAAAACGGTTCGCTCGGGCAGCACCAAGCAATACTTCGTCGTCGACCGCAACCGCCGCACCGCGACCAACGGCAAAGGGGAAACGATCGACGTCGGCAATGCGGATTGGCCGGTCGAGCCGGGCCAGGTCGTCGACCCGCTGTCACAGAAACCGCTGGTCGGAGATTACGATTTGATGGGCGTGATCGATCCCAACGCGAAAGGACGAAACTTGGCGCTCGCCGTCGACAACACGGCCAACGCCCGCGCGGGCAAGCCGGCCGGGACCCTGACCGACGATTTCACCAACACCGACATCAAAAAGGTCGCCGCAGACGTCAACAAACAACTCGACCAGGATCGGGTGTTGCACGGATCGCAAGAAGCCTTCGACAGCCTGGACAATCTGGCGGCCGATGAACTGGTCGTCGGCTTTTTCCCGGACGGCCAGGCGATGTCGTTCAACCGCGAAGGGCTGAAGACGTTCTACCAATCGATCGGACGATCGACCTTGGACCTGAAAAAGTTCATGGATTGATCCATCGTTCCAGATCAAACGGGGCACCGTTCCACGTGCCCTCGTATTTGCCACGCACACAAGCCTCCCACCGTGAACGCATATCAAGCGCTTCCAGCAACTCTGGCGTCGGCGTCACGCTGGTTTCGATCCCCTGATGAACGCGGGTGCCCGACGCAAAGGACTCGGCAAGTCCAGCCCATTGCTGCTCGGCTTTCGCCGCGTCGGGGACCATCACCTCCTCCTCGTCAAACTCCTCGTCGTCACCGTTCTCGTCCGTCGTCAAGGTGGCCCGCTGGCCCGATGCAATGTCAACTCCGGTGATGCGCGAAAATGCCAACGCGGCCGCGACGGCCTCCTTGAGCTGATCGCCGCCGATGACGTCAATCAGATCGGGAACGACAGCTGGGTGCGCGAACGAGGCGAGCAGCTCGAAACGATTCGGGCCCAAATCAGCACAGCGGCCCAGACCGCGAATCAACTGCAGGTCGCTAGGTCGACCCAGAACGGACAACATCTCCAGCCCATCCCACTGGTCGGGACTTGGTGCTTTCGCACACCCACGGCAAAAATCCAATAGCCATGGCTCCCTCGACCAAGCCGCCGCTCGGATCGCAGCGCGGCGAACCTGCGGATCGTCATCGCGCACGCCGACTTGGAACGGAAGGATGGCTTGATCGCGGCCGCCCGCCAGCGGAGCCGACTCGCCGGTGGTGACAACGAAGTGGGTCTGCCCGGCAATGATCCGATCACCGGTTTTGAGCAACGTTGTGGAAACCCTGACGCCGTTGACCGTCGTGCCCGCGGTGCTATTGAGATCGGTCAGCTGCCATCCGGATCGATCATCGGCAAGTTGAAAGTGAATCGCGGACAACTGAGGATCCGGAATCACGAAATCTGATTGCTCCGAGCGACCGACCGTGATGGAGTGCCCGGATCGAAGCATCGACTTACGACCGTGGTCGCGATCGGAAACGACTTCGATGACCGCGCCGGTGAACCGACGCGAGGGAGGGCTGCTGACATGAAACTCCGCCGAGTCTTCGGCGACACCGCCGGAACGGATCCGTTCGGTTTGACGCAGCACGTCGCTCACCGAGACGGGCGGTGCCGGGGGGGGCGGTGCCGGTGGTTGCGGCGGAGTCAGTGGCTCGGCATTCAGTGGCGGTGGTTGCGGCGGAGCGTCAGTGCGAGATTCGGCGGGGGGCGGGGCGGCTGTCGATTGCTGTCCGGTAATCGGCGCGGACAGCGGCGCGGACAGCGGGGCAGACAGCGGGGCACGCCGAGTCATGGAAACGCGAAAGACGGTCGATCCGGCTTGAATCTGATTCCCGTCATCCAGCGGCCGCTGATCAATCCGTTCGCCGTCGACTGTCGTCCCGTTGGTGCTGTTCAGATCGGTGACGAAACAACCCTGCTGGTTCACGGACACTTCAAAATGTCGCGACGACATCGTGGTGTCGTGCGGCAGAATCCAGTCGGCCGACTCACCGCGGCCGACGACCAGAACCAGCGGAGCGCGCAACGCTTTCTTGCGGCCGGCGTAGGTACCGGCGATGATCTCCAGAACGATCCTCATCGCCGAACCCATTGCGGCAACGCTGTGAAGCATTTTTTCCATGTGTTTCTTGAGGTCTTAGCGGCAGGGCGCGAGCCCTCCGGTTCTTCCTCTCTGCCAAAACACCGGAGGGCTCGCGCCCTGCCGCTAAAAAATGCTTCACAGCGTTGCCATTGCGGGGCGGCGTGATCGAAGCGAAGACTTGGTCGGCGGATGGGCGATGTCATGATCGGTGCGACGGTGGAGTTAAGTGCGGCAGGACCTACTGACGGTCTCCCAAGCGCGGCGTCGCACCTGGGGATCGTCATGTTCAAAGAATTCGCCCAGCCGGCTGGCTGGGGGCGAGCGACAGTGTGATGCGAGGACCAGTCCGATGGCCGACGCAACGCTCGGCGGAGCGGACGAGTAGAGTTCGTTCAGTTTGCCTTCGATGGCATCGATTTCGCCGTGGCAAAGCGCCTCGGTCACACCATCCAGGTTGCATTCGTCCAGCTGGTCCAGCAACCGCTGACCGAACCCCAACCGCGCCAGACACCACGCCCCGGCGAAGGCCATGAAGCGGTCTTCTTCGGCCAACAAGGGAACCGCGAATTCAACACAATGCTCTCCGCCGACGAGTAATCCTTGCAGGTGGGCGTCGATCCGAGCGTCCAGTTCCCGGATTTCGTGGCCGAAATACTCGGGCGAGCGAATCGCTTCGGTCCGCTGGGACCACAAGAACTCGGTTTCTTCGAGGTGTTCGACCAGGATATCAAGGATTATCGCCATCGGCATTGCTCCTTCGCCGGAGAGAGATGTTCAGTTGATGGCAACCGTCCCACCCTTGATGCGATGCGTCCGTTTGGCCCGCGCCAGGATGTCGACGCCCTTGATCAGAATTTTACCTTCTTTGGTGATCTTGATGGTCGTCTCGCCACAGCGAAGCGAGAGGGATTTTCCGGCTTCGACGACCACGTGTTCCGGCAGCTCGGTGTCGGAGACGACGGGCTGGTCCGACGACGCCGTCGGATCGTACCGCTTCTTGGCCCCCAGCACACAACCGCGACCGCCGGGCGGGCCGACGTGGACGAGCACTTCATCCCCCACCGCGAAAACGGGGCAGTCGCTGGAAGAGGCTTGCAGAAAATCGCATGCGGTCAATTGGTCGCCGGCACCGTCGACTTGGACCAGGATGTCACCGTCGGGAGCGATCGCGACCACTCTGCCGGACTGAACTCCCGTCAGCTCGGTCGCGGGGGCCAAGACGGGGGCAACCGCATGGTAGCTGGGCTTGTTGCTTTTCGATTCGGTCGATGACACCGGAACGCTCCGTACCGTTAGGGTCTGTAGTCTTCGGGTTTAAAAAACTGAACACCCGAAATGCCGGCATCGGTGACGGCCTGTTTGACTTTTTCATGGACCAGGATGATCTGGTCGTACTCATGCAGTCGCAGCATCAGCAGGTCTTCGATTTTGGATTCGTCGATGCCAAGCTTGTTGATCATCATGATCTCTGTCGGATCCGACGGCATGTACATGAAATCGGACGTCGATTCGTCAACGCACGCCACTCGCCCCACGATGTTGGCGAGACGATAATCGGTGACATCTCGATTTTCGGCGGCGAAATGGATCACACAGTCAAAGTATTGCAGATTATCGACGCCGACGGACTGCAAAACGTTGCGTAATTTTTCGGAGAACAGTAACCCCGTCGTCGCGTTGGCGACCAGATTCTCGGTGAGCACGCTACCGGAATCGGCGTCGATATCAATTTCGATCAGCGGCACTTCTTCGGTAATCGCCGAGCCGTCGTCGAACCTCAGGCGGCGTTCCGAGATCACCGCCGGGCGGCGGCTGACCGTGGCTTCGTCTTCTGATTCACGACGGTTTGTCCAAACCCAATACATGTTCAATTCCAAAGAGACGGTGAATGACGATTCATCGAAGTCGACAGAGCACTAGTGCTTCGTCAACTTTTATTCTTAGGGTACCGCGGAAAAGGGGGCAGGTACCAAAAATGCGAAGCACCCTGTGGGCCATTTGGTTTTTGGTACCTGACCCCTTTTCCGCTCGACAAACGCAGGCTCGAAAATTGAAAGCTGACAGAGCACTAGGTCGGCACGGCCAGATTCTGTCGTTCAAAACTTTCCTTTCGTTCACGAAGCGCTTTTTCTTTTGACCTCAGGAACCATTCCCAATAGAGCAGTTTGGTGAAACAAACCGCCGAGATCGCATTGAGATTCTGGATCAGCCCCTGTTGGGGTGATGTATCGCAGTTGGAGTCTCGTTGGCAATAGGTGATGCATTTCTTCTCTAAATTGAGCAAGATCGGCATGATGTGGTCGTTGTACACCGCATTGGGGTGTGAACCGCGGTGGCACTGCATGTCATGACGAAAAATATCGTACGCATAGCTGGGAAAGCAGGAGCCGTTGTTGATGTGATTGGCATCATATCCGATCAGTTCAGCGTCATGCGCAAGATCCGACACCTTGCCGAACAGGTTGACGGAGATCAGGTGATGCTTTTGCGTGTGGTAATTGGGGTCGGTCATCGCGGCGGCATTGACGGCGTACCGCGCACTCTTGGTTTCTTTTCGATAGTCGGCCAGTTCGGCGCGTTTGCCGGTGTTGCCCGCATTGCCGCTCATCACCCAAGGTTCGTGTTCACCCCATTGGTTGGAATAGTTGCTACTGCGATCGACTTTGCCGTTGCCGGGGTAGTCGATTTTCTTTTTGTGGTCTTCTTCGCACTGTTTCCAATCACAGGCGTGCAATTGTTCGGTGGGCGAAACGCCCGGCACATCGGCTCCTCCGGTATTCATTTCGGGCTCCTCACATCGCGATGTTTTTCTTGTTGTGCCACAGCGGATCGCCGAGCCGGCCGACGTTCTTGCCTTCGACCTTGACGTCGAAGGAGTACATCAGTAACTCGCAATTCTGCTTGAACACGTTGCTCTTAATGCCACCGACCGTGCCCGGTTCGTCGCCGGTGCTCATCATGTATTTTGCGCCTTTGTTCAAAATCATCTGGCCGTCGGCTTTGACCTTTTTGCTGCCGCTGGTCGTATCGGCGGCCTTGCCGAGATTCGGGTAGGGAATGGGGACCGGGCCGCCGGGCGTGGGTGTCTTGCAGACATCCGGGAACGCAAAATTGATGGTCCCGGATCCTTTATGAATCACGCCCCGGCAATTGGCGAAGACTGTTTGTGCCATGATGAATTAGCTCGCTGGTTGGAGAGGACTGGAAAGGGTGCACGCGCCACGCAGGGGACCGTCGGAGGCGCACCAAACGAGATGTTCCCCCGAGGCCTTTCCCGAGGCCAAGGCAAACGCGGATAACGCTGTCATCATCGCCCCGCTTGCGGCCCCGCTGTCGCCGAAGTGTTCAGCCGGATGATGCACGCCGTGGCCCTGGACGAAACAATCCGAGTGTCGCAAAAACGCGATGCTCCATTCCTGGGCCCAGATGTGTTCGCCGTTAAAACTGAGGTACACGTGATGGACCGCTTCACAATCTTTCAGCGCCCCCGCAAGGACTTCGGTCGAACCGTCTCCCATGCAGGGATCGTCGCTCGTCAGGTGCCCCGGCTCCTCGGCCACTGCGACGGCATTGATCAGCGCGATCGGCTGCACGTTCATCGATGCCGCACTGTCCGCGTCGATACAGATCAGCATCGCTGCACCTTCGCCGGGGATCATCCCATCTTGTACGCCATCGGTCAGCAGACGTTCTTGCGAGCCCAGTTGACTCAACAGGATCGGGTCATGAAACGAATCGATTCCGCCGACCACGGCGATCGCATCGGGGGTCTGTGCCAAGAAGGTCTCCGCGGCGAGCAGGGCTTGGAACATCGATGCACGGCCGCCGGTGAAAACATGCGTGGCTGCGAACTTGAGCTTCGTCTCGGTATTGGCCAGCGCGCTTTGGACCAGCGTCGCCGGGTCGCCGTGCGAACCGCCGCCGGATTCAGGCATCGCGAAAAATCCATGAACCGGTGCCGAATGTTCGCCCAATTTTTCGGTGACCGCTTTCAAGGCAATGGAGCCCAATCGAATCAACCGCTGCGCGTGTTGCGTCAGCGATCGATCCTGGGCAATTTCCTCGATCAGCGGCGGAAGCGCATCATCGGCGATCCGTCCCATCTTGATCGGATTGCCATTGGGCGCGATCCAATTGGTTTCTTCGATCCGTGAGACGCCGGCGGCGACGGATGTCGCGGCTTGTTCGATACACAGACCCACCGGGCACGCGATGTCGACAGCGATGATTGCCATGGTCATGATCAAGCCCGCCGATTGGTAGGAGTCAATTCCTCGACGGCAATCCAATTCAGTTTCGTCGCTTGTTTCGGACAGGGGACCGCGGCGCGCCAAACCATTGCATATTCACGTTTGTCGGTATCGATCAGCAAGGTTTCCAGACGCTGCTCTGCCTCCGATTCCTGTCCGGCAAGCTGATACCGAATTCGGAACTGCTTAGTCGGCAGCGTAAACTGGATCCACTGTTCGGGGTGGACACCGCGAATGCGGACCGCTTCACCGCCTTGCAGATACGGGTCGCAGATCAAATCCGGATGAGCCGCGTTGAGGAACGTCGGGTTGAAGTCGGTCGGCAAAAAAGGCGAGCGGCTCTTTTCCCAGTTTTCATCATAGGTTCCCGCGAAGGTCGACCGGGGAGTCCAGTGAGCCGCGATTGCCCCGAACGCGGCGGGTGTGGGTCGGTCGGACCAACGCTTGAGTTCTTGTCCGGGCGTTTCCAAATTCGGCAAGGGCGCTCCGTCGGCGTTGCCGCTTTTGTCGGACGCGAGGAACCCTCGGCCGACCGGATTTTCTGTCGCCCAATCTTCACGACCGTCGGGATGGACGTCCGCGCCGCCGAAGGCGAGTTCGTAAACGAGCGGCATCGACACGAATTCGGCCGGCTTGGACGGCGAGATGCCGACGAGTCCTTTCTGCCAGACGCGGTCCCCGATGACCCGCACGGTTTTGCTGGTGTCACCGACATCCAGCTGGACATCGACCTGGGTGGTGGGGGCCGATCCCGGGGCGTGGGCGGTTCCGTTGAGGATCACATCGGTCGCCGGTTTACTCAACGTCATGTCGGCGGGGTATTGGACGCTGGTGGATTCCGGATCGCCCCAATGTTCGTCGACGTAAAAGATCGGCAATTGCGTCTCGGCGGGTTGATCGGGTTGGTCGATCCGCAGCGTCGCTTTGACGACGATGAAGGCGGTCTCGATACCGTCTTGGTCGAACAAAACGCTGATCGCGGTTTCGTAATCGGTCTGATTGTGTACTTGTAACATGGCGATGTCTCGGCGCGGTCCAGCCGGTTAGTTCTCCGCGATCTTGCTGCCCTTGAGAGTCATTTTGCCGCTCGCCTTGGCGTTGATTTTCCCGCTGCCCGTGATGGTGATGTCTTTGCCCGAGATCTTGATGGTGCCATCTTTTTTCATTTCGATCGATGCTTTGCCGGTCTTCAGCGTGATGGAATCACCGGCATTGATCAGGATGGCCTTGCCCGCGTCCAGAGACGCACTCTTGCCGACTCCGATCGTTTGATTTCCGTCGATGGAGATGTTCTCGTCCTTGCTGACGCTTCGTGACCGTTCGCCCTTGACGCTCAGCGTTTCATTTTTTGCGGTGGTTTCGGTGCGTTTTCCATCAATCACCAGCGTGTGGTCTTTTGAAATGGTCTCGCGTCGATTGCCTTTGACACTCAATTGTTCTTCGGCGTGCACCGTTTCGGTTCGACTTCCATGAACGGTGATCGTTTCATTTTTTCGGACGACCTCTGTTCGGTTGCCTTTGACTTCCGTGTCTTCGTCGCGATCAATGGTTTTCTTTCGGTCGCGCCCGACCCAGTGGGTTTCATCGTTTTCGACTTCGATGTCTTGGTTCTTTTCGGCGTGGATCCAAAGTTGTTCTTCGCCTTTGAGGTCTTCAAAGCGGATCGCGTTGGCGTTGTCTTTGCCACCTCCCTTGCTGCTTCGCGACAGGTAACCGCTTTGGGTTTTGTTGGCCGGCAAATCCCAGGGTGGCATGTTTTGGGCATGGTAGACGCGTCCGGTGATCAGCGGTCGGTCCGGGTCGCCTTCGAGAAAACTGACGACGACTTCCTGGTCGATTCGCGGGATGTCGATGCCGCCGAATCCGGATCCGGCATGCACCTGCGAGACGCGGATCCAGCAGCTACTTTTGTCGTCATTCTGGCCGTAACGGTCCCAGTGAAACTGGCATTTCACGCGGCCGAATTCATCCGGATAGATTTCTTCGCCGGCCGGCCCGGTGACGATTGCCGTCTGCACGCCGCTGATGATCGGCTTGGCCGTGCTGCGGTGAGTTCGAAAGACGCGCGACGCCGGCAAACAGGTGATCGAATTGCGATACAGGAACCCGTCGCTGCCGCCGCCGGTTTCATACCCCATCGGTTCGCTGCCGGCGTGCTGGATCGCCGTGATCACGACTTCGGCGCCCTGTTCATCGCTGTCGCGATGTTGGTCGACGGTGAAACGCCCGCCGGCCTGGAACGTCTTGCACAGGCTGGTCGCCGAAACGATGTCGTGACGTGTCTCCTCGGCCTCGATCCGCAACCGGGTTTCGCCGCCGCCGACGCCCTTGTCGGGATACTCGCCGGGGTAATCGTAAATTTCGAAGTTGCTAACGTCGGGTAAGTCAACGACCGTCCCCGTGTCGGTGCCCAGCGTGTCGGTCGGCGTTTTGAAGTTGTAGTCCCGCTGGGCCCATTTCCCCGGAACGAATTGGTACTTGCGTTCCCAACTGGTCAGGTGGTCGTCGATCGCTCGGGTTCCGATGTCATCGGGAAAGTCGACGTTGGCTTCCGGCAGCGTGTAGTAGCCGTCTTTGTGATCGGTCAGCACCATCTGGTGAGCACCTTCGGAGTGCTTGAAGTAGTAGAAGATGCCTTCCTGCTCCATCAGCCGTGACAAGAAATTGAAATCCGTTTCGCGATATTGAACGCAGTACTCCCACTCTTTGTGATCGAGTTGAAAGTCGGGGTTGTAATCGGCAAAGCCGTACTCGCCGAGCACTTCGTCGATGATATCGGGGACGTTGGTGTCTTGGAAAATCTTGCAATCGCTGGTTTGGGTCAAAAACCAGAACCACGGCACGACTTCGACGCGGTAGTTGCGACGGTCCTGCCCATCGACGTCGCCCCGCGAGAGACTTTTGACGAAGCCGTGCCAGTGGCGTCTGGAATTGTCGCCCAGTTCAATGCTCCAACCGACCGGTGTGCCGACGATGTCTTGCGGCTTGATGCCGGGATCGTCGCTGATCATCTCCAGCTGGTAGTGGAACAGCCGGCCCAATTCTTCGTTGCCGGTGAAGGACGTGAGCAAAAGCACATCGTCACCGAGAACCGTGGTTAGATTCAGGAGGCGGTTTTGCTGTTGAAGTGCCATGGCTCAGTCAAGGTGTGGTGTGGTCTTAGGCAAGTTGCACGTGAGTCGGTCGGCGCCAACGCAATCGGGCCCAACGCAATCGGGCCCAACGCAAACGGGCCCGTTCACCGCAGCGGCAAACGGACCGTCGCAATCAAGACGTCGGGGCGATCGATCAGCTTTCGCCTTCTTCGACCTTCCACGAGTACTCGACGTTGCCCTTCTTCTTACCCTTGGAATCGTTTTCGGTGTAGGTCACCTTGATTTCTTCGAAGTTCAAGGAGAAGTCTTCGGTCGGTACCGATTCGCTTTGCCCGGCCCCGCCGATGCTGTAGCTGGTCACCAGCACGTTGGTCAGTTCATAGCGGTAATACGTCACACGTCCGGCATCGGTGTACGACGCGGTGACGTCGATTTCGACCTTCGGATAGACCTTGCCCTTGCAGACCGATTCGGCGATTTTCGGACTCGACTTGTCCAATTCCTTGGCACACGAGATGTCTTCCAGGATCACGTCGCCGCGGCGTCGCGTCGAACCGGTGGCCGAACCACCGGGTTGATGGACTGCTTGGCTGAACGACAGCAAATCGCTCCATCCCTTGTGATCTTTGTCTTTGCATTCACCGTCGACGCCATCGAATTTAATGTAAGCAGCCATCGTTTGTTCCTTGAGTGGGGAAACGCGGAAAGTAGTGATTCATTGCCTGGGCGAGCTGTTTCGCCGCGATGCACACTACCGTTCTCGGGTCATCGGCGTGATTGTTGCGGCTCGAAACGGAAAAAACCAGAAAAGTTCGTTTTGACGAGGACGAAGCACTGGGGCGGGTCGCCACACCGGCCCCAAACGAGATCGAATCCGTCCACCAAATTGTCGAGAAACGAATCACTCGAATCGGCGAACAACTCTGTCAACTCGATCGGATCCGCGCTGCGGAGCATCCACTCCGGGTGCGGCCGTTCCAGCGGCGTACCCCGGCCTTGAGCGGCCAAGCCCAGGACGCGCGCGATCCCTTCGTCGTCGCACCGTGTGATCCAGCCGACGATGTCCTGTTGGCGATCCGGGGGCAACTGCTCCAGCGGATCGGGAATTTGTTCCAGTGACACCGACAACCGCTCTTGGATGTCTCCGCAAAGATGCTGCGCGACAAAGATTCTCGTGGCCGCGGCATCGGCGGGCGGTGCACCGGCAGGCATCAAACGAAACACTCTGATTGACGCTGCGGGATCGGTCGCGGCGATCATCGATCGATAGCGTGCCAGCGGATCGTTGTCGCCTGTCGGTTTCGCCTGCAGCAGCGTCGCGTTGTCACTCGCCCGAACGATGTGCCAGACCCCGTCGTGATCGTCGTCGATCTGGCCCTTGCTCGGGCCCGCGGTCGGGCTTGCGGAGGCCGGTTGCACCGAATCGGCTGCTTCCAACACCGTTTTTGCCCCGTCAACCTCGACGTCAAACTGCATCTGACCGGCTTGGATCCGATCGCCGTCGGCAAGGGTGGTTTGCCCCACCGGCACACCGTTGCAGAGCGTCAGCCCACCGAGCGCGGTCAGCACACCGCCGTCGAACTGACATTCCATACGGAAGTGATTGGGTAACAGCCCGGATCGCGGAAAGACCTTTTCGGCGGACTCGGCACTGCCCACATCGACGCTCTGTCCCGGTCGCAGCCAAAACCGTCGACCGTGATGCAGGTCCGATGTTACGCGAACGATGATCCGCATCAGTCCCAAATCACCTCAAATGGCATGCGTTCCAATTCATCCGGCAGATACGGCCGCAGCGCTTTTGCCGAGCCTCGCCAGAGGATCGTCATGCGTTGCGTGTCGGGATCGATCACGACGGTGTGAATGACCGGCCGGGTGTCGTTGAGCTTTCCTTGTCGGCCATCGGTTCGCAGCGTCGGCACCTCACCCGGCAGGTTGAATCCCCATTGTTCGAACTGGGGATGTATGTTGCGGAGCATCAGCGGTTCGCCGCCGGTCAGGTGGGGCAGTTGCAACGGCAACGAAGCACCGTTGAGGCCGGCGATGTAGGTCGCCGGATTGCCTGTGAAGTCTTCGTGCCAAATCTCCGCCGGAACATAGCCCGCCTGGATTTCAAGCACCGTGGTGATTTGCGGGTCGAACAACGGCACAAACCCCATCAAGGCGTTGCGGGGAAACGCTCCGTAATCGAGCCAGTCGGTCGCGGCCGGCAGCGGCATCAAGGGCCACTGATCCACGTCGCCGTAGAGCAACGTTTCGGGCGTCAGCAATTGTGACGGGTTTTCGAGATTGGGCAGCGGAATGGGGTCGAATGACGCGGGGTCAAATTCCATCAGGTAGCCCATGCCGCCGCCGTTGCGCGGATAGCGAAACGGACTGGCCGCCGCCAAATCGATTTCGTCGCCGCGATACTGGTCGGCAAGCTCCAAGAACGGGTTGCCGTATTTCTTTTCCGACACCGCGTCGACACCACCATAGGCGTGTGAATAGCAAAGCGGAATCTTGTCGACCGGCTGGGGAGGCGAGAAACACAAACGGTCTGCGGGTGAACGATCTACCATCCGGTCGCCGCTGACGTGAATCATCATCCGATGCTCGGCGACGGCCACACCGGCCAAGAACGTAGTGCGGCCATTCCCGTACGCGTGGCCCTTGATGATGACGTCTGTTTTTTCTTTCTGGGGATGAAGGTCGGTGTCACGCTGCATCAACGCGGGATGATCCGCGTTGGCGAGCGGATCGCCGAACAGTGGCTCCTGTTCTTCATCGACCTCCCATCGGTTGTCGACCATTCGGTAGGTGCGTTTGGCCAACACCGAAAGGATAAAATCGCCGTTGGACGCCCTGCCGGAAACCTGGGTGGCCACGGGAAGCTCGTCGGTCGATGACTCCGGTTGCGATGCGTTTGGATTCATTCATTCGCCCCCGGTGGATCGGGCCCACAGACGCCGCCGTCGTCGGGCGGGTAGGAGGCGTTCGGCGCGTCGTCGCCTGATCCCCCCGGCGGCCCGGCATCCGATGACGGCGGGCCTGCATCGGGTGCCGGCGGGCCTGCGTCGGGCGCCGGCGGGCCTGCGTCGGGCGCCGGCGGGCCTGCGTCGGGTGATGAACTTGCCGGCGGCGCGGAGGGATGTTCGGGCACGCTCGGCTCGTTCACGTAGTCGGCGGCGCCTTGGGCTAATGAGGTCGGAATATTTCCGACGGGTGTGCCGCCAACGTTCACCTGGTCGACCAGCGTGGGACCGCCGATGGTTGCGTTGTCGGCGCCCATCGGTCCGCCGGTGAACCAGCCGGTGATGTTGCCGGCAAGTTCACTGGTCAGGCTGGGGACCGCGTTGCGACCGGTTTGAACCCGAGCATTGTGCGAATCGGCGAATTCACGCGCCAAGCGGTTGATGTCGCGTCCCTTGATGCTTCGCCCCGACGATCGTAGAAACGCTTTGGCGGCTGCCTTGGACAACAATTGGGGGCCGAACCGGTACGTCAGATAAGCGATCTGCATTTCAAACTTGGCCGCGATCATTCCCCCGGCCCTGCCGCCGGCCCACTGCAACAGAGACTGCAGCCCAAAATCGAGCAACATGTGCACGCTGCCGTAGATCATGTCGGCCATCGTCATCGCGACCATGTGCGTGTTCAACGCCAACACCATCCCGGTCGGTGTGGGGACCGGTGTGCCACAGTTCAGATTCAAGTTGATCATCAGCGACATCGCGACGCAGATCGGTTTGCCTTCGGCCGGATAGCGTGCGACGCCGAAATACGACTTGGATGAACTGAGCGGAATCTCGATGGCCAGCAAAACACTCGGCGGACCGATATGTGGGATCAGAAAACCGATATCGGTGCCCTGCTGCATTGACATGCCATAGCCCATGCTCAGGTGGGTCGGCGCATAGGAGGCGATCATGCTGGTGCCGATCAGCACCATGCCCGTGCGGTAGGGGACGGGCGAAGGGGCCGGCGCGGGCGACCCCGGTGGCCAAGGGATATGGAAATCAATGCCCATCATCGGGTGCCAGTGCTTCATCACGGCGTGCATTGATCTGCTCCTGAATCCGGCGTTGCGGCCGCCATCGGGTGTGGTTGTTCGCGCTGCTGCCTCGATCGCAGGACGCAGCGTCGTTTTTGCAGCGGATAAAAACGATAGCGAAACGGGTATCTCCATCCGATGAAGACACGTTTGCGTTCACATTCGATTCCGATCTGATCGATTTGCAGCGGTGCGATGATTTCTTCGTCGTCGAATTGCAGCATCACTTCCAGATCCAGATCGGGAACTTGGAACGCGAGTGACCCGTGTGGAAAAATGCCTTCGACCACGACCGGATCACCGGGCCGAACCGAGTCGACGATCAAGTTGGGGAACGCACTGTTGAAGAACCGGGGATCGAGTTTCTTCATCTCACCGGTGACTTCGTCGATCACCATGAACCGTTTCAGCTTGGGACCAAACGCCATCGGCACCGTGCCGGTCGCGACCGGTTCGGGTTGGTCCTCCCAGTTGGTGATCGGGGTGGCGGGATCTTCTAAATTGGGCAGCGGCGACCCGACCGCGCTGTCGCGCGAAAGATAATAGCCGCAACCGTCGGGGTTGTCGGGAAACGGGATGTCCAGTTCATCCCAGACGTCCTTTCCGCCGTAGGCCCGGTTCAGTTCCAGCGGCATCGATTGGAACGGCTCTGGATCACTGGGGACCAGTTCGTCCTGTTGCTCGATCCAGACACGATCACCAAACACCGCCACCGCGGATTGAAACGCATCTCCGACACGGACGACCACCTGGCCTCGCGTCGGATCGTTGCCGAAGGCGGATGCCTGGCCGAAGACCAGGACGTCCACGCCGCCCCGATAGAACACTTCGTCGGAATCCATCGGCCCGCCATGGGGCCCTTCCCAGGGTTCGGCGGAAACGATCCAAGGTTGCTCGTCGGACAGCACCAACCCCTGGGGCGTCAGGTCGTACGTCGCACGACACGTCACCGACGCGCAGAATCGATCTTCGTCGATGGCGCCGCGAAACAACAGCGCCGGAAACCGAGTTGAGTTTTCTAGTTGCATGGGATCATCTAACAATTCACTCGCACGCGTTCACCCGTCAGCCGCACATCATCATTGGCCGTCACTTGAACATCCCCACGCTGTGATTCGATGCATTGGGTGTGACCGCTGGAATGCATCTTGCCGGCACTCTTGAGGCTTAAATCCCCGTCGGTCGACAACGACAGCGAATCGCGGCCATGAATCGCAACGTGGCCGGCATCGAAGGCCAATGGTCCCTCGACGGAGACCTGCAGTCCGGCGCCGCCCAACATCAGCACCGGCCCGGCCTCGGTGATCTGGATTTCCAGCCGGCACTTGCCGTCGACCGACATCAAGTGCAACGTCTGTCGGTCGTCGACGGTTTGCACTTGAATCGACTGGCCGTGCCGCAGCGGCAGGGTCGTTGAATCGGTGGCAGACGCTTGTGCCTCAGGTGCTGCTGGTGCCTCAGACGCTGGCTTGACGGCTGCTCGCTTCGTCGGCGCTGGCTTGGTGGACGTCTGTGTCATCAATTTCGATGCCTGTAATCTTAGGAGTTGACCTTCACGACGGCGCCGGTGATGGTGACCGGGCCGGCGCCCGTGACGTCCACCATCGGCCCGGAGATTTTGATTCCACCCGGTCCGATCTCGATTGCCGACCCGCCGACGATCAGCCTGATCGCGGATCCGGCATTGATTTCCAGCGCCGCTCCGACGTTCAGCGTGTCGGAGGCACCGACGGAGGTCGATCGACTGGTGCCGGTGTTGTTTTCTTGCGACCCACTGACATTCAACGTCCGATTGCCCCCGACGGTGGTGTCGCGATTCGACCCCACGCTGAGCGATGAGTTTGCCCCGATGGAAACCTCTTGGTTGGCCCCCACATTCACGGTGCGGTCGGCGCCGACGTTGATTTCCTGGTTGCTGCCGATGCTGACCGCTTCATCCACCGAGACATCGCGGGTGCGGTTGTTGAGCACATGCTCGCGGAGGTCGTTTTCGATGGTTGAATCTTTATCGAATTGGCCGTGTTCGCGGATCAATTCGTTGCCCTTGGTGTCGTCCATGACGTACTCGTTGTAACCGCCACCGCCCTTGGTGCTGTTTGATTTCAGCCCGCTGATATTCTTGGAATCGGGCAGCCCGTAGGGCGGCATGTTCTGGGCGTGATAAACGCGACCGGTGACCAGCGGTCGATCGGGATCGCCTTCGAGGAAACTGACGACGACTTCCTCGTCGATGCGTGGAATGCTGATGCCTCCGAACCCCGAACCGGCGTGGACCTGTGAGACACGGATCCAGCAGCTGCTCTTGTCGTCATGCTGGCCGTAACGGTCCCAGTGAAACTGGCATTTCACTCGGCCGAATTCGTCCGGATAAATCTCTTCGCCGGGCGGACCGGTGACGATTGCCGTTTGCACGCCGCTGATGATCGGTTTGGCGGTGCTCCGTGGCGTTCGGAAGACGCGTGAGGAGGGCAGACAGGTGATCGAGTTGCGATAGGCCAAACCGCCGTCGCCGCCGGTCTCATAAGCCATTGGCTCGCTGGCGGAGTGCTGGATCGCGGTGATCACCACTTCGGCGCCCTGTTCCTCGCTGTCGCGATGTTGATCGACGGTGAAACGCCCGCCGGCCTGGAACGTCTTGCACAGGCTGGTCGCCGAAACGATGTCGTGACGCGTCTCCTCGGCCTCGATCCGCAACCGGGTTTCGCCGCCGCCGACGCCCTTGTCGGGGTATTCGCCGGGATAGTCGTACATCTCGTAATTGCCGACTTCCGGCAGGTCGACGACCGTGCCCGTGTCGGTGATCAAATCATCGCTGGGGGTTTTAAAGTTGTAGTCGCGCTGCACCCATTTCCCGGGCACAAATTCATACTTGCGTTCCCAGCTCGTCAAGTGGTCGTCGATCGCACGCGAGCCGATGTCGTCGGGGAAATCGACGTCGGCCTCCGGCAGCGTGTAGTAACCATCCTTGTGGTCGGTGATCACCATTTGGTGAGCACCTTCGGAGTGTTTGAAGTAATAAAAGATCCCTTCTTGTTCCATCAATCGCGACAAGAAATTGAAATCGGTCTCGCGATACTGGACGCAATACTCCCATTCTTTATGGTCGAGCAAAAAGTCCGGCTTGTAATCGGCAAAGCTGTACTCGCCGAGCACTTCATCGAGGATGTCGGGCACCTTGGTGTCTTGAAAGATTTTGCAGTCGCTGGTCTGGGTCAGGAACCACAACCAAGGGACGACTTCGACGCGATAGTTGCGCCGGTCCTGTCCGTCGACGTCGCCGCGTGAAAGGCTTTTGACGAAACCGTGCCAGTGCCGCCGCGAGTTGTCGGCCAATTCGATGCTCCAGCCGATCGCCGTGCCGACGATGTCTTGGGGCTTGATGCCGGGGTCGTCGCTGATCATTTCCAGTTGGTAACGAAACAGCCGTCCCATTTCTTCGCTGCCGGTGAATGACGTGAGCAACAGCACATCGTCACCGAGAACCGTGTTGAGATTCAGGAGCCGATTCTGCTGTTGAAGTGCCATGGCTCGGTCAAGGTGTGGTGTGTGATCAGGATTCTGAGGCGACTTGTCAGATCTTGTTCCCAGGCTCCGCCTGGGAACACACGGTCTTGGAGGCTCCGCCTCCAGGGTTCGCCGCGCGAGGATGGCAAGCAGGATGCTTACCCCACTTTACCTTCGCCGGCGGAGCCGGCGAGGGTGGCAAGCAGGATGCTTACCCCACTTTACCTTCGCCGGAGGAGCCGGTGAGGGTGGCAAGCAGGATGCTTACCCCACTTTACCTTCGCCGGCGGAGCCGGCGAGGGTGGCAAGCAGGATGCTTACCCCACTTTACCTTCGCCGGCGGAGCCGGTGAGGGTGGCAAGCAGGATGCTTACCCCACTTTACCTTCGCCGGCGGAGCCGGCGAGGGTGGCAAGCAGGATGCTTACCCCACTTTACCTTCGTCGGCGGAGCCGGCGAGGGTGGCAAGCAGGATGCTTACCCCACTTTACCTTCGCCGGCGGAGCCGGCGAGGATGGCAAGCAGGATGCTTACCCCACTTCCATTCGGGGAGAGCGATCAAGACTCGCCTTCTTCGACCTTCCACGAGTACTCGACGTTGCCCTTCTTCTTGCCCTTGGAATCGTTCTCGGTGTAGGTCACCTTGATCTCTTCGAAGTTCAAGGAGAAGTCTTCGGTCGGCACCGATTCGCTTTGACCGGCACCGCCGATGTTGTAACTGGTCACGAGGACGTTGGTCAGCTCATAGCGGTAGTAGGTCACGCGTCCTGCATCGGTATACGACGCGGTGACGTCGATTTCGACCTTCGGGTAGACCTTGCCCTTGCACACCGATTCGGCGATTTTCGGGCTCGATTTGTCCAGTTCCTTGGTGCACGAGATGTCTTCCATGATGACGTCGCCGCGACGCCGTGTCGCACCGGTGGCCGAGCCGCCGGGTTGATGGACCGCTTGGCTGAACGACAGCAAGTCGCTCCAGCCCTTGTGGTCCTTGTCTTTGCATTCGCCGTCAACGCCATCAAACTTAATGTAAGCAGCCATGGTCAGTTCCTTACGTGGAGAGGATGGAAACCGGAAGTGTTTTGCGTGGGCGAATTGTTTCGCCACGATGCACACTACCGTTCTCGTGGCACCCCCGGATTTGTTGCTTGATTCCGAATTGAAATCTTGGAAATTCGAATTCGCATGTCAATCAAGACAACGCAGAGCAAGCGACGGCGCGCGTTCCGCCACGGCTATTCTGTTTCGGCCTGATCGAGACTCAGCGACAGCGGTTTGGACTTCTTGGGCGTGGTGTCGATCTCCAGATCTTTCCAAGTTAGCGTCACGCTGGTGTTTTGTTTGGTGCCCTTGAATTTCAAGCTGTACTTGCCTTCGGGCAACGGCCCGAAATCGAAACGCTTGTCTTGACCGAGAATCGTTTTCTCTTTGCTGTTCACCGGAGCCGGGGCAGGGCTGAGGAACAACGTCCCGTTCATCCCCGCACGCGTGTCGAGCACCCCGTGTAGCCAGCCCATTTTGACCTTCGGCGTGCCCGTTCCCTCGCCGCCGGGTGTGTCAGCCGGCGGCGGTTTTTTGGTGATCGTGATCGGATACCGATTGCTGCTCTCGTTGCCGGCCGCGTCGATGGCCCGGACGATGACGGCGTATTCGCCGGCGACTTGGAATTTGAACCGTGACTTGCCGGCCGGCAGAACGGCGGGCGACACCGGCGGGTCAAAGACATGATCGTCTTGTTTGGTATTTGCCTTGCCGTCCTGGGTCGTGTCGAGCCCGATTTCCAGTCGTGAAATCCCGGCCGCTTTCGACCCCAGGTCGCTGGCGGTGACGGAGAATTCCAACGTCGACCCGTCGTAGTACGGGCCGCGTTGCCGCGGCGTGATGGCGATCAGATTCTTGTCCGGCGGCGTGGAATCCAGCACCGCCGTGATCGAAGCGTTCTCCTGTTCAATGTTGTCCAATTTGAGCGTGGCGTCGATCGGAATGCGTTCATCGCGGTAGCGGCCTTGGCTGAGTTCGACCTGGATGTCACTGACCTGGGTGGTCAACGTGATCACGCCCTGGTCTGACAACGGGCTGGCAGTGGTTCGAATGAATCGATCGGTCTTGTAGCTGGTGAACCGGCGGCCTTCGACATCCAGCGCGACCTCGGGATCGCTGGTCCGCGTCAGGAAACCGAAATCGGCCTTGATCGTGGCGATCAATTGGTCTCCGTCGCCCTTGAAATAAACGTCATTCTCCGGCCAGTGGTACGACGTCGTCGGCTGCTCGGTGTTTCCCTGTGGTCGCCGGGTCAACGCGATCGAGCCGAATTTGATCTGGTTCTTGAGCTTGGCCGCACCAAGGGCACCCGGTTGGTGTTGGACGACGTGCTGAATCGCACGCGGCCAACCGTCGACATCCAGTCGGCACCAAGATTCTCGATTGCGGCGGACGACGGGCACGCGAAAGAACGCTTGTTTTCTGCCGGCTTGTGGATTGAGATCCACGAACAGGCTGCGCGGCGGATCGCTGGTTTCGGCGGTGAAGTCCGACCACTGGTCGTCCTGGACCCAACGAACGTTGACCGGCACTTTTTCCAGTTGGGGCAAGGCGTCGCGCGAAGCGTCACCGTCGATGTCAAACTCCAGCTCCACGTTGACTTCGACTTCGCCGTCATTGTAGGACACGTTGGTGGTGACGTAATCGCTTGGCGCCCACGGCTTGGCGACCAGGCAGATGATTTGATCTTTTTCAGGCATCACGTTGTCATCGGCGTCGACCAATCGACAAACCAATGCCATGCCGTGGCTGACGTCCGTTTGCGTGTCGCCGGGCGCCGCCGGGGTTGCGGGCACCGATGCGGCTGCGGGCGCCGATGCACCGTCGGTTGACGCGGCGGGGGCCTGGAAGTTCAGCGCGACGCGCTCGCCGTCGGCAGGAATCGCCAGCGTGCTGGGGCCCTTCAAGATCTGAGTGGGCAGCAAGAATTTTTCCAGGATCCGGCCCTTCTCGTCCAAGATGCCTCCCTCGGGGCTGGCGTAAAGATTGGCGGCGAAATCGGGCCAATAGGCGGCGACAGTGTCGGGCATCGGTTTGGGCAGCTTGATCAGCCAGACCTTGGCCATGCAGGCTTTGCCGGATTCGTTGAACAACTCGAATCGAAACGGCGTCTTTCGACGGTTGAACGTCCGCAACCAAAGCCCGCCCGGCAGGCTGCCGTCGTCGCTGAGCACCTCTCGAGAACAGCCGATCCCCGGCGGTGACGAAGCGACCAGTCGCAATCGGTTCTCGCGCGGCAATTCGATCGGCAGGGAGTGGATGCCGACGACGCCTTCGATCTCGTCGCTGACCCGGTCGGCGCGGATCTGCAGTTGAAGCTTCAGATCGACGCCACGCTCGGCCAGCGTCGCCGGACGAATCTCCAGCGGCAGATCGCGAGACGAATCGCCGTCGATGGTGATGGCGATCGATTCTCCCGGACGACTGTTCGCCATGCCGGGGGCTTTCCAGACGACTTCGGCGCGGGGAGGCCCAAAGTCGTTGGAGGAACTGCGCAAACTGGCGCTGACCAACAGCCGAACCGGTCGGTCGCGGCCGGGATCAATTCGCAGCGTCACGTTGCGTCGGTCTTGCATCGTTTCCAAACGCAGCACCGCCGAGTCACCCAGTTTCTGACCGCTGTCATCCAAGATCGTCACACTCGCGATGCGGACGATGGGTTTGGGCGTGATTGCATGCGAGATCGGTTGCTGGTTGGAGACGACGTTGATGCGTGGATCGATCCGCAGCGCCGCGGCGAATCGGTCGGCAAACGCGCCCGGCTGGTCCTTGCCCTGTTGCAGGATGGCTTTCCAACCGGCGGGGCCGGCCTTGTCGACGGGGCCGGCCGTGACGTCACGCGTTTTTTCATATTCCGCCAGCTCGGACCGATACTTCATCGTCACGTCTCGGCTCCGTTGCGACGGGGTGGGCCGGGCAAAGACGACGTCGCTGAAATTCACCGCACGCTCTTGGGTATCGGTCGGATCGATGCGGGCGTTCGTGATCGCCGCCCGCAGCCGTCGCCGCTGGTCGCCGGTCGGCAGCGGGCTTCGCAGCCAGGCCCAGGCGTTGCGATTCAGTTCCCAGGTGCGGGGCGGATCATCGAGGGCAAATCCGGCCAGCAATTGATTGACCGCGCCCTCGACGTTGCGGTCGAACACGTTGATCGCGGCGTGCAATCGGGACAGCTGGCGATCCAACGTCCCCTGGTCGGGCCGCTCCGATCCCTCGCCGGCGGCGAGCACCCGTTCGGCCTGCAGTGCGGCGTCGGCGATCCCCTGGTCGGGAACCGGGCCGCCGGCGATGGCCGCTTGGCATTGGAATTCCAGCCACGACCAGAGCCGTGATCGCGCGACGGCAACGGCGTGTTGCAACGCATCGGCGGCGCGGAGTCGACGATCCGGACGCGTCGACTCTCGCGTCACCCGGTGATCCAAGACCAGCCGTTTCAATCGGCTGACGATGTCATCGGAGATGTTGTCGTTGATTTCGCCGGACGGCGTTTGCCCTTTGATGACTCGCTGCAGTTCCCGCAAATCCTCAGCGACCTGCCGCGGCGTCGGCGTGGGAGACGCCGGGTCAAAATCTTTGATCTGACCGGCGAGCACCAACACCAGCAAGCGCCGCCACAGGTGCGGCGCCAGCGCGATCGGGCTGGCGTCGGGTTTGCCGTCCGAACTGGCCAGGGGAATCGATTCGAATTGGTCACGAATGTCCCAGAACGTCAACTCAGCGGGTGCGTCAACGAGACCTCCGGGGGCGTTGCTTGCCGCCGGTGCGTCGGCAGCCGTTCCGGTCGGCGACGGCGCGGCCGTTGCGGTCGGGGCGGCGGGCGCCCCGGCGTCAGCCGTCGGGGCGTCGGTCGTCTGGCCAGCGGCATCGCCCGCACTGCCCTCGGGGGGCGTCGCCTTTGCCGCTTCGCCGCCAGCGGACTGCAACACGACCGGGGTGATCGGGGCAGAGGTCGGTCGCGATTGAGAGAGTTTGTCGGCAAGGTCGTCAGCGACCGCGCCCGAATCCTCCGGCGTTTCCGCTTCGCCCTCCTCGTCCGCCGGTGGTTCGACGCGCGCGACCCAGACGTCCAAGTCGCCGCGGGACAAGGCGTTGGATTCCACCTGCCCGACACCGCCCCGCAGCAGCATCACGCGGGGGCTGTCGGTTTCGTTGTTGCGCGGCATCTGCCCGTAGCGATCCGAGAGAAAGGCGCACAGTTCATCGAGTTCGATTTTCAAATCGCGGTTCAGATCCGCGCCGCCTTGGATGCCGTCCAACAGCGTCTGTGTCGAAAGCGGCATCTGGGTCGTCGCATCCCAGCCGGCGTTTTGCATCGGTCCACGGGTTAGCAACACCCACAAGCGATCGGCAGACTGGCCGGGCAATTGCCGGATCGTTTCATCCAGTTTGGCAAACACGTCATCGTTCCATTGGCCCAGCGACGGTTGGGCGGCCAGCGGTTCGGCGTCGATCACCACCAGCCGCGTGCCACGAAACGAGCTGGACGCCACGGCGGCCAACGGTTCCAAAATCTCCGTCAGCGGCAACAAGCCGTTGGGGGATTGCGGCGACGATCCGATCGCCAAATCGCTGCACGCCAACGACGGTCGATCCTCTCCGTCGAGCATCAGGTAGCCGCGCAGCACCACCATCACGGTGTCGTCGGGGTCACTCAAGTACTTGGAGACGAGTTCGGTTTGCTGAAAGCTGCTGCGGATGACGTCACAGCTGCCACGCAAGTCATTGGCCTGAAGCTGGGATTTCAACGCCGCACGGGCATTGGCACCGAACATCGGCGGCGTGATCACATCGGTGTCGTAATCGTTGGAAACCAGAATCGTGATCAGTTGCCGGTTGGGCCCCGGCAGCAACATGTACACGAACAGCAACGTCAGGACGATCGCGACCAGAGTCAGCAAGGCTTTGATCGTTTTCCGTTTTCCTGCCTGACCGCTTTCGGCACGCCGCCACGATTGTCGCTCGCCGTATTTGCCTGAGGTGCTCATTGTGATGCGATCCAACGGAAGAAGACTGAACCCTACCGAAAAGTTTACCTAGTGGGAACGATACCCGACACCTGCTAGAGTATCATCGTCGAGTGGAATTGATGGCAACGATGCGATTACTGACGGCAGATTTCTGACAGCCCCGGTGAGGAGAACACTAACGCGATGCACAACGAGAGTGTTGCTTGGTTAGAGGGGATGTTTTTACGGCCCCATCACATGCAGGCCGCCGAACGGAGTATCGACGAGACTGCCAGACAGCACGTTGCGCTCGATCACGGGTACAACTACGGCATTCGACAGATCAGTTTCAGCCGTGAAGCGATCGCCAACGGCCAGTTCGAATTGAGCGAATGCCAGGCCCGGCTTCGCGACGGCACCGTGATCTGGATCGACTCGGCACAACAACCCGATCGTGTGGATTTGGGTAAGACAGGTGGATCTGTCAAGCGAAGTCTTTCCGATGCGTTCGATCAGGTCGAATCGATCGACGTCTTTTTGGCCGTGCCAAAATTGCGACTGGGGCGTCCCAACACGTTGGCCCAGCGCGGCGGCCAACATCGTTTCGTGGGGCTGCCCGGGACCGTCGCGGATGAAAACGCCGGTGGCAACGAGCAAGAGATTTCGTTGCGGACCTTGAACGTCCAAATCTTGCTGGGCACGGACAATCTGGCCGGTTACGAAACGCTGCCGATCGCACGGATCAAGCGTTCCGGTGCCGCCGAGGCCGCGCCGGAGCTGGACGGTGACTACATCCCGCCGGTGCTCGGCTGTGACGCCTGGCCGGAACTGGCGCGCGATTATGTGCGGGCCGTCTACGACATCATCGGCCAAAAGATCGAAGTGCTCAGCTCCCAAGTGATCACGCGGGGCATCATGCAGGGGGCGCCCGAAGCCGGTGACATGAACCGGTTGCTGATGTTGACCGCGCTCAACGCGGGCTACGGTTCGCTGCGGTCGCTGGCGTTTGCCCGTGGCGTCCACCCCCACGTCGCCTACACGGACCTCTGCCGGATCGTCGGCTCGCTTTCCATTTTCCGCTCCGATCGTCGGCCCGGCGAAATCCCGCTGTACGACCATGACGATCTGGCGCGCATTTTCGGCTGGGTGCTCGAAGAGATCCGCTCACTGATCACCGAGGTCCAGGAGTACAAATTCGAACGCCGCGACTTCATCGGTGCCGGAAAAGGCCAAGAAGTCCAGTTGGACCAAAAATGGATGAGCAAGGGTTGGGAATGGTACATTGGGGTGCAGCACGAGCGAATCACGGCGGCACAGTGTCGTGAGTTGCTGGAAATCGGTCGGCTGGATTGGAAACTGGGGAAAAGTGAAAAGGTCGATTTCATGTTCCGTTTTCGACAAGACGGACTGAAAATCACCGAGACGAAAGCTCCACGGGCCCTACCGCAAGGCGATAATTGGCTGTTCTATAGCGTCAATAAAAGCGGACCGGCCTGGGAAGACCTGCGTTCGGACGACTCGCCGCGGTTGGGCGTCCGTTTCAAGGAAGCGTTGATTGCGAACTTGGCGACGCTGCAGGGAAAGAAGGAATTACAAATCAACGTGGACGGAATCGAAGGCACGCTCAAACTGAGTTTGTTCGCCGTCCCCACCGCTGAAGACTGAGACCGTTTGCCGCCGTTACGCTTTTCTCCTTCGCCTCGGATCAACCCTTCTCCTCCATGTCGCCAGAATTCGCCGCCGCCGTTGACCCCGTCTTCATGTACGTTTCATCCGTCGTGGATGAAATCGAGGCGAATAAGAATCCGAGTCCGGAAGACACCAGCGCCAAGATCCGCGGCTTGCTCGACAACGCCGAAAACATGCTCGGACGACGGCCCGATTGGGAACTGGCCAAATACGCACTGGTCGCCTGGGTCGACGATTTGCTGATCGAAGCCGCCTGGGACGGCAGCAAGTGGTGGGAACAGAACCGCTTGGAATTTCAGATCTTCAAAAGCACCAGCGCGTTTTCGAAGTTCTACGAGCAAAGCCAAAAGGCCACCGAGTTGCCCCAGAAGGACGCCTTGGAAGTGTTTTACGTCTGCGTCGTGTTGGGGTTTCGCGGGCTTTACGCCGACCCCGAAGCGACCGCCCAACACGAACACTTCGGCGTGCCGGCCTCGCTGGACGAATGGGCGCGGCGGACCGGCATGGCGATCCAATTGGGACAAGGCCGACCGCCGATCCTGGAACAAGGACGCCCCGGCCAAGGGGCACCGCCGTTGGAAGGCAAGTATCTGTTGATCAGTTCGGTGATCTGTTGCGTGCTGTTGGCCGCGGTCGCCGTCGGGATCGGAAAAATGTTGGTGTGGCCATGAAAGAAGATCGGAGTCGATAACGATGGGCAGCGCGATACGAAGTTTCGTCGACGCGGTCTTGTACCCGTTTCGCATGTTGGCGCGGATCCCCAGCAGCGTGATCAGTTCGCCCAAGCGGATCCTCGGTCTGTCGTTGCAGGCCCGGGCCGCGTGGCTGCTGTTCTTCGGATTGTTGCTGGTCGCGATCGTCTGGGCGATTATTCGTTTTTATACCGACCAGACCGAACAGAAGGCGAGCTTCTACTGGCGTGAGTTGCCGGCGATCTTTTTGCTGGTCATCGCGATCCCGATCGTCGTTTGGTTCGCGCTCAAACTGTGGCTCGAAGGCGAACCGTCGGCGTTTCCAGACATCGATCGCGCCTGGGAGACGGCGCTGGGGGCGATGGAGGAACAATCGATCGATCCGTCCGAGACGCCGATCTTCTTGATCGCCGGGCCGGGGACGGTCGAATCGGTCAATGCCTTCATGACGACCTCCAATACGCAGTTCCCGGTCAGGGCCCCGCTGGGGCCGGCGCCGATCCATGTGTTCGCCAACCAGCAGGCGATTTATGTGGTGTGCACCGAATGTTGCCAGCTGAGCAAGTTGCTCGGTTCCCCGCGAGACGCGACGATCGTCCCCGGGCAAATGCCCGGCGCCCCCCAGCCGTTCCAGGCCGATCGGACGATGGACGTGAGCACGATGGGGCAGAATCCGGCCGCGATGCGTCCGCCCATGCCACCGGCCGGCGGCAACGCTTCGGCGTATTCGGCCGATGTCCGCAACACGATTGCCGGGCTGAACATCCCCGTGCCGCCACAAAACCAGGGCGCCGACATGCGCGGCACGATGATGGTCGGCGACGTTTCCGGCGGTCTGAAAAACCCGACCGCACCGCAGGGCGGCGGCATTGCCAGCGCGATCCTGACGCCCAGCGATGCCAGTCTGGCGACGGCGCGGTTGGCCTACCTGTGTCGTCTGTTTCGCCGCCTGCGCGATCCGCTCTGCCCGATCAATGGCGTCATCGTCTCGACGCCATTCCGTTTTCTGGCCGACGGATCGCAAGACATGGTCAACCAGATCCTGATCGCGCTGAAAGCCGATTTGGCCTGCCTCCGCGGGTCGCTGCGCGTCCGCTGCAGCGTCACCCACGTCGTCGATTCGATGGAACTGGAAACCGGGTTCCGCGAACTCGTCCGACGCGTCGGTGCCGAACGATCGTCGGTGCAACGCTTCGGCAAGGGATACGGATTGTGGAATCTGCCGACGGCGCCGCAGTTGGATGCCGTCGTCAAACATGCCTGCGGGGCGTTCGAGGATTGGTCGTACTTGCTGTTTCGCGAAGGCGACGGGCTGAGCAAACCCGGCAACCGCCACCTGTACTCGTTGCTGTGCCGGATCCGGTCAACGTTCCAGCCCCGCTTGGCGCACCTGATCAAGTCCGCCTATGCGATCAACTCGGCCGGCCCGCATCTCAGTGACGGCGAACCGCTGTTGTTCAGCGGTTGTTACTTCGTCGCGTCGGGTGCGATGCCGGATCGCCAGGCGTTTCTGGCCAGCGTGTTCAAAAAAGCCACCAACGAGGAAGAGGAGTTGGAATGGGGCAGTGAAGCGCTGGCCGAGGAGGATCGGATGCAGACCGGGGTGCGCATCCTGATGGTGATCAACGGGGCCTTGGTGGCCACGATCGTGGGGCTGTTGATTTGGTACTTTAACGCAGAGTGAATGTGGTCCGATGCCTGCCCAGCCCTCCCCGTCACGCCAAACTTACACGCGATATCGTGACGCCGGCGACGCGTCCGATGTTGCCCCGGGTGGCGGTCGATCGGCCGAAGCCGCGGGCACCGGCCAGAGCCAACGCTTGCTGCAAGAGGTGTTGGGCGAGACGCTGATTCGGCACCAAGAGAATTCGGACCAACTGTTGGAAGTGCTTCGCGATGCAAAGCTTCGGCACGTGGACGATCCCTGTGACGAGGCGCTGTTCGTGCGGATCGCCACCGCGGTGCTGCAACATCGCCTGGGGGCGCGGGCGCGGCAGTTGCCCGCCGATCTGTATGATGAAGTCGGTCGGGCGCTGTGGACCAATGACTACAGCCGCCGTCGGATCGAGGGATTTTGGAATTCATTAGGAGCGGAATCGTGAGTGCCCATCCGAGCGACGAGACCTCCGGTGACGGCGAATCGCCCGCCGACCTGATCAACGAAGCTCAGGGTTTGGTCCGTTCGCTTGCGTTGCGGGTGCACCGCTCGCTGCCGATTCCGATGGACCTGGACGACCTGATCGCGTATGGGCAACTGGGCTTGGCCGAAGCGGCTCAGAAATACGATCCCGACTGCGGCGCCCGCTTCACGACGTTCGCCTATTACCGTGTCCGCGGGGCGATCTACGACGGCGTCTCCAAGATGAATTGGACCAGCCGCGCGCGGTTGCGGCGGATGCGATTCCGCGACATGGCCGAGGATGTCTTGCAGGCGGAATCATCCAAGTCGGAAACCCGTGGCGACGGCGCCAGTTCCAACGACGATGCGGACTGGTTGGGTAAGATGGCCGAGCGGCTTGCGATCGTCTATCTGGCCAGCGGTGACGAGGATTCGGAAACGAGCGTCTTGGCACAGGCGGCCGATCAGCACGAGATTCCCAGCAAGGTCGTTGCAAACCGCGAAATGCAAACAACGCTACGCAAATTGGTCGACGACCTGCCCAATGACGCCAAACGATTGATCATCGCCATCTATTTCGAAGGTTTTTCGTTAACCGAAGCGGCCGATCGCGTTGGGATCAGCAAGAGTTGGGCGAGTCGAATTCATGCGAAGAGCCTGGACCAGATGGCCCAGAGCCTGCGTCGCAGCGGCAACGATTAAACGCATTCCCGTGAAACGTCCACCCCGTCGGACACCGAGAGTTCACCATGGCATCTGAACCGACACTTGATTTTGATCAACTGTTAGCCCCGATTTCGGACGAATCCCCGAGCGGGCAGTATCTGCGTCGCAGCGATTTTGATCGATTTCAGCGCGCCAAGGACGCCCGGGCCGAAGCGGTCAATGCGGAACGCAAGATTCGCGAATTCGCGATGTACGACGACGACGAGCTGGCGGCGTTGAGCGAACAGGGGCAGGGGGTCGAAGTGCCCAGTTCGCCCGACTGGAGAACCGTGCTGGATCAATGCGTCGACATCATCGCCCAGCATTCCAAAGACCTGTGGGTCGCGTCCTGGTTGGTCGAGGCCAACACGCGACGCAACGGGTACGCCGGGGCCCGCGACGCGTTTCGGTTGGTCAGCAAGATCTGCGAAACGTACTGGGACGGAATCTACCCGCCACATGACGAAGAGGACGGCTACCTCGATACGGTTTCGCAGCTTTCCAGCTTGAACGGCGTGGAAGGGCCGGGGACGTTGATCGCCCCGCTGGAGGAGATCCCGTTGCTGCCCGAGTACGGTGCGCTGACTTACGCGGCCTACCGCGAGGCGACCACCGGGGGCGGTGGCGGCGAGGTTTCCGAGAATGATTTCGACAATGCGGTCCGCCAGATCGATTTGGATCAATTGCGACAGCAAGAGGAAGACATTGCCGAAGCGATCGAGGCCTACATGGAGATGACCGCGGTGCTGGAATCCAAGTGCCGCGTCGAGGGTGAAGAGGACCACACGCCGCCGAGCAGCCAGATCCGACGCACGCTGGAAACGATTCAGCAGGCGTTTTCGAATCTGACGCGGAACCTGCTGTCCAGCAACGGTGACGCAGAACCCGAAGGCGACGGGGAGACCGCGGCGACGGGATTGACACCCAACGCCGGGCCCAAGGTCGATCTGGCACAGGCCCAGGTCAACAATCGCGAAGACGCGTTTCGGATGTTGATGAAGGCCAGCGAATTCTTTCGCAAGACCGAGCCGCATTCTCCGGTCAGCTACATGCTCCAACAGACCGTCGAGTTCGGACGCATGGACCTGCCGACCTTGTTGCAAAAATTAATCCAAGACTCCAGTGTGCTGAAGAACTTGTCCGAACGCACTGGGATTCCGGTCAAGGACGATGAGTACGACGATGATTGAGATACATTTTCACTAGTTTCTTGACACCCGGTCGCCTCGGAAAGCTTGCCTGGGGGGGACCGGTAACCTAAAACCGAATGATAGAGGGGCTCGTGTTCGAGCCCGCAAATCGCTCGTCTGGAGATAATGAGATGGCCGAAAGCCAACAGCAAAAGTTGAACCGTGTCCGAAAGCCTCGCGTTCACATCACCTACGAGGTGGAAACCGAAGGGGCACAGGTCGTCAAAGAGCTGCCTTTTGTGGTCGGCGTGATGGGCGATTTCTCGGGGGACCCGACGAGCAAATTAAAACCTTTGAAGGATCGAAAGTTTATCCAAATCGATCGTGACAACTTCAATGACGTGCTGCAACGCATGACGCCGGGATTGAACATGCGTGTCGAAAACACGCTGGCCGGTGACGGCAGCGAAATGTCAGTCAACTTGGACTTCAAATCGATGGACGACTTCGAACCGGCGAACATCGTCGACAAGGTCGATCCGCTGAAGAAGTTGATGGCCACGCGAAACAAGCTGCGCGATCTGGCCACCAAAATCGATCGGAGCGACGACCTGGAAAACGTGCTGGAACAAGTGCTCAAAAACAGCGATCAGCTCAAGCAGCTTTCCGGAGAGCTTGGCGTGGACACCGACGAGTCGGCAGCGGAGTAATTCCCCGCGCCCGTTCGTCCTTCAAACTATTCTGAATCAATCCCCCGATGTGAGGAGTCAACTTGCCATGAGTTCCGGTGAGACCGAAGGCCAAGCTGAACAGCAGTCAACGACCGAGACCGAAGAGAGCGTCAGTCTTTTGGAAACCGCGATCGCGGCGACCAAAAAAACCGAGCGCTCGCGTGCCGAAGAGCTGATCAAAACGCTGACCGAAGAAGCCCTGAAGGGGACCGTGACGTTTGACAAGGATGTCATGCGATCGATCAATGCCGCCATCGCCGGCATCGATGCCAAAATGAGCACCCAGCTCGCCGCGATCATGCACAACGAGAAATTCCAAAAACTGGAAGGCTCGTGGCGCGGACTGCATCACCTGGTGCAGAACAGCGAGACCGGTGACTCCTTGAAAATCCGTGTGCTCAACTGTGGCAAACGCGAGTTGTTCAAAGACATGGACCGGGCGGTCGAGTTCGACCAAAGCCAGTTGTTCAAAAAACTCTATGAAGACGAATTCGGCACCCCCGGCGGCGCCCCCTACGGCGCGCTGATCGGCGATTACGAATTCACCAACCACCCCGAAGACGTCGATCTGCTGACCAACGTCAGCGGCGTCGCCGCCTCGGCGTTCTGCCCCTTCATCTCCGCCACCGCGCCGCAACTGTTCGGCTTCGACGAGTGGACGGAACTGTCCAAGCCGCGTGATCTGGCCCGCATCTTTGATTCGGCCGAGTACACCAAGTGGAAAAGCTTCCGCGAGAGCGAAGACAGCCGGTTCTGTGTGTTGACGATGCCGCGAACCCTGGCCCGATTGCCCTACGGTGCGAACACCAAGACCATCGACGAATTCGCCTATGAAGAAGTCCCGGTGGGGAACAAAGGCGAGTCCATCCACGTCGCTCACAACGAATTCTGTTGGATGAACACGGCCTACGTGATGGGGGCGAAATTGACCGACGCCTTCGCCAAGACCGGTTTCTGCACCACGATCCGCGGTGTCGAAAACGGCGGCAAGGTCGAAGGGCTGCCCTCGTATATCTTCAAGGCCGATGACGGCGACATGGACTTGAAATGTCCGACCGAAATCGCCATCACCGATCGCCGGGAAAAAGAACTCAGCGATCTCGGGTTCCTGCCCCTGTGCCACTTCAAGAACACCGACTACTCGGTCTTCTTCGGTGCCCAAACGACCCAGAAACCCAAGCTCTACGATCGCCCCGAAGCGACCGCCAACGCGGCGATCAGCGCACGGTTGCCGTACATCATGGCCACCAGCCGTTTTTCGCACTACTTGAAGGTCCTCGGACGCGACAAGATTGGCTCCTTCATGGAAGCCAGCGATTGCGAAGCCTGGCTGGATCGTTGGATTCACAACTACGTGACCAGCGACCCCAATCCGCCGTCGGACGTCCGCGCCCGCTATCCGCTGGCCGAAGCACGCGTCGAGGTCAAGGAAATCCCGGGCAAACCCGGATCCTACAACGCCGTCGCCTGGATGAGACCCTGGCTGCAAATGGAAGAGTTGACGACCAGCATGAGAATGGTCGCCAGCATCCCCAAGCTTGGCTGATAAGAGCAAGCCACGATGCCGCCTGCCGAGTTCCGCTCCGATGGATCGTATCACACCGAAGTACTCGCGGAGTCTCTGCTTCAGCGAGTCCTGTCGGCTGCGGCGGACGCTCACGACGGCGGTTCGGCGCCGGCGTCGCAACCCGGCCGGTCGGCTGCCACGCCGCTGGCCAAATTTCTTGCCGCTGACGGTGTCGAAGAGTCGCTGGAATGTTGGTTCGGCAAAAGTTGGAGCCAAGATCGGCGGCTGAGAGACAAGCAATCGGTGCTCGCCCGCTTGGCCGCCGACATCGCCGAGATCGATCGGATGCTCAACGACCAGATCAACGCGATTTTGCATCATCCCAAGTTCCAGCGTTTGGAATCCTCCTGGCGCGGGTTGGCGTTTCTGGTCCGCAGAGCGGACATCGAAAGCGATCCGATGATCAAGGTCCGCGTGTTGTCGGCGCGTTGGAAAGAACTCGAAAAAGACTTTGAACGCAACGTCGAATTCGACCAGAGCGCCCTGTTCAAGAAAGTCTACGAAGAGGAACTGGGGATGCCCGGCGGGGAACCGTTCGGCGTCTTGGTCGGGGACTATGACATCCAGCCCCGCGTCTCGGCAGAACACCCGACCGATGACCTGTCGGTCCTGAGAGCCTTGTCGGGCGTGGCGGCCAGCTCGTTTTGCCCGGTACTGTTGGCGGCCAGCCCGGAACTGCTGGATCTGGAAAGCTTTTCCGAGTTGCAGGTGACGCGCGATCATGAATCCCGTTTGTCGCGAACGGATTATTTGAAATGGAACGCGCTGCGTGACGATGAAGACGCCCGATTCGTCGGCGTCGTGCTGCCGAGAATCCTGATGCGTGGGCCCTACGAAGACGACGGCAGCCGGATCGATCGTTTTGTTTTCCGCGAAGACGTCTTCAGCCCCGACGGAAAGGGTTATTTGTGGGGCAATCCTGGCTATGCCTACGCCGCGGTGTTGATGCGTTCGTTTGCGACCAGTGGCTGGCTGGCCGACATCCGCGGGCTGCGTCAGGACGTCGAGGGCGGCGGACTGGTCTCGGATCTGCCCGCGCTGAGTTTTCCCACCGACGCGCCCGGCGTGGTCCCGCGACCGATGACCGAAATCGCGGTCACCGATTCGCTGGAACGACAGCTCAGTGATTTGGGGCTGCTGCCGATTTGCGATTGCAAAGACACGCCGATGGCCGTATTTGCCAGCGGCCAATCGCTCCAGCGTCCCAAGAAGTACGACACCGCCGATGCCAATACCAACGCCAAAATCAGCGCCATGCTGCCGTACATGTTGACGGTCTCCCGGTTCGCCCACTACATCAAAGTGATCGGCCGAACCAAAATGGGTTCGTTCACCACCGCGGAAGAATTACAACGGCTGTTGCACGACTGGATCATCGAGTACGTCACCGCCGACCGCGAAGCGAGTGCCGATGTGAAAAGCCGCAAACCACTTCGCGAAGCCAGCATCACGGTCCAGCCCGACCCCGGTAAGCCGGGCTCGTTTTACTGTATCATGCGGTTGGCGCCGCACTACGAACTCGACGAAATGGTCGGCAGCGTTCGCTTGCAGACCCGAATCGGACGCTCGTAGGATCCGAGCCCACTCAATCACTCCCTTTCAATCAACCCCACTCGCGTTCCACCGTCTAACCGAGGCAATCAACGATGACAAACACTCCGATGGAGCTGTACGAAGCGGGGCGGCTGGACGAGGCGGTGGACGCGTCACTGGCGATGGTCAAAGCCAAACCGGCCGACGTCGGGTTGCGATTTCAACTCGCCGAACTCTCCTGCATCGCCGGAAACTTTGACCGAGCCGACAAACAGCTCGACACCGTGACCAATCAAGACCCGCAAGCGGCGATCGGTGCGGCGCTGTTGCGACAGCTGGTGCGAGCGGAATTGGCCCGGCGAGAATGTTTCTTCAAAGGCCGGGTGCCGGAATTTTTGGGTGAGCCGTCTGATAAACTCAAGGCACACCTTCAGGCGCTCACCCTGTTTCGATCCGGCGACGTCCCCGCCGCCGCCGCGGCGTTGGAACCGATGGCGGAAACCAAGAATCTGAATCAGCCGGTTGAGGTCAACGGCAACGAGGTCGACGAGATCCGAGACCTGGACGATTTGCTGTCGCCGGTCTTGGAGGTCCACACGACGACCGGAAAGTATTTCTGGGTCGACTGGAACCAGATTCTGGAGATGGAAATCCATCCGCCCAAGCGCCCCTTTGATCTGCTCTGGAGGCAAGCGTCACTGTCGATCGAGTCGGGCCCCGACGGCGAGGTCTACCTGCCGGCGATCTACTTGGAACCGGCAGAAGACGGCCCGACCGACGCCAATTTGCAACTCGGACGCGGCACCGATTGGGCCGATTCGGGCCAGGGCATCGTTCGCGGCCGCGGCCAGAAAATGCTGCTCGTGGGCGACCAAGACCTGCCGATCATGGAACTGCAAACGATCCGGCGTGGTGAGTAAATGTCTCGTGTTCCCAACGACCGCCCACTGATCCCCAGCGTGCTCGATCGGCTGATCGACTTGGAACCGCACAATCGGACCGAAGCGCCGCTGAATCGGACCCAGGTGTTGCAGCAGATGAAAGAAAGTGTGGGACGCGACCTGCAAGCGTTGCTCAACACACGCTGTCGCGCCACCAGTTGGCCGGACGATCTGAAAGAACTGGACCGATCCTTGTTTGCCTATGGCATTCCCGATTGCGTGGGCATCAACACGGGCTCGCGGGAACAACAGGAAATGCTGCGCCGGATGATGTTGCGTTCGATCGAGGCGTTTGAGCCGCGATTGATCAACGTGCACGTCCGGCTCGCTGACACCAGCGATCCGACCGATCGGGCGCTCCGCTTTCGCATCGACGGCATGTTAAAGGTCGACCCGGCGCCCGAACCGGTGATTTACGACAGCAAGTTGGACGCAACCAGCGGAGACTTTTTAGTGCGTGGAGTTCGCCGATGACGGATCGATTGCTGCCCTATTACAACCAGGAACTTCAATACCTCCGCCGCTTCGGTTCGGAGTTTGCGCAGGAGCATCCCAAGATCGCCGCGCGGCTGCGGTTGGGCGATGACCTGAGCGAAGATCCGCACGTTTCGCGGATCATCGAATCCTTCGCGCTGCTGTCCGCCCGTACCCGGCTGAAGCTGGACGATGATTTCCCCGAAATCACGCACGCCATGTTGGGCGTGCTCTATCCGCATTACCTTTCCCCGATCCCGTCGACCGCGGTGGTCCAGTTTGCGCTCGACCCGCGGCAAGCGGAATTGGTCGGCGGTTACAAGATCGCGGCCGGCGAAGGCGTGGAAACCGAGTCGACCGAAGACGGGGTCTGCCAATATCGAACCGTCTACCCGGTCACACTGTTTCCCTACAAGGTCGCCGCGGCGGCGTACAAGGGCCAGCCCTTTCAATGCCCCCCGTCGCCGCTGTTGCCCAAGGCCGAATCGGTCTTGCATGTGGAATTGCGAAGCTTTCGCGAAGCCGTCACCTTCGAAACGATGGAGATCACGTCGCTGCGGTTTTTCATCCGCGGGATCTCCCATGCCGCGATGGACTTTTACGAATTGATTCAGAACGACTCGATCGAAGTCTTACTGGCGCGTTCCCCCAGCGATCCGAAACCGATTCGTTTGTCGGCTGATTCCATCCATCCGATCGGGTTCGAGGCCGACGAGTGCATCTTTCCGTCGCAACCGAGAACGTTCAGCGGGTACCGGTTGTTGTCGGAATACTTTGCGGCGCCCGAGAAATTCATGTTCTTCGACGTCAAAGGGATCTCGCAGGAATCGCTCACGGGATTCGGCGGCTCGTTGCACCTGTACGTCTTGATGAAACGTCATGTCGGGGCGGTGGAGCAGTTTGTCGAACCGGAAACGGTTCGGATCGGATGCACTCCGATGGTGAATCTGTTCGAACAGCGTTGTGAACCGATCCGGGTCAGCCATACGATGCCGGAATACCGGGTGATTCCCGATGCCCGCCAGCCCCGGGGCTTTGAAGTTCACAGTATTTCGAGCGTCACGGCGATCGATTCGGAACGCGACGAAAAGGTCTATCACCCGTTTTATTCGGTCCGGCACGCCGGCGAGGAACGGCTGCGGCGAGGATTCTATCATTTGCATCGACGGCGTTCGGGGCAGAGCGGCGGGGCAAAGGATTTGGCGACCGAGGTCTATTTGTCATTGGTCGATTTGGATTTCCAACCCGACCAGAGTGACGGAACCGTGCTCGACGTGCGGGCGCTTTGCACGAGCCGAAATCTGCCACAACGGTTGGAGTTTGGCGGCGGCCGCCCGAAGTTGCAACTGGTTCGCGGTGGACCGCTGGAAGCCCCCAAGTGCGTCACCCAACCGCGGGTGACGTTGCGACCGCCGCTGGAAAAGGGCACGTATTGGCGGATGATCAGCCATTTGTCGCTCGGCCACGTGTCGCTGTTTGACGCCGATGAAGGGGCGACGGCGCTGCGAGAGATTTTGGGACTGTACGATTTCATCGGCAAGGGAGACTCACAACAACGGATCGATTCGATCCGTTCGGTGAAGTGCCGCCCCGGTGTGGCGCGGTGCCAAAATCCGTCCGGCGGATCAACGCTGTGTCGCGGGCTGGATCTGGACATCTTGATCGACGAAGAACGCTTGAGCAGCGGCGGTGCCTACCTGCTCGGCATGGTGCTGGAACGTTTCCTGTCCCTGTACGCTTCCATTAATTCCTTTACCCGTACCTCGTTGCGAAGTAGCCTCCGAGAACAAGAGGTTGCCCGATGGCCGGCGCGATCCGGAAGACAGACGTTTCTGTAAGCAAGCGGCTCGTCGACGAGCCCTACCAATTCAGTTTCTTTCAAGCCGTTCGGTTGCTGCTCTCCGGTGCGCTGGCCGAGATGGATCGCGAATTGTCGCTGGGGTCCAAGGCCCGTCGCGGCCGTCTGGGAACGGTCAGCAATCTCTCCGAGGAAGGCGTCCGTTTTCGATCGGAGGTCTCGTTGAGCTTTTCGCCCAGCGAGATCGTGTCGCTGCAACCGAGACGGAGAATCCGGGACGAGGAGGAGGATTCGGCCGATCAGCCTTGGGAGTTGCAGATTGCGTTTTGGGGATTGATCGGTCCGGCCGGTGCGCTGCCGAATCATTACACCCAATTGGTGATCGACCGCGTGCACAACAAAGACGTTGCGATGCGGGACTTCATGGACATCTTTTCCCATCGCCAGCTGTCGTTTTTTTATCGCGCCTGGGAAAAGTACTTTTTGCCGGCCGGTTTCGAAAACGCGATCAACGAGCGACGCCCCGAAAGCGATCTGGTGCGTGAAGCCCTGTTGTCGATCGTCGGCCGCGGGACAAAGCACGTCCGCAATCGGTTGGAATCGGCCGATGACGCCTGTGTGTATTACGGCGGCCAATTCGTCGACCGTCCGACCGCCGAATCCCTCCGTGCGATGGTGTCGGATTACTTGCAATTGCCGGCCAAAGTGCTGTCGCTGTTCGGCCAATGGCTGGTGTTACCGATCGCCGAACGATCGCGGTTGGGGCGGATCGATGGTCATTGCCGAATGGGCGTCGATACGATCATGGGAGATCGGACGTGGGACCCCAGTTCAAAATTCCGAATCCAGATCGGGCCGGTGACCTGGCAACAGTTCGAAAGCTTGATGCCGACCGGCGAAACCTTGGTACGGATCTGCCAATTCATCCGCAGCTACGTCGGGTTGGAGTTTGATTTCGATCTGCAAGTCATCCTGTTGGCGGACGAGATCCCGGTCTGTGAATTGCTCGCGGAATCCTCCTTCACCGGCCCCGGCGAATCGACCAAGGTGAAACCGCATTTGGGATGGAACACTTGGCTGTGCAGTAAACCGCCGACACGCGACAGCGACGACGCGGTTTTTCACCACGACGGTGCGCCAACACGCTAGAACTTAAGATGTCCTCTTCTCTGACCTTCGACGCTTGACCGAACCATGGCACAAATCAATCTGAAAGAACTCGTCGGGAAACTCAACGACACCTGCCGTGGCGCGCTGGAAGCGGCGGCGGGGCTATGTCTGTCCCGGACCAATTACAACATCGAGATCGAGCATTGGTTGCTGAAGTTGTTGGAGAATGACCAGTCCGACCTGACGATCGCCTGCAAAGCATCGGGCGTGGATGTCTCGCGGCTGATGTCCGATCTGAACAAAGCGATCGACAAGTTCAAAACCGGCAACGGTCGGCCGCCCGCACTCTCGCCCAACGTGGTCGACCTGATTCGTGAATCCTGGTTGTTCGCGTCGGTCGATCACGGCGTCGCCAAGGTCCGCTCGGGGCATCTGCTGGTCGCGCTGTTGACGTCCACCACACTGCGGCCGCTGGCCCGCGACGCCTCGGATCAGTTCGACGAGATCAACGGAGATGCCATCATCCAAGATTTCGGAGTGCTGCTGGCCGACAGCGAAGAAGCGCAGATTCCGATGGCGGTCGGCGGTTCCGGGCCGCGCCCCAGCGGCGATCCGACCAAGCCGACGGCGGGCCCGACCAAGACGCCGTCGCTGGATCAATTCACGATCGATCTGACCAGTCGCGCCGAAGCCGGACAAATCGATCCGGTGCTCGGACGCGATCCCGAAATCCGCCAAATCATCGACATCCTGACCCGTCGTCGACAAAACAACCCGATCCTGACCGGTGAAGCCGGTGTGGGGAAAACCGCCGTGGTGGAAGGCTTCGCGCTCCGCGTGGCCGCCGGCGATGTCCCCGAAGCGATCCGCAACGTTCGCATTCGAACCTTGGACTTGGGGCTGCTGCAAGCCGGTGCGGGCATGAAGGGCGAGTTTGAAAATCGGCTTCGCGGGGTGATCGACGAAGTCAAGGGATCTCCCACGCCGATCATCTTGTTCATCGACGAAGCCCACACGATGATCGGTGCGGGCGGCCAGGCCGGGCAAGGCGACGCCGCCAACTTGCTCAAACCCGCCCTCGCCCGCGGCGAACTGCGAACCGTGGCCGCGACGACCTGGGCCGAATACAAGAAATACTTCGAAAAGGACGCCGCGCTGGCGAGGCGGTTCCAGGTCGTCAAGGTCGACGAACCCGATGAGCCGACGGCGGTCGAGATGATGCGCGGTCTGGTCGACACCCTGGAAAACCACCACCACGTCCGCATCATGAACGACGCCGTCGTCGAAGCAGTCAAGCTTTCCAATCGTTACATCACCGGACGACAATTGCCGGATAAATCAGTCAGTCTGCTCGACACCGCGTGCGCGCGAATCCAATTGAGCCAATCGGCGACGCCGCCGGCGATCGAAGATGCGACCCGCCGCCTCGCTCAGCTGGACGTTTCGTTACGCATCCTCCGCCGCGAAGAACAAACCGGTATGGACCATGCCGATGGCATCGCGGCGGCCGAGGAGGCCAAGGTTGCGGTCGAACAGCGGCTCGAAACACTCAACGAACAATGGGAAACAGAAAAAGAGATCCTGGCAAAAATCATCGACCTGCGAAAACGGCTCGACAAAGACTCGCCCGAGCATTGGAAAGCGGAGAACAAAGAGTCGGGCGAGCAGGACGCGGCAGAGCAAAAACCGAGCGACGCGAAGGCGAAGGCTGAAAAACCAGCGGCCAAGGCAGCAGACAAGCCCGCGGACAAGGGGGATGAAAAAGCTAACGAGGAGACCGCGCCGCCGACCGAAGAGCAACTGCAAGCCTGGCGAAAGGAACTGGTCGCCGGCGAAAAGGAACTGAAAAAGGTGCAAGGCGAAACGCCGCTGCTGTTTCCCTGTGTCGATTCCAGTGCGATCGCCGAAACCGTCGCCGCCTGGACCGGTATCCCCGTCGGACGGATGGTCAGCAACGAAATCAACACCGTGCTGAACCTCAAAGACCTGATGGAAGAATCGATCGTCGGACAATCGCACGCGCTCGATCGCATCGCCCAGAGCATTCGCACCAGTCGTGCCCAGTTGCGTGACCCACGCATGCCGATCGGCGTGTTCTTGTTGGCCGGCACCAGCGGCGTCGGCAAAACCGAAACCGCAATCACATTGGCCAATCTGCTCTACGGCGGCGAGCAGAACATGACCACGATCAACATGTCGGAATTCAAAGAGGAACACAAAGTTTCGTTGTTGATGGGATCGCCTCCCGGCTACGTCGGTTACGGCGAAGGCGGCGTGTTGACCGAAGCCGTCCGCCGTAAACCGTACTCGGTGGTGCTGTTGGACGAAGTCGAAAAGGCACACCCCGGAGTGCAAGACATCTTTTACCAAGTCTTTGACAAGGGCAACATGAAAGACGGTGAAGGCCGCGATATCGATTTCAAGAACACGGTGATCATCATGACCACCAACGCGGGAACGGACCTGATCAAGAGCCTTTGCGCCGATGACGAAACGATGCCCGATCCCGATGGGTTTCTCGAAGCCGTCTTCCCCGAGTTGCTCAAAACCTTCAAGCCGGCGTTCCTGGGGCGAACGAGCGTGATTCCGTTTTACCCGCTCAGCGATGACGTGATGAGCAAAATCGTTCGGTTGAAGCTCGGCAAGGTGCAACGTCGTGTGGCCGACAGCTATGGCGCCAAGTTCACCTACACCGATGACGTCGTCGACGGGATTCGTGCGCGCTGCACCGAAGTCGACACGGGGGCGCGAAACGTCGATCACATCTTGAACAAATCGCTATTGCCCGAATTGTCATCGCAAGTGCTGTCCAGTCTGGCCACCAACGCGTCGATCACCGAAATCGCCATCGACATGAAGGACGACGAATTCGTTTACACCGTCCACAGTGAAGACCCGATCGGCGGGTGAAAGCGGCAACTCTGCGACTACCCATCATCCCGTCAACAAGACGCCCCATCCGAACGACACGGGCTCAAGCAACAGGGGGATTAGCAACGTTGGTGTCCAGCCTTCAGGCGTCCCCACTCGCTGCACAGCAGCGACACCTCCTAATCACGACAGATCGCTTCACCAACGTCTAGCATCGATTAGACTGGGGCAGCGATCGGCAATCTCCGCTACGGTGGGGACGACAACAAACACAGGTTCTTCCGCGAGTTTAGTGGGTGTTCTCGAATACTCGGGGAAGGTTTTTTGAGGGATGACTGCGATGTCCGATGGTTCTGTTCGGTAGGATGGCGAAGCGAGGTGAAGCGGAGGCGGGCTCTGCCGAGGAGCAACCCGCCAAGGAATCACCTGGTCTGCGATGCGCCGAAGGTGCTTCGTGCGCTCCGCCGGCCCCCGTGTCGGCGGAGGGTCGTTTGAACCGAGCGTTTGTCCTCGCTCTCCCCATTCGGACATCGCAGCAATGCCTCGAAAAACCTGGGTCCTGAGCGATTAGCCACTAAAATCCGCGAAGAACCACAAAAACAAGACCAGTGAGAGCGTCACGCACGATGTCAAAGGCAACATGACGGTGATCCCGGTGATTCTCCGTCCCGGCAGCGATCCGCTGACGCTCACCTGGGACTTCGACAACCGTTTGGTTTCGGCTGATGTAGATAACGACAGCACCGACGACGTCTTTTATGAATGGGACGCACTCGGTCGCCGAGTCGCGCGCGACAATGGCACGACGGTCAGCATCTATGTCCAAAATGGCCAGCAGACCGTCGCGGACTACACCTCAGGAACCGCGGCAACCAACCCCACCTACAACGACGTCTACGCCAGCTACATCGACGAACCCGTCGTACGTGACGGCACCGGCGGCCTGCGTTACTACCATCGCACCCAACAGTACAGCGTCACCGCGCTGACCGATTCGAGCGGGGCGATCAAGGAGCGCTACGCCTATGATGCGTATGGCGGGCTGTCGGTGTTCGATGGAAGTGGAACAGCGCGTACGGCGACAGCGGAAGGCAACCGCTACACTTACACGGGGCGAGAGCACGACGACGTCCTTGACCTCTATCACTATCGCGCCCGCATGTACGATCCGATCGCGGGGCGGTTCTGCTCCAGAGACCCGATTGGGTATCGAGGTGGCGGATTTAATACGTATGTTGCGTACTACGTGCCGACGCAAGTTGATCCAACGGGTTTACAGCCGTACATCGGCCCACCATATCCCATCATCTTCGAAGATCCGTGGTACATGTATTTTGGTCCAGGCAGCATGTTTGAGCACTATTTCTATGGAGAAGGCGAAGACTTTGACTTGGGTGACCACGGTTTGCTAGACAACTTCAAAAATGCTGAGCAAATTTCAGAACAAGTGAGCGATTACGAGAACTGGCTTCGGACGTACGCAAACGTAAAATCTAGCAAGCTCTGGTGCAACAAGTACCCAGGTGCGAATAATTCCCTCACCTTTTCGCACACGCAAGACTTTACCTATGAGTTCAGTGGTGATTCTTGGCCCGAAGCCCTTTGGAATGCGGGGCTTGATCCATTGTTTGCTCTTGGTGGCCCAAAGTTCGCTAATAGTTTCTCTGTAACCACAGATTGCCACATCTCACTTGATTCCTGTGGTCCATGCTGCAATTGGTTTACTGGTTTGTTTCTGTCGGATGATTGGCAATATACTTTGACTTGTTCACTTAAGTACAGACTTAGGGATGTGTTTGAACGCCCATATGACGTTTTTGATTCTGACCCTGATTCTACGGGAATGGATCCGCCGTGGTTTTGGCCGGAACCATCCGGCGCCAATCCAACTCCTTTCAACATTGTTGGAAGTTGGGAAACAAGTTTCTCGGAATTATTCTCTCGCCCTTGTCCCGGCAAAGACCGTGCGAGAAACCATTGACAACTACGAACAAAGACGAGACCTCTCCCGAAGAATTGTCGCCTTCTCCTTATAAGCCGCCAGCATTGCAGGCTGGGGAAAGACTAGAGGAGCTTGATCGGCGGACTCTTTGGCGGGGGCTTTTCTGTGGTGTAATTGCATTCGCGCCATTGCAAATCGCTTCCTGGGAATTGATCGTTTTCATTCGGCGTGTCTTGAGTTTGCCTGATTTTGTAGGCGGATTCGGATTTGCAATTCGGATCGGGATACCAACTCTCGTGAATGTCGTTGGGTCCATGGTTCTGACCATCTTGTTCGGCGGCATCGCGTGCCTTAAAGCGAAAACGCGATCGGGGGTTTTTGGCGGCTGGGCGCTCATCGCCTGTGTTAGCGGTGCTCTGCAATTTGTGTTGCTTTGGTCCGGCTTTTCATTTAAGCAATCTAGCGAGATAACTGCCATTGCATTTGGAGCGACAGTTGCTCCAGTCTTTACCACATTATTCATTTGTTACGTGTTGGCGGGAGTGCAGTCCACACCAAGACAGGTTGCCGTTCCATCGTTAGCTTGGATCCTTTTGGTGCTCTGGCTCGTGATTTGAGCGGGCGAAAACAAAGGGGACGGGGGTTTAATGCCGCGAATCAGCGGCGGACGATTGATGTGATCACAGGACCAAGTCGACTTCCGCCGCAATGCGAGGCCGCTTGGTCTTGCCACAAGACCGACCGCGCACCTTCTCGCGGTAAGAAGGCCGAAGGCACGGCGGGTAGGATGCCCGTCGACTGAAACCCGTCGGTGACAGGATGTCAGTCGGAGAACGATGGCAGGAAGCGGGAAGGCAGAGAGGGAGACAAGGAGTGGGGGAGACAAGGAGTGGTAGAGTGATGATGGTCGTGGAGTGAGGTAGCGGGCCATCGTTCGGCGACCGGAGTGAGGGAGGGATCGACCGAGCGGAGCCGACGGTTGACGGAGGTGGTGACAGCGACCGAAGGATGAGGGTAGCGCCGAGCGCGAGCGAGCAGCACCGACGCCGAGGGCGGAGCCCGATAAGAACAGTGCGAGGCAGGATGCCGAACTCCTTATCAAGAAGGGCGAAAGTGACCGCGTCCGAGCCCAAGCGAGGTAAGCCGGGAACGAGACGCTCGGTAAACCGTCATCCGACAGCTTGTCTTTTCGGCCAAAGCCCTCTGCGAATCTCCGACAGGCTCCTCGGCACTGATCCGCCAAGCCACTCGGCCGCTCTCGAACCGAGTCTCATCATCACGGCGAGACAATGGAGACCTGATGCGGTGTAAACTGATGCATCGTCTCCTATGGAACATTCAGACATTCAGTTCACGCGTGACCAAATTCAGCAATGAAACCGGCGAGATACTTCTCTGATTCAATAACCATCGGGGCGAACGAGTACTTGGTTGAAGTTCGCGAGGGCGTCGGTGAAAAGAAATATCTTTGCATTCAGAGGAACCCGTCAATGAACTCTAAAGTGGAGTCGATCGTCGTTTACGAGTCGTCTCTTCCAAAATTCCTCGATACGATCGTTCGGGCAGCTGGCGCAATCTACCATGACGTGCGTGCGCTCAACGACGCAGTCGAACAATCGAGTTACGAAGATCGAGTAAATCAGATACGCGAGCGTTACCCGAATGCCTATACAGCTTGGACCAAGGAGGAAGATCTTCACCTCAGCGAAAAACATCGTGATGGTAAGACGATCGACGAACTGGCGGTGATCTTTCAGCGTCAGCCAAACGCTATTCGATCGCGACTGAAGAAACTCGCGTCCAATGAGTAAATTCGCCTATTGGATCGCGCAAGAGACCGCGTCCGAGCCTAAGCGAGGTAAGCCGGGAACGAGCCATTCGGTAAACCGTCAACCGACAGCTTGTCTGTTCGGCCAAAGCCCTCTGCGAATCTCCGACAGGCTCCCCGGCATTCATGGGCACACCACTCCCCGGGCGTCCGGGACTTCACGTCAAAAGCCGACCGCCCACTCTTCCCAATGTTTTTTGGCTCTCGCCGAGCCGGACTGACGCCGTCACCCGTGACCCTCCGGCGATCAGGCCGAGAGAAGGCGAGAGTCAAAAAACACTCACGTGCGATCGTTAACACCAAGTGCGTTGACTTTAACGATTGATGACGAAGCGGTTTTCTACTTTCGCCGCGGTTGGCGAGTTGCTCTGTTGACAACCAGGCGGAGCTGTCGCGTCATCGAGGTGGCCCACGCTCTCGGGCTCATTGAACTTGATCACCATCGCCACCGATCAAGGCCGCCGCCATCAGTGACAACCGAGAGACACGCAGCGCAGCCGGCCGGATCGCCAAGCCCACGCGACCCCGCCGGCATGGATCTTCCCCAAGGCGTCCGCGCGATCGCAACGCACCAACACAAGGTCACCCCCGATGGCTTCGACATTACCAGCCCTGGTCCAAAGCTACGTCGAATACCTGCAACGATCGGGGCACAAACGACGCATCGTCAACATCACCAGGCAGCAACTGGACTACTTCGTCACCTGGTGTCAAACGCAATCGATCACAGCCAACGACCAAATCAGCGACACAACCGCCGCTGACTATGTTGGTCACCTGCAAAACGAAGTTGACTTAATCAATGGTGCAGCGATTGGGATCCGCATCGTTCGTGAACGCGTCACAAAGCTTCGTCGCTTGTTTGAATGGCTTGCGCGAGAGACCAATTTCTCCAGTGACATCGCAGCGACGGTTCCCCCGATCGATAAACGCGGCAAGGCGAATCTGCCAAGCAACAGCCGCTATGACCAAAAGCTTCCGGCCTAGGACGCCAACCTTCCGGGGCCTGCAGTCAACCTGCCGGGTAGCATCCGGTAGGGTTCCGGTGCCGTCCGGCCCGCTTTCGATTGACGCAAGTCGTTCCCAGTCAAGCAGCTAACAACGATCCAACCCAACCGAACTCCAAAACGTGGCAAGCCACCCCCATTCAAACGCTCAAGAAACGACAACTACAACCAAAACCTCGACCCCCTTGTTCCAGACCTCAACCCCCTGAGCAAGCAAGCTCAACCCCGGCTCTGACGCTGCTCTTCTGCAGCTTCACCCCACCTCACGCAATCAGTAAGTCGTTGTGCGTTGGAGGCTTAACCGCTCTGGCATCGAAACCGGTGCCAAAACCTCGCAAGGCCCCCTCATTAAAAGCCTTGCCATAGCTGCATCACCACGGCCGTGATGCCGCCTTCTTCGGCCGTGGTGACGTTCACCCGGTCGCCTTCACCCTGATCGAGCACGCCCGGCTACCGGTGCGCGCCGATTGCAACCCCAGGATGCAAATCCATGTCAAACCTTCCTACTCCCACCGTCCTGCTGTCTCGTTACTTCAACCACCTCAAGATGAACAACTGGTCGGCCACGACCATCTCGCGCCGCGACTACGTCTTGAACAAGTTCATCACCTGGTCAAGCGAACGCGGCATCGAGTCCGTCACCGAGATCACGCCCGAGTCACTCGCAGCCTATCGTCGTTGGCTTTATCACTACCGCAACGAACGCACCGGCAAGTCGCTCAGGTTCTGTACTCAAGCAAGTTACTTGTCAACGGTCGCACACTGGCTCGCATGGCTGACCGAACAGGGTTGGATCAACAGCGATCCATCAACCGGCATCGAACTGCCCAAAGAAGAACAGCGTCTCCCATCATCGCACCTGACGATCGACGAAATCGAAACGCTACTCAGTTCAGTCGATCTCACCACGCCAACCGGTCTTCGCGACCGCGCGATATTGGAACTCTTTTATGCCACCGGCATGCGACGCGCCGAGTTGATCGCACTGAAGCTCGACGACATCAACCACGAGTCCGGTCTTGCGATGATCCGCCAAGGCAAGGGACGCAAGGATCGCGTGGTACCGACCGGCAAACGAGCACTCGGATGGCTGATGAAATACCTTCACGATGGTCGCCCCGCACTGCTCGACGACGATACGCAAGTGATCTTCCTAACGTCCCGCGGCAACGCGTTTCATCCGGTCACACTCAGCCAACTCGTCAGGAGCTACTTGAGCGCGGCGGGTATCACCAAGCCCGGCAGTTGTCACATGCTCCGCCACACCACAGCGACGTTGATGCTCGAAGGCGGCTCGGACCTGCGCTCGATCCAAACGTTACTCGGTCACGAGCAGCTCAACACCACCCAAATCTACACGCACGTGTCGATCAAACGCCTGCGCGAAGTCCACGACAAAACGCATCCGGGAGCCAAGGACCGCCCACCGCAAAGCGACACCGAATAGCCTGTCCATCAGTTACAATGGCGGGATGCTCTGCAAGCCAACATCCCGTCGTCGAACCCTTCAACGCCGTCTCGCGCGCCGCCGCGCGGGAGGCGTCAAGTCGTGCGCCGATTCAAAACAAATCCGTAGCTGCAAAACGCTTCGTCAACCAACCTGCTCGCCCGACAAATCACGCACTGAAAGCGACAAGTCATCAATCAAGTTGGCGTTTCGCTATCACGGCACCCAACAGTACAGCATCACCGCGCTGACCGATTCGAGCGGGACGATCAAGGAACGCTACGCCTACGACGCGTATGGCAACCTGTCGATCTTTGATGGCAGCGGAACTGCACGTACGACGACGGCCGAAGGCAACCGCTACGCGTACACCGGACGCGAGTGGGATGAAGAGCTGGAACTCTACCACTTCCGGGCTCGAATGTATGATCCGGTGTGTGGACGGTTTTGCGCGAAGGATCTTCTTGGATATGTTGATGGCCAAAATGCTTACGCGAATTATTTCGCAATCTTACGCGTCGACCCTACAGGCCTTTTGTCGCAAGATTTGGTTGGAATTGACGGGCAAGGAAACTTCATTTGGAAACGAACTCCCGAAAACACGTGCTACATCCGGACTGCAACTGGTGAAGTGGATGTTAGGTGTCCGATCACGCCTCCTTCCCATCCGAACAGGATTGACTACTTGGACGGGCTTCGTGGGATCTACAACGGGATTTCGAAGTTGCAAGCCGCATGCAAGAACTGTCAGTGCGATTGTACCGAAGCCGAATGCAACACGGACTCTATTTTGCTTGTAAAGGCATGGCTGTCGGCTTGGCAAGCAAACTTCAGCAGTGTACCGGACAGAAATCCTATCAGAGTTGGTGGTTGGTACTGCTACGACTGGGCACAGATATTCGAATCCGCCTTTGATCGAGTTGGTTCAAAGTGTTTCACAAAGGAGTTGCGTGCAAGTTCACAGGGCAAGCCGCCGAAAGTCTACATTCATGTTTGGCTCACTGTCACAGTAGGATCGACTAGTGCTTCCAATTGCCAAGTATCGCTTGATAACGGATTTGGGCTGATCGAAATGACATATTCGGGCGGGCAGCCAATTGCGCATCCATTTGACCCCGACAAAGAACTTTACTGGAGTACTTGCGATGAGGACCGAGTCTTACCGTTCCCTGTATGGTCAAGCACTTACTAAAGTCTTCGCGTGCCTAATCATTTACATCCTGGCGGCACCGCCGAATGCACCTGCAGAGACTCAGGCAGTCGCCAAATCGCAAAAACTCGTGGTATGTGTGTCTGCAAAATTTGGCGATGGGATTCGCACGGAAACGCTATTGATATCGCAACGAGGTAACGAAACTCGGTGGTCGGCAATTCTTGGCGATGGGCGATTACGTCAGGAGTTAAGCGGAGCAATACAGTTTGGAGAGGGTGAATTCAGGCATTACTTGGAGAGTCTGAGGACCGACCTAGAAGCGCGCAGCGATTTGGGAGGAAGGTTGCATAGTGACGACATCGTCTTCGTTTTTTCGGCAATCGACGGAGACAATATGGCGTGGACGCTGCCTCTCAGGCTCTCCAACTTGGGGGATGGCCTCGAGTCAAGTAAGAAGATTCACGGATTGCTGCACTCGATTCATCAGGCAAAGAGCAATGGAATTGGATTCATGAATCACTTTCTATTGTCAGACTCTCCTACAGGGGCGCAAGCGACTGGTTATGCACCCGAACGTCGTGAGAGAAAGGGGAAGACGCTGAGATCAAAGAACTAGGCCGAGCACTTTGGACGAAGAAAAAGAGTCCAAAAAAATTGGTCAGGATAGATTGGCAGGATATATAATTTGATGGTCACTGTCTCTGAGCTCACGGCGGACGATTGACGTGAACGCAGGACCGAGCCAACGTCCGCCGCAATTAATGGCCGCATTGCCCTACCGATCGACCGACTGCGCACCAGGACGCGCAAAGAACGCCGAAGGCACGGCGGGTAGGATGCCCGTCGACTGAAACCCGTCGGTGACACGATGTCAGTCGGAGAACGATGGCAGGAAGCGGGAGCACAGTTTCAGGTTTCAAATTCCATGCTCCAAGTTGAAAGAGATGAACTTTGAAGTTGAACGAGGTGAGCGGGCCATCGTTCGCCGACCGGAGCGAGGGAGGGATCGACCGAGCGGAGCCGACGGTTGACGGAGGTGCTGACAGCGACCGAAGGATGAGGGCAGCGCCGAGCGCGAGCGAGCAGCACCGACGCCGAGGGCGGAGCCCGATAAGAACAGTGCGAGGCAGGAGGCCGAGCTCCATATCAAGAGGGGCGAGAGTGACCGCGTCGGAGCCTCGGCGAGGTAAGCCGGGAACGAGACGTTCGGTAAACCGTCAACCGACAGCTTGTCTGTTCGGCCAAAGCCCTCTGCGAATCTCCGACAGGCTCCCCCGGCAACCACGGCTATGGATCCAAACCGTTGGTGTCCAGCCTTCAGGCGCCTCTCCACGACGCCTTCGGCGCTCGCACGACCGGACAAGGATCGGCTAAAGCCTAGACACCAACGGCACCGAACCGACCGCCCACTCTTCCCAACGTTTTTTGGCTTTCGCCGAGCCGGACTGACGCCGTCACCCGTGACCCTCCGGCGATCAGGCCGAGAGAAGGCGAGAGACAAAAAACACTCACGTGCGATCGTTAACGCCAAGTGCGTTGACTTTAACGATTGATGGCGAAGCGGTTTTCTACTTTCGCGGCGGTTGGCTGATTCCGTCGCTTGACAGTGAGCGGAAGCTGTCGCGTCATGGAGGGCCGGCCGATCCGTGAGGCGTTGATCCACGTTTCGCCCCTGCACCTTCAAGGCTCTCGACCGCCAACGACAGCCGACAAGTGCGCAGCTTCCGCGGACCCGCTCGGCAACCGCCGACACCTCTCCCCGCCGATCTTCACAAACCACCAAGCAACGACCACGCCACCGGTCTGCTCGCAACCAACGGAGACCAAGCAATGAACGACGACTTCTTAAACGCCATCTTCGTTAACCCGATCAAGGCCATCGCCAAGTTCTACGCGACATGCTTGAACGAAAGCGAGCGAGCCATGGCGTACGTCAACGACGAACTTCATCTCACCACTGAACAGGCAGCCGAGCAACAAATCGGATTTGCCGATCGAACACTTGGCAAGCATATCCCTCAGCGCCGCATCAAACGCGGCCGCGAAGTCCGCGACGCACTCGTCGACGCCGGCCTCTACAAAGCCAACGGACGCGAAACGATGCGCGGGCGCGTCACCGTTCCGATCATTGACAACGAAGGCAACATCATTGGCATTCGTGGTTACAAGATCGATGCGCACGCAAGTGGCGAAGACGTGATCACAGTCGGGCAACCCGAACCCGCCAAAATCCCCGCGGCGCAAGTTCCGGTTGCCACGACGGAAGAACCAACCACGAAACAAACGAAGGACACGAAAACGGACGACAGTGACGAACTGATCATCGAAGACAATCAAATCATCTTCATCCGCGATGACCGACGCTATCGAATCCGCGGTCTTGAAAAGAACAAGTCGACGCTGACACTCAAGGTCAACTTGATGGCTTCGCGCGACGAACTCGTTCACATGGACACGCTTGATCTTGTGAAGGCGCGCTCTCGAATGTCGTTCATCAAAGCCGCCTCGACGGAACTCTACACCGATGCCGAAACAATCAAAAAAGACATCGGCACGTTGCTGCTCAAACTCGAAGCGTTGCAGTCCGATCGCATCGCGGCGCTGAAGCAACCGGCGCGCGTCGAAGTGCAGCTCAGCGACCAAGAGCAACGCGAAGCGTTGTCTCTGCTTCGCTCGCCCAGCTTGCTCCAGCGGATCGTTGCCGACATGGACGCTTGCGGGATCGTCGGCGAATCCACCAACAAGCTGGCGGGATACCTGGCCGCAACCAGTCGCAAGCTTGCCAAGCCGCTCGCTATTGTGATTCAATCATCATCCAGTGCCGGCAAGACATCACTGATGGACGCCGTCCTCTCGATGATGCCATCCGAGGATGTCAACCGCTTCAGTGGCATGACCGGTCAGTCGCTATTTTATCTCGACAGCGATTCAATCCGTCACAAGATCCTGGCGATCGCCGAAGACGAAGGCATCCGAAAAGCCAGCTACGCACTGAAGCTGCTTCAAAGCGAAGGCGAACTGCGTCACGCCACCGTCGGCCGCGGGGAAGACGGACGCAGCCAAACCCAAGAACACCACGTCGAAGGCCCCACGCAAATCTTCCTCACCACAACCGCCCTCGACATCGACGAAGAACTGATCAATCGATGCCTCATCTTGACCGTTGATGAATCCGATTCACAGACTGATGCAATCCAATCGAAACAACGTGAATCGTTCACGCATGACTTCACCGAACATGGTTATCTTGCCGGTCAGTTGAAACGCCTTCACCAAAACGCGCAGCGGTTGTTGCAGCCCGTCGAAGTGTTCAACCCGTTTGCGACGCAGCTGACGTTCCCCAATCACAAAACACGCATGCGACGCGATCACATCAAGTATCTGACGCTGATCAACACCATCGCGTTCCTGCACCAGCATCAGCGGACGATTCATTCGGCACAACAAGGCGACATCTCGACCGAGTTCATCAACGTCGAGCCCGGTGATATCGCGATCGCCAACGGCATCGCGGGTGAAGTCCTCGGACGCAGTCTGGATGAACTCGCGCCGCAGACGCGAAACCTGCTCGGCAGACTGCATGACTTCGTCGACTCGAACTCACGATCGATCGGGCTTCCGCGGGACGCATTCCGGTTCACCCGCCGCGATGTCAGGGAAGCGATCCACTGGAGCGATTCGCAAATCCAAAAGCATCTCGGTCGGCTTGTCGATCTGGAATACGTGCTCGTTCACCGTGGTCGCAACGGCCAACGCTACGTCTACGAACTGCTTTACGGTGGGGAGGGACGCGAAGGCCAACCGTTCCTGATGGGTCTGATCGATCCGGCGAAACTCAAGACACCTGCAACTACAACCAAAACCTCGACCCCCTTGGTCGAAACCTCAACCCCCTGAGCAAGCAAGCTCAACCCCGGCTCTGTCGCCGCTCTGCGGTCGCTTCACCCCACCTCGCACACCCAATAAGTCGTTGCGCCGCAACGACCTAACCGCTCTAGCATCAAACCCGGTGCCAAAACCTTGCAAGGCCCCCTCATTGAAAGCCTTGCCATAGCTGCATCGCCGTGATCGGTGATGCGGTCTTCTTCGGCCGTGGTGACGTTCACCCGGCCGCCTTCACCCTGATCGAGCACGCCCGGCTACCGCTGCGCGCCGATCACACCCCCAGGATGCAAATCCATGTCAATCGTTCCCGCTCCCACAGTCTTACTGTCTCGCTACTTCAGCCACCTCAAGATGAACAACTGGTCGGCAACGACCATCTCGCGCCGCGACTACGTCTTGAACAAGTTCATCACGAGGTCAAGTGAGCGAGGTATCGAGTCCGTCACCGAGATCACCGCCGAGTCACTTGCCGCCTATCGCCGTTGGCTCTATCACTACCGCAACGAACGCACCGGCAAGCCTCTCAAGTTCTGCACCCAGGCCAGCTACCTCTCAACGGTTGGTCACTGGCTCACATGGCTGACCGAACAAGGTTGGATCGACAGCGATCCGTCAACCGGTATCGAACTCCCCAAGGAAGAACGGCGTCTTCCATCTTCGCACCTGACGATCGATGAAATTGAAACGCTACTCAGTTCCGTCGATCTCACAACGGCAACCGGTCTTCGGGACCGCGCGATATTGGAACTCTTTTATGCCACCGGGATGCGACGCGCCGAGTTGATCGCGTTGAAGCTCGACGACATCAACCACGAGTCCGGGCTTGCGATGATCCGTCAAGGCAAAGGCCGCAAGGATCGAGTCGTGCCGACCGGCAAGCGAGCCCTTGGATGGCTGATGAAATACCTTCACGATGGTCGCCCCGCACTGCTCGACGAAGACACCGACGTGATCTTCCTGACGTCCCGCGGCAACGCCTTCCATCCTGTCACACTCAGCCAACTCGTCAGAAGCTACTTGACTGCAGCGGGCATCACCAAGCCTGGCAGTTGTCACATGCTCCGCCACACCACAGCGACGTTGATGCTCGAAGGCGGCGCGGACCTGCGCTCGATCCAAACGCTACTCGGTCACGAGCAGCTCAACACGACGCAGATCTACACGCACGTGTCGATCAAACGCCTCCGTGAAGTCCACGACAAAACGCATCCGGGCGCCAAGGACCGCCCACCGCAATCTGATCCCAACAAGCCCGAAGACAAACCCACCGAGTAGCCGATCGATCCACTACAATATCGGGATGCTCTGCCATCGATCATTCCGCCGCCAAACCCTTCAACGCCGTCTCGCGCGCCGCCGCGCGGGAGGCGTTAAGTCGTGCGCAAACTCAAAACAAATCCGTAGCTGCAAAACGCTTCGTCAACCAACCTGCTTGCCCGACAAATCACTGACTGAAAACGATGCGCCAACTATCAAGTTGGCGGTTCGCTATCACGGCACCCAACAGTACAGTGTCAACGCGCTGACGGATTCGAGCGGAACGATCAAGGAACGCTACGCGTATGATGCGTACGGCAATTTGTCGATCTTCGATGGAAGCGGAACCGCGCGTACATCAACGGCGGAAGGCAACCGATACACGTACACCGGTCGTGAGTACGATGACGGCCTCGACTTGTATCACTACCGCGCCCGCATGTACGACTCGATCGCCGGCCGGTTCTGCTCCAGAGACCCGATCGGATACTGGGATGGGCCAGCGATCTACAGGGGCGTTAGGGCACTAACCGGACTGGACCCAGTCGGGCTGGCGGAAGTTATCGGGGTCAGACCGGATGGACGTCCAATCTATCGGCGAGAGCAGGGCGACCCACCAGGCGTGCGAGGACTTGACTGCTACTACGTTTCGGCACGTGGTCCGTCTTGGATACGCTGTCCAAACCTTCCGCCGAACGACCTTGAGGGCCCCGACTATCTGGTTGGGCTACAGAACATCCGGTCTGGGCTAGCAATGCTGGAATCAATATGTGACCAATGCTGTTCTGGAAACTGTTCGAATACGCAATGCAAGAATGATGCGCAAAGAATCGTTCAGTCCTTTATGCTCGGGTGGCAAAACAACTATTTCCAGTGTCCGGAAGACGATACGGATTGGCCTCACACGCATCCGGATTGCGTGGCCGGTCAGTACTGCTTCACTTGGGCGGAAATCTTTATGGATGCATTCAACAAAGCAATTGGCGAATCCAGTTGTTTCACTGGTGCAATGAGGCATTCAGTATTAGAGGCTGATATCGCCGAGCCCAAACGTCGGAACGGGAGGCGATTTTGGCACGTCCATTGGTATCTTACTATCGAGGTTGCTGGTGGTGGTAATGATTGCTCGATGTCGATTGACGACGGATTCGCTGTTCCCAACACGTGCATTCACAAGAACGTCCCGCATCAGCCCGGGTACATTCCGTTTAGGCCTGGTCAAGGTCCAGGGCGAGGCTATGACGATCATCCCTTTAACCCACTAAACTGGTAGATATGTTTGTTTCGCGAACTCTCCAGGTCGTTGCAGTAGTCGCAATGATCGGAAACTGCGGTGCGGCTTCTGAAACCGACGACATACAAGTATCCATGATTGAAGTAGTTCAATCTGGATTGGAATCGCGTTGCACCACCTTTGCAATTAATTTCTCGCCCTCGAATAGTGTGAGATGGATCTATAACTCTGACACATCCGCACAGGAGTCATTGACCAACACGCTGTCTTTTCCATTTGCAACGGCAAAGGTCTACTACTCCACTTTGCTACACAGCGTAAGACAGACAAGGTTCGCCGAAGGAAAGCTGCTACTCGTGCCAGGGGCAAATTCGGAAATCGACTATACGGGCATTCACAAAGTCACTTCCGTGACGATCGCAGTCTTCCGTATCGGTAACAAAATAGAGGATATCATTCCGATTGAACGTAGCCGCCTAATTGAAGCCTTTGGACCGAATGAGAAAATCAAACCTATTCTGCATGATGTCGCGCGGAGACACCGACAAAAATTCACTGGGCTCGCTTGGTTTCTTTCCTCCCGGCATTTTGAATCAAGTTTACCGCTAGGGTTTGACCCTGATGACAACGAATCTACGAAAGCAGACGATTCAGGCCCCTCGAAATCAAAGGGGGCGGAAAGTAACAGTTTAGTTGAATGATCTGGGGACGGTGGTGTCGGACCACCGCTCGAACTGCGGATCGCCGAAGAATTGGATTCAGCTCTCCCCGCTGTCCGTCATTGGACTTACCGACTGGTTGGCCCATCTGCGCAGCATTGAATAGAAAAGTATAAGAGAAAAAGGGTCAGGAACCGTACCAAACTGGAAGCATAGGCAACCTAGCAATTACGGCCTTTGTGCTCGCGGCGGACGATTGAATTGATCACAGGACCGAGTTGACTTCCGCCGCAATGGATGGCCGCTTGGTTTTGTCACACGACCGACCGCGCACCCTGACGCGCAGAGAACGCCGAAGGCACGGCGGGTAGGATGCCCGTCGACTGAAACCCGTCGGTGACAGGATGTCAGTCGGAGAACGATGGCAGGGAAGCGGGGGAGCGGTTCCATGTTTCAAGTTCCAGGTTCCAAGTTGAAAGAGAAGAGTTGGAAGTTGGGAAGACCGAGCGGGCCATCGTTCGGCGACCGGAGTGAGGGAGGGATCGACCGAGCGGAGCCGACGGTTGACGGAGGTGCTGACAGCGACCGAAGGATGAGGGTAGCGCCGAGCGCGAGCGGCACCGACGCCGAGGGCGGAGCCCGATCAGAACAGTGCGAGGCAGGATGCCGAGCTCCTTATCAAGAAGGGCGAGAGTGACCGCGTCCGAGCCCAAGCGAGGTAAGCCGGGAACGAGACGCTCGGTAAACCCTCATCCGACAGCTTGTCTGTTCGGCCAAAGCCCTCTGCGAATCTCCGACAGGCTCCCCGGCATTCATGGCTATGGATCCAAACCGTTGGTGTCCAGCCTTCAGGCGCCTCTCCACGACGCCTTCGGCGCTCGCACGACCGGACAAAGATCGGCTAAAGCCTAGACACCAACGCCACCGAACCGCCCTCCCACTCTTCCCTACGTTTTTTGGCTTTCGCCGAGCCGGACTGACGCCGTCACCCGTGACCCTCCGGCGATCAGGCCGAGAGAAGGCGAGAGACAAAAAACACTCACGCGTTGGTTAACAGAGCGTGCGTAAACTTTAACGATTGATGACGAAGCGGTTTTCTACTTTCCCGGCGGTTGGCGAATTGCTCTGTTGACAACCAGGCGGAGCTGTCGCGTCATCGAGGTGGTCCACGCTCTCGGGCTCATTGAACTTGATCACCATCGCCACCGATCAAGGCCGCCGCCATCAGTGACAACCGAGAGACACGCAGCGCAGCCGGCCGGATCGCCAACCCCGCGCGACCCCGCCGGCATGGATCGTCTCCAAAGCGTCCGTGCGATCGCAATGCACCAACACAAGGTCACCCCCGATGGCTTCGACATTACCAGCTCTGGTCCAAGGCTACGTCGAATACCTGCAACGATCGGGGCACAAACGACGCATCGTCAACATCACCAAGCAGCAACTGGACTACTTCGTCACCTGGTGTCAAACGCAATCGATCACAGCCAGCGACCAAATCAGCGACACAACCGCCGCAGACTATGTTGGTCACCTGCAAAACGAAGTTGACTTAATCAATGGTGCAGCGATTGGGATCCGCATCGTTCGTGAACGCGTCACAAAACTTCGTCGTTTGTTTGAATGGCTTGCGCGAGACACCAATTTGTCCAGTGACATCGCAGCAACGGTTCCCACGATCGATAAGCGCGGCAAGGCAAATCTGCCAAGCAACAGCTGCTATGACCAAAAGCTTCCGGCCTAGGACGCCAACCTTCCGGGGCCTGCAGTCAACCTGCCGGGTAGCATCCGGTAGGGTTCCGGTGCCGTCCGGCCGGCTTTCGATTGACGCAAGTCGTTCCCAGTCAAGCAGCTAACAACGATCCAACCCAACCGAACTCCAAAACGTCGCAAGCCATCCCAATTCAAACGCTCAAGAAACGACAACTACAACCAAAACCTCGACCCCCTTGCTCCAGACCTCAACCCCCTGAGCAAGCAAGCTCAACCCCGGCTCTGACCCTGCTCTTCTGCAGCTTCACCCCACCTCACACAATCAGTAAGTCGTTGTACGTTGGCGGCTTAACCGCTCTGGCATCAAAACCGATGCCAAAACCTCGCAAGGCCCCCTCATTGAAAGCCTTGCCATAGCTGCATCGCCGTGATCGGTGATGCCGTCTTCTTCGGCCGAGCGACGTTCACTCGGCCGCTTTCCCCTGATCGAGCACGCCCGGCTACCGGTACGCGCCGATCACAACCCCAGGATGCAAATCCATGTCAAACCTTCCCACTCCCACCGTCCTGCTGACTCGTTACTTCAATCACCTCAAGATGAACAATTGGTCGGCCACGACCATCTCGCGCCGCGACTACGTCTTGAACAAGTTCATCACCTGGTCAAGCGAACGCGGCATCGAGTCCGTCACCGAAATCACAACGGAGCTACTTACCGCGTATCGTCGTTGGCTCTATCACTACCGCAACGAACGCACCGGCAAGCCGCTCAAGTTCTGCACCCAGGCCAGCTATCTCTCAACGGTTGGTCGCTGGCTCGAATGGTTGAGCGAACAAGGTTGGATCGACAGCGATCCATCAACCGGCATCGAACTCCCCAAGGAAGAACAGCGTCTCCCATCATCGCACCTGACGATCGACGAAATCGAAACGCTACTCAGCTCAGTCGATCTCACCACGCCAACCGGTCTTCGCGACCGCGCGTTGTTGGAACTCTTTTATGCCACCGGAATGCGCCGGGCCGAGTTGATCGCGCTGAAGCTCGACGACATCAACCACGAGTCCGGTCTTGCGATGATCCGTCAAGGCAAAGGCCGCAAGGATCGAGTCGTGCCGACCGGTAAGCGATCCCATGGATGGCTGATGAAATATCTTCGCGATGGTCGACCTGCTTTACTTGACGAAGACACCGACGTGATCTTCCTGACGTCCCGCGGCAACGCGTTCCATCCGGTCACGCTCAGCCAACTCGTCAGAAACTACTTGACTGCGGCGGGCATCACGAAACCCGGCAGTTGCCACATGCTCCGCCACACCACAGCGACGTTGATGCTCGAAGGCGGCGCGGACCTGCGCTCGATCCAAACGTTACTCGGTCACGAGCAGCTCAACACCACCCAAATCTACACGCACGTGTCGATCAAACGCCTGCGAGAAGTCCACGACAAAACCCACCCGGGAAGCCAACGACCGACCGCCGCAATCTGATCCCAACAAGCCCGACGACAAACCCACCGAGTAGTCGATCGATCCACTACAATGACGGGATGCTCGTCCATCGATCATCCCGCCGTCAAACCCTTCGACGCCGTCTCGCGCGCCACCGCGCGGGAGGCGTTAAGTCGTGCGCCGATTCAAAACAAATCCGTAGCTGCAAAACGGTCAGCCCATCATCTTGCATACGCGGCAAGTCACGTACTGAAAGTGACGCATCATCAATCAAGTTGGCGTTTCGCTATCACGGCACCCAACAGTACAGTGTTACCGCGCTGACGGATTCGAGTGGGACGATCAAGGAACGTTACGCGTATGATGCGTATGGCGGGTTGTCGATCTTCGATGGGAGTGGAACCGCGCGTACATCAACGGCGGAAGGTAACCGCTATACCTACACGGGCCGCGAGTGGGACGACGTCCTTGACCTCTACCACTATCGGGCGCGGATGTATGATTCTGTAAGTGGGCGGTTCTTGAGTCGTGATCCGATTGGGTATTCAGGTAGCACCTGGAATCTCTTCGAATTGGTTCAATCAAGTCCGCTTGATTCACTTGATCCGTCTGGCCTAGTCCAACTGTGCAGTGAATTACTATGTGCTAAAAAGCGATGCATCGACAAGTCATCGCTATCCGATTCCTCTAAGACTCTTCTGAAGACGTTCGCAGACAATTCTTTTCAGGAGTGCAATAACGAGCTCGCTCCTTATGCCGTGGCAGAAGCTGTCAGGCTAGCGTTGCTTGAGCTAGGGCTTGATCTACAGCCTGACCCGTTTCGCGTGGATGAGGACAAAGCGGGATTAACAATACACCAGATTCTTCAAATCCTGGGGTCCGGTATCAATGCTACGCCATCAGTAACGATATCTGGTTCGCGTGCATGGACGATCAGGCTACCCAGTGGCTGGGAACTGAAGATCTACGAGCAACCAGGTGGGTCTTTTCGTGCAGCAGTCGGGAATCCGACATTCAGCGCTTCGCATGTCGTTGATGCAGCATGTTGGTTGTCGGGAGTCAGCCCCAACGGAGCAAACTCGGAATCCTACGGGGGTTTCGTCGTTCATGACGCAGGCTATGCAAACCAACTCGAGAAGCTGCGGAAGGCGGGATGCGGATGTCTCAACGCAAGCTTGTTTTCTCAATTGCTGGCAAACCCAAATTTTGGTCCAGGCCCGACAATCGCCCCTCGGAACTGACTCAACCGTGACAACGAACCCGTACAAGCCAAGCGACCTTCAGAACATTCTACTTCGTCGCACTTCATGGTTGCGAACAAGTTCCGTACTATCCGTTTATGCAATTGTCGCATCGCTGTTCGCCGCGTTGTACCTTAATCGCCTTGACATTGGACTCAAACTCTTCGTGCGGAACTGCCTGCGAATGCTCTGTGGTCCGTTAGGTGTGCCAATTGACATCACATTCGTACCGCATGCAGGTGTGAGTTTTCCGTTTCTGGTCTTTGTCGTTGGTGGATGTTGTCTACTTGGCTTCCTTCTTCGGTTTACGTACTTAGGTCAAGTTTCGATTTTTGTTCACGGTGGATTTGCGTTTGTTTGGTTTGCAGTGGGCTTTATTTCATCACTGGCAATTTAGGACTTTTCAGGGTATCAGCTGTCAGGTACCGAAAAGTGAGACTGGGCAAAACAATGTCAGCGGCTAATGACTGATCAAGCGGCGGACGATTGACGTGATCACAGGACCGAGTTGACTTCCGCCGCAATGGGAGGGCGCTAGGCCTTGCCATAAGATCGATCGCGCACCTTCGGACAAGAAAGAACGCCGAAGGCACGGCGGGCACGATGCCCGTCGACTGAAACCCGTCGGGGACAGGATGTCAGTCGGAGAACGATGGCAGGGAAGCGGGAAGGCAGAGAGGGAGACAAGGAGAGGGGGAGACAAGGAGTGGTAGAGTGATGATGGTGGTGGAGTGATGTAGCGGGCCATCGTTCGGCGACCGGAGTAAGGGAGGGATCGACCGAGCGGAGCCGGCGGCCCGCGGAGGTGGTGACAGCGACCGAAGGATGAGGGTAGCGCCGAGCGCGAGCGAGCAGCACCGACGCCGAGGGCGGAGCCCGATAAAAACAGTGCGAGGCAGGATGCCGAGTTCGTTATCAAGAAGGGCGAAAGTGACCGCGTCCGAGCCCAAGCGAGGTAAGCCGGGAACGAGACGCTCGGTAAACCGTCATCCGACAGCTTGTCTGTTCGGCCAAAGCCCTCTGCGAATCACCGACAGGCTCCCCGGCAGTCACAGGCATGGCGTCCGAACCGTTGGTGTGCAGCCTTCAGGCGCTCTTCAACGAAGCCTTCGGCGCCCCCACAGCTGAACGAGGATCGGCTGAAGCCTAGACACCAACGGCTCGTACCCGCCGGTCGTCCCAGCGAGCAGGGCACACCTGGGCAGATGGAACGGTTACCTTCAATTCATTTTACCATTCTTGATCGTCGCGTTCGGTCTCACCCGCATCGGCGAACAGCCGATGCTTGCGTAGCCTGCCTTCGATGGATTTGGCCAACATCGAGCACGAGACGGCGATCAGCGACGGTATCAAATTGTCACGGGGCGCTTCAAAAGGGACCACCGATGGGCGCTTTTGGTCCCTTTTGAAATTGGTGGTCGAGATGTCGGCGATTGATCGCCGCGTCTATGGTTTCTTTTCGGCTTCCGAGCCGGTGGGCGCTTTGGCCCCTTTTGAACTTTCTGGACCTTTTCCGAGGCGGTAGCTCCGCCCCGTGATTTTCATGATCTCAGCCGACTGCAAAAATCGGTCGAGGATCGCGCTGGCGCTCGGTACATCACCGATCAGTTTGCCCCAATCTTCCAAGGGACGATTACTCGTCATCATGGTGCTGCGGACTTCGTGGCGGCGCATGATGATCTCGAACAGGTACTCGCCGCTTCGCTTGGGAAGCTGCTTCATTCCCATGTCATCGATGATCAACAGATCTGGTTTGAGATAGCGGTTCATCACCTTCTCTTCACCACCGATCGCTTCGTCGTGCAGGAAGTCACGTACGACATCAAAGATGCTCCGGTAGTACACCGATGCGCCACTACGGATCACCGCATGCCCGATCGCTTGGGCGAGATGGCTTTTGCCAGTACCGGGAGGACCGCACAACAGAACGTCACGTGATTGACGCAGGAAGTGCCCACTGGCCAAATCGAAGATCCTCGTTCGATCGATGCTTTTGTTGAAGGAGAAATCAAAATCTTCCAAGCGACGGACATCGCGAAAGCCGGCTCGCTTGACGCCCCGAGCGATACGTCGATCACCACGCACAAGTGACTCGTCTGCGAGCACCAGTTCTAAAAACTCCAAGTGCGTCAGCTTGCTCGAGACAGCTTCGGCCAGACGCACTTCCAGCGTCTCGGCCAAGCCGCTCAAACGAAGTTCGCGAAGCGTCCGGGTCAATGATTCATTCATCACTCTTTCCTCCTTGAGATTGATACAGGTTCCTTTGCACACACTCGTGTACGAATTGGTCATAGCTTGCCAACGGACGGATCAGTTCATGATCTTCTAAGAATGGCATCAGTTGCTGGACGGCTTCCTTGCGCTTGATCAACCTCCGAAGCGTTCGGAGGTGGAAGTCACCGTGTCGCCAAGCGATGTCGCACGCCTGTTCGATTTTGTCGTAGCGATGTTTGTTCGCAAGTTGGATCAGCCCGTGCAGCACGCGATGTCCGGTGATGCCACGCTGCTCCAGCATGGCCTCACTCCAGCGGGCGCTAAAATTGCCGATAGCCGAGGCTTTTCGCAGTAAATACCCCGTCCCACGCTCAATCGAATTGATTTTTTCGCTTGCTATATGTTGTGGATTTGTGTTGTGCTTTCCGGCGACGCTACGTGCGAAAATCGCGATCTGCTTCAAGTCATTGTCAAGTAATCGAACCGTGCGCGAATCCCAACGCACCCAGACGGAGTAACCAACGTATTCAGGTGGCGCGCTGTAGTAGGCTCGTTCCACCGCCACGTGACCATCGCGACTGACCTTGCGCCGACCCTCATAGAAATTCGGGAATCGATCGATCCGAAGCGGCTGCAATGTCGGCTTTTCGGTTGTTTCGAAATGCGTTCCGACTTGCTTCTGTGTCGTGCCGTGAATGCGTTTGTCGGCGACGTTCGATTCCCAATTGGCAAGGTAGTCATTCTGTTCACAGAGTGACGTGAACGACTTTCCTTTGAGTGCGTTCTCCTGGACGTAGTCGACGCCACGCTCAACCTTGCCTTTGTGCCTTGGCGTGTAAGGACGCGTCGGCAAGACGGTGGTGTTGTAGTGATCGGCGAATGCCTGGAGCTTGGGAACCAACTCGGGGTCGTACCAGTCTGGATTCTTGACAGCCGCCTTGAGGTTGTCGATCACAATCACCTTGGGCACTCCACCGAAGGCCACGAAAGCGTTCTCCAGTGCGGTGATGAACTCATCGGTGGTTTGGCGGTAGACGACTTCGGCATACCCCTTTCGTGAATGACTCAGCACGACGCGCAGTACATGGGTTTTCCGTCGTCGACCGTTCTCATCGATGACCGGAGCGCCGGTTCCAAAATCGACTTGCGCTTCGAATCCAGGCTCGACTTCGAGACGGCGAAACGCTTCGGGTTTTTCGGTGCGGAGTTTCTTGACGAATCGACGGACGCTGTAGTAGCTGCCCTGGTAAGCGTGCTCTGTTTGCAAGTCTTGGAAGACCCGCTGAGCGGACAACCCTGCGCTGAGCATCTGCTCGATCGCCTGGCGAAATGGCTGGCACTGGCTGGGCGAATAGGGCACCAACTGCTCGCTTTGCTTGTCCAACTCGGTGACCGGTTCACCCGCGGCAATCCCGGTGGGCGCGCTGGTCCCTTTTGGATCCGAATTGGGGGCAGCTTCTGCCGGGTTACCGGCCAATTGCCGTCTGACGGTCTTGCGATCGACACCGACTGCTGCAGCGATCTGCCTTTGAGACAATCCCTGTTGATGTAACTGCTTAATAGAATTGGACTTAGTCACGCTTAAATGATTGGCCACCGGATACCATTTCTCCGTTTCGCGGGATGCAAAACGAGATACGGTAGTTCGGCCAATCCCCTCACAGTGTGGAGGACTTTGAAGCGCCCATTACTGGTCCCTTTTGGGCGCCCCGTGACAATCAATACGTCTTCCCAGGTCATCTTATACGTTCCTCGAGTGAAAATCGGATCCAGCGAAAGCCTACGTCGACGGACGCTCCAATCCGCTCACCAGACGACGGATGTCGCGCAGTCCTCGTGAGACCTGTGCGGTTCAGGTGGACTTTGCAGAATGCACGCGTGAGGACAGAGATCAACGGGGCATGCCGGGCGATCCGGCTGAGACAGCGGGCGCGCGGGCTGCCAATGTGTGTCGCGGGGGGCGGGATGGTGTATAAAGATGAGACGCGGGTGTGATCGTGTCGATCGCGCGCTGCGAGACACATCCCATTGCCCAACGGTGCGAATTCACTGCCAAGCGTTGAATCTCGGCATCGAGCATTGCGGTGGCGCGAATGTTGCAGGCAAGCGGTGTTCCAAAAGCAAGCTAAGTTCCCTCACGCAAGGGGCGATCCGATGGACCGCAGACGTTGTCATTCTCTCTTCCAGGCGTCGTGTGTTCTGACTGCCATACCACTGTCCCTGGTGTTTTGTTCCTCAAGCCGCCTTTTCGCCGGGGACGGCAAATTGAATTCCGGCTCGCTGGTTCAAAAGGCCTTGCGGGCCGAATTGGACGGCGACAATGAAAAGCGCGAGATGTATTTGGTCAGCGCGATCAAGCAAAACCCCAACGATCCGGCTGCGCGAGGACTGGCCGGGTTTCTCAAACAGGATGATCGATGGATGCCCGCCCAGCGATCGGCATCACTCAATGCGTCAGACGATGTTCTCTATCGATACAGTTTTCTGAGGGATCGATACGCCGGCACAATGGCTGGCGAGATTGCGTTGGCGCATTGGTGTCGCATCAACGAAATGGAAGATCGAGAGCAGCTGCACTGGAGAAACGTCATCGCAAGCGATCCCACCCATGACGAAGCACGGAAACGACTCAAACTGCGGGAATTCCGTGGCACATTAATGACCAAGGAAGAAGTGGACGCCTACAAGCAATCGTTAATCGATGACAAGCGGGCACTTCGCAAGTGGGAACCGACGCTCAATCGATTGCGGAGAGAACGGGATGCGTCTTCATCGGACCGGGATCCGGATGCCTGGAAGGGGTTCGCCGCGATCGATGATCCCGAGGCTGTTCCTGCCATGGAAAAACTGGTGCGACGTGTCGACACCGACTTGCAGTATCGTCTCGTCGACACGATCGGCAGCATCCCAGCCCAAGTCTCCGCCGACGCGCTGGTTCGACTTTCGCTGGAATTGAAAGATGCCGACGCCAGACAGGCTGCGGCAAGAAAGTTGTCCGAGCATCCGGTCCATGCCTATGCACCGCAGTATCTGAATCGATTGGAGTCACCGATCCAAGCGGTGTCCAGCCTCAACGCGATCGGAGACACAGTGATCAGCCATACGCGATTGCGACAAGAGAGGCCCGACGACGCGATCAACCTGTTCCAATCGACCAACGCAGCCTTGACGGTCCAAGACCCGCGATTCCGCGCCACCCCCGCGTATCGGCAAATTGTTGCCCGTGAAGTGGCCTTGCATCGTCGTAAAATTGCCGCGACCGAACGCGTCGTGGCGCAGAAGAATGCACAGACCAAGCAACTCAATGGTCGGATCTTTACCGCGCTGCGCAATGCCACAGGTGAAGAGATGGACGATGTTCCGAGCCTGTGGTGGGATTGGTGGAAGCACTACAACGAGTACTTGGTCGCCGATCACAAACGAGAATACTACTTTACGAACACGGATTATCGTCGGCGTACGATTCGCGCGCCTCGACCGCGTCGCTGTGAGTGTTTTCCGGCGGGCACCCTGGTCCACACCGAAACCGGAAAACGAGCCATCGAAGGCATCCGTCCGGGCGACAAGGTGCTTTCCCAGGATCTGCAGACGGGAGAATTGTCGTATCGGCTGGTGCTTCAAACGAGCATTCGACCGCCGAGCGACACGATGCAGATCACGGTCGGCGGGGAGCAGATCACCGCAACGGTGGGCCATCCGTTCTGGGTCGTCGGGCGCGGATGGACGATGGCGAAAGAACTCAATCCGGGAGATCGCCTTCGCACGATTCAGCGGTCGACTCCGATCGATGTCACCGAAGGAGGTGTCGACAGCGAAGCCCATAATCTGATCGTCGACCAGACCCATTCGTATTTTGTCGGGGACGCAGGCTTTCTGGTCCACGACAACATCATTCGCGAAGCATCGAGATCCCCGCTGCCCGGCTGGAACTCCAACGATTTAGTTCACACAACGGCTCTCGCCCGATGACAGATTCTGTGCGGGTTGTCGAGCTAGTCGAGGTTCCGAAATTAACGCGTCCATGCCAGACGCGACGCGTGAGCAACGAGTGGAATATGAGTGTCGGATCTCTTGCAGTGGGATAGGCTTCCAGCCTGTCATTCCAGCATCGACAGGCTGGAAGCCTATCCCACATGTTTTCCGTGCGTCGAGTGGCCCCTTGCATACGCATGCGGGCTTCGATCGACCGGCCGATCGTTACTTCAGCAGTTTGTCTCCGCCGCTGCGTTTCATCAGTTCGAGCAGCTGTTGCTCATCGACTTCGATGCCCAGGCCGGGGCCGGTCGGGACGTGGACTTGATCCTTTTCGATTCGCAGCGGCACCCTGAGGACGCTGGCGGTTAGAAACTGGTCGCCATTGAGTGCGGCGGGCTTGTTCAACCCGTAGGCTCCGTAGAGTCCCAAGGTTGCGGCCAGTGAAATGTCGGGATCGGTCAACCCGCTGCCCAGCCAAATCAAGTCGTGTTGCTGACAGAATTCAATTTGTTGCCGCGCCGAATGCAAGCCGCCGCAGCGAGACGGTTTCATCGCGACGCCATCGCACATTCCCGCTTGGTAGAACTCGCGCAGATCGGTCGGACTGATCACCCCTTCGTCCATCAGAATCGGCAACGCGGCTTGCTGTTTGAGTTGTTGATAACCGCTGATCTGATTCGGCTTCAGCGGTGCCTCCAGCACATCGACACCGGCATCGGCCAATCGCGGCGCGGTGGCCAGCGCGGCGGCCGGATCGTAGCCGCCATTGGCGTCCGCCCAGAGAAAGCCCTCGGGGGCGTTTTTCCGCACGCGTCGGGCCAACTGGATGTCGAATTCAGGATCGGGCGCCACCTTGATGTTGAAATGGCGGTACCCGCGACGACGGCCCTCTTCCATCACTTGATCCACATCGGCCAGTCGCTTCACGTTGACGGTCCAGCTGAGCGTGATCGGTCCACCGGGTTCGCGCCCCCACATCTGCGCCAGCGATTGACCGCGCACCTTGCCCATCAAGTCATGAAGCGCCAGGTCCACGCCGGCGCGGGTGATCGGCATGCCGGTGGTAAATCCGGGCGCGATCACCGAGTCCATCGCCGCCAGGGCGCCGTCGATGTCGGTCGGATCGCGGCCGACCATCGCCGGCGTAAAATACTCGCGCAGCACGATCGTGGCCGTCTCGAGGGTTTCGTAACTCCATTTTGCGATCGGAATGCTCTGGCCCCAACCCACCGTTCCGTCGTCTGCGGTGATTTTGATCACGATCGCTGCACGCCCCAGCGAACCGTGCGGCCCGGTAAAGAACTTGAAGTAGCCGGTCAGCGGATAGCGCAAGGGGAACAGCTCGATGCGATCGATCTTCATGGTGGCGGGTTCCTGCCCACGGGCGAATCGAACAACCGGGGCAGCCGCCGCCGCAACCGCCGCCGCGAACTCGCGTCGATGTAGTTTCACAGTTTGTCCTCGACGTATTGGCGGTAATGTTCCGCAACCCGGCCCGACTTGGCATCGCCACGATGAACGAACACCCCGACGCGACCGTGCAAGGACTCGCCGGCGCGGAGTGTGAACTTTGTTCCGCTCCACTTTTCCGCGCGACGTGGTCCGAACGTGCCGTACTCGCGCGTCAGCCACTGAGGCGGGGTGTCGTCAGGATAGACGAAGAGGGCCAAACCCTCGGTTTCGCCCGCGACGGTGTTGGAGTAATCGATCCAACGAGCCGTCTGGTCGTTCGTGCCGGCCTGCCCGCGTCGCCCTTCGTCATTGGTCAACACGCCACCCTGTTCGCCGCTGAATTGGGGATGCATCCGAACATACGGCCAAGCGTAGTGCACGCCATCGCTCAGGAACTTGACGTCACCCTCGTGCGGCTGCAAGTTCCAAGTCAAATCGAAGAAGTACGCACCGTTACCGAGGGCGACGAGGCGCAGTTTTCGATGCTCATCGAGTAGGGGCCTGTTGTCATCGACGATCCACTGCAATTCGATCTCAATCAGCGCCGTCGCGCCTTCCGTTTTCATTTCACTGAAGCGTTGGTGACGAATGAAGTGACGAAACCCATCGGCTGGTTTTGACGGACGCCGCAAGTTTTTCCAGCTGTGGTAAAAATCCACTACTGGACCGTCACCCATCTGCACTTTGTCGGCAATCCACAGTGATCGGTGGTGCGGATAGGGATCTGGTCTTTGGACGGTCAGCAGTTTTTCCGAGGGACTGCGAAGCGGCCAAAAGTGCGGCAGGGCAAATTCATCGCCGAACTGGTACGCCATCGCCGGCTGGCCTTCGACCCGGACGACCAACTGCTTGGCCTCGTCCTGCAATTGCAGTTCGACCGATGGTGGTGCGGCAGTCGCGACGACGACCGTCAGCCATCCTGCGAGCGACAGAAATCTCATTCATCTTGTTCCAGCGAGTCAAACGGTCCACGGTTTACGATGTTCATAGTCCAGCATGTCGTTGGCCGCTTGATCGTCGACGAACCGCTCGGTCACCGGGTTCCAGCGAAGTTTTCGTCCCAGCTTCATGGCCAGATGCGTGATCACGCAAATGCTGTTGGAGCGATGTCCGACTTCGACCGGACAGATCGGCTCTTGGTGTGTCCGCATGCACTGGAGAAAGTTCTGCATGTGGTTGTCACTGTGGTAGAGATGCACTTCACCCTCACCGATCGGCTCTCGCAGAATGCCACCCGGCTGGGCGGTCAAACTGGAGCGAGTGACCACAATCGATCCGGCATCTCCTTCGAACGTCACACCGGCCGGTGTGCCCGAACTGGCCAACAGGTTGACCCCGTCGGCATAGCGTCCTTCGGCCTGAAACTCGGTGTGGACGTTGAACAATCCGCGGTCGGGGAATTCACCACTCGCCTCCATCTCGACCGGTCCGGAATCATCGGAGTCATGTCCCCATTGGGCGATGTCAAACATGTGCGCGCCCCAGCCGGTGATCATGCCGCGGCAATAGGATTCGATCTGCAGCCAACCCGGTCGACTGAAGTCCGATTGCGGATGCACACGATGTTCGGTGTAGGGCATCCGGGGTGTCGGGCCGAGCCACATGTCGTAGTTCAGTTGCTCGGGAACCGACATCGTGACGTCCTCTCCCGTTCCATGATCGGTCGGCAGTTGGACGCGAATCGTATGCAGTTTGCCGATGCGTCCGCTGCGAACCAGTTCACAGGCCAAGCGAAATCGGTGATCGGAACGTTGCTGCGATCCGGTCTGCAAGATGACATTGTTTTTTCTCACTGCCGCGACCAGTTTTTGCCCTTCGGCAATCGTATGGGTCAACGGCTTTTGCAAATAGATGGCCTTGCCGGATTCAGCCGCGGCGATCGCGACCAATGCGTGCCAGTGGTCCGGCGTCGAAATCGTCACGCCGTCGATGTCTTCGCGTGAAAGCAACTCGCGATAGTCGTCAAACATTTCGATCGTCGGTCCGGGACGATCGGTCAATTTGTCTGAATAAATCTCGTCGCATTGCTGTCTTGCGTGCTCCACCCGCCGCCGATCGAGGTCGCAGACGGCCACGATATGGGCGTTGGTCTGCGGGTCCAAACCGCTGCGCAAACAGGCATTCATGTCCCCATGCCCCATCCGTCCGGTACCGATACAGCCGATCCGCAACGTATTGCTGGGCGCGTCCTTGCCCAAGACGTAGGACGGAACGATGGTTGGAACGCCGATGCAGGCGATCGACGCGGCGGATGCTTTGAGGAAACCGCGACGGCGGATCGATGTCGTGCCCATGGGAGTCTGGCTCTCAAAATGAAGGGGAAGATTGTAGGAACCTTGTTTGTTCTGTTTTCAGGCGTGCCGCGTCCCAGCGAAGCGGATGCACGATCACTCGATAACGCAGCGTCATGCGTCCGCCCGGTTCGATCGTCATCGGTTCATCGTTCAACAGGGCAGCGTTCATGTAGCCCGTGACGGGGCTGCGGATGATGTACCAGGGCGTGGGGTGGCGGGGATTATCGGGATGATCCAGAATCGCCATCCCAACCCGATCACCGTCGATGACGCCGCTGTAGTCGATTGAGCTCGCTCGGCTGCGGTGCCGGTCGCCAGGTCCGAACTGCACCGGACCTTGATCACTGGATGCTTGACGATCACCCAACGCTTTGGCGAAACGGACCGACAACCCCGCATAGCCGCCCCACGATTGTTCCTTGGGCGGCGTGCGGTCCAATTCCACGCTGCCGTTGCCCGCGGTGAACTGGGCCGTCCAATCCAAGGTGTATTCGTCGTGGGCATTCGGGGCGGAGATGTCGATCCGTCGTCGTTCGCGAAGCACGACTTCCTCGTCGCCACCGGCATGGTAGGCCAACGCAAGCAAGAGGCGGGCCGAATGATCATCACGCGTTTCGACCTGGACGCCAGTCGTCTCGGTGCGTCCGGCCGGCTTGCCCGTTTGTCGGTCATGTTCCCAGTAGTTGACACCATTGATGTATTTCCAACCGAACCACAAACCGTGATGCCATGCATGATCGGGTGGCTGATCCCAGGTCAGCACGCGGCCGCCCCCGGTGCTCAACGGGTGAAAGTACGGAACATCCAAAGTGGCGCCATGATTGAATTGCCAAATGATCTGTTGCCCACGAACGAGCGCGACCGACGACTCCGAGCGATCCCAACGCAGCGGTGACGGCTCGGCAGTGACGACGTTCGTGCACAGGACCAGAGTCAGCGCCATGGCCAGAGTCAGCGGTAGAGAATGCGAGACGGTTGCGCGCGGCATCGACGACTCCTCTCGAGGTGGACCTTTCAATGGTGTTCAAACGAGCCGCAAACGGCGTGCCGTTTGAACGGCAGGCTCCCACCCGACTCAGGGCAGAAGATGGCAAACCAGCAGCCCTTCACCCCCAGAATGATCGGACAACACCGCTCCAGGGAAAAAATCGGAAACGGAAAAAATCCTAGCGGCCGCGAGCCGGACACATGCACCGCATTGATCGACCCGTTCGCCCGTGCGGATACGCTCGGATTGCAGGCGGAATTCGAGTCGTCGGACAAAGCCGAAATGACGCCAAACCTGCCCGAGACGAGCTGTGGCAAATCGGCTATCGGGACGGTTCACCCTTGGCGACAGTCTTGAGGAGTCGTCGGAGCGTGGGTGAAATCACTCCATCGCTCCTCGGTATGGAATCCTCACCTGACACATTGATCTGTTGTAGACATTGCTTGCCCGCGATCAAGTCAAGGATGACTGATAGAGTCGTCTCCTTGTCAAGTGGTTTTTGAAGCAACCCGTCGCCACCCAATTTGCGGACAACGTTCAGCGTCTGGCCGTCAAGCAGACTGGTCATCACCAACACGGGCAATTGACGGATGCCCTCATTGCCGGATTGGCGAATCCTCTCAAGGAGTTCCAGTCCACACAATCCAGGCATCTCGAGGTCGGTGATCAGCAGATCGGGCGGATGGTTTTGAATCGATCGCCACGCTTCCAGCCCGTTTTCGGCAAGCACGCAATCGAATTCGCAATCATCGAGCCAGGTTCCAACCTTTGCTCGGGAGGAACGCACGTCATCCGCAATCACACATCGTTTGGGGAGGGCATCGTGCGTCATCACAGCGTGAGGGAGAGAGGAAATGAGCGTGGTTTTGATCGAGGCATCAAGAGTGCAATGATTGTGCCCGAGACAGACCTCAAATGCTCGGCACACCAATCGAGTGCATCCTATCTCAGCAGCAAACCCGCGGGTGGAGGATCTCGTCCATCCCCTGGGCAGACGGCATGTCGTGACAAGCTCTTTTCCTGACTGATCGTTCGCCGCTGCGTGCGTCCATGGCAATGTCATCTGTTCGGGAAAGTCTCACGCTGGTCACTGATCGACCGGCGATGCGGCGTTGTCTTCCACAGTGATGGCTCCTGAAGCCAAAAGCCGTCGTTGGCATGGAAACTGCAACGTTCACATCGAACCCAACCGTTTCAACATGAACCATGACGTTTCCGTTCAGGAGAGCAGAATGAGTAAGCAGACGCTCAAAGAAAAACGAATCGCCTTTCTCGCAACCGACGGCTTTGAGCAAGTGGAGCTAACCGAGCCATGGGAGGCGCTGCAAAACGCGGGCGCCGAAGTGGTGCTGGTGTCGCCGAAGTCCGGTGAAATCCAGGGCATGAACCATGATGAAAAGGCTGACACTTTTAAAGTTGACCAGTCCGTCCACTCGGCCTCTGCTGAAAACTTCGACGGACTCGTGTTGCCCGGAGGCGTTGTCAATCCAGATGCGTTGCGGATGTCGGAAGATTGCGTCCAGTTTGTCCGCGACTTTTTCAAACAACACAAGCCGGTGGCTGCGATCTGCCACGGGCCTTGGACGTTGATCGAAGCCGATGTCGTCCGCGGGCGCAAGGTCACGTCGTGGCCGAGCTTGAAGACGGATCTAAAGAACGCCGGCGCCGAGTGGGTCGACCAAAAATGCGTCTGTGATCAGGGCTTGGTGACCAGCCGAAACCCCGGCGATCTGCCCTCGTTCTGCGACAAAGCGATTGAAGAGTTCGCCGAAGGTCGGCATGCCAAGCAAACCGCGTAGGCGCCACTCGCAACCGTCATCGATTAGCAATTGACTCACAGAATAGACAGCAAGGACAAGTACATGAACACTCACAAGAAACTGATCGACCTACTGAAGGACTTCGACACGGCGATGCTCGTCACCCGCGGAGTGGATGGATCGATCAACGCTCGACCGATGGCAGTCGCTCAAGTAGAAGAGGACGGCCAACTCTGGTTCGTCACCGAACGCAACTCGGGCAAGGTTTCCGATTTGATGCTCGATTCAGAGGTCGCAGTGACCATGCAATCGTCAAGCAAATTTGTGTCGCTCTCGGGGACTGCGCATCCGAGTGACGATCAAGCGAAGCTGGACGAACTATGGAGCGAAGGCTGGAAGGTTTGGTTTCCCGAGGGCAAGTCCAGTGACACGATCTTGTTGTTGCGGATCGAACCCTCACAAGGCGAATACTGGGACCACTCGGGTTTGACCGGCGTGAAGTATCTGTTGAAAGCCGGCAAGGCCTATCTGCAAGGCGAACGGCCCGCAACAGACGCCGAAGCCAATGCCTCTGTTTCGATGTAGTCACCCTCCGACGGCTGTTCAGATCGGACCAGTCTGCCGTCCGGCCGACAACCGCATCGATTTTTCCACCACCTCCAAAGACCGAGAGAACCATGCGACTGGCTGCCTTTTTCCTAACGACACTGTTCGTCACTATCGCAATCGCCGACGACGGATTGCTGGACGACGATGACAACACAACCGCGGCGGGCGACATCCTAGAATCGCGCGGCGAATTGGCGACCGGCTTGGGAAAAGGGGCATACCTAAGATCCTTGTCGGCTGAACAACTGCAACAAGCGCTTGCCTTGCGGCTCAAGAACCGCAAGGAACGGGTCGAGCAATACTACGAACTGCGTGATTTGCGGGACGAGGAAATTGCCGAGGAAAACGAACCCCTGTCGGAAGAGAAGCGTCGAGAAATCGGAAAACGAATGGCCCCAGATCGTTTGAGCGAGAACCAAATCGATCGGCAATCTGGCGAACTGTATTGGCCTCGGCCGTTAGACCATCGCGCCCTTGGACCGTACCGCCGGCCCATCGAAGAGACATTCGCAAAACGCTCCAGTCCCGGTGAAGTGTATCGACGCATGGACTATGCCAAGGTCCATCGAATGGTCAACTTGATTCACGAAGCGGTCGATTCGATCAAAGACAAATTGGATCCCCAGGAATTCAGCGCGTTGAAATCTTACCTTCGGCAGATCGACTATGAAGCTCGGTTCAACGGGGCCGACGAGAGGGTGGACTACTGATGCCATTCGACAAGAACGCTGCGCCGTTGAACGTGATTCCCTGTCCCGGCTGCGGAGCTGATGTGCACGATCGTGCCGTCGCATGCCCAAACTGCGGCGAAAAGATCTACGTCAACTCGCCCGCTGACATCACGCCGACCAGGCACCCGCCTGATTCACCCTACCGAGGAAATAAAGATGATTGACCAGATGCAAGACAAGTTGAGTGATCTGCGCGAGACGGCGACGAACCGCTTTGGCGATGAGCCGAACGAACGCAATGTCGGGATCGGAAAGACGGAAAACTTGCTGGCCTACGCCGCTGCGATAGGCGCCACGTTGGTGGCACGCAACGCGCTTCAGGCCGGTTGGCGGACGACGCTCGATCGTGATCCCCCCAAGAACCCCGCGTCATCGGAAGTTGACTGGAAAGACGCCTTGTTATGGGGCGCCGTCTCCGGCGCCCTCGTCGGCATCGTGCGAATCGCGTCGCGGCGTGCCTCATCAAGCGCCTACAACCGTTACCTCTCGAAGAAACGCTGAAGCGCGCAATTTTCACTGGTCCGACATTCCGGCAACTGCGACCTCTTCTGATCACAGCTCGCCTGATTACACAAGAAAACGACGTGATGGACAACTTCATCCCTTCGATCGGCGTCGAAGAAGAGTACCAGCTTGTCGATCCCGAAAGCGGACGATTGCTGCCCAATTGCAAGCGGGTGATCGAGCAAATCGGCCAACAGACGGCGGCGGAAATCCAGCACGAGCTTCACCTCACTCAAATTGAAATGGCGTCAAAGGTTTGCAAGACGCTGGATGAGGTGCGTCAAAATGTGCGTCACGTGCGCGGCGTTCTGATCGTTGCCTCGCAAAACACGGATACCGCTCTGGTCGCCGCCGGAACCAATCCGTTGCCCGTTCCCGCTTCGGACTCATTCACCCCCAAGCGGCGATACCAGGTGATGAGCCAGCGATTCCAACAGATCGCCCGCGACATGCTGATCTTTGGATGTCACGTCCATGTGTCGATAAAAGATCGCTTAACGGGATTGCGAGTGATGAACCGCTGCCGCCGTTGGCTGCCGATTCTGCAGGCTTTGTCGGCGAATTCACCGTATTGGGATGGAGAAGATACGGGCTACGCAAGTTATCGTCGTGAGCTTTGGGCACAGTGGCCCATGGCCGGACCGCCGCCACACTTCGATGACCTCGCGGACTATCGCGCATGCGTCAATGACCTGGTGCGTTCCGGGGCGATCAAGGACGAAAGCTTCATTTACTGGGACATTCGCTTGCCGACCAAAGTCCCGACGATCGAATTTCGCGGCGCCGATGTGATGCTGTCTGTCGAAGAAACCGTCGGCTATGCAGGTCTGGTACGGGCGATCGTGATGCAGGCGATGCGGGACATCCAATCGAATCGCATCACCCGCCCGATACGCTCGAGTTTGCTGTCGTACGCGACGTGGCATGCCGCACGTTATGGCATCAGCGAGGATCTGGTGGATCCACTGAGCTGCGAAAAACGGCCCGCCAAAGCGGCGGTACTTCGCTTGCTCGAAGAGGTACGCCCGGCGTTAGAAATCACCGGTGACCTGCAGTGCGTCCACGAGTACGTGCATCGGTTGTTTGATCGAGGCACAGGGGCGGATCGACAGCGGGGAGCAGCCGGTCCGGATGGAGACGTGCGGAGAATCGTCCACCATGCGATCGGCGAAACGGCGCGGGATGCGGTGGTCAGCGAGTCGTCAGACCGTCGTCTGTGATTGCCAATTCGATGGACTTTTTGACTTCGATTTTCGAATCGGAATCAATCAAGCTTAACATGGCCGGGAAACATCGCCTCATCGTGATGATTGAACGCGATGGCAGCTCGACCTCGTCTTCGCTGTCGTTGGACGTGACGACCAGCGTTCGAGTTTGTTTGGTCTTGTTGGTCACTCGGACTTGGATCGCAGAGGATTTCGGCCGCCCGAACAGTTGGACAGCGTAATACGTCACGCCATCGGTGGATGCGACGGAAATGCCCGTTTCGGTGACGAAGTCGGCCAACAGATTTTCCCGGTGTGGCGGAGAATCGATCCAGCCTTGCACAAAGACGTCGATCAGCGACTCGGCCGTCAGCTCACCGGTGTTCGTACGGTAAGCGATATTTTCACGCACAACGCAGTACAGATACCCGGCGTCTTTCGCTCGTTGAGCCGGTGTTCGGCCGTCGGCGTTGTGCCCGTACTTTCCCGACTCAGCCATAAAGGTTGCAAACCTAGATGCTGTTGCGTCCAACGCTTTATCCGAACTGACCGGCGGCAAGTCATGCTTTTTCCGAAAGTCATTCGTCTGATTCAGGATCGCCTGTTCCACTTCTCGAATCAATTTGGTCTCGGAATCGTCAGCGCTCGCCAGCGTGCTCATGATGGCCAACATCAGGAGTGTCATGGATTTTCGCATTGTTTCGAACAAGTAGACGACACCCTTGGCGACATCCCCTGACCGTCCAAAGGATTCAAGCCGAGACGGGACTTCGGGCGTCGAACGGGGCTCATTTCCGTACCATGATGGACTGTTTGATGCGCGGGACGCGGCAGCTCGATGAATCGACATGAGGCGAATCTCAGCAAGAAGAGAGGATGGTTGACGTGTCACGGTGGCGGTCGTGCATGATCCATGCCATCGATGGTCTGCATTGGATCATCCGGTCCTGGCAATCACGGTGTGTTGTTTAGGTGGCTCGAGCGTGCTCGCGGCATGCATCAGTGAATCCGCTGGAAGGCATTCGGCATCGCGTTTGCATCTGAGTTGCAAGAAACAGAACGTTTCCTCCTTCCCAAGCGAGATCGCGATGTCCACGATCACCAACAAACTCTCACCACGTCGTCTGAAAGCGGGCGATTTAAAAGAACTGGCCGATACGAGCGCGAATCCCTGTGTGTCGATCTTGATGCCGACCTACCGCTGCGGCCCCGAGACTCAACAGAATGCGATTCTGTTCAAAAATTTGCTCGGCGAAGCGACACGGCAACTCGAAGAAGCCGGGCATGACTGCGCGATGATTGAACCCGTTGAATCGCTATCCACCAATTTTGATTTCTGGCAACATCAAAGCGAAGGGCTGGCGATTTTTTTGACCCCCGACAAAGCCCGTGTGATCCGCGTCAACCGAGCCATTCCAGTGCGTGTGTTCGTCGGAGATTCGTTTTGGTTGTTGCCGTTGGTGCGTCAGCGGACGACAGGCGACAGTCAGTTTGTACTCGCGTTGACCTGGGACAGCGCCAGTCTATTCCGATTTGACGGCGAATCGCTCAGCCTGATTCAAACCGAGGTGCTTCCGGCCACCTTTCACGATCTCGTTTTGCCGCGTGATCCCGAAGAAAGCCTGCAGAACACCAGCCACCGCAGTCACGGAGGCGTCGGGGCGACGTCGACGGCGATGTATCACGGGCACGGCGAGGGAGAAGACAAGATCGCGGCGGATCGCGATCAATACCTTTCGCTGGTCGGTGATCAGGTCGGCGCGGTGGTTTACAACACCGGAATCCCGCTGGTATTGGTTGCGACAACCGAAGTGGCCGGGCATTTCGAAGCGACGACGGATGTAGGTGTCGATGCGAGGGTGGAAGGAAGCCCGTCGCAATGGAGCGATCATGAATTGCGAGAGCGAGTCCGCCAGGCGGTGGCCGACCAGCAGAGCGGTGACGGCCAGAATGATCTGGAACCATTCGCCAACGCCATCGCGCAGTCCCAAGGTTCCGATGACGTCTCTGAAATCATCGCAGCGGCCTCCAACGGTCGCATCGAGTCGTTGGTGATCGCCGGCAGTCAATCAGAGGCGGAGCATTTCAACTCGACCGTGATCGAGACTCTACGTCACGGCGGAGAGGTGTTCCAATGCGAGGCGGAACAGATGCCGGGCAACTCAACGCTGCTGGCGATCTTTCGTTACTAGGGACCGTCGGAAGAACAAGTGGGATAGGCTTCCAGTCTGTCGACGCTGGAATGACAGGCTGGAAGCCTATCCCACGCTGGAATGACAGGCTGGAAGCCTATCTCACTCGCAAGACCCGACACTGAGATCGCCCAAATCCCAGGCACCGACGGCTGTCGCTCATGCACCCGGTTGGTCGATCGTCAACCAAATCGCGCGGTGGTCGACCACGGTGATTGCGGACGGGATGTTCGGTTCAGGGCAGTGACTTTACAGTGTCGAATAGATCGCCAATCCGATTGCGTACACCAGCAAGACGGCGAAGGAGTCGCTGCCCATGCCTAAAATCGTGCGGTCACGCCGTTCCAAAATTCCCCACAGGTACAAACTGGTGACGACAATCCCCAAGGCGGCGAGAAAACCGGACGATGGGGTCATGGCATCAAAAATCGCACCGTCGCGATAGGTCAGGTCGGCCGGCAAGAACAACGCGATTTCGATCGAGTTGGTCCCCAGGATGTTCGCCGCCGCCATGCTGTAGGCACCGAATCGAACCGCGGAATACGTCGTGCTGACCTCGGGCAGGCTGGTTGCCAACGCGACCAACGTCGCGCCGACAAAACTCTGGCCGATCCCGGTTTGTTCCGCGATCGCTTCACCGGTTTTCGCGACGAAGAAGCCTCCGATGAGCACGGCGAGGGAGGCGACCGTGAAGAATCCGACCAACGCCTTCGTCGAGGTCTCTGCGTAGTCGGCATGGTAGGCGTCCTTTAGGTCTCGGGCCGATTCGGGCGGCTGGGCCAGCTCTCCACTCGGCTTCCAGCGTGGGTCGCCTTCGTAGCGATAGATCACCCACACGGAAAAGACATAGAAACCGAACAACACCACCGGCCAGACGCCAAGGTGGGCGATCGACCACAATTCGCCGCTGCTGAGCGCGGCGGAGGCGAGCGCAATGAGCGCAATCAACATCACACCGACCATCAGCAAGGAGGATTGCGGCGAGAACAGCGTCAGCGGTCGGCCTCGCAACACCACCGCGTCGATGATTGCCAGCACGGCGATTTGCATGGTGACTCCGCCAAGCAAGTTCGCTCCCGCCAACTGCGCCGCGCCTGAGTATGCGGCGGTGCAGGTCGTTGCCAATTCCGGCAGGCTGGTCGCCCCACCGAGCAACAAAGCACCGGCGAATGCTTTACCGATCCCTGTTCGATCGGCGAACAGATCGACGTAACGACTGAGTTTTGTGCCTGCCAACCAAACGAGGATCGATCCGGCCGCGAAGATCGCGACGTTGGCCGGCAGCGGTAGTTCGGTGAATTCAATCATCTTCGATCGCCGATGCAACGAACATGCCATTCAGACCGCGCCGAAAGTCCTGGCGATCATTCTCACGCAATTCAATGGCACGCTTTCACTGAAGCGGGCGCTGTTCGGGATGGCCCCGGGGAGGGGCACGCCGGGTCGCGACGCTTTGGCATATCGATTGCTGCCCCTTTCAAACGCTGCAGCCATTCGACGGCGATGGAGTGGGCCACAGCAGATCATCTGTTTATCAACGAGCTTCAAACTGAAAAACGAAACATGAGTAAAACAAATCCGCAGATCGAAAAACAGCTCGACAAGCTTGCCTCGATTTGCTGCACGCGGCTTGAGAACACTTCGTCGGATCCGACGATGGACGACGCGGCGGTTGACGAGTTGCTGAAGGCGCTGTTGATGAGCGGCTATGCTCGCCAGGCCGACCGGACGTTGCAAGTCGAGTTAGAAAACCGTGTCAAAGACATGTGCCGCGACCCCGCGATGCATCGCGGTGGAGCATTGACGGGCCTGACCGAGCAACTGCAAAACAAGTTTGACCAACTGAAAAGTTGGGAGTCGCGTCAACCCGGCGAGACGAGCACGGCGAAAGCGGCCAACATCAGTTCCGCCACGGACGCGTGACCAACGAGCCCGGAACAACGAGCTAGGAGCAGCCAGACATGCCACGTCATCTTTCGTTCTGGCTTTTGATCGGCACGGTCGCACTGTCCGGGCTGCTGTTCTTCCATGTCATCAAGCCGTTTCTCGTGGCGATCTTCGTGGCTTTGGTGTTGACGGTCTTGTTTGCCCCCTTGCACCGTTGGTTGACCGATCGGTTGGCCGGTCACATCCGAATCGCGGCCGGTGCGACGACGTTGCTGGTGGTCGTCGCGGTGTTGCTGCCGATCGGCGTCACCCTGCTGATGGCCGGCACACAAGTCATGCAGATCGGAACGGACGTCGCGGAGCGATTCGATGCGCCGTCAAACAACGGGATCGACCAAACGGTCGAGATCATCGAAGAAACAAGGATCGGCAGTGCGATCGAGCAGCTCGACAACCACTTGCCGCGGGGGCATCGAGAGCAATTGAGGCGAGCGGCTTCGCGGATCACCGACGGCGTGGCGGCGGAGTTGTACAACAAGACTCGCGGGTTGCTCTCGGATTTCTTCACGTTCGCCGTCAGCTTGGCGATCATGATGCTGGCTCTGTACTATTTCCTCGCCGATCGCGATGTGTTTTTGCGGGAATTGCATCGCATGATGCCGCTGAAAAACCAGGAGGAGCGACGGTTGACCGATCGTTTCCAATCGGTCTGTCGCGGCGTTGTATTGGGGACCGTGGTGGCGGGCGTGGTGCAAGCGACGTTATCGGGCGTTGCATTCGCGGTGTTAGGCGTTCCGAACGTTTGGCTGCTGATCGTGCTGACGATGTTCTCGTCATTCGTCCCGGTGCTGGGATCCGCCGCCGTCTGGGGCTGCGTCGCGGCGTGGCTGTTGTTCGATGGGCACTACGCGTCCGGAATCGGGCTGGCAGTGTACGGCGCCGCGATTGTCTCGTCATCGGACAATCTGGTTCGTGCCTATGTGATCGGTAACCAAGCAAAGCTGCATCCGTTTGTCGCTTTGGTGACCGTGCTGGGAGCTCTCAAGTTGATGGGGTTGTGGGGCATTTTTGTCGGTCCGATGGTCGCAGCGTTTTTTTATGCCCTGTTGAACATCACCAGGGATCGCGTTGCGCAGCAACGACAGATGGCCGCATGACGCGACGTTGTCATCTGTGGAGGCGTCTTCGGGGGTTCGCAGTGGCATGCTGTTTGCAGAAACAAATTGCGAACGATTTTTTTTCCAAGCGGAGTGATTCATGTCTGTACCACGTCCTGCCGTCCTCGTCACGGGAAGCTCGGGTCTGCTGGGCCAACCGGTTTGCCGCGAACTGGCCGATCGCGGCTATGAAGTTTTCGGATTCGATCGAGTCGGGTTGCCCGAGCCGCCGAAGCGTTGCGCCAACGTGCATGACATTGAGTGCGACCTGACCAGCTACGAGAATGTCCGCGGCGCGGTCGCGGATGTTCGACGGCGCACCGACGGCAAGCTCGCCAGCGTTGTTCATCTGGCGGCGTATTATGATTTTTCCGGCGAAGACAGCGAAGCGTATGACGAAGTCACGGTCCATGGCACCGATCGGTTGCTCAACGCCTTGAACGAGTTTGAGCTGCAACAATTCATTTTCAGCAGCACGATGCTGGTGCACGCACCCTGTGAACCGGGCCAACACATCAGCGAAACCGATCCGCTGTTGGCGAAATGGCCGTATCCGGAAAGCAAAATCCGCACCGAACGGCTGATTCGTGAAGGCCACCCCGGAGTGCGATCGGTGTTCTTGCGGATCGCCGGTGTCTACACCGATGACGGACGTCAACCGACGATCGTGCAGCAGATTAAACGCATTCACGAGAAGGATTTCCAAAGCTATTTTTTTCCCGGCGACACCGAGACCGGACAAGCGGCGGTTCATCTCGACGACGCGGTCGATGCGGTCGTGGCGACCGTCGAGCGACGCGATCAAATCGAAGCCAAGACGGCCATTTTGATCGGCGAGCCCGATCCCCCCTCCTACGAAACGCTTCAAGATGAAATCGGGCGACTGGTTCACGGCGAGCGGTGGACGACGCTGTGTGTTCCCAAACCGCTTGCGAAAGTCGGCGCTTCGGTCACCGACACGCTGTCCGATGGCGAAGCGTTCATCAAGCCTTTTATGGTCAACATGGCCGATGACCACTACGCACTGGATCTCTCGCGGGCCAAACAGCTGCTCGGTTGGGAACCAAAGCGTCGGCTGATCGACCGGTTGCCGACGATCATTGACGGCTTGAAGCAGGATCCCGATCAGTGGTATCGCAAGAACGGCCTGAACCGGTAACACCGATGTCGCACGCAACACTCCCTGTCGACGACTTGGACCGCAACGTCCCGCCCTATTCACACAACCCGTCGGCGTGGTCACAGCGGATTCCGATTTGCATTCTGGCATTCGTCGCCGCGGTCATCTCCACGCACTTGTCGCTGTACCAATGGGGGCTGATCGAAACCGCCTGGGATCCGTTCTTTGGCAGTGGCACGGCGGAGGTCTTGAAGTCGAAGACGGCCGGGCAAATGTACGGCATCCTCGGCATCCATGATGCTGCGCTCGGAGTACTGGCCTACCTCGGTGACGCGATTTTGGGATTGGCCGGGTCCACGCGGCGGTGGCAGTACCGCCCCTGGTTGGTGATCCTGTTCGGCATCGATGTGATTCCGCTGGGGATTGTCAGCGTCGTGTTGGTCCTGTTCCAGGCGTTCATCGTCGGTTCATGGTGCTTTCTGTGCCTGGTGACGGCGGTGATCTCCTTGATCCTCGTTTACTGGGCGTGGGATGAGGTCCGGGCGTCTCTGACCTACTTGTGGATTGTTTGGCAACAGAACCACGATCTACGAATCGTGTGGGATGCATTTTGGGGCAATCGCAGTGACGCGATCGATCGCGCGGCGGAAACCTTGTTGTCACGGGGGACGGCGTGATGTGGGGACGGGTCGTTGAAATCATGACCGCGGTGTGGCTGGCGGCCAGCCCGTTTGTGTTTCGGGTCCAAGACAGCGAATCGTTTGTGCTGGTCGACTCGTTGATCGCGTTGCTGGTTGCGATACTTGCCGGGTTGTCGTACTGGTCCCCGACGCGGCATGCGCACGTGTTGATTCTGGTCGTCGCGACCGGGCTGACATTCTGGGGGCGTTTTGCGGAACTTCCCCCGCCCCCGATTCACCAAAACCATATCGTCGTCGGTCTGTTTCTGATCATGATCGCGATCATTCCGAACGACGCATCACGTCCGCCCCGCCAGTGGCGATCATCGGCTTGATCGCTTGCATCGGTCACCCGCTGGCCAGGTGCTCGTCGGTTTGGTTTGGCGGCGCCAGTCGATCCAATTGGATCTCGGAAACCGTCACCTCTGCGGTCTCCAAATAGACCCCCAAGTTTCCCGTTTCAAAACTTTGGTCTGCCAAGGACAACACGACTCGTCCATTGACGGACAATTCGATGTAGCTTCCGAAGACGATCAATTGCACCGCGATCGCGTCTCGAACCTGGGAATACCAGAAACCGGATTGCAGCGGATGAAACTGCATCATCTGTTCGCGACTGCCGTCCTCGCCGGTTCCCCAGGCCCGCAGTTGGACCACTCCCTTGAGCATGTCCAACGAAATGTAGTAACCATCACGTGATTCGGGATCGAGGCGGAAGACCAGACCGCACTTTCCGAGGCCCTGCATTTCCAGTTTGGCCTGGAATCGAAAGTGATCCAATCGGTCATCGAACAGGAAGGCTTGAAATCCACTTTCACAGGCCAAGTCCAGATGTCCGCCGTCGACGCGACATTGTCGCATCTGGGGGCCCACGTCTTCGATCAGGCTGTGAATGCACTTTGCATCGAGCGATTCCACCACGAATTCCGCGATCCCTTCAAATGTCACCGCGCGGAGCAGTCCGTGTTCGTTCTTCACCAAACGTTTCGGCGGTGGCATCAAGTTTTCCGCCGTCCTGTCCTCCCGGTTCATCGAATAGAAATTCCACAACAACCACCCCTGTTGATCACGACAAACTCGCCCCGCATAGTTGCCTTGGGGCAGCAACACGTTGTCGTGGTAGCTTTGCCAACGGTGGCCGATCTCGTCGGTGTGCCAATAGCGGATTTTTGCATCTTCACGAATGCTGCCGATCAAATAGTGGTCGTCGTCGACGACGATCAGATTCGGCACTTCGATGTCATCGTACAGACGCGGATGATGCAGCGGCGGGTGCGCGACAAAGTGGTTGGGTTCGACTTCCTTCATCAACGCGACACAGCCGCGGCGAACGACCGGTCCCGTGTTGACTCGCCCGGCCGCCATCAGCCAGCCATCGTTTCCGTCATGGTGGTAGAACGGATCGCGAAAGCTGACCCAGTGTCGCCCCTCGTCGAGTGACGCTTCGTAGTACTCGGGATCCGGCTCCAAGGGAAAACAACTCGTTGGATCGAACATGGCGTGACGGGGGTCCGCCGATGTGGCTCGACTTTGCTGCAGCGCACGTTTGACACGTTCGGGGTCCCTCGGGCCGCGGTGATCCTCCCACCGCACGGGCGCCTTTTCCCAATGAAACAGATCGTCGCTGACCGCCATCCCCAGCCGTTGAAAGTTGCCTTGATCTCGCCGCGACAGACCGGTGTAGAACATTCGCCAGCGACCGGAATGATGGGGATCGGGCGAAACATGCATCGTCCACAGCATCAAGTCGTCCCAGCTGCCGGGATCGCCGATGAACAACGCGTTGTTGACTCGCCGCCAATTCAATGCGTCGGTGCTGACGGCGTGTGCGATGAAGTCATGGTTGGGCAGGACGAGGTGGAATAAGTGGTAGAGCCCGTCGTGAAACAAGACGTCCACGTCGCCGATCGTTTTTCTACTGCCGTCAGTTTCTGTAAACATGGTCGATAATGTACACCAAGTTCGTCACGACGCCCCACCCCAATTGGCCGCGAGATGCAGCGCGGAGAAGGGGTCAGTGCTTTTCCGCGGTACGCCCACGATAAGAACCGACACTGGGTTTCCGAGTCGATCCTAACCGAGATCAACGCGTCCCCCCTCGGTAACGCTGTGAAGCATTTTTTCCCTACGCTTCTTTAGGTTTTAGCGGCAGGGCGCGAGCCCTCCGGTTGTTCATCGTTGCCACAACACCGGAGGGCTCGCGCCCTACCGCTAAAAAATGGTTCACAGCGTAGCCCCGTCGGGCTGAAACCGTTTGCCGACAAACATTTTGATCGCCGCCGGTTCGATGCAAAACCGGATCGGTTCCGCGTCCACCATTTCACCGTCGAGTGTGAAACGCATTGCCGGGCTTGATCGAAGTTCCAGGCACTTTGCCTGTCGATGAATCACTTGATCACAGCGACCGAAGGATCCGGTCAGGTTGCGTGTCACGATCTCTGCCATGTCCGCCACCGTGCCATCCTTGATCAAAACGATATCAAGCAACCCGTCGGTCGGTGACGCCGCGGGCGCAATTTCAATGCGTCCCGCATTGGTACGGCCGTTGGCAACCAGAATGGCCCAGCTGTCAAGTTCCAGTTGCTCACCGTCCATGTCGACTTGAACCCGATAGCTCAACATATCCGCCAAAACGGAAACCGCCCCCCGGACGTAACTCATCGCCCCCCAGCGCTGCTTGATCTCGTCGGTCATCACTTCGGACACCCTGACGCAGTTCCCGCCGGCGGCAACGTTTGCAAAGTACTGCTGAAACCCATCGGCGTGGACTTGCACGATGTCGATGAAGTGCGGCTCGCTTTTCCGCATCTGCTGCACCGCTTCAACGACGTCATCTGAAACTGCCAACGTACCGGCGAAGTCGTTGGCCGTTCCCAGAGGGATAATGGACAGACTGGGACGCGAGCGAGCGTCCAGCCCCATCAAAGCGTTCACGACGGCGTTCACCGTGCCGTCGCCGCCGGCGGCGATGACGGTGCGGCAACGAGATTCGGTCATCGCCTCTCGCAAATCAACGTCGCGACGGATTTTTGTCCACCGCGTCGCGAAACCAGCCAACAATCGTCGAAGCTGGACGATCTGATCCGCTTTCCCGGACCCTGCATTCCAAATGACATGGTAGTCCAGTTCTAACGAGGCCTCTTCAGGCGATTCGTCTTGGCGCACAGGGTTCGTGCTGACGGTCATCCGTGATTCAATCCTCTGATGCATCCGACGATTGATCGGACTCGGCCGCCTCGGTGCTGCGTCGGAGTCGCTCGGCCGTTTCTTCGCGATACCTGTCGGTCGACGGTGCGCCGGCGTTTCCGATCAGCGGAGGGCCGGCCACAATCGGGTGCGTGATCCCATGGACTGTTTGGATATTCGTGTGATTCGTCATTGTCAAATAATTTGATGTTGAAGTGTGATGAAAGGTTTTCAGCGGGGTCTACATGCAGATGCCGTGCCATTTCAATGACGGTCGCTACGGTCCCGTCCGTTGCTCAGCGACCGACTCAGCGACCGATGGAGAATGGCACGTCGGCGCACTGGATGAGGAGACAAGGAGACAAGGAGACAAGGAGATGGGGAGATGGGGAGATGGGGAGATGACTTGCGGAGCACCATTCTGCCTTCCGCTCTCGCCGACGGCCCCCGACCGCTACGTGGTAGGCGACAGCGCCCCCGGCTGATCGGCATGCGAGTTGCCAAACGAATCGAGCATGAAGCCCTTCCGTGATCGAAACGTTCATCGGCACCTCGTCCGATTGGTCCGCTTTTTACGTGATCGCGAACCCCTCGCGCTGCTGGGGCTGCTGGTCGTCGTGCTGGCGGCTTGGGGGTTTATCGAATTGGCCGACGAAGTCCTGGAGGGGAGCACCGAGACGTTTGATCGATGGGTGGTCCGCAGCCTGAGAGATTCGAGCGATGTGTCTGATCCGATCGGGCCGACCTGGATGGAGGAAGCGGGGCGCGACTTGACGGCGCTTGGTGGAATAGCGGTCATGTTGATCGCCGTTGCATCAGCAGCCGGGTTCCTGGCGATCAATCGTGCTTATCGCACCATGCTCGTCTTGGTGGTGTCGACGTTGAGCGGAATGGGCGTGAGTTTGTGGATGAAGTCGCTGTTTGCTCGGCCGCGGCCCGACTTGGTCCCCCATCTGTCGCATGTCTACACGAGCAGCTTCCCGAGTGGGCATTCGATGATGGCGGCCCTTGTCTATCTGACACTCGCCGCGTTGATCGCTCCGGTGCTGAGGAACATCTGGTTGCGATTGTATGCCCTCGCCGTCGCGGTTGCGTTGACGGTGCTGGTCGGAATCAGTCGCGTTTACATGGGTGTCCACTATCCCACCGACGTCTTGGCCGGATGGGCGGCCGGATTGGTGTGGGCGTTGGCGTGCTGGCTGATTGCTCACGGGATCAAGTTAACGGCCCGCTGGCATGGAACTTGCCGTTCCCCAGAGAAACCGATTTCTTGAACCGCGAAACTCACGACCACCGCCAACACGATGGATTTTCTCAAGCACACCTTTGACGAGTTTGCCAAAGATCGCTGCACCACCATGGCGGCCGCACTCGCCTACTACACCGCATTCGCGTTGCCACCGTTGCTGTTCCTGTTGTTGACCGTGCTGACGTTCGGAATGTCGATCGCGTATGAATCCGAAAACGCCAAGCAGCGGGCGCAATCGGTGCTGGAAGAACAAGCCACGGAAATGCTCGGCAATCAATCGGCAGCGGAGGGGATCACCAAGATTCTGCGCAACAACCGAGAATCCGGCGGGACATGGTGGAAATCGCTGATCAGCTTTGCCGGCATCATCGTCGGGGCGACCGGAGTCGTCGGGGCGCTGCAAGATTCGTTGAATCGAGTCTGGCAGGTCAAACCCGACCCGGACACATCGAGCATTCTGACGGTCTTGGTCAAACGCATCATCTCGTTGGCAATGATTCTGGCGCTCGGATTCTTGCTGCTCGTTTCCATCGTCGTTTCATCGGTGCTCTCGACCGCCGGGGAACAACTGGGTGCAATCCTGGGCGTGGACGGCGGAGTGGCTGCGGTGATCAACTACCTGGTGCAGGCTGCGGTGGTTTTCGTCGTGTTCGCAGCGATCTTCAAGTTCATGCCTGATGCGGTGGTGCAGTGGCGGAACGTGTTTGCCGGTGCAGCGATCACGACGGCGCTGTTTCTGGCCGGCCGATTTGCGATGCAGGTTTACTTTTCGTTCAGCGAGCCCGGGGCGGAGCTGGGGACGGCGGCGGCGTCACTCGCCGTGATCCTGGTCTGGGTTTATTACTCCTCGATGATCGTGCTGTTGGGCGCCGAGGCCACTCAAGTGTACGCCGTCCGCTTCGGAAACGGCATTCAACCGGAAAGCAACGCGGTCCGCGTGGTCGAGGAAATCCGTCGTCCGGAAGCGGGTTGATGACGAACGATCACTGATCCGCCGACCAGACCTTTTTATCGCTAAACCAAAGGAAACCGTACCATGACCTCAAATTGCCTGATTGCCGAATTCAACAACGAACAAGACTTTCGAACCGCGATCGAAGTGCTGGAGAAGGCACATTTCACCGAAGACGAAGTGTCGACGGTCAAGCACGCCGACGACGAGAGTTTGTCCGAGCTTGACGCCGCCGAAGACACGACGCCGGTTTCGCCGTCGAGTGAGAAAACGGCGGCCGCGTCGACCCTGGCGGGTGGAACACTCGGCGCTGCACTGGGTTCCATGACGTTGATGGGACCATTGCTCGTCGCCGGACCGATTTTCGGGATGGCCGCGGGCGCCGTCGGCGGCGGACTGCTCGGTGCGGTCGAAAGCTGGGGCGTCGACGACCGAGTCGCCGAGAGCTACGAAGCCAAAGTTCGCAACGGGGCGCGGCTGTTGATTATCACAGGGGACGACATCCGATTGGCGGACGCCGAGAGCATGCTGAAAACGACCGGACCGACATCCTTGGAAACGTTTCAACGGTGATTCGCCTTGGTGCAGCCTGACGGCGAATCAACCGACGTCGCCTCTCCTACGACGCGGATCATCTTTGCCGCGTCGATGGGTTTGGAGAGGTAGTCATTGCAGCCCGCTTCCAAGCACTTGTTCATGTCTCCCTGCATGGCATCGGCCGTCAATGCGATGATCGGACCACGGTATCCGATCTCGCGCAATTTTTTTGAGGTCGAGTAGCCGTCCAGATTTGGCATTTGCATGTCGAGTAAGATCAGGTCGGGACAGTCTCCCGTTTTCAAACACGCGCTGAGATGCTCGACCGCCTGCACGCCGTCCTCGCACTCATCCACCGTCGCGCCGGCCTTGGTGAGAATGTGTCTGCTCAGAAAACGGATGTCTTGACGGTCGTCGACGATCAGCACATGGCAGGAGAGTTTGCCCAGGGTGGAAGTCGGGGGCGTCGGGCCGGAGCCGCCATCTGAACGGGGTTCCAGATAGCGAACCAGATCCGACGGAGAGACATCGCCCGTCGCGATACGCAGAGTGAAGGTACTGCCGACACCTTCGGTACTGCTGGCGGAGATGTTGCCACCGAGCATTTCAGCCAACCGTTGGCTGATGGCAAGGCCCAGTCCGGTGCCGCCGAAGTGACGCGTCACGCTGGCGTCGCCTTGTGAAAACGGTTTGAACAGTTGCGACATCTGTTCCGCAGAAATGCCGATCCCCGTATCAATCACGTCGAACTGCAATTGTTGCGAGGAAACCTCGAACCGAATGCGAATCTTGACCCCGCCTTGCTTGGTAAACTTGATCGCGTTTCCCACCAGGTTGATGAGGATCTGTTTAAGCCGCTTTGCATCGGACAGGATCATCCGGGGCAGTTTGCCGTCATACTCGATTTCGAGGGTCAGGCCGCCCTCTTTCGCGCGGACTTCCATGATGCTTCGGACATCTTCGATCAACCGGCAGGGTTCGAAACGTTCTTGTTGGACATCCAGTTTCCCGGCTTCAATTTTGGACAGGTCCAGAATGTCATTGATGATTTCCAGCAGGTAATCTCCGTTGCGTCGAATGGTTTGCAGGTATTGCTGCGACTCGTGGTGATCGACCAGATCCTTGAGCAGTTCGGCGTAGCCCAGGATGGCGGTCATCGGCGTCCGGATCTCGTGCGACATGTTGGCCAGGAACTCACTTTTTGACGCACTGGCTTGATGAGCTCGGCGTTCACTCTCGCGGAGAGCCTCGGCCTGCAAGTGTTCCTCGGTCGAATCCCAATTGACGCCGTACATTTGGATGACTTTGCCCTGGTCGCGAACGACTTCGCCGAGTCCGTTCATCCAGCGAATTGCACCGTCGGGGCGAATGATGCGGAACTCGCTATCGTAGGTATCTGAGCCCTCGATCGCATCTTGCCACGCCTGTTTGAGCGGCTCGACGTCGTCGGGGTGCACCAAGGAGAAGAACAGATCGGAGCAGGCTTCCTGGTCGGAGTCGATGCCGAGCAGCTCGTACAGTTCGGGCGTCCAGATACTTTTTGTCGGCGTCCATTCCCACGCCGCCATGCCGCCGGCACGCAACGCCATCTCCATCCGCCGCGTCACCGACCGTTGTTCTTTCTCGATCTTGACGCGATCGCGGATGTCGACGCCGGATGGGATCAAGAATTCGACATTTCCGTCGGCGTCAAAGACGGGCGCGATCATGAAATCGATCATCACCCCGTCGCTGCCGTGTGCGAACAGTGACACGTCATACCGGACGACTTCACCGGCAAAGGCCCGAGCCATGGCCGCTCGCGTCTGTTGAACCACTGCGGGGTCGTAGTTCCACCACGGCGCTTCGGCAAAGGGTTTGCCGACCACGTCTTCCCGCCGCGCCCGGGCGATCTGCAGTGATCCGTCGTCGATTTCCAGCAACCGTCCCCCGCGGTCGATCACACCGACCAAACCGAGTTGGTTGTTGATGACGCGACGCAAGTGCGCTTCGCGGTCGGCAAGGTCCAACTCGCGACGTTTACGGTCGGTGATATCGACGACGACACCAAAGAAATCCTCGGCCACACCGTCTGCGGACCTCCTCACGCGGCCGCGTGCGCGGAGGTGTCGCACCTCCCCGCTGGGCAAACGGACCGGATATTCCTCGTCGTAGATGTTGCCCTCGGCGATCGCATTTTGGATCGCCGACGAGATGTGATTTCGAACGGATGGATCGATACGTTCGAGAAAGTCATGGAGCGACGGCGACTCGTTTTCGGCAAAACCGAACAACCGGTTCAGGATCGGATTGCTGATCGGCTGTCCCGAACGCACGTCCCAACTCCAGGGAGCCACATCGGCGATCTGCAATGACAATTCGAGCCGATCCTTGGCATCGGCCAGTTCCGTTTCAGCGCTGCGACGCTCGGTGATATCGATGAAGGTGACGACACAGCCTACCGTTTCACCGTCTCGGATTTGCGGGTGTGACCAGTACTCCACATCAAACGACGATCCATCGGTGCGCCAGAAACATTCGTCATCGACGTGCACCGGTTCTCCGTTGCGAAAGGCTCGCGCGATTCGGCATTCGTCGGCACCATACGTTGAACCATCGCGACGCGAGTGGTGAATCATGTCATGCATGGATTGCCCCAGAAACGCGTCCGCGTTTTGATAACCGAGCAACTTGGCACAGGCGGCGTTGGCGAACGTGCATCTGCCATCCAGGTCGATGCCGTAGATCCCTTCCGCGGTCGAACTCATCAGCGACGCCAACATGGCCTCGCGCTCGACAAGTTCAGAGACATCGACGAAGGTCACGACGATGCCGTCGGTCAGCCCGCCGCGGGATCGGTAGGGCGAAACGCGGCGAATGTAGGAGCGGCCGGATTCGCCGACCACCGTGTCTTCGATGACACCGGTGGATTGAATCGTTGCCGGATCGGGTAGCGGTGGCATGTTGCGAACGCGGGGGACAAAATGCTCCAGCGGCCTGCCGACGTCGGTCGGAATCAGTGCGTAGATTTCCTTGATCGCCGGCGTGAAACTTCGAATCCGTCGTTCGTTGTCCAGGAACACGGTTGCGATCTGCGTGCTGCGCAGCAGATTCTCCAGGTCGGCGTGGGCGCGTGCCACGGCATCACTGCCGGCACGGATCTCCTCCTTGGACGTTTCCAACTCTTCGTTGGCCGATTGCAGCTCTTCGTTCATCGACAACAGTTCTTCGTTGGACGATTTCAGCTCCTCGTTGGCCGCCTCCATGTCTTGGAGCGTGCGTTCCAGATCACTTCGAGTCGATTCGAGTTCACGTTCCAATTGGGCGATGATGACATCGGCGTCGTGATCGCCGGTGGAGCTGGCGTCCGGGGGGTGATCAAATTCTTCACGCCGCATCGGTTCGCCGACGTCATGGAAGACGACCATGAATAATTCGGCGTCCTCTCCCAACTGGGGCATCGGCTGGACGGTCAACATGACCCGTTGGATCAGCTCCCCATCACGGATTGACAGATGGTCGTGCGTTACCCGTCGACGCGCCTTCTTGGCCTCGCTGAGGGCGGCTCGCAAACCGATCCTCAAACTGGGCAGGGCCATCTTGATAATGTGATTGTGAAAATCCCCGCCGGAGACTTCCAGATACTTCGAGACGCCGTCCGAGGCGTTCAGGACCGTACCGGTCTGGTCGATCACGACGGCTTTGGGTGTGAACTCGTCCAACAGAATGCGTTGGCGGATGACATTCAAATCGATCGTCGCATCGGACTGTGTTTCGCCGGCGTGAACCGGTTTGACCTCCCCGCGGCGTGTCACCAGCGCACTGATCGACCCCGTCGCTGTGCCTTTGCGTTGTGAAATGCGGCACTTGGTGTCGAATGACTTGAATAATTCGCCGTGCGTCGAAATGGTTTCGCTGGGACCGAGAAAGAGGAAACCCGCGGGCCGCGTGGCGTAGTGAAACAGCGGAATTAATTTTTCTTGTAAATGTTCACCCAGGTAGATGAGCAAGTTGCGACACGAAATCAGGTCCTGTCGCGAGAACGGTGGGTCACTGATCAGATTGTGCTTGGAAAAGAGAACGAGTTCGCGGACCTCTTGGGTGACTTGATATCGTTTGCCGCGTCGGACGAAAAATCGCTTCAAACGCGCCGCGCTGACGTGATCTTCAATGCCGGTCGGGTACGACCCCGTCCGTGCGATCTGCAACGCACGATCGTCGATGTCGGTCGCAAAAATCCTGACTTCGGGCGGATCCTCCATCGCGTCGACCTGCTCGCGACAGAGCATCGCCAAGGAATAGGCTTCTTCACCGGTACTGCACCCGGCCACCCAGATGCGGACGACGTCGTCGGGACGTCTGCCGTCAAAGATTTGCGGCAGCACCGTCGTTGCGATCGCGTTGAAGGCCTCGGGGTCGCGGAAAAACGCGGTCACGCCGATCAACAGTTCTCGAAACAGCGCGTGTGTTTCCTCCTCGCTCCGTTGCAGGTGGGACAGGTACTCGGCGGCGGATGCAATCTTCAGAACGTGCATTCGCCGCAGCAGACGACGCGTCAGCGTGGTGATTTTGTAGTGCTGGAAATGATGGCCGGTCACCTCGAAAAGGTGCTCTGCGATTCGTGGAATCGCTTCGGCAATTTGGTTTTGAACACGACCGACGGACTGCTCATCGCCGTATCGATTCAGGTGATCGGTGTACCGTCGCAGTTCGTCCGCCATCTCGCTCGGACGGCACACGTGATCGGCCGCCCCAAGCGTGGCGGCGCTGCGAGGCATGCTGTCGTACTTTGCCGACGCGGTGTCCTGGGCAAACGTCAGCCCTCCGGCGTCCCCGATCGCCTTCAGTCCGACGGTGCCGTCGCTACCGGTTCCCGAAAGAACGATTCCGATGGCTCGCTCGGCTTGATCCCGGGCCAACGAATGGAAAAAGTGGTCCACCGAGTTCAGCGGACTTTCATCGCTGCCGGGAACCACGGGCAAAATGCCGCCGTGCTTCACGTCCAAAAAGCGATTCGCGGGAGCGAGATAAACGACGCCGGGTCGGAGTTTCGTTCGTTCGGTGACTTCGGCCACCGTCATCTCCGTCGCCGCATCCAACAGGTCACCGAGTAGCGGTTTGCTGGACGCATCGTGATGCAAGACGAGAACGATCGCCAGATCCTGGCACCTTCCCAGATGTTGCAGGAACTCGCGAACCGCTTCCAGTCCGCCCGCCGACGCACCGATACCAACGACAAGTGGCGTTTCTTTCACTTTCGTCGTCTCGTTAGTCATGATCGATTTCCAAACCGTCGGCAAGACTGCCGCCGGCTGTCACTTGAACACCATCAAAACGCTCCCCAACGTCTTTCACACTGCCCCGGATGACCTGCATTGGCAATCGCTCCAAATCTGACAAAAACCACCTGTTGGTCAAATTGGAAGCGACACAAGCGGTTTGGTCAATCTGGAAACAGGCGATCCGCGGCGACTGCCGCTGAGAATGTTTTTACAGTTGGTTTACAACCCTTCGGTTCGTCGCTCCCGGGGGATGGGTTAGAGTAGTGGAAAACCTTGTCGTGCCCGGGACGTTGATCCGATCGGCGTCCGGACGCTTGCTACTGTGGAGTATCGATGATGGCTCGATTCGGCTCGAACCTGTTGCGTGGGGTGTTCTTGGTCTCGCTCGTGTGGGGTGGCTTCGGGGATGGCGTCGCCGCCGACCCCGGCGGTCCGGATGACTCTGTCCGGCGCCCTTCCATCAGCGGCGTAGTCGGTATCCCGGCGGCCGTTCACGACGCGATGCAAGCGAGACGGTATCAGGACGCCGTCAAGGCGATCGAGTCAGAACTACAGAACGACGCTGTCACCGCGGCGGATTACCTGCTTTATCTGAAAGCGCTCGCGTTGTCGCACGCGGATCAACGGGACGATGCCGTCGCGGCCTATCTGGAACTGGAAAAACGGTTCCCCAAAAGCGAATGGGTCAGCCGGTCCAGGTTCGGGCGTGCGGCCGTCGCGGTGATGAATCGCCAGTACAACGTTGCCGGCGAAATCTATCAGCGCGAAGCCGAACGATTGCTCTCGCGGGGCAGAAAAGACGAACTCGCAAAAATCTACCTGGAGTTTGCCGATCGCTTTTTCGAGGGCGTCCCCGCCAATGATCCCTCGCGCGCCAAACAACCCGATTACAAACAGGCGTTGGAGTATTATCGCGAAGCCAACAAGCTTGGACCGACCATTCGCCGCCGGCAACAAATCGAGTTTCGCGTGGCACGCTGTATCGAAGAACTGAAACAGCTCGATCAGGCGACGCAAGCCTACCAAGCATTTCTCGCCCGGCACGGCGATCCCGATCCGAACTCAGGCGTGTCCGCGTCGGTCGAGTTGCAGTCCGATGCGATGTACCGGCTGGGGGTGGTCCAGCTGGAAAACAAGCAGCCTTCCGCCGCGCGTCGGACTTGGCAAGACCTTCTTTCTAAACACGATCCACCGCTCGACCCAAGTGAGTCCTTGGCCGACCGACTGGCCAATGCAACGTATCGACTGGCCCACACCTACGGGCTGCCGAACCCGGCAACCGACGGCAACCTCGAGCTGGCCGTCACCCTGGCAGAACGGTTTCTCAAGGCGTACCCCGACCACCCACTCGCTGCCAAGGCCGAGCTGGAGATTGCCCAAGGTTATGAATCGCGGCGACGCAACGTCCAAGCGATCGACCGACTGGAAAGCTTGATCGCCAATCCGATCTATCGCGAATCCGACCAATTGGCGATCGCGCGACGGATGCTCGGGCAATCGTATTTCGCCCAGAATGAGTTTGACAAAGCGATCGAAGCGTGGAAGGAATTCCTGGAAAATCATCCGACCGATTCGCAGTGGCCTGACGTTCAACAAAAAATCATCGGGGCGGAATTTGCCGCCGCCCAATACGCACTCAACGAAAAAGACTTTGCCAAGGCCAGGGCGCTGTGGCAGACGTTCCTCAACAAGTATCCGCTGGACCAACGGGCGCCGAACATCTTGTTGCAATTCGGCGAAATGAATCGGCGCGACGCGCTGGACCGACATCAACAGCGTGTCGACGCGGCGATCAAAAAAGGCCGATCCGGGACCGAGATCCGACTCAATCAAACCTGCCGAGAGTTGCTGGAGGACGCGATCGCCGATTGGCAGCGTCTGGTCGACAAGTATCCCGATACGGCGCAGGCTTCGTTGGCGTCGTTGCGGATCGGCATCACGTTGGAAGAACAACTCCAGCGCCGCGAGGAAGCGCTCCAGTCGTACAAGAAGGTCAAGGGGGCCAGTGAGTCAGCTGCCAAGCAGCGGATCGCGCGGCTGACCCGCCCCGAGTTGCAGGTGATGACGAAACGCAAATTCCGCAGCGACGAACAGGCCGGGATTTTGCTGACCACGCGAAATCTGGAGAAGGTTTCTGTGGCCGTCTACACGATCGACATGACGGACTACTTTCGAAAGATGCACCTGGCCACCGGGGTCGAAAAACTGGACATTGCTTTGATCGACCCGGACCAGCAGTTTGAACATGCGGTCGATGATTACGAACCCTTCAAGCAAATCGAACAGGAGGTCACGATTCCGGTCGATGGGCCGGGCGTCACCGCGGTCACCGTCAGCAGTGACAAGATGGAAGCCACGACCATGGTCGTCGTCAGTGATTTGGACATCCTGGTCAAATCGTCTCGCAACGAGTTGTTTTTGTTCGCGCAAAACATGCGAACCGGAAAACCGGCCGAGGGAGTCAGTGTGCTGGTCAGCGACGGTGCGTCGGTGTTCGAGGAATTGGTGACCGATGCAGAAGGAATCGTACGTTCGCAGTCGAAGCGATTGCGTGACATCAAAGATTTGCGTGTGTTTGCGGTCCACCAAGGCCAGATCGCATCGACGGTGACCAATTTGAACGGCCTGGACTTCGCCGTCGGTTTGGTGCCCACGGGATATCTGTTTACCGATCGCCCCGTCTATCGGCCGGGGGAATTGGTCAACATCAAAGGCATTGTGCGGTGGGTCGATCAAGACCGATTCACGTTTCGCAAGGGTGAGAGGTTCGTGTTGGACGTCTACGATGCCCGCGGCCGAAACTTGAAGACGGAGACGGTGACGCTAAACGCATTCGGTTCTCTTCACACCAACATGGTGCTGCCGTCCAGCGCGGTGCCCGGACGATGCCGCATCCACCTTCATCGACGCTCGACACCGAATCAACCGGAACTGTCGTTTGAATCGCAGTTCGAGGTCAAACAATTCAAGTTGGAACCGGTACAGCTGACGATCCAGACCGACCAAGACGTCTACTTTCGTGGCGACGAAATCACCGCCACGGTTTCGTTGGAGTATTACTACGGCGCCCCGCTGCCGGGCGAAGAAATCAGCTACTCGATCGGCGGTGAAAGCGAACGCGAGACGGCGAAAACCGATGCGGACGGAAAAGTCGAACTCAAGTTTCCGACTCGCCGATTTAGCGAATCACAAGCGATCGCGATCGATGTCGCCTGCCCCCAACGCAACGTCAGACAATCTCAGACGGTCTTTCTGGCCACACGTGGATTCAATGTCAACGTCACCACGGGGCGATCGGTCTACATCGCCGGTGAAACCTTTGATGTGAACATCAACGTGGTCGACCCGGCAGACAAACCGGTCGGTACCGCGGTCCGGTTGGAGGTGTTTGAAGTCACTCGGCCGGACGGCGCGTCCGGGACAGGCAGCCGATTGACGACACGACGCATTGGGAGCGGTCGCACGGGAGAACGACGGATCGAAGTATTCGACGTCACGACCGATGCCGAAGAAGGGCAAGCCGGCAAGACGATCCAGATCGAGCGAGGTGGAACCTACATCGTGCGGGCGACCGGCAAGGACCGTTTCGGGAATTCCGTCAGCGGCCAGACTCGGTTACAGATCTCGGGCGACGACGACACCACGCGTCTGCGGATCTTGGCCGATCAGCACAACTATCGGGTTGGGGACAACGCGGGCGTGCGATTGCACTGGCGAGATGCCCCCGCGTTGGCGCTCGTGACGTTCGATGGAGCGTCGGTGCTGGGACACCGATTGGTGCAACTGAAACAGGGCGAAAACAAGATCGACATCCCGATCGACGCGGATCTGGCGCCGAATTTTTACCTGTCCGCCAGCGTGATGCAGCGCAGCAAGTTACATCATGCCGTCAGTGGTTTTGTCGTCGCCAAACGATTGCAAGTCAAACTGACACCATCGACGACGGATCTCAAACCGACCGATCGCGTCAAGGTGGGCATCGAAGTGACCGACTCGAGTGGCCGTCCGGTGGCCGCCGAACTGGCGATGTCACTGGTTCAGTCGAATTTGCTCGATCGATTCGGGGCCGATGGGCAGAAGATCGTCGCGGCTTTTACCAGCGGGCTTCGCCAACGACGGATACGACAAACGTCCAGCTGCGAATTCAGCTATTCGACCCAAACGCGATCGATCAACGAAGCCTTGCTCGTCGAATCGGAACGACGATCGCGGCGGCTGGCCGAAGCGGATGCGGCGGCAAACGTTTTCGCCGACGGCGAGGTTTCGTTGAAATTCGCGGAGATTGCAGGAGACGTGATCACCGAGGATGAACCGTTCGGAGCCAACCAAGCCGAGGATTTCGCGTATTCCGGAGACGTCAGTTCTTGGCAATCGCTCGGTGTCCATTTCGACGTGGACAACGACGCCCTGGTGCAGCGGATGCAATCGCAGATCAGGATGCAGCAACAATCGACCGGTGGGACCACTGCGACACGCCGGGCGACGTCGATGTATGCGCAAACGGGACCTCTGTCAGGCAATCGCGGCGTTCAAGCGGGCCAGCTGGGCGATCGACAATGGGCTCAGGATTGGTCGTTCTGGGGTGCAAAGGCCCCCGCATCGATTAGCAAACTCGGTCGTGTCGACAGCAAGTCGTTGCAACGCCGTGACGTCACCATCAACGGTTTAACCCTGGACGGAAAACTGCTGGTGATCAATGGAATGAGTGACGACGAAGTCAATCAATTGAACCAACTCACCGGCGTTCGAATGTTCGGTCAAGCGATCAGTGGCGAAACCGGTTTTTGGGACCCCGTCATCGTCACCGACCCCGACGGCAAGGCTGAGATCGAGATCACGATGCCGGCCGATTCAACGGCCTGGAAACTCAGTGCGAGTGCAATCAGCACTGACACGCTTGCCGGTTCGCAGTCGGTCGATCTGGTCACGCGAAAGTCGTTGTTCGGCCAGCTCCGCGTGCCGCAGGCGTTTACCGTCGGCGACAAAGCGGACGTTCGCATCGAAGTCCACAACTCGCTGGAAGGCCCGCGGACAATCAACGTCGCGCTCAAAGCAGCCATGGGAAGCCGGTCGCTGGAACAGAACAAGACCCTCGAAGTCAAGGATGCGGGGATCGAAACGCTGACGTTTCCCGTCGAGATCGCCGAGTCGGATCAAGTGCAGTTTGAATTGACGATCCGAAGCGAAGGCGTCGCCGGGGACACCGACGTATCGACGGCGGAGGTGCTGCCCTATGGGTTCCCGGTCTATCAAACGGCAAGCGGCGTGGCGTCCCAAAACACGCTGGCGTTGATTCAATTGGAGCCGAACCAAAAAACTCGCGGTCAGTCGCTGGAGTTGATGATCGGCGGTGATCGACAGCAGTCTCTGCTGGACAGCCTGGTGCGTGCCGAGACGTATTTGCCGCTGCGTTGTTTCCCGACCAGTTTGCTGGACCGCAGCGCGTCGGATTGTTTGGGAGGCGTCGCGGTGTTGAACCATCTCCGCCGATCCGCACAGCCGGATTCACCCGAGGGCGCGCAAGTCAGCGGGATCATCGCCGGTGCGGTCAGCCATCTGATCGCGTCGCAACGCGACGATGGCGGTTGGAGTCTGGCCGGTCATTCGGCCGGCCCGGCTGATCCGATCAGCACGGCACGGGCGATGGGGGCGCTGGTCCATGCTCGCCGCGCGGGATTCGCGGTGCCGGAGCGACAATTTGAATTGGGAGTTGCGTCGCTGAAAAAGGCGTTCGCCGGAGCAACCGACTTGAACCGTCAAGCGGTGTTGTTGGCGGCGCTGGCCGAATGCGGGGCCGGCGATTTTGCCTTGGCCAATCGTTTGTATCGGGAACGCAATCGGCTGGACGACTATGGCGTGGTGCAATTGATGTTGGCCCTGACGTCGCTCAACCACAACGAGATGGCGGCGGAACTGGTCTCCCTGGTCAATCTGGACAGAGCCGGCGGACGATCGAGTGTCGGCCGGACGTCGGTGGAAATCGCCGCGTTGGAATTGATCGCTTTGCAACGGATGAACCTGCGGCCGGAACTGCGAGCGAAACTTGCCGAGCGTCTGATGGCCGCACGGGCCGGTTCACGCTGGCCGGTGGAATCGGATAACGGTCCGGCGATCGCGGCGCTGTCGGCGCACTTCGGTGAAAACCCGCCGCAGCGTGAAAGGGTCGCCCTGACGATTTATGTCAACGGTGAAGAGCTGGAATCGCTGACGCTGGAGCCCGGTGCAGAGAGTCGTCGCATCCAAGTGCCCGACGAGTTGCTCGTTGACGATCGGCAACGGATTGAGTTTGAACTGGACGGTCGCGGCGAGTTCTCCTACAGCGCCGTCCTGACCGGTTTTTCAGACGCCGATTCAATCACCAGCACGACGACGGACTGGTCGGTCGGGCGACGCTATGAACCCGATCAAATGCGCGTCGACGGTCGGCCGATTCCGCGCGGATACCGTGTGATCGACGGCAGCCACTCCTGGTCGCCGAACAAATTGACCGAGCTTCCCGTGGGCGAGCGTGCGCTGGTCACGCTAACGCCACGAGTGCGTTACCAGAATTCACGTCCGCTGCGGACGTATTTAATGTTGGTGGAACCGATTCCGGCGGGTTGCACGATCTTGGAGGAAACGATTAGCGGCGTGTTTGATCGCTACGACATCACCCCCGGTGCGATCACCTTCTACATCGGCGATGCGAAGACCCCCGGCGACATTCGCTACACGTTGGCCGGGTATTTGCCGGGAAATTACCGGACGGCTCCCGCCGTGTTGAAAAGTTATTATTCACCCTCAGAGATTGCCGTCACCAAGCCGGGAACGCTTCGCGTGCTGTCACGCGGTGAGACATCCGGTGACGAATACAAGCTGACGCCCGATGAGTTGTTCGAACTCGGCAAAGTCCACTTCGCCAAGGGGGAATTCCAGAAGGCCTACGATTCACTGCGGGAACTCCATGAGAACTGGCAGCTGCATTCGGATCCCTACAAGGAAACGGTGTTGTTGCTGTTTCGCGCCTCGATCAAATTGGGAAGCCATGCGGACATCGTCAGGTTTTTTGAGATCGTGAAGGAGCGGTTCCCCGAAGTCGAGTTGTCGTTTGAGGAAATCCTGACCGTCGCGATGTCGTATCGAGAGATCGCCGAATACGAACGCAGTTACTTGGTCTATCGGGCGACGGTTCAAGCGAGTTTCGAAAAAGAGAATCAGGTCGCGGGATTCTTGAACGCGCGCGGCGAGTTTCTGCGAAGCGTCCAAGCGATGGAGTCATTGCTGCGTGACTACCCCGCTGAATCCTACGTCGCCACCGCCAGTTATGCGCTCGCCCAGGAGGTCTATCGGCGTGCCGAAACGGTCGCCGAGGATAAGACGTTGATGGAGTCAGGGATCACACGTGTCGATTTGATCGCCAGTTCGATTCGCATGCTGGACGATTTTGTCACCAACTGGCCCGAAGACCCGTCGAGTGATCAAGCCAGTTTTGCGCTCGCGACGGCGTTGATCGATCTGGAACAGTACGAACGGGCGATCCGGCGGGGCCGGCAATATGCACAGCGCTACCCCGACAGTCGATTGCTGGATTCGTTCTGGTACATGATCGGATTTTGCTACTTCGAACTCCAGGATCACGAGCAGGCGCTTCAGATGTGCCGGAAGGTTGCCGAGGCAACGTTTACGGATCCCAAGACGGGGGCGTCGCGTCAAGCGGATAACAAATGGGAGGCCGTTTACATCATGGGGCAAATCCATCACAGCCTCGGTCAGGCGGCCAAGGCGATCGATCAGTACGCCAAAGTGAGCGACCGATTCAAGGACGCCGCCGAGGCGATCGAATTCTTCAGCCGAAAGTCGGTTTCGTTGCCGGATGTGACGACGCTGTTGGCCAAGGACGAAAGTGAGGTGTTGCTGCAGCACCGAAACGTTTCGTCCGTGTTGATCAAGGTGTATCGGATCGACCTGATGAAGTTCGGATTGACGCAGCGGAATCTAGACCGGATCACCGCGATCAATCTGGCGGGAATCAAACCGTATCACCAAGAGACGGTTGAACTGGGCGACGGAAAGGATTACCGAGACCGCGAGACGAAAATCGCGTTGCCACTGAAAGAGCAAGGTGCGTATTTAGTCGTCGGACGATCCGACAATCTTTACACGTCGGGTCTGATGGTGGTCAGCCCGCTGGCGTTGACGGTGGAAGAGGACTCCGTGTCGGGACGGGTCCGCGTCAGCGTCAAGGACAAAACGAAGGATGCGTTTGTCGGCGACGTGCACGTCAAGGTGATCGGCTCGGCCAATGACCAGTTTGTCTCCGGGCAAACCGATTTGCGCGGCTTGTTCGTCGCCGACGGGATCGAGGGAACCGGCACGGTGATCGCGGTCGGTCAAAACGACCAGTACGCGTTTCACCGCGGATCGGTGTTTCTGCAGCAGGCTCGTGGACAAACGCTGGATCGCCAACGGGCTCAGACCGACGACATGTTCGGGCTGCCCGCCGATGCCTCCCAAGAACCCGCCGCAGGTCAAAGCGTGAAAGGCGGCAAGGCGTTGCTGAACAATTTGTTCAATCAGAATGGCGTCTTCCAGCAGGAGCAGAAGATGAACTATGAGGGGTTGATGAACAATCGCCGGGACGGTGTGCAATCCAAAGAAGCGTATTGATCACGCGCTGGGGTGCAGGATTCAGCCCCCTGGGTTCGCTGCTTGGGACGTCGATTGTCTTACTGCAGGATTTGGCAACCGATTTAGACTCTCTCCCTCTGGGAGAGACGGCGTTTGCGCAGCAAGCAAACGCCAGAGAGGGCCGGCGGCTCGCGTAAGTCTTGACGACTTCCGATACGATCAACTCCGCCACTTATACAATTGACGTCCCTCGCAGCGAGCGGGATGCGCCTGAAGGCTGGACACCAACGTGCGCTGATTTCCCATTCAGGCTTTCCACGCCAATCACGGCGTGTCTCAGTGGTGGCCGTTGTCCCTCAGTTCTGGCGATGCATCGTCAGTGGACTGCAGATGAGGGTGAATCGCCAGTCTTGCGGGTGAACTTCTTGCTCCCCGCTTTAACCGCGAACTACGCTTGCGAGACTTCCAAGATAGTGTTTCCAAACCAAATAGATGATAGGGCAATGCCTGATGGCGACAGCATCGACGAATGCGAATCCGGTTCGATCTTTCCTCTACAACAACTCGATGTTTCTCGTGTTGGGCTCGCTGGCCGCGTTGTTATGGGCCAACGCTGATGGATTGTTTTCCGGGCATTCGTATCATAACTTTGTGCACGTCAACCTGTGGCCGCTTGCCGGATCGGGGCACGGCGATCACGGCGGTCATGGTTTGACATTCCACTTTGTCGTCAACGATATCTTGATGGCGTTGTTCTTTGCGATCGCCGCCAAAGAGGTATGGGAATCGATCTTGCCGGGCGGTGCACTCTCGAATATGCGGACCGCGGCAACGCCTTTGTTGGCGACTGCCGGCGGTGTCGTCGGTCCTTCGGTCGTCTATCTGGTAGGTGCCGTTGCCGTGGGACAATACTCCGAGCTTGGCAACGGCTGGGCGATTCCCTGTGCGACCGATATTGCGTTCAGCTATCTGATTGCCCGATTGATATTCGGCAACGGTCATCCGGCCATTTCATTCCTGCTGTTGCTGGCGATCGCCGACGATGCGCTGGGGCTGGCCATCTTGGCGGTGTTCTATCCGTCCAGCGAGGTCAGTCTTGCCTGGTTGGGGCTGACCGCGATCGCCGTCGCGACGGGCTTGGGTTTCAAACGCAGCGGCATACGCAATTTCTGGTGGTATTTGGCGATCCCGGGAATCATGAGCTGGGTGTCGTTTTACATGGCCGGCATACACGCGGCACTGGGTTTGGTTCCGATCATCGCCACCTTGCCCCATGCCAACACCGACGCGGGGATCTTTGCTGAAAGCGGCGAAGAAACGGATACGTTGAACCAGTTTGAGCATTGGTGGAAAGAACCGGTCGAGCTGATTTTGGGTCTGTTCGCCCTGGTCAACGCCGGCGTCGTGTTGTCGAGCGTCGGCGCGGGAACCTGGCTGGTGACGATGGGGCTGTTCGTGGGCAAACCCCTGGGAATCTTCGCTTTCAGCTACTTTGCGGTTCGGGTGTTGAAACTCGATTTGCCCGGCGGCATGAATCTCAAGCACGTCGCGGTGATCGGTTGCATCGCCAGTTTAGGGTTCACCGTGGCCCTGTTCGTCTCGACCGCTGCGTTCCCCAATCCCGGACCGATCCAAGACTCCGTCAAGATGGGCGCGTTGCTGAGTTTTCTGGCCCCGGTCAGTGCCTTGGCAACGGCCTGGTTGATGGGCATTCGCCCGGCGTTCTTGGGCGGTGAAGAAGAGGGCAAGGTGTAACCGGGGTGCCAGTGCTTTGTCTGGGTTTAACGTTACGGTTGCTCTGAAGGTGTTAGCGGAACGGCGCGAGCCGTTTGTCGATTTAATCGGGATCTGCTGAGTCAGTGGTGAGCCGCTGGCCGTAAGGCCTCGGGCGGGCGCTGGCCGTAAGGCCTCGGGCGGGCGCCGCAATGCCCGGCCGCTTACGCGTCGCGGCTCACAAAATCGACAGGCCGCGAGCCGTCCGGTCTGATCCTCAGTTCAAAGGTTGACAATCCGCTAGATCGCCGAACGCATGCGATTGACGAAGTTCAGGATTTCGGCGACGGCCTGGTACAACTCGAACGGGATCGGGTTGCCGATTTCGACGTTCTTGAACAGGAAGCGTGCCACCGGTTTTTTTTCGACCACGGGGACGCCATTTTCTTTGGCGATCGCGATGATCTTTTTGGCGACGAAGTCCGCCCCCTTGGCGATCACGATCGGGGCGTCCATGTTGTCGCGGTCGTACTGAACCGCGACGGCAAAGTGGGTCGGGTTCGTGATCACGACGGATGCCTTGGGGACATCCGAGAGCATTCGCTTGCGTCCCATTTCGGCTTGCAGTTGTTTGATCCGCGCCCGAACCATCGGGTCTCCCTCGCTGGACTTGTGTTCCTCCTTGATGTCTTGCCGGCTCATCTTCATGTCTTCGAGGTGTTTCCATTTTTGGAACCCCAAGTCGACCATGCCGATGAAGGTGATCGTGGCGGCGATGGCCAGTGAGCATTGGATCAACAGTCCGCCCAGAAAGAACATCAGCTCTTGGATCGAACCGAATCCGGAGGTCGTGATCTGGTCGATTTTGGATTGACCGACGAAGATCGCGATCGCGACGATGACGGCGGCCTTGGCGAGTGAGAGCGCCCCGCGGACGGCACTCTGCATCGAGAAGATTTTCTTAAACCCCTTGATCACGCTCAGCTTGTCGACGTTCAATTCCAGGGGTTTGAAGCTGAGGTTGAAACTGGTTTGCAGCAATCCGGTGGCCGCGGCGAGGATGCCCAAGGGAGCGACAATCGCCATCACGGCCGCACCGATGCGGAGGGTTTCATCGATGAAGGCTTTGACCAGCAAACGGGGATCGACCACGACTTCTTCGAATTCGGTCACGCGGTGTTCGATGGATCCGGTGATGGTGCCGAAGAACCAATCGCCCAAGGACCAATAGAAAAACGCGGTCGTCGCCAGGATCACTCCCCCGACCAATTCCGCACTGAATCCGATTTGGCCGTCCTCGCGGGCTTTGCGCAGCCGCTGCGGTGTTGCCTCCTCGGTCCTCTGATCGCGATCTTGATTCTCGGCCATCGATCACCCCAACAAGGATTGCATCAGGTATTCGATGTCTTCTTGCACGCGATAGAAATAGATTTCGATCGCACCGAACAGGATCGGGCAAAACAGAAACAGCAACAGACCGCCGAAGCCGACGCGGATCGACATGCCGACCGAAAACAGATTCATGGCCGGCGCGGCGCGATTGAGGAATGCCAGGACCAGCGTGACCAGCATCAGCAGCACCAACAACGGGGCGACGATCAACAGCCCGTAATCGCTGGTCCGATTGAACGCCGCCGCCAATTCTTCGGTCGGCAATTCGAGCAGGCCCACTCGGGTCATCGTCTCGTTGAACGAAAGGTGCAGGGAGAGGATGATGAAGTGGTGCAGGTTGAGCGAAAAGAACACCAGCATCGAAAAGGCTTCGAAGATACGTGAGACCAGTGTCGACGAATCCTGGCTGCCCGGATCGCTGATCGCAGCGAGGGACAGCCCGAGTTCCTGGGCGATGTAAGACCCGGCGATTCGCGCCGGCCAGAAGAACAGCCCCAGCACCAGGCTGAGCAGCAGACCGATACAAATCTCTTTGAAGACCAGGAACAAGAACAGCAAGCTGCCCACGTCTTCGAGTGCCAGTTGGGGCATCACGTTCTTGGCGTCGGCCAGCCAGAAAACGGACAGCGCCGTGGCCAGCCCCGCTTTGACCTGGTTGGGCAGTTGTTTTTTGCTGAACAGCGGAAAAAACGCAACGAAGACCGAGACGCGGGCGAGCACCAATAGAAACAGGACGACGTCGCCGATCATTTCACAAATTCGACCATTTGTGTCATCAAGCCCAGCGTGTAATTCTGGAGCGTGACGAGGTACCAATTGGACAGAAAGATCAGAATGAAGACCACGCAGATGATGCGTGGTGCGAACGAGAGCGTTTGTTCCTGAACACTGGTGACGGTTTGAGCGATGCTGATCAGCAAGCCGACGACCAGGCTGACCGCGACGACCGGCGCGGTCAGCAGCAACGCCATCGCGAAAAATTCTCGACCGATCAGTACGACGTCTTCAATTTCCATCCTTGGATCCGGTTGCTATTTGTTGGTCAATGCTTCGATCAACTGGTTAACCAGGATCGGGTCGTTCATGGCGCCGAGAATCTTCGATTTCTGGCGGTCGGGCATCTTTTGCAGCAGCGAGGCGGCGAAGCCCATCTTGCCGTTGTTGGAAAACTCGCGAATGTATTCGGCGGCCTGTTCGGGTTGCAGGCCCTCGAACCAGCCTTTGACTTCATCGGCCTGGGTGTCGGCGCTGGACACCGTGTTGACCTTTTTGGTGTCTGACTTTTTGGTCAGCTTTTCGAGCTCCGCCTTTTCCTGTTCGACGTCGGACAGGGTCGATTTCAGTTCTTCGGTCATCCGGCTCAGCAGGTCCAATTTGGTGTCGATGCCTTCGCTGAACGCCCGCAATTCGTCCTGTTCGGTGGCCAGGTCATCGAAGATCAATTTGACCCTCATCTCGTCGCGTTTGACGCGTTCTTCGCGTTCGGCGAGTTCCTGTTCCATGCGTTTGATCGAATCGCTCATCTGCAGCACCGCTTCGACCGAGACGTTGTTGTCCGGGCGAAACGAGACGGGCACGGCATCGCCCTGGGGGTCGATCGCTTCGTCGGTGGCGAATTCGCCCTGCGGATCAGACCCATCGCCCGGGTCGGTGGTTTCCAGGTCGGCGGGTGTCTTTTTCAGCAGGAACTGGGTCGCACCGGCCGACAAGCCGAAAATGACGGCGCAGGTCAACATCGCCGTGATGATCGCTTTCATGTTCTAATTCCTTGCGTACTTTTTAAGCGCGTTTTCATCTGCCAATAACATTTGTTGCGTCATGGCGTCTGCATCAAATTCGAGCCTTCGCTGGTCCATCAGGATTTCCAGCCCGCGAACCCGCGCGCGTTGATCCATCACGCGTGAACGCGCCTCGGCACGCTCGGATTCGCACTTGGAGAGGACTTCGCGGACGATTTTGATCGAGCGATCGATGCTGTCGATCCAGAGGTTGGTCTGGGTGAGCGATTCGATCGAACAGGCTTGGTCGATTTCCAGCCCCTGCCGTTTGAGCGCTTCGAATTCATCGAGTCGTTGTTGGTGCGACGCCAACATCGCGTCGATCCGAGCGAGTTCTCCGATCAATACGTTCAGCTGACTGGTTTCCAGCGAGTGAATGCGACGGATGCGATCGATCTTTTTCTTCAATTCGCTCATTGCGGCAGCCCGATCAATTGGTGCAGCCGATTGAGCCCGGCTTGGGTCGACGCCAGTGTGCTGGGGGCGTCCATGGCCTGGCGCAGGAACTTGTTGACCTCGGGGTAGGTCTCGATCGCGCGATCAGAATCCGGCATGGCGCCTTTTTGGTAGGCGCCGATTTGGATCAGATCCTCGACTTCGAAGTATTTTGCCAACACCCGTCGGACGCTGGCGGCTTGTTGTTGATGCGGTTTGTCGGTGACCTCTTTGAACAACCGACTGGCGCTCTTGAGCACGTTGATGGCGGGAAAGTGACCTTCGTGGGCGAGTTTTCGATCCAGGACGATGTGTCCGTCCAGGATGGCCCGCGCCGAATCGGCGACCGGTTCGTTCATGTCGTCGCCGTCGACCAGGACCGTCAGCAGGCCCGTGATCACGCCCTTGTCGCTGGTCCCGAGTTGTTCCAGCAGCTGCGCCATTTTTTGGAACACGCTGGGGGTGTAACCGCGCGAGGTGGGCGGTTCGCCGAGCAGCAGTCCGAGTTCGCGTTGTGCATGTGCCAACCGGGTCAGACTGTCCAGCATGAACAGCACGTTCATTCCTTGCGAGCGAAACCAACTGGCGATCGCGACGGCGGATTCGCTGGCACGGATCCGGGCCAGGGGTGGCTGGTCGGAGGTCGAGACGATGACGACGGATCGAGCCAGGCCTTCTTTTCCCAATGTGTCTTCGATGAAGGGACGGACCTCGCGCCCGCGTTCGCCGATCATGGCGACGACGTTGATGTCGCACAACGCGTGTTTGGCGATCTCGCCCAGCAGCGTGCTCTTGCCCACACCGCTGCCGGCGAACAGTCCGACCCGTTGGCCTTGGCCCATCGTCAGCAATCCGTCGATCGAACGGACACCGGTGACGAAGGGCTGGCGGATCAGGGGACGCGTCAGTGGATCGGGCGATTCGAAGTGCAATTCGGCCGTCGCGTCGCAATGGATCGGACCGAGCGAATCGATCGGGCGTCCCAGGGAATCGATCACGCGTCCGAGCAGTTGGCGACCGACGGGGACACGCATGCGTTTGCCGGTGGAAACCACGACGTTGCCGCGTTGGAAATCGACGCCGGAATGATATGGCATCAACTGCGCTTTGTCGTCGTTGAATCCGATCACTTCGGCCAACACGCTCTGGCCGGTCGACGAGGTGATTTGGACCAATTCCCCCAGACCGGCATCGATGGTCGCACACATCCGGCCTTCGACGCTTTGCAGTCGCCCGGTCGTTTGAAGCCATTCGTCGTTTCGCAGCGTCGACATCAGCATGCTAGGACTCTCCCCTGGCCGTCGACATTCGTTTGGCCGCGGCGTCGAGGAAGGATTCCAGTGAAGCCAGGAAACCCTTGCCATTGGATTCGATGCGGCAGTCGCCCGGCTGGACCGTGGCATCGGCCTGAATCTCAATCGCCTCGTACTCCACTTGGGACAACCAGGATTCCAGCGGCGTGACACAGTCCGGGTTGACGAAGATGACCGCGGATTGGCTGGGGTGCACCTGACGCAGCAAGATGTTAGCGAAGTGGGCGACGCGTTCTTCGACCAGGCTGCTGTCGCTGCCGAGGGCCTGTTTGGCCAATTGCGTCGCCGCCGCGGTCAGTTGCACACCGATCGACGAGAACTCTTCGTCGAGTTTGGCGTCGAGGTGTTGCAGCTGTTGCTCGATCGATTGCAGCGTCTTGAGCGCGGACGCGGCGCTTTCGTCCCGTGATTCGGCAGCGGACCGGGCGCTCGGCTGCGCCGCCGCGTGCCCATTGATTGGGGGATTGGCTGCGGCACCGGCTGCTGCATCGGTTCGTGCAGTCGTCGGCGGCATCGCCAGGGGGCCGCGGGCGACGGTGACGTTGGCCAGGGATTGATCGAAGGGGATTTGAATCACAGCCATGTCAATCGATTTTCACCTCACCGGCTTCGCACAGGCCGGCCAAGATTTTGGCAATCGAGCCCCGTGCCTCGTTGATTTCCTCTTCGGTCGCGTTGGTTTTGAATTCCATTTCCTCTTGCAGCGACTCTTTGGCCCGCTTGGACATATTGGACAAGATGAACGTCAGCAGCGATTCATCGACCTGCTGGAGGGCACAGACCAGGGCATCGGTTTGGCATTGTCCGAGCAGTTTTTGCAGGTCTCGGTCACCGAGCTTTTCGATGTCTTCGAAGCGGTAGAGTTGATTTCGAACGGTTTCGGCCAGGTCGCTGTCGCGTTTTTCCAGTTCGTCGAGCATCGGCTTGCGGAGCGCCCTGGGCAGCGAACGCATCAGGTTCGCCATCTGGGAGGTGGTTTCCTGTTCGGTTTCGCGCTCTTCGACTTGGAGCGACAACTGGAGTGCTTTGGCGAGAATGCGTTCTTGGATCAACGGTGAAACGGACAGCGGCTGGGCCAGTTCCAGGAACACGTTGGGGCGGACGGCTTCGGGCAGAAACTCGAGTGTTTTCGCGGCGTGTTCGTTGGCCAGTTTTCGCAGCACGATCGCGGTGGCGACGGGGTTTTCATGCTTGAGCGCCTGGGCGACTTGATAGGGGTGCATCAAGTTGAGATCGCGAACGGTGTCGCCGGTCAGTTTTGGCGGGGTGAAGCGTTTGGTCGGTTCGATTTCGACGTCAAAACTTTCTTCGGCAATCTGCAGGATCTTGGGGCCATCGTCGTCCTGTGGGTCGTCCTCGCGCGTGGGGTCTTTTTTGTCGACGGTCTGCAGCGCCATGTGGAAGTAGTCCTCGAAATCGCCGAGGACCATATCGACTTCTTCCTGACTGGGCGGATAGGACTCAAAGTCCTTGAGCGCCTGATCGAGTTCGTCCAACGCTTCGCCGGAGAGATCTTGCCGCGCCATCGCGGTGGCCTCGTCCCCCATCAGGTGCAAGAGCAGCGCGAGACGCTCGGGCCGAGTCAACATCATCTTCATCGTTGCCAACCCTCCTGTGATCACGCGGCGTTGCGTTTATCGGAATCTCGATCGGAATCCGCGCCGGACCAAGATCGAACGACCTGTGCAAACACTTCGGGGTTTTCTTTGATCATCCGGGACAATTCGCTGACGTTTTCCAGGCGGGCACCATCGATTTGTTGATTCTCGCCGATGCCGCCCGGTTTGCTGGCCGGTCCGAACCGGCGGAGCAGCATGAGGCCTAACACAAAGGCCAGCAGGGCGGCAATCGCAAGTGATGCCTTTTCAACGATCGAGGTGATCTTGGTCCAGTCAAACGTAGCTTCCGGGGCGGACACGTCGAGCAACGGTTCGGTGAAAGGTAGGAATTCGACGGTGATTTGATCGGTGTCCTCACGATAGCCGACCGCATTCTTGACCAGTGCCGAGACGCGTTCGTCCAGCCCGGGAATCAACGTCCCATCCTCCTGCTTGACGCCTTGCGTTTCGGAATTGACCAGGACGCTGACGGAGAGGAAATTGCGGATCGGAGTGGAGTTGGCCTGTGTCTCTTCGGTGATCGGCACCAGGTAGCTGGTTTTGACGTTTTCGGTTTTGTTGAGGATGTTGCTGGTGGCGGACGCCCCCCGGCGCGAATTCAAATTGGAAGCCACTCCCGCGGCCCCGACGGCGGGCGACGCGGTGTTGGTGGTGGTTTCGGAGACCAAGTCTTCCTGGCTGGGGACGGCGCCGTCGGCGTCGTATTTGGTGGTTTTGGTCGAGCCCTGGGTGAACGTCATGTCCAAACTGACTTGGACGCTCGCGTTGCCGTATCCCAGGAACTGGGACAGTTGCGATTCGACTTTGTGGGCCAGTTTGCGTTCGGCTTCGGCGATGTACTCGACTTGGCTGCCGATTTGTTGTGCCTGTTCGTCGGGCACGGTGTAGCTGCGACCGTCTCGGTCGGTGATTTGGACCGCTTCGGGACGCAGGTCTTCGACGGCGTAGGCGACAAAGGAGGCGATCGACGCGGCTTGATGGTCGTTCAACCGGGCTCCATAACGCAGGGTCAGCATGACGCTGGCCGAGGGCGGAGAGGTTTTGCGTTCGAACGGGCCCTTGTCAGGAATGTTCAAGTGGACGTCGGCGTTTTCGACGATCTCCAGTTTCTTGATCGTCGCCGCCAGGCTTTGTTGTTTTTGCAATCGGGCCCGGTTGCGGCGTTCGGTGGGGCTGCCGAAGGCACCCCCCATGGGCAGGTCGGCGACGGCCCCGGCGTCGGCGACACCATTGGTGCGCGCCAACAGGCGGGCTTTGGCGAAATCGCGTTTGTCGACCAACAGGTTCCCGCCGGCCCCGGAGAGCTGGTAATCGATCCCGGCCTTGTCCAGGGCATTGATCACGCGATCGACTTGGTCCCCTTCACCCTGGCTGACCAGCACGACGTAGCTGGGTTGGACCGACCAGTAGCCGACGCCACCAACGGTGACCACGCACAGCACCGCCAACAGCAGGATTCCGATCCTTGCCGAAGGAGAGCTTTGCCGCCAGATATTCAGGAGGGCATCGATATAGGGCTGGATAACGTTCAAGGCAAATCAGGCAAGCGAAAGTCGCGTTTGGGAGGTAACACGAGGGTCGTCGAAAGCTGCAGGGGGCCGCGGAAAAGGGGGCAGGTACCAAAAATGCGAAGCACCCGTTGGGCCATTTGGTTTTTGGTACCTGACCCCTTTTCCGCTCGCAGAGCACTAAAATTGCATTCGCATCAGTTCGTTGTAGGAATCGACGATTTGGTTGCGGACTTCCATGAAGATTTGAAACGACATCTCGGCCTTGACGACCTCCATGACGACTTGCTGGACGTCCTGGTTTTCACCGGAGACCAGGCCTTGGATCGCCTCTTCGGATCGGATCTGGTCTTCGTTGGCACGGGCCATCAGGTCCATGAACAGATTGCGATCCCCCGCTTCGGGCTTTTCAGCCGCGGTGGGCAAGGCGATGTTGGGCGATCCCGTCGTGGTGACGGGATTGGTGGCCAAGGGATTCGGACCGATGGGGGGCAGGGCAGACATCACTGGCCTCCTTGGAGCAGTGTGAGCGTTTGTTCGACCATCTCTTTAAAGACGCTGATCGCTTTGGAGTTCGCTTCGTAGGAGCGACTGGCCGTGATCAGGTCCACCATTTCTTCGGGAATCTTGACGTTGGAGAGTTTCACGAAGCCGTTCTCGTCGGCGTGTGGGTGCGCCGGGTTGTAGATCGTCGGGAATTCGCTGGCGTCGCCTTCGACGCCGACCACCTCGACCCCGTGCATCGCCGCACTACCCTGTTTGCCGTGGGCCTGATCCAGGCCGGCGGAAAACACCACCGCCTGGCGACGGTAGGGCTCGCCTGTGTCCGTCATCGTGGTGCCGGCATTGGCGATATTGTTGGCCGTCACCTCCATCCGAAACCGCTCGGCGGCGAGGCCGGAGGCGGCGATGTCAATCGTTGGAAATCGAACCATCAAGACGTTCCTTCGTCACTGTGTTTGTTTGTCGGGGGGACTCTCAAAATCACCCCTAGCCGGAAATGGCACGCCGCATGGTGGACACCCTGGATGCCAGCAGGTGCGAAAAGGCCTGAAACGCCAACGCGTTCTCCTTCAATTCCGCCACTTCCTTCTCCAAGTTGACATTGTTCCCGTCCACCCGCTCTTCCAATCCTTCCAAATCCTTGACCGGCAAGCCGCTGCCGGCCCCGTCGTTGGCGTCGGAGGATTGAAGCTGAGCCAACAAACGCTCAAATTCCAACCGCTTGGTTTTGTATCCAGGCGTGTTGACATTAGCGATGTTCTGGCTGACGACGCGATGGCTTTTTTCCGACGCGCTGACGGCCGAGCCCAACAGATCCATTTGGTAAAATATTCCAGACATACCGTTTGTATCGGCCTGTTAAGCTGTCCGGGTTAAGGACAACTTGCGGAGAATAGTGGCGAAACCCCGTCTCAGTGCCGCCAGTCGGTGAGGGTGTTCCCTCAATTAGGCCATCCCGTGCCGCTGAGTCGATGCCAATTCGGTCGATCTCTACCGGTGAACTAAGAATCGAATGACGGTGTTGATACTCGATTCGAACGCGCAGTCCAGCATGCCTCCGCACGGGCGCTGTCTGCGAACACTATGGGGCGGCCAATCGGTGTCGCGGGGGAGAACTCGGCTGTAATGGATATCGCAACAATCATCGGACTGATCCTCGGGTTCGGTTTGATTCTAGCCTCGATCGCGATGGGGGGAGGCGGACTGGGGCCGTTCATCGATCCCCCCAGTATGATGATCGTGTTCGGCGGTGCGACCGCGGCCTCGCTGATCAACTTCCCACTGAAGAACAACCTCGGCGCCTTCGGCGTCGTCTTGAAGTGCTTCCTGTTCAAATTGCCCAGCGCTCAAGACACCATCGCGCAATTCAAGAAGTTTGCCGAAGTCGTTCGAAAAGACGGCTTGCTAGCATTGGAGGACCAAGCCGCCGAGATCAAGGACGACTACATGCGACGGGGATTGGAATCGCTGATCAGCGGCGTCCCGGCCGAAGACGTCGCGCGGACGTTGGAAACCGAACTGGCGTATATCGAGCAACGACACGTGACGGGCAAAAAGATCGTCGACTCGGCCGGTGCGGCGGCGCCCGCGTTCGGCATGATCGGCACCCTGATCGGGCTGGTCCAGATGCTGCGTTCGTTGGACGACCCCAGCAAGATCGGCGGCGGGATGGCGACCGCGTTGTTGACCACGCTTTACGGAGCGTTGATCGCCAACGTCGTCTGTATTCCCTTGGCCGGGAAGCTGGAAACACGAAACCAAGAGGAAACGATGATTCGCGAGTTGATCATTCGCGGCATCGCGTTGCTCGGCGAGGGCGAGAGTCCACGGGTGGTCGAAGAAAAGCTGCTCGGATTCCTGTCTCCGAAATCTCGCCGATCGATCCTGGCAAAGGCTTAGTCCGATGGCGAACGACACCCCGGACGACCCGCCGGAAGACATCCCGGCGTGGTTCATGACGTACAGCGACGTGATCACGCTGTTGATGACGTTCTTTATTCTGTTGTTGACGTTTGCGACGACGGAGCCGGAGCGGTTTGAAAAGGTCACCGCCAGCGTGTTCGGCGCCGCCGGGGCGACCGGTGTGGCGGGCCACGAGCACGACAAGTTGGATCGCAACTCGTGGAGCCAGCGGATCCGTCCGCGGGCGGCCCGGATCGCGATGCAGGGCAGCGAAATGCCGCCGATTGAAAAGGAAATGACCACCAAGGCGATCGGACGCGGATTGGAAGCGGTCAGCGAACTGGCCAGCCAAAAGGACGTCATGAAGTCCTACGCCTTTGAGATGCCGCTGGACAAACTGGTCGATCGCAATCTGAAACTCACCCAACGCGGGATGCAGGTCGCCGCCAAGTTGTCTGCTCAATTGAGATCGCTCAGCATTCACTGCACCTTCGAAATCTCGGACCGTGACATGGACGATCGGGTCTGTGCCCTGGCCGATCATCTGTACCACGTCGAACGCGCCCGTCCGGGACAGATCGGAACCAGCGTCACCGACAACGTGACGTCGCGAATGGTTCGAATCGTGATCGAAAAGTACGAGGGCAACCGATGAGCAAACGGAAAAAACTGGCGCCGAGCGTTCCCAGCAAGGCCTACTTGGTTTCATTCGGCGACACGATGACGGCGCTGTTGGCGTTTTTTATCGTGCTCAATTCCCTGGCCAAAGAACAGACCGGGGCGAACATGCACTCCGGAACCGGTTCGTTCGTCAACGCGTTCTCCAGCTCGGGCCAACCCGGTCACCTGAGCGGCAGTCGTTCCAAGGAGGTGATTCAGCAAGAATCGCAAAAGCCGATTTACGCCTTGGCCGAGAACATGGAAGACAAGTCGGACAAGAATGTCGGTCCCGACGACGTCAATGAGCACCAGCGGGTCATCGATCGCGAGAAAGAACAATTTCAGAAGTTTCTCACCGAGTTGGAATCGCAACTGGATCTGGACGCGCTGCCGAAGATCGAGGACCAGGTGGTGTTCGATTCGTTCGAGCCGCCGGATTCGGCCACCGGAAAACTCAGCCTGCATGCCGTCCAGCTGATTTCCGAAGCGGTGTCGAAGCTGCGTGACCCCGGCGTGACGCTGGAAATCGTCCTCTGGGCGGACATGCCCCGGGCGTCCAGCTTAAAACGAAAGCTGGACAAATCCGTCGAACTGCGTCGTGAAGTCGAGCGAACGTTCTGGATGAAAGCCAACCAGAAGACACGGATCCGCTACCGCGTCAAACCGTGGCTGTTCGCCGACGCCAAACGGCCGTACCTGTCGGTGATCCTGGGCAAGAGTTCCGAGGCGTCCTGATCCGCTACTGCGACGTATCGAGCAAGGTGATCAGCTCGTCGATGGCTCGCGTCAGTTCGGGGTTCTGGTCATCGCTACGGATTTCGTGCAGCCAATCGGTTGCCTGGACCGCTTGCCCGTGCGTCAACGTCGCGTCGCCGGCGGTGGAGAAAATGGACCGATTGGCGGACGTACCGCTGACCGCGGGGGCATCGTTGATCGGTCCGCCGTCATTCTGGTTTTGGCTGTTGCGAGACTGGTCATTCAGCGGGGCGTCAACCAGTGGCGTGCTTTGCAAGGGAGAGCCGGACAGATCCGCGTCGGCGGGTGAACCGTCGGCGGAATCCTGCGTCGTTGAATCGCCGGCGTCTTGATCGGTCGCGGGATTGTGGTTGCTTCCTCCGACGGTTCCGCCGTTCTGGATCGTGTTCAGAATATTGATGACCAGCAAGGCATCCAGCGCGGTGACTTGGCCGTCGCCGTTGACGTCGTACCCGTAGCCGGGGTCACCGGGTCCGACCGGACCGGGACCGTAGATGTTCAGGTAATTGATGATCGCCAGTGCATCGCGCGGCGTGATGGTGCCGTTGCCGTCGACGTCGTAGGGATTGTCATCGTTATGGAAGGGCGTTTCATTCTCCAGGACTTCGATCACAAACGTGGCCGTGACGGCATCGAAGACGGCGGAGGCGTCTTGAGCGGTGATGGTCAGTTCGATTTGTTCGGCGGCGGAGCGTCGGACGAACCGATCGTCCAGCAGTTTCAGCTGTGATCCGTCGATTTCAAAACGCGGGTCGTCGACGGTCAATTCGTAGCTGTCTGCGGCCGCAACGCCATCGAGTTGGACGTCCCCGACTTCGGCGCCGGATTCGAGTTCCAACACGGTTTGGTTGGTCAAAGTGATTTCGGTGACCGCTTCGGGGACATCCGCGATCGGGACCCGCATCTCGATCGATGCCGTGCTTCCCGCATTGTCGCTGGCGGTGACCGTCAGGACGACCACGGATTCGGATTCGTAGTCGAGCGATTCGCCTTGCTTGAGCCAAATTCGGTTGCCGTCGGTGACGAATCGATCGTCATCGACCGAATAGGTGATGGTCTGACCGAAATCTTCATCAAACGCGTCCAGTTCCGCGACGAAGGCTTGGACGTCGTTCTCAAACACCGTGGTGTGGTAGCCCGTCAGCTCGATGACCGGATCGTTCTCGTCCAGGACCGGGACCACCAGTTCGTGGCTAAAGTACTGTCCGGCGTCGCGGTCGAATCCCGACACGTGCAGGTAAATCTCGGGCTCGTACTCATAGTTCAGGCCTCCGGTGACCAACACCAACGTGCCGTCTTCAATCGCGAAACGCGTGTCGTAGACTTCCAGGTCGTAGTGGTTGTTGATGTCGACGTCGTCGATGAGCAGCGCACCGACTTCGTAGCGCCCCCGGGCATGTTCGGGGACCCCGTCGCCGTGCAACCGGATGCCCCGGGGAAGATCCGGTTGGGCGACGATCGAAACGCTGAATTGAATCGGTTGGGAGGGGGCTTGTCCGTCGTGGAACCGGACGGCGAAGGAGTCGATGCCGTTGTAGTCGGCATCGGGCTGGTATTTCAATCCGCCGTCGGGGCGGAGCGTGACCGAACCGTGTGCGGGTTCTTCGACGATCAATGAAATCAGGCGGTCCCGGTCAGCGTCGGCAACCAAGGCGGCGATATCGGAGGCATCGATTTCCAATGTCGCGTCTTCGTCGACCGTCGCGCCGTAACGATCGGGGACGATCGGATGATCGTTTTGGCCATCGACTTGCACGCCGAATTCGATCTCGACCTCTTCGTCGTCGCGTTCCACCACGACTCGGTGCGCCACCGGTTGTTTCCACTTGACCGACGAGGTGCCCGAGACGCCCATCAGGAACAGCGAATCCAGCGTTGGGCCGGGGACGATGGCGATCGGATTGCCGATCGATCCGGTCTCGATCGGAAGGCTCGTCAACAACTCGCCGTCACGGATGTCGTGCAACAGCAACACGAAACCCGAATCCTGTGCCGTGACCGTCGCAATCGCTTCCTGTCCCGGAATGAAACTCGTGGGGCCGGGCATCGGGGCGAACTGGTGCAGGGGAGCGAAGCCGGCGTCGACATCCAAGATCCCCACGTCGCCCGCGGCGTAACGCACCGCCAAGAGCCCTGTCGCATCATCGAAACTGAGCAATTCCGTCGCTCCGACGATCGACGTTTCGGTTCCAGAGATCCAGTTTGCCGCATCGTTGCTCCACAGCGTCGTCTTCAGTGCCGGGGTAGACGCGTCCTCGCCTGTCTCCATCGATTCGATCGTGACGTCCTCGCGCCATGCGATCACGCTGCGGCTGCCGAGTTCCCAGGGATGGGCCGATAGATCGACCGAGTGGACCGACGCCAGCACTTGGGTGTCGGCCGGGACGCTGACCCGGGTCGGTGTGACTTGGGCGTAAACCGGCAGATCGCCGGAACTGGCCGGCGTGATCCGAATCGAATGAATGATTCCGGGGGCGCCCGGTTCGCTGCCGGCGGCAATCACCACCCCATTGCCATCGGCCCCGACGGCGGATTCGGGGGCAGCGAAGGCATGCGGATCGGCGGAGTATTGGATCAAACGCGGACGTTCGCCACCGGCCGGTACCAGCCAGATCCCTGAACGCTGCTGCCCGACTTCGGTAAAGGTGCCGCTGATGACTGATGCCGAAACCCCGCCGGTCGGGCCGTTGGAGGTGGCGGTGACCAGTCCCGTCGCGTCAAAATTCAAGGGAACTTGCGACGTTCGCGTGCCGGAGGTCTCGACGTGCAGCAGGGCGTCCTCGGTCAACACGCTGAGCTGATTGCCGGCCAGGATCGCATCGATGGGCGATTGAAAGGACGCCGGCAACGGCGTCTGCTGGGCGCCCACCGGAAAGGTTTGACGCTGCCGGTCCGAACCGTCGAACAGCCGCACCGGATACGTCCCGGCCGGCAAATCCTCAAACCGAAATTCACCCTGGTCATCACCAATCGCAAAGGTTTCGCCGGGATCCAGACTGGCATTCTCGTTGGAATCGATGTACGCCAGCCGCGAATCGAGCCGCACTTCCGAGGGGTCGGGGCGCATCGAGCCGTCGAGGTCGTGATAGACCGACCCGCTGATCACCGCCAGCAAACGACGCTGTCCCAAGCATTCGAAAATCAGCCGGCGACGACGGCGCGAGGACCGTGCGGTTTGGTGATCGCGTTCTCCGGCGGCTGATTCGTCGCCGCCGCGCCGCTGGGAAACCCCAGCATCCAGCGGACGCGGACGATTGCCCGCGTTGCTGTCGTTCGTTGATCGCCGGCGTGATCCCATTTCGTTCCGGTGAGTTCCTGGAGGGTTGAAGGTCGACACACGTGACGCGGGGTCAGCCACCCGCAAGCCCAACGCGATGCCGAGCCCTCAACGTTGACTTCGACTGATCGATCGGAGATTGGTTCCCATCGAGGGGGGTGTTTTTTTGCACATTGGGAAACTTTTTTACATTCTCCCAACTTGGTGGAGATGCAACACTCGCCGCTGAAGGCGTCTATGATACGCTGTAACCGGCAATCGCGGTCGGAAAACTGACCGCTTTTCACCCGATTCACACGCCAATCCAGACGCGTGATCGGTGCAACAGCCCCGCAGACTTCAGCCCCGCAGAGAAGGGACGGTCGGCCGTCTCCTTCGTCGCAATTTCTGACGAGATCTCCAATGGCTACTCATTTGATGAACGTCCCGCAACGGTTCGGGTACCTGTTTTGTTTGCCCCTGTTTTGCTTGCCAGCGGCGGCGGTCAAGCCACTGGTCGTGATCACCCTCGCGCTGGCCGCGATTTCCTGCTCCGCCCCCCCCACCCACGCCCAAACCGAAGGCGATGGCTATGAGGGCGAGATGGACATGGAGATGGACATGTACGAGGGCTACGAGGACGAGATGAACATGGACATGGATATGGACATGGGGTACGGCTACGGGTCGTCGGGGCCCGGCGGACGCTCCCGGTCGGGACGCGGCATGGCCACGCAAGACCTCGTTGCCTCGCGGCTTTCCGAGTACCTGACTTCGGCGTTTGAATCGACGAGCTTCGCGACCTTGGCAGATCCCGCTGCCGCGCCGCCGGTTCAATCAGGCCCCGTTTTGCTCAACGATGCCATCGTGGCCTACGCCAAAGGGCAACACGAATTGGCCATGCGGCTTTACTTCGGCCACATCGTCGCCGAATACGAATCCGCTCAAAACCAGCTTCAACTGGTCAAATACAGCTCCCTGATGAAACGCCCGACGTGGCAATTGCGCTGGGGCATCTCCTACGCCGTGCGCGGCGACGCGACGGACCCGCAACCGATCGGTGACGTTAATCCCGCCGGACGCGGCGGGTTCGACGGCGGCTTCGGCGACGGCGGGATGGAAGGCATGGAAGAAGAATACGCAATGGAGCAGGAGTTTGGCGGACCCGGTGGCGGTCGTGGTCCAGCCGGTCGTGGTCCAGCGGGCGCTCGGGGCCCCGGAATGGGCGACACCGACGGCATGGAGTACATGGAAGGCATGGACGAGATGTACGAGCAGGACATGATGATGATGGGCTCCGGCCGCGCACGAGGACGTGCCGCGGCCCCGGCCGGCCCGCCGACTCCGGCCGCCCGACTGGCGGCCCTCGACGCGACGATGCTCAGCGAAGAAGCGGAGACGAGCCTGACCAACACGCTGGGCATGGTGGCCACCATCCTGGGTGAAGAATTTGATAAACGCTACACCCAAGGCGACTTCGGTCGAGCGATGACGGATGTCACCGCCGAATCAGGAAGCGTTGAGACCGTTTCCGAAGAGTTTGTCGAACTGATCGAAACCGCCGGCGACGCCCTGCCCCTGTGGCGGCCGGGAATCGTTTTTCTCGGCGAAGGCGACTCGTCCGACAACATCCGACGCGCTCAAAAGGCGGGCTTGGACTTGGTGATCCATTTCGATGTCCTGCTCAAGCCGCTGCGTGGCGAGTACACGCAGAACATCAGCCTGTGCCGACTGTTCCATGTGCCCACGGGCAAATCGCTGGGTGCCTCGAAAAAGATTGATTCACTCGAATTCGCCCAAAAATCCCGGCTGAAGAATCTTGCCTCCCGAGATTACATCAACGAACAGTTGGCCAATTTTTTGGGAATCATCGACCGGGGGACCCTCACCACGGAACTCCCGGCGTTGACTCCTGCAATCGCCAGCAAGCGAATCGGTTCGCTGTTGGCCAGCGGCGGCGGGGCGAATTTGCGAACGCTCGCCGAAGTCCGCTTGTTCCAATCCCAGCAATTGCTCAACGAAGAGGAAGTGCTGACCGCCTTCGATATCGTCGGCGGCGAGGAAGCGTTGGGGCTGATCTACGGATCCGAAGAAGAACGCCTGCGGATCGTTCGCCAATGGGCCGCGGGACGCACCGGTGATGCAGAGTAGGTCACGCTGTGCGTGACAAGTCGGCATGCACAGCATGCCCCACCTCGCTTTTCGCACGTACGACGGCCCTTCCGGGCCGTCGTCGGTAGGGCTCGCCCGGACGACCTTTACGCTACCAGATTCGCACGCGGTCCTTGGGAGCCAGGTACAGCTCGTCGTCTTCGCCGATCCCGAACGCTTCGTACCAGGCGTCCATGTTGCGGACGATCCCGTTGACGCGGAATTCGCTGGGGCTGTGGGGGTCGACGTTCAGCCGTCGCACCAATTCGGGGTCGCGATACAGCCGCCGCCAGATTTGGGCCCAGCCGAGGAAGAAGCGTTGGTCGCCGGTCAGGCCATCGATCACGGGAGCGGGCGAGTCGCCGAGGGACAATCGATAGGCGGCGTAGGCGACACTCAGTCCGCCCAAGTCGCCGATGTTTTCACCCAGCGTCAATTCGCCGTTGACGTATTTCCCCTCGATCGCTTCGAACCCGTTGTACTGCTCGACCAGCCCGCCGGCGCGTTTCTCGAATTCCGCCCGGTCTTCTTCGGTCCACCACATCCGCAGGTTGCCGTTGCCGTCAAACTTGCTGCCCTTGTCGTCGAACCCGTGGCTGAGTTCGTGACCGATCACGGCACCGATCCCGCCGTAATTGACCGCATCGTCGGCGGCCAAGTTGAAAAAGGGCGGCTGCAAGATCGCGGCGGGGAAGACGATTTCATTCATCGTCGGGTTGTAATAGGCGTTGATCGTTTGCGGCGTCATGTGCCATTCGTTGCGATCGATCGGACCGCCCAGCTTGTTCAAATCCCGCTCGTATTCAAAACGCGCCGATGCCAGCAGGTGATCGCCCAGCACGCCGTCGCCGATGGTCAGTTTTTCGTAATCCTTCCACTCGTCGGGGTACCCGATTTTGGTTGTGAACTTGGACAGTTTTTCGAGTGCCTGTTTCTTGGTCCCTTCGCCCATCCAGTCGCGCGACTCGATGCGGCCGCGGAAGGCACGGATCAGGTTGTCGACCAGTTCGTTCATCCGTTTTTTCGCGACGGGTTTGAAATGTTTTTCGACGTACAACTGGCCGACCAATTCGCCCAGCGCCGCGCCGGTGACGTCCACGCCGCGTTTCCACAACGGTTGTTGGACGTCGATCCCGCTGATCGCCGTGTCGTGGAAATCGAAATGGCGTTTCTCCAGTGCTTCGCTCAACCCCGACGCCGACCCGTCGATCGTGTGGTAGGTGAAGTAATCTTTCCACTGCTCGACCGAAAACTCGTCGAACAGCTCCGCCAACGCTTCGATGTAAGACGGCTGGCGGACGACGACGCTGTCGAGGGAATCGATTCCGGCCGCTTGGGCGTAATCGAACCACTTCATCGTCCCCAGCATCGCGTCGATTTCCGCCTGCGTCCGCTGGTTGTAGGTGGCGATCGGATCGCGATTTTCCGTTTTGGTCCAATGAATCTCGGCGATTTTACTCTCGATGTCGACGATCGATTTTGCCGCGGCATCGGGGCTGGGGTGATCGACGAACTTCAGGATGTCGGCGATGTACGTGTGCAGCGTTTTCCGCAGCTCGACGTAACGCTCTTCATCCAGCAGGTAGTAGTCACGGTCGGGCAGCGACAGGCCTGACTGTGTCACGTAGACGGTGTAGGCATCGCTGTTTTTGGCATCGATGGACACATAAGGCACCAGCGGTGCTCCGATGCCAGCGCGGCGCAGCGAGCCGATCGTCGTTGCCAGCGAGGTTTGCGAATCGATCGCCGCGATTTCGGCCAGCAGCGGTTCAATCGGGGCCAGGCCCGCGGCGTTTCTCGCTTCCACGTCGAGCACGCTGCCGTACAGATCACCGACCTTCTGTTTCGGTGTGCCCGGCGCCGCGTTGGACTCGGCCGCCTGTTCGATCAGCGTTCGCACCTGGGCACGCGTGTTGTCGTCCAGGACGGTGAAGATTCCGTAGTTGGATTTGTCCGAGGGGATCTCGGTTTCGGTCAGCCAGCGATCGTTGGCGTAGCGATAGAAATTGTCACCCGCAGCGACCGCGTCGCTGAAGATCGACAGTTCGATGCCGGAAACTTTTTCGGCAGACGATTCCTCCGCGACAACAGGTGTGAACGAGGCACAAGCGGCCAGCGTCACGACCGACAAACTCTTGGCGAAAAAACGCATCGGGAACTCCATTTACGGGGCGAGTCGGGGTGCAAGGCAACGCTGTGAAGCATTTTTTAGCGGCAGGGCGCGAGCCCTCCGGTGTTTTGGCAGAGAGGAAGAACCGGAGGGCTCGCGCCCTGCCGCTAAAACCTCAAGCAACACCTGGAAAAAATGCTTCACAGCGTTAGGTGCAAGGGTTGCGAGGCGTGATTCTACGCAGAATCGAGGCCGGCTCGTACCCGCACCGCTGGAGGCCCCCCGGTTTTTTGACGCGCCCGTTGGTGTCCAGCCTACCGTTAGCGATGGTCGCGGCACCAATCTTTGGTGTGCACGCCGCTGCGGATTCGCCATTCACGCAACTCGTCCAGCAGGCGTCTCTGGTGAGATGCCGCCGAGGGGGCGTCCCAGAGGTTGTGCCGTTCGTCGGGGTCGGCGACCAGATCAAACAGTTGCCCATGGGGTTCGTCGAGAAAGTGGACCAGCTTGTGGGTCTTGTCGCGCACCATCGTCATGAATTCGCAACCGGTCAGCACCGCATCTTTGACCTGTTCGCAGTACACAAACGGTCGCCCATGGAAGGAGTCCGGCTGTTCCAGCGCGGCGGCCAATGAGACGGCTTCCAGGTCCGGGGGCACGTCCACACCGGCCCACTCCAGTATCGTCGGCCCCAAGTCCATTTGCTGGACCAGCCCCGCGACCCGCCGGCCTGGATCGAACCGACCGGGGGCCCAGACGATCATCGGGACGCGCGTGATCTGTTCGTACATCGTCCACTTTTGGCTTTGTCCGTGATCGGTCAAGCAGTCCCCGTGGTCGCTGGTGAAAATCACGATCGAATTTTCCGCGTACCCGCGGGCTTCGAGTGCCGCCATGATCTGGCCGATCTTTTCGTCAATCATCGTCACGTTGGCCAAGTAATACGCCCGCTGGCGCTGACGCTGTTGGGGCGTCACGTCCAAGGGCATCAGCACCGAATCATGGTCGACCTGCGAATTGTGAACCCGCAACTCCTGAAGCGCCGGAGGTTGCCCGTCCAGTTCCTCTCGGGTGACCGGCAACAGCGGCAAGTCTTGATTCAGATAACGTTCGGCGTAACGCGGCACCGGATCATAGGGTGGGTGCGGCCCCGGAAACCCGATCTGCAAAAACAGCGGATCTTTCTTGGGCGTGGACTCGATCCACCATTTGGCCATGTCCCCGACGAAGAAGTCCGGGTGGGTGTCTTCGGGCAATTCCCAGTCGAACGCGCCGAGCGACGATTGGTAATCGGGAAGCTTGCGGTATTGCTCGCGCTGTTGCTTGACCAGCCCGCGAAAGCGAAGTGCCTTGTCCCATTCGTCAAAGAAGTAGCGGCCTTCCAGGTAGCGGTCTTTGTTTTCGACGACAAATCGCTCGTGAAAGCCCAGTTCGGTCAGAAACGGCCACGTGTGCATTTTGCCGACGTTCGCACAATAATAACCTGCATCGTTGAGCCGCTCGATCCAGCTCCTTCGCCAGCGATCGGCGTTTTTGAGGATTCCGGTCGTGTGCGGATAATATCCCTTGAACAGGCTGGCTCGGGCGGCGGCACAGGACGCGGCGGAGACGTGGCACTGATCAAACGAGACGCCTTCGCGGACCAGCCGATCCAGGTGGGGCGTGTGCACGTGCGGAGATCCCAGCGCCGCGATCGTGTCATAGCGTTGCTGGTCGGTGATGATGAAGATGATGTTGGGGCGTTGCACGTCGGGGAGTCTTTGTCGGGGAGTCTTTGGCGGGGGGATTCGATGGGGACGCGAGCGGATCTGTGATGCAGCCTGAGCAACGAGCAGAATACCAGTGTCGTCTCTCTTGAAGTGGGATAGGCTTCCAGAGAGTCATTTCAGCATCGACGGGCTGGAAGCCTATCCCACTTGATTTCCGTGCGGTGCTTGATTGTCGAGCGTGACCGCGAGTCTTACCACCCGGAGGGCGGCGTGTCGGCAGGATCGGGATTCGGCTTGAGTCGAAACGGAAATTTTTCTACTTTCGCGGGTCAGTCGACCGGACCGAGTAGTTTTCCGGGTCGATTCCCGCAACGCATGACCCGTGCGAACGATTCAAAGGAGTGATCGCCATGGTTTCTACGAATAGGCAACGCAACATCCGTTTTGCCGTTGGCTCAACCTTTCCCGTCCGAGGATCCTTCACCGCCCTCGTTTTCTCTGCCGTCCTGGTTTGCTCGGCGGCAGTGCCCGTTTGGCCAGCGGCCGCCCAGGAAAGCAACTCGGTGGTCGCGGTGGTCAACGCCGATCCGATCACCCGCCAAATGCTTTCCACGGCAACCTTGGAACGTTACGGCGAAACGGTGTTGGACAACGTGATCGTCAACCGCCAGCTGATTCTGCAGGCCTGCAAAGACCGCGGTCTGGAAGTGACTCAGGCCGAGGTCGGGCAGGAAATCCAGCGTTTGGCGACCAAATTCGGCTTTAGCGTGCCGGACTATTTGGGGCTGCTGCAAGAAGAACGCGACATCGATCCGGGCCAATACGGCCGCGAGATCGTGTGGCCGATGTTGGCGCTGCGAAAACTGGTGGCCGACCAGGTGGAGCCGACCGACGAAGAATTCAACCGCGCGTACTTGGCCCAGTATGGCGAGGCGGTCAAGTGCCGCATGATCATGGTCGCCGACGAACAAAAAGCACGCCAGTTGCATCAGCAAGCGACCACCACGCCGGCCGCCTTCGGGGCACTGGCCAAAGCGCACAGCGAAGACGAGGTCAGTGCCAGCGTCGGCGGTCTGATTCCTCCGATTCGACGTTACACCGGCGACTCACGCCTGGAAGACGCCGCGTTTGCCTTGGCCAACGACCAAATCTCCCCCGTCATGCAACTGGCCGATCAATGGATTTTTCTGCAAGCCGTCCGACGCATCCCGGCCACCACGCCGCCGATGACCGCGATGCCGACGATTCGCGAACAGATCAGCGACCGTATTCGTGACCAGAAAATGAAGGGCGCCGCCAGCGAGCTGTTCGCCAAATTGCAACGCGATGCCAACCTGGTGAAAGTCATCGGCAACGCGGAGTTGATGCAACAGTACCCCGGAGTCGCGGCGATCGTGAATCAGCAACGCATCACCCTCGCCCAATTGGCCGCCGAGTGCGTGAAACGACACGGCAAAGACGTCTTGGATGGTGAAATCAACCGAAAACTGCTGACCCAAGCCCTCTCCAAAGCCAAAAAGACGGTCGCCGAAGCGGACTTGCAAGCCGAGATCGCCCGCGCGGCGAAAAGCTACGGCTACATCCGCAGCGATGGATCGGCCGATTTGGCGGCGTGGACCGAATCGGTCACCAGCGACGGCGATACGACCTACGACATCTACGTCAAGGACGTCGTTTGGCCCAGTGTTGCACTGAAAAAGCTGGTCGAAGATCGCGTCGCCGTCACCGAAGAAGACATGCAGCAGGGGTTCGAATCGAATTTCGGTCCCCGCGTGGAAATCCTGGCCTGTGTCTTGAGCGACCAACGGACCGCACAAAAGGTCTGGAAGATGGCCCGCGATAACCCGTCCGAAGAATTCTTCGGACGCCTGGCCGAGCAGTACAGCATCGAACCGGTTTCGGCCAGCAATAGCGGCAAGGTCCCGCCGATCCGCAAGTACAGCGGCCAGCCGACGATCGAACGTCAAGCGTTCGCTCTCAAGCAAGGTGAACTCAGCGGGATCATCGCGACCGGTGACAAGTACATCGTCATGAAGTGCCAGGGGCGGACCAAACCGATCGTCGCTGACATCGAAGCGGTTCGCGGTGAACTGGTCCGTGACTTGACGGAAAAGAAGTTTGCCGCCGAGATGGCCAAGGAGTTCGATCGACTCAAGGATACCGCCCAAGTCGACAACTTCTTCGTCGCCGCCAAAGAGATCGCCACCGCCGCACAAAGCGGCAAAGCGACTCGGTAACGAAAGATTCGACTTGTTCCCAGGCTCCGCCTGGGAACACACGGTCTAGGAGGCTCCGCCTCCGGAACGCGCCGGCGGGAGGCGTCGATTCTTTTACTGTAGGATTTGGCAACCGATTTAGATTCTCTCCCTCTGGGAGAGACGGCGTTTGCGCAGCAAGCAAACGCCAGAGAGGGCCGGCGCTGCGAAAGGCTTAGCGACTTCCGCGACGATCGATGTGGGCTGCAAAACCGATCACCAGCCCCCTAGTATCTCGCCTGACTGGCAATTCCAGGCGATTTGATCATCGTTTGGGCTGTCGATGTTGGGTGGCTGCCTGCAGCGGTTTCCCAACACTGCTGTGTAGATCGTAATTTCCCCTAGGTGGTATTCAACGCCGTGGATGAGCTTGAGTCGCACAGCAGTTCGTTTTGAACCCGAACCGTCGCTTGATCGACCCAATCGCGTTATCGCATGTGGTCAGATCGTATTCACTAGGATGGGACTTAACTATGAAACAGAAGTACAACCGTGTCATTGGTATTGACGTCGCGTCAGACAAAATTGATGTCAATGACTCCGCAGGAAAGATTGCCAAACAATTGCCCAACACGATTTCAGCGATCAGCAAAAAGCTGTTCAAGAGAATCCAAGACACTGAAAATACATTGGTTGTCTGTGAAGCAACTGGCGGCTACGAATATCTGATTGTGGAGGCTGCTCACGACGCTGGTGTACCGATTTGCGTGGCCAACCCGAGGCAGGTCCGTGACTTTGCCAAAGGGCATGGCTATTTGGAGAAGACCGATGTGATCGATGCATTCATGATCCGCCGTTTTGGCGAAGATGTGGAAATCCATCTGACACCTCCTCGCACGGCGCAAGAGAAAGAATTTCTTTCAACAGTGCGGCGTCGAACCCAAGTGAAAGATTTGCTCTCCCAGGAGCAAAACCGACTCAGTCAAACCCGTGACAAGTTTGCCGCTCAACAAATCAAGGAAACGATTTCGCACCTGAAAAAGCAGCTAAAAAGCCTCGACAAACGCATCGAAAAGATGCTCAAGGACCTCAGTAAAGTCGATCCCAAAGTAGAAATCTTGTTCAGCGTCAGTGGAGTTGGTCCAGTCACCGCTGCGACACTCCTGGCCGAGCTGCCAGAACTGGGACAACTCAACCGAGGTCAAATTGCCAAACTTGTCGGTGTTGCTCCGTTGGCCAACCAAACAGGCAAGAGCGACAAGAAACGAAAGGTCCGAGGTGGACGTTCACAAGTCCGAAGCGTGCTCTACATGGCGACACTGGTTGCAACGAAACACAACCCAGTCATCAAACGTTTCTACGATCGGCTTATCGCCAAAGGTAAAATCAAAAAGTTAGCTTTGGTAGCGAGCATGCGCAAACTCCTGACGATTCTCAACAACATGATTCACTGTGGCGAATCATGGAAGAACCCTCAGGTCAATGCGAAGAAGGAGCAAAAGGCGACTACGGCACCGTCGCTAAACTAGGACCGTAGTCGCCATACGTGCTCGATGCGTCATTGACACACCGGCGACTGAGTTATCCCTGGCACGGTTGCATCTCTGCAGAGCCCTGTTGCGTTTCACCCAGCGGCTCAAGTTTACTGCTGCGCAACAATCGCGTCACCCAAATTTCCAAAAATCATTGAACACCGGCGCAATGCCTAAGAAAATCTCGGGGGTTCGGGGGCTGGCCCCTGACCACACTGGATCTCGGAATCGAAAAATCCAAGATTTTCGATCTGACCTCTTGCCACAATTTAAGACCGTCGCTCATCCCCAGCCCTTCTCCCCCACAAATCGACAAGCAAGCTTGTTACGATTTGTGGGGGAGCAAGGGAGCCATGAATCTTGCAGTAATAGAATTGACGTCCCGCGCCGGCGGAGCCGGCGTGGGTGGCAAGCAGGATGCTTACCCCACTTGGCGACACCCTTCGAACACCAGGGCGTGTTCGGCTACAGTGGGCGTCATGTGGGAACAACTCTCTGCCAGAAAACGATGCCAAATCGTCGGCTCGGTCGCCGCGGCCCTCTGTGATCGGTCGGACGAACTGATCCAGGCTTGTGCGTCGCCGCAACGAACCGATCCGGTCGAAACGATCACCAGCGAGCTGTTGCCGCTCTGCGCGGCGCTGCGGTTCTTGGCAAAGCGTGGCCCCAAAATCCTTGCGTCACGGCGTGTCGGGATGTGGCGACGGCCGGCCTGGCTGATCGGCGTGCATTCGGTCGTGCAGCGCGTCCCGCTGGGCAAAGTGCTGGTACTCGGCACCTGGAACTACCCGCTCCTGTTGCCGGGAGTTCAGCTGGCCCAGGCACTCGCCGCCGGCAATCAGGTCCAGCTGAAACCGGCCGCCGGTACCGAACAGGCCTCCCAAATCCTGGTCGAGTGTTTTCATGCCTGCGGCGTCCCGGCCGACCAATTGGGGTTGCTCGATTCAGACACCTCCGCCGCGGTCGGCGCGATTGCCGATGGGATGGATCTGATTGTCTTGACGGGGGCGGCCGAGACGGGGCGAAAGGTGTTGCACGGCGCCGCGGACACGTTATCCGCCTCCATCATGGAACTCAGCGGCTGCGATGCCGTGATCGCGTTGCCGGACGTAGACGAGCGGCGATTGATGGACGCATTGCGGTTTGGGGTGAGTTTCAACGGCAGTGCGACCTGCATCGCGCCGAGGCGATTGATCGTTCAACGAGACCAGCATGATGCGATTGTTGACAGGCTGCGGGAAACACTCGCTGATCTGTCAGCGATAGCCGTCCATCCGGCGGCCCGTCACTCGGTCGCCGACCAGATTGAGCTGGCGCTGGAGGCCGGTGCCGTCGACTCGACGGGGCGATACTGCGAAACCAGGCTGCGAGATGAGGGAACGATGTATCCGTTGTTGTTGGACCAAGTCACCGAAGACCACGAAATCGCATCGGCGGACATTTTCGCGCCGGTGCTGTCGGTGATCTCGGCCGACGGCATCGATGATGCGATTCGGCTGGTCAATGATTGTCCGTACCGGTTGGCCGCCGGCGTGTTTGGGCCGAACTCGGCGGCGGCCGACGTGGCGACCCGATTGAATGTCGGTACCGTCACGGTCAATGACTTGATCGCACCGACGGCGGACCCGCGATTGCCGTTCGGCGGGCGGGGGCAAAGTGGATTTGGGGTGACGCGTGGACCGGAAGGCTTGCTGGCGATGACCGCGGCCAAGGTGATCAGCCGGCGACGCGGGTCGATCGCGCCGCATTTGCGGCCCCGATCCGAATCCGACCAACGCATCCTACACGGTGTTTTGCAGCTCATGCACGGTGGCGGAATCCGAAAACGACTCGCCGGGTTGCGGCGGATGGTCGGGGGCGTCAAAAAGAAGTAAGCGACCAGCGTGTGCGGCCAAGGCTTCCTCCCCGGCTATAGTCCAGGGTACCCATCCCATCGAGATCAAAGATGATTGCAGCCGATTCCAACAGTTTGAACGTCATCGTCGTCGGTAGCGGCTTGGCGGGTTTGTCGAGTGCTTGCGTGTTGGCCGCTCGGGGACATCGCGTGACCTTGTTGGACAAGAACGATTGGGTGGGGGGGAAAGCCGCTCAGCACTGCGCCGACGGCTTTCGATTCGACATGGGGCCGACGATCTTGACCGTGCCCAGTGTGCTGAAACGCGTCTTCGCCGAAGCCGATCGCAAGCTGGAAGATTACTTGGAGATCTTGCCGCTGGACCCGCAATGGCGCTGCTTCTTTGAAAGCGATGGCAAGGGCGGCAAGGTCCAAGAAAACACGGTCCTGGATTTGGTTTCCAGCACCCCCGAAATGAAAGCCCGGCTGAAATCGTTCACCGGCGGCGATGCGAACTCGGAGGGCTATGAAAAATTCATCCAGTTGAGCGAACACTTGCACGGCGTGTCGGATCGATTTTTCTTCTGGCGATCGATCGGCGGTCTGGGCGACACGATGGACGTCGGCGGAGCGTTTTCGTTGAAAGTGCTCAAGGATGTGTTGTCGTTAAGGATGGGGAAAAGCGTCGCCTCGGTGGTGCGGTCGCACGTTCCCGACTCCCGGGTCGCCCAGATGATGGACCACTTCACCCAGTACGTCGGTTCGTCGCCCTACGCGTCACCGGCCGTGCTGTGCAGCATCGCCCACATGCAGACCGAAGAAGGGATTTGGTATCCGGTCGGAGGAACCCGCGCCGTTCCCGAAGCGCTCTGCAAACTGGCCCTTGAGTTGGGAGTCGAGGTCCGCACCGGCGTCGACGTGATGAGGATTCAAACCAGCGGCAATCGGGTGACCGGGGTGATCACGGCGTCGGGTGAGACGCTGCCGTGCGATGCGGTGGTCAGCAACTGCGATGCCGTCCGCACCTACCGCGAACTGCTGCAAGACACGCCGCAATCGGCCAAGTTTGAAAAGAGCAACGGGTATTCCCCGGCTTGCAGCGGCGTCGTGCTGTACTTGGGGCTGAACCGACGATACGAGCAACTGCTGCACCACAACTTTGTGTTTTCCAAAGACCCCGAGACGGAGTTTGAATACATCTATGATCGCGGCGAACCGGCTCCCGACCCGACCGCATATGTTTGTGCCCCGGCAATCAGCGAGCCCGAGGTGGCGCCGCCGGGTTGCGAGTCGTTGTACATCCTGGTCCACACGCCGTATCTGCGCGAGCATCATGATTGGAAAAAAATGCTGCCAGAGTATCGCGAGGTGATACTCGACAAGATGGAATCTTGCGCAGGGACCAAGGGGATTCGCGATGCGATCGTGCACGAGTCGGCGCTGACGCCGGAAGGAATCCACAACCGCTATCGCGTGCTCAACGGTGCGATCTATGGGCTGGCCAGCCACGGCAAGTTTTTGGGCGCGTTCAAACCGGGCAATCGACGCAAAGATCTCAGCGGACTGTACTTGGCCGGCGGCGCCGCACACCCCGGTCCGGGCATGCCGATGGTGATGATGAGCGGCTGGATTGCGGCGGATTCGCTGGACCAGGATGTCCGCGGTGGCAAACTGACACCGCTTCGAACAAGTACAACTTGAATCTGTTCTCCTGACCACACCGACACCATTGCCCCCAACGGACTCCATGACGAAGGCTCGTGTGCGAGAACCGCAGGGCGACGAATTGCTGGTCAAGAAATCGGCCGCCTGGTTTCTGGGCGGCTTCCACGCTTTCTTGCGACCTTATCTCCGTCGTCACTTTCATTCCATCGCCATCGATCGCTCGACGCACCCCGCGGTCGACTTTGCCAGCGACGCGCCGTTGATCGTCTACGCCAATCATCCTTCGTGGTGGGATCCGCTGATCGCGCATTTCCTGCACCGGACGCTGTTTCCCCAGCGTCACTTCTTTGCCCCGATCGATGCCGATGCCCTGGAACAATACCGCGTCTTTGAAAAACTCGGCTTCTACGGCGTCAAACTCTCCAGCACATCGGGGGCCGCGTCGTTTCTTAAGAAGAGCGTCTCCATCTTGAATCAACCGGACTCGGCCATCTGGATCACTCCCGAAGGTCGGTTCGCCGACGTGCGTGACCACGGCGCCGAACTGATGCCCGGCCTTTCGCACCTGTGTAAACGGTCGGACCATGCCGTTGCGCTGCCGTTGGCATTGGAGTATGTGTTTTGGGAGGAGCGGTTGCCGGTTTGCCTGGTTTCGCTGGGCGTGCCCTTGCGAACGGGCGATCATCCGGAGTGGTCCAAGCCGGACTGGGCCAAACACTTGGCCGGCGGGCTTCGCGACGCCCAGACACGGCTGGCCGAATTGACGATCTCGCGATCGTGTGAACCGTTCGACAACCTGCTCAGCGGCACCAGTGGAAGTGGCTGGGTTTACGATTCCTGTCGGCGTGTCAAAGCGATGCTGACGGGCAAGAGTTTCAAGGCCGGTCACGGAGACCAATTTCAATGATCCTGTTTCTGGCGATCGTCGCGTTGGTGTTGACGAGCTTTCCAGCCGCGATGTTCGTGGCCAACCTGCGGCTGTTTCAATGTCTCCGCACTGATGACGATCCTTCCTCCAACACGGATCCCAATTCGGCATCGCCAGTGTCGGTACTCGTCCCCGCGCGTGACGAGGCGTCCGGAATCGGCGATTGCATCCGAGCGGCCTTGTCGAGTGACAACGTTTTGATCGAAGTCATCGTGCTCGATGATGAATCGTCGGATTCCACCGCCGAAATCGTGACCGGGATTGCCCAGTCCGACCAACGCGTGCGACTGATTCGCGGCCGGCCGTTGCCGACCGGGTGGAACGGAAAGCAACACGCCTGTCGGCAGTTGGCTGATGCGGCCACCAGCGACCGATTTGTCTTCATCGACGCCGATGTTCGTTTACAGCCCGACGCGTTATCGCGATTGATGCGGTACCAAGATCAAACCGGCGTCGGACTGCTGAGCGCGTTTCCCCACCAAGTCACCGGGACGTGGTCGGAGAAATGGTTGATCCCGATGATGCATTTTATTTTATTGTGCTACCTGCCGTTTTCGCGAATGCGCTCCCATGCCGACGCCAGTCTCGCCGCCGGTTGCGGGCAACTGTTTCTTTCCACACGCGATGCCTACAACACGGCCGGCACGCACGAAGCGATCAAGCAATCGCGGCACGATGGAGTGAAATTGCCGCGAGCGTATCGATCGGCGGGCATCATGACGGACGTGGTCGACGGGACCGAGCTGGCGGATTGCCGGATGTACCGTGGAGCGGCGGAGGTGGTTCGCGGGGTGCTCAAGAACGCGATCGAAGGGATCGCCAATCCGCGCCTGATCGTCGTGTTCAGCGTCTTGCTGCTCGGCTGCAGCGTGCTGCCGTTGGTTGCCCTGGTGGTTTCGATGGTGGATCAGAATCCGGTCGCGATTGCGGTTGCAACGGTGGCGCTGGTGTTGGCCCACGTGCCGCGACTGGTCGCGGCAGCGCGGCTGCGACAATCGTGGTTCGGAGCGTTGTGCCACGTGCCGGCGACGATGTTTTTTGTGGTGCTGCAGTGGATTGCATTCGCCAATCACATCGCCGGACACCAGATCGCCTGGCGAGGACGAACCGAATCGACGATCCAAGGACCGTCGGGAGGATGAATCGCGGTCCTAGAAAGTGGCGTATGCTTCCAGCTTGCGATTCCGGCATCGACAGGCTGGAGGCCTGTCCCACTAATTTGCGCTCGTTCCAAGGCTCGGGACGTCGATTGTATTACCGACGGGGAATTAATAACAAACGGGCACCCTTCTCCCCCACAAATCGTTAACAAGCTTGCTTGTCGATTTGTGGGGGAGAAGGGCTGGGGATGAGCGACGGTCTTAAATTGTGGCAAGAGGTCAGATCGAAAATCTTGGATTTTTCGATTCCGAGATCCAGTGTGGTCAGGGGCCAGCCCCCGAACCCCCGAGATTTTCTTAGGCATTGCGCCGGTGTTCAATGATTTTTGGAAATTTGGGTGACGCGATTGTTGCGCAGCAGTAAACTTGAGCCGCTGGGTGAAACGCAACAGGGCTCTGCAGAGATGCAACCGTGCCAGGGATAACTCAGTCGCCGGTGTGTCAATGACGCATCGAGCACGTATGGCGACTACGGTCCTAGTTTAGCGACGGTGCCGTAGTCGCCTTTTGCTCCTTCTTCGCATTGACCTGAGGGTTCTTCCATGATTCGCCGCAGTGAATCATGTTGTTGAGAATCGTCAGGAATTTGCGCATGCTCGCTACCAAAGCTAACTTTTTGATTTTACCTTTGGCGATAAGCCGATCGTAGAAACGTTTGATGACTGGGTTGTGTTTCGTTGCAACCAGTGTCGCCATGTAGAGCACGCTTCGGACTTGTGAACGTCCACCTCGGACCTTTCGTTTCTTGTCGCTCTTGCCTGTTTGGTTGGCCAACGGAGCAACACCGACAAGTTTGGCAATTTGACCTCGGTTGAGTTGTCCCAGTTCTGGCAGCTCGGCCAGGAGTGTCGCAGCGGTGACTGGACCAACTCCACTGACGCTGAACAAGATTTCTACTTTGGGATCGACTTTACTGAGGTCCTTGAGCATCTTTTCGATGCGTTTGTCGAGGCTTTTTAGCTGCTTTTTCAGGTGCGAAATCGTTTCCTTGATTTGTTGAGCGGCAAACTTGTCACGGGTTTGACTGAGTCGGTTTTGCTCCTGGGAGAGCAAATCTTTCACTTGGGTTCGACGCCGCACTGTTGAAAGAAATTCTTTCTCTTGCGCCGTGCGAGGAGGTGTCAGATGGATTTCCACATCTTCGCCAAAACGGCGGATCATGAATGCATCGATCACATCGGTCTTCTCCAAATAGCCATGCCCTTTGGCAAAGTCACGGACCTGCCTCGGGTTGGCCACGCAAATCGGTACACCAGCGTCGTGAGCAGCCTCCACAATCAGATATTCGTAGCCGCCAGTTGCTTCACAGACAACCAATGTATTTTCAGTGTCTTGGATTCTCTTGAACAGCTTTTTGCTGATCGCTGAAATCGTGTTGGGCAATTGTTTGGCAATCTTTCCTGCGGAGTCATTGACATCAATTTTGTCTGACGCGACGTCAATACCAATGACACGGTTGTACTTCTGTTTCATAGTTAAGTCCCATCCTAGTGAATACGATCTGACCACATGCGATAACGCGATTGGGTCGATCAAGCGACGGTTCGGGTTCAAAACGAACTGCTGTGCGACTCAAGCTCATCCACGGCGTTGAATACCACCTAGGGGAAATTACGATCTACACAGCAGTGTTGGGAAACCGCTGCAGGCAGCCACCCAACATCGACAGCCCAAACGATGATCAAATCGCCTGGAATTGCCAGTCAGGCGAGATACTAGGGGGCTGGTGAATCGACGTTGGAACCCACATCGCTCGTCGTCGAGCACACGACCGGGAGGCTGTCCTCGATGCCATTGCGGCACAGGTGTGTTGCCCCTCACCCCCAACCCCTCTCCCCAAAAAACTCTCGACGCTTCGCGACTTCGGCGTTTTTTGGGGAGAGGGGAGCCAGTGTATTTCTTAGGTATCCGTCAGTCATACAATCGACGTCCCAGAGGATCACAGACAGTAGCCCCGGATCGCGATAGCGTATCCGGGGGGCACAACGCAAGCGGCGAAACGCTCAGCCCTGCGGCTCGGTCATCTTCCACGGGTCGAGCGCATCGGCCAGTACGTCTTCGGCCAAGATCCCTTTTTCCAGGCACAGCTCGCGGATCGTCTGGCCGCTCGCGAACGCTTCCTTGGCCAGTTTCGCGGCCTGTTCGTAGCCGATCAACGGATTCAAGCTGGTGCACATCGACAGACTTTGTTCGACCGCGGCGTTGCAGGATTCCTCGTTGGCCTGCATCTCCTCGACACAGAATTCGACGAACGCATTGGCACCGCTGCTGAGCAGGGCGATCGATTCGAGCACGGTATGGGCCATCACCGGCATCATGATGTTGAGCTGGAAATTGCCGCCGGCGGCGCCGCTGATCGTCATCGTCGCGTCGTTGCCGATCACGCGGGCGGTCAATTGCATCATCGACTCGCACATCACCGGATTGACTTTTCCGGGCATGATCGAGCTGCCGGGCTGCCGCGTGGGGAGTTGCACCTCATAAAATCCACAGCGCGGACCGCTGCCCAGCCAGCGAATGTTGTTGGCCAGGTTGAACAGCGTTTGTGCGATGCACTTCAATTCGCCGTGCGATTGAACCAAGGCGTCGCGTTGGGCATTGGCTTCGAAATGGTTGACTGCGTCGATGAACGCGATGCCCGTTCTCTGTTGCAGTGCGGCGGCGACGCGGGCGCCGAATTCGGGGTGGGTGTTGATTCCGCTGCCGACCGCGGTTCCGCCGACGGGCAATTCCAACACGGCATCCCGCGCCACTTTGGCCCGCGTGATCGACAATTCCACTTGCCGGGCGAATCCGCCGAACTCTTGACCGAGTCGCAGCGGGGTGGCGTCCATCAGGTGGGTGCGTCCGATCTTCATCACCTTGTCCCAGGCTTTGGCCTTGGTGACCAAGGACGCGTGTAGCGATTCCAGCGCCGGGATCAATGCGGTCTGGATTTGGACGGCGGTGGCGACATGGATCGCGGTGGGGAAGGTGTCGTTGGTGCTCTGCCCCATGTTGACGTGGTCGTTGGGGTGGATCGTTTTATCCAACGCCATCCGATCACCGCCGACGATTTCGATCGCACGATTGCTGATCACTTCGTTGACGTTCATGTTGCTGCTGGTACCGCTTCCGGTTTGGAACACGTCGATCGGGAATTCGGCGGCCAGTTTGCCTTCGATCACTTCTTCGGCGGCGGCCAGCATGGCGTCGACTTGTGAATCCGTCAGCGGGTTTTTGCCGCTGCCGGTCAACTTGCCGAGGTCTCGGTTGGCGACACCGCAGGCGTGTTTGACCATGCCCATCGCGCTGATCATGGTTTGTGGCAGTCGCCACCCGCTGATCGGGAAGTTTTCGACGGCGCGTTGGGTCTGGGCGCCGTAATAGGCGTCGGCCGGCACCTGAACGTCACCCATGGAGTCGTGTTCGGTTCGATAATCCGTCATGGCAGCTGCGGTTCGGTTGGGGGGGGAGAATTGAACGAACCGAAGTTTACCGTCAGCGCAATGACTTGAGAATTGGTGTGCGGGCACGCACGCTCGTTGCTTAGCAACGAGCGGAATAGAAGTGTCGGATCTCTTGCAGTGGGATAGGCTTCCAGGGAGTCATTTCAGCATCGACAGGCTGGAAGCCTATCCCACTTTTTCTTCCGTGCGTTGCTTAAAGCATGACCCGCGCGATGTTGATGTAGATCACGATCCCCAGGATGTCGACGATTCCGGCGACGAAGGGGTTGCTCATCATGGCGGGGTCCAGGCCGAGTTTCTGGAAGATCAGCGGCAGTGCGGCGCCGAAGAAACATCCGACGATGATCACGGCCAGCAAGGTCAGCGGGATCACCAAGGCGGCAAAGGGTGTCGGCGCCATGAAGATCGCGACCGAATAGCCGATCGTGGAAAGGAAAACGCCCAGCACGCAGGACACCACGATTTCACGCTGCATCACGGTGCGCCAATCCGTCAACTCCAATTGACCGCCGGTCAGCGCGGTGATCACCAGGGTCGCCGACTGGCTGCCCGAGTTTCCGCCGGCGCTGATGATCAGGGGAATGAACGAGACCAGCCAGATATAGTTTTGCAGTTCTTCGTGATAGTGTTCCAACGCGAACGCGGTCAGCAGCGCGGCGAAGAACAAGATGATCAGCCAGATGCCCCGTTTCCAGGACAGATTCAGCAAACCGATCCGCAAGTAGTCTTGTTCCAGCGGTTCGACGGCGGCGATTCGGTGGGCGTCTTCGGTCAATTCTTCTCGAACGACATCGATCACGTCATCGTGGGTGATGATGCCCAACAACTGACGTCCCGAATCGACGACCGGGATCGCGAGCAAGTTGAATCGCTCGACTTTTTCGGCGACCGATTCCTGGTCTTCGTCGACTTCGGCGACAATGACATCGGTTTCCATCATTTCCCCGAGCGTTCGATCGGGATGTGATAACGAGGAAACGAGTTGCCGCGTCGACACGATCCCCCGCAGCAGGTTGTCGTTGTCGACGACGTACAGGTAGTAGATGGTTTCCAGCTCGCTGGCCTGTTTGCCGAGTTCCTTGAGTGCCTCGGCGACCGTCAGTGACTCGGCGAGCATCGCGACTTCGGACGTCATCAACGCGCCGGCGGTGCCCTCTTCGTAGGAACACAGTCGCAAGATGTCGCGGCGGTCTTCGACCGGCAACAGCGGCAAGATCGCCTTGACGCGTGCCGGGGAGAGTTGCTGGATCAGGTCGACGCGGTCGTCCGATGCGATCCGGTCCACCAGCGTGGCGACTTCGCGCGGCTCCTGGCCTTGCAACAGATCGACTTGTCGCTGTTCGTCGAAGTAGGAGAAGATCTCCGCACGCCGATCCAGATCCGCGTACTGCAACACCGACCACAGGTCGACGTCATCGAGCCCCTCCATGAACTCCGCGGTCCGTCCGGGATTGAGCGCCGTGCAGAACTCGACCAGCTCGGCCGAATTGCTTTCGGCCAACATCTCTCGAAGTTCGGGCAGCAGGAGCGGGTTGACCATTTAGTTGCTGACGCGTTCGCTGTACTCGCCCGTCCGCGTGTCCACTTTGATCACATTGCCGGTCTTGATGAATCCGGGAACGATGAACTCCGCACCGGTTTCGACCATCGCCGGCTTGGTCACGTTGGTTGCGGTGTCGCCCTTGGCGCCGGGGGCACAATCGGTGACTTCCAGTTCGACCATGGTGGGCGGTTCGACGATGATCGGGTTGCTGTTGTACGTCGTCATCGTGCAGATCATGCCGTCCTTGAGGTACTTCCAAATGTCTCCGGCGACATTCTCGGGCACTTCATATTGCTCGAACGTTTCCTGGTGCATGAAGACGTAGTCTTGACCTTGGCGATACAGGAACGACACGTCGGTGGTCTGAACGTCGGCGGCTTCCAACGAATCGCCGCCTTTGTAGGTTCGGTCCAGGGTGGTGCCCCGAATCAAGTTCTTCAGTTTGCACTTGTAAAGCGCGTTGCCTTTGCCCGGCTTGACGAACTGCATGTCCGTCATCAGGTAAGGTTCTCCATCGATTTGGACTTTCAGCCCTTTTCGGAAATCGCTGGTGTTGTAAGTTGCCATCGGTTTGTCCGGCTCCGTGATACAGACTTCTGCGGGGGCGATCAGGAGTTTCAATGACTCCCATCGGGGCGAGAGTTTACCGAGCAGGGGCGGTTTTGTCCCGACCGGGTAGAAGCTAGTTTTCTCGAACCATCCAGAAACCGCCCCGGGAACGGATTCATGCCACCCCCTGATTGTTCGTCCACCGCCGCGCCGCAGAAAAACGGTGACCCTTGCTCCGCCGCCAACACCCGCCCGGTCGGCTGGCAGCAGGCGATGAAACGCGCCATCCGCTCTCAACGCGAGCTGCGCCGCGTGCTGGGGATCGCGGCGGACCCCCAGGCGGAGCGGGCGGAGGCGTTCCCGACGTTCGTGCCCCTGGAACTTGTTTCCCGAATCACCCCCGGCGATCCGGGCGATCCGATTTTGCGCCAGGTCCTGGCCACCGCGGACGAACTCGGCGATCAGCCGGGGTTTGTATCCGACCCCGTCGGCGATCTGCAGGCACAGCGAGGCGGCGGGTTGTTGCACAAATACGACGGCCGCGCACTGATCGTCACGCACGGGGCCTGTGCGGTGCATTGTCGCTATTGTTTCCGACGCGAATTCCCCTACCTGGAAAACGGATCGCGGAAACAGTCGTGGGCGCCGGCCCTGCGGTACATCCGGGACGATGATTCGATCGAGGAAGTGCTGCTCAGCGGGGGCGACCCGTTGACGTTGACCGATGACGTGTTGTCGGGCTTGGTCGAACAAATTGAAGCGATCAGCCACGTCCGCCGGCTGCGGATTCACACCCGGCTTCCGATCGCGATCCCGCAACGGGTGACCGCAGAGCTTGTCGACCGGCTGGACCGTTCTCGCTTGGCCGTCTGGGTCGTCGTGCACAGCAATCACGCCCAAGAAATTGATTCTCACGTCGTCGCGGCGTTGGACCGGATCAGGCGTGCGGGGATCTCGGTCCTGAATCAGGCCGTGCTGCTGGCCGGGGTCAACGATTCGGTCGACGCACTGGCAAACCTGTCGTTGAAATTGGTCGATTCGGGCGTCCTGCCGTACTATCTGCACCAACTCGATCGCGTCCGCGGTGCCCGCCATTTCTGGGTGGACATCCGGCGTGGCAAACAGCTGATGGGCCAGTTGCGGGCGCGGCTGCCGGGCTATGCCGTTCCAAAATACGTGATCGAGCAGGCCGGCGAAAACTCCAAGACTCCGATCGCGTAGAATGTCGCACGTGCGGGATCGGCTTCCAGCCTGTCATGCGGTGGGATAGGCTTCCAGCCTGTCGATGCAGGACTGGAATCGCCGCCCGGGAGTCTCGCCCCCATCGACGCGTGCCCCATGCACGCGTCGGCAAGTCCCGTGATACGGAAATCTTTTCATCCATGTACGTCTTCGAAAATCCGGTCCTCCAACGCGAATTGCTGGTCAATCTGCGGACTAAGCGAGCGTTCGTGTTGCTGGCGGTCTACCAGTTGCTTTTGGCGACCGTGGTCGTCGCCGCTTGGCCCTCGGATCAGCGACTGGATCTGACGTCCAACCCGCCTTCGGCGACCAAGTTAGTCAACCTGTTTTTTCTCGGTCAATACGTGATCGCTTCGCTGATGGCCCCCAGCTTTGCGGCGGGCACGATCGCGGGTGAAAAAGAACGCAAGACCTATGAGATGTTGTTGGCCAGCCCATTGCGGCCCGGCGCGATCATCATCGGCAAGGTGGTGGCCTCGTTGACTCACATCGGCATGCTGATCATCGGTTCGCTTCCGATCATCGTGTTGTGTCTGCCGCTGGGCGGCGTGAGCGTCTATGAGGTGCTGGCCGCTTATTTGGGATTGATCATCTCGGTGGTGCTGTTCGGCGCGATCGGCGTGATGGCCAGCAGCTATTTCCCGCGGACCAGCAGTGCGTTGGTGGTCAGCTATTTGGCGATTTTGCCGTTGGTGATCGGGGCCTGTCTGTTCTGGGCGTCGATGGCCAGCGAGGGTGACTTGCGGCTCAAGATTTCTGCCATCGTCTTCCCTGCGTTCGGGCTGACCGCGGTGATTCTGATGGGTGCCGCCGCAGCCGGACGCATGCTCTATCCGCCGGACGTGGGCAGCGAAGGCAAGGAGGTGATCGATTTGGAACGTGAAGCGGAAGAGGCGGTCGGGTTGGTGATCCAACCGGACCAGTTTCCCGATCGATTGTTCGCCCCGCCCCGGAAAGACGAAATGATGGCCGACGGCGCGAATCCGGTCTACGACAAAGAATTGCACAGCGAGATCTTCAGCCAGGGCACGTTGATGTTGCGGCTGGTGATCCAGATCAGCATCTTGCTGGCGATCCCGATGATGGGCGTGTTCCTGTTCTTTCAACAACAACACGCGGCTTGGTTCGGCGTCTACGTGATCGTGTTCAACATGCTGGTCGGGCCATCGTTCTTGGCCAGCAGCATCACCAACGAACGCGAGCGTCAGACCTTGGACCTGTTGCTGACGACGCCGCTTTCGCCCGTCCAGATTCTGTGGGGGAAATTTGTGGTGCGGTTTCGAATCAGTTTCGTGCTGACGTCTTTTCTGATGTGGCCGTTGATTCTCGGTGCGGCGCTCAACACGTCGTTTTGGTCCAACGGATTGACGGTGCTGGGCATGTTTTTGATCATCGCCGCGGTCTGTTTGGTCAACTGTGTGATCGCGCTGGCGTGCAGTCTGTTTTCACGCAAGTCCTCGATCGCATTGCTGACGACCTATGCCGTCCTGCTGATGCTGTATGTCGCACCGCCGGCGGTCTCGACGCTGACCAGAACGTTGGAAATGTCCGCCCCGGTGATCGCCCAGGCCGATTGGACCGGAGTGGCGAGCCCGTTTTCGGCGTTGTTCGCACTACCGCTGAACGAAGAAATCGCGCCGGAGAACCCGGAGGTGAACGCCGGGAAATTGCACATCGTGATCGGCTACTTTGTCTTTAGCGCGACGCTGGTGATGGCGATCACCGCAGCCATGGTGCTGCGTTTGAGGGTGCGGCAAGGCCTGTCCGACGGCTAAGTGGGATAGGCTTCCAGCCTGTCAATGTTGAAAGGTGCGATAGGCTTCCAGCCTGTCAATGCACCACGCCGACAGGCGGAGAACCCGTCTCACCAACGCATGCCCTAATGGTGGCGGTAATAATACATCGGTCGGCGGCCGTGCCGATAATGCGGCAGCGGGTAATGCGGCAGGGTGTGTTGTTCGATGATGATCGGCGCCGGACGATAGATCCGCTGCTCGACAACCGTCGGCGTGGGGCGGGCGGCGGTCACGGGTGCCGGGGCACGTGGCGGTCCGACCGTTTGCAAGGCCGTGATCACGTTTTCGCTGACGCCCTGCTGGTGTAACGCAATGATGTCGGCGACCACGAGTTTGCCGAGATAGCCGCGTTGCCGAACTTGGTTGATGATCACCTGGTCGCTCAATCCACTTCGCGACATCGACACCACGTCCTGCAGCGTGACGGCGGATTGCTGGACCGCGGCCTGCTGCTGGGCGGCATACTGTTGTTGCTGGGCTTGGTAATACGCCGCCCGTTGCTGTTCCAGTGCCGCTTCCTTGTCGGCGGCGTTGCCCAAGATGCCTCCGGCGACCGCGCCGACGACGCCACCGATCGCGGCGCCCGCGCCGGCTTCGTCGTTGTGATCCCCGATCAGTCCCCCGGCGATCGCGCCGGCGATCCCGCCGAACGTCGCGCCGCGTTGCTGATTCGCCTGGGCGAATGCATCGCCGGGGGTGCAGATGGCGATCAAAACCAGGGACAGAAACAGGCCGAAAGGTCGTGTGGAAGTCATCCGTGAGAATCCATAGCCGAGAGGGAAATTGGCGTGTCGGGGAATAGCAGAAGGGGCGTGGAGGCGTCAATCGAAGTTCGCAGGACCAGAAAGCTCCTGATCGCATTCGCCCTGGGGGGCGTCGATTGTAGAAGTGACCAATTGGATCGTAGCGAACGTCGCGAGGACATTCGCAGCGCCGGCCCTCTCTGGCGTTTGCTTGCTGCGCAAACGCCGTCTCTCCCAGCGGGAGAGAACCTAAGTTGGTGATCGAATCCTGCAGAAAAAGAATCGACGTCCCGAAGGGCGACACCATCCGTTGCCGCGTCGTGCCGACGTTCCCCGGGTCGCCGGTGGAGTCGAGCAGATGGCGAGAATTTGCTCGTCCGGCCAGGCAATTTTCTCCGAGTGTTCCGATTTCAGCTGGTTCTGGCGTTTCCGCCCAGTCTTCTTGCCGGCTTCGTCTTCCCAAGATCCGCCTTGGGGGCCAGAATACGCGCCCGGAATGCCCGTTTTCGCCCCCTTTGAAACCACCGCAAAACAAATTCCCTGGTGTTCCGGATTGAATCCTGGCGTGTCGAACCGCGTCAAATCACCGCCGGTGGACTTCCCTACATCTCAACCCAACCGGATCGATCGTGGATCGCCGCACCTACACGTTTGTCGTCGCATCGGCGGCATTCCTCTTTTTTTATCTGTCCCTCCGCGCCGTCGTCGCACCGCCCCAGCCCGAACAGGGGCCGCTGGCGGACCAGGCGGCGGAGGTGACCGAGCAGGACGACGAGAACGCTGCGGCCGGTGAGCCGGTTCCCCCCACTAGCGAAGAAGTCTTGGGGGACGGCGATGCGGAGACCGAAGAGGGTGGGATCCAGTCGACCAAGGGGGCGACAAAGTGGTTCACCATCGGTTCAATGGATCCGGCCGACAAACAGAATCTGCTGATCACGTTCCGCAATCAGGGCGGGGCGATCGAGCGGATTGAGATCACGACCCGCAACGAGGAAGGCCGATTTGCATACCGTCGTGTGGACACGCGAAGCGGGTATTTGGGGTACTTTGCCGGCCGGACGAACGCACAGATCGACGGGGTCACGGTCAACGTCGTCGGCCCGGGGACGCCCGCCGCGCTTGCCGTCGCCACCAGCGGTGAAAAAGGGATCCAGGTCGGAGACGTGATCGTGGCGATCGGCGAAACCCCGATCTCCTCGGTCAACGACATCCAGGAATCGCTGGTGACCACCAAACCGGGCGAGACGGTGACCGTGGAAGTCGTCCGCGGCGGACCGACCGCGAAAACGCTGCTGTTTGATGCCACACTGTCTGAACACCCCCTGGATTTGATCCGGCTGGCAAACTACGGGGGTGAAGACGCGATCCCGGGCAATCTGGCGCGTCTGTCCTGTCTGGTCACCCTGGCTCAAGTGGGCCGCAAGGAAATCCCCATCGGCGAGCGTTCGCTGCAAACCTTGGCCGACCCGGAAACCCAAATGTGGACGGCCAGTCAACAAACCGGTGACGACGGCAGCCAAACCATCCGCTTTGAGACGACGATCGGATCCAAAGCCCTGCAGCCGATCGGCGGCGAAGCGGTGCGGATGACGCGATCGTTTACCCTGAATCCGCAAAGCTATGTCGTGGACATGGACGTCGAGGTCGTCAACCTCGGCGCGACCGCACAAAACCTGGCGCTCCGATTGGAAGGCCCCAACGGGATCACGCCGGAAGGTTGGTGGTACAGTAATAAGATCAGCCCCAATTTCAGCGGTGCCGCCGCCCGCGACGTGGTCTATCGCACCACCGCCGATGGGCATCGTCTGGTCAGCGGGATGACGCTGCTGAAAGAAGCACGCAACGACCCCAAGGACCCCAATTACGCAATCTTTGCCTCCGACAGCGGCGAGGCAGGCCGCGCGTTGGACTACATCGGCGTTGATGCGCAATACTTCGCCGTCGCCTTCATGCCGCCCGAGGACAAGACGTCACTGGGGGCTTACGATCGAGCCAGCGGGACGATCGTTGCCGATGAAGAGGACGTGGAGAAACACAAAGAGCGAGCCGTCAACGTCTCGTATTTCTTGAACGGCAAGACGATCGAGGTTCCTCCGGGGCAAGCGTTTGGTCAGTCGCTGCGGATGTACGCCGGCCCCAAAGAACCGGAGTTGCTGGAGCAATATGGGATCGGTGACTTCGTCTACTACGGCTGGTTCTCGTTCTTTTCCAGTCTGCTTTCGGGACTGCTGCATATCCTGCAAAGCATCGTCGGCAACTACGCCGTCGCCATCGTTCTGCTGACGGTGATCGTCCGCGGTTGCATGTTCCCGCTCAGTCGCAACGCGGCGGTCAATGCCCAGCGGATGCAAGAGTTGGCTCCGGAGATGAAAAAGATCGCGGAGAAATACAAGGACGACATGGAAGGCCGCTTGAAAGCTCAGCAGGCCCTGCAAAAGCGAGTCGGGTTCAATCCGCTGGCCGGTTGCTTGCCGATGTTTTTGCAGTTGCCGATTTTCATGGGGCTGTACCGGGCCCTGTCGGTCGACATCGACCTGCGGCAAAAACCGCTCTGGTCGCCCAACGGCTGGGCGTCCAACTTGGCCGCCCCCGATCAATTCATGTACTGGGGCGACTGGATGCCGGAATTCATCGCCGGTCGCGGCACGGGATGGCTGGGGCCTTACTTGAATATCTTGCCGATCTTCGTCGTCGTGCTGTTCATCACACAGCAAAAGTTGTTCATGCCGCCGGCCACGGACGAACAGACCGCGATGACTCAAAAAGTCATGACGATCATGACGTTGTTCATGGGACTGTTTTTCTTCCGCGTTCCGGCCGGCCTGTGCATCTACTTCATCGCCAGCAGCATGTGGGGCATCGGCGAACGCTTGCTGGTCAAGAAGACCCTGCCCAAGGGCAAGCACTTTGACCTGGACGCCGACGGCGATGTGATCGATGCGGTGGCCACCAAAAAAAACGCGGGCAGTGGTAAGAAAACGCTGACCGAAAAATTGCTCGACCAGGTGAACCAGAAACCGCCGGAAACCCCGGTCGCGCCGCCGAGCAAACGCAAGCGTCCGCCAAGCAAGAAGAAACGGTAATCGGCCGCTCGTTGCGAAAGTGACGGACTTGATCGTCGCGGAAGTCGCTAAGCCTTTCGCAACGCCGGCCCTCTCTGGCGTTTGCTTGCTGCGCAAACGCCGTCTCTCCCAGAGGGAGAGAATCTAAATGGGTTGCCAAACGCTGCCGTTAAACAATCGATATCCCCCGGCAGCGACGTAACATCAACCGCTACTTCGACCAGCCGACCGGCTGGGTCCAAGCCTGTTGCATCTGGTCTTTAAAAGACGGGTCGACGTGCGGCTGGTCGCTGGTGACCAACGCCCGCACATACAGCTCCTTGCCAGTCATCTGGTAGCTTGCCGAGGTTCCTTTTTGCGAGCTGACCACGACGCCGATCCGATCGTGATCTGTTGCGTCGCCCTTGAGCGTGGCGATGAAATCCGTCCGATAGTTCACGCTGTCTTCAGCCAGAATGTCGACCGACAATTTCCGAGTCGATTCGTCGAAGCGGACATCGTCCAGTGTGACGCCGCTGGAGGCATAGAAGTCGCCGCGCTTCATCGCTTGGATCAAGTGCTCCGGCGTCAGGAAGCGGCTGCGAACCATCACCCAGCCGCGGCCCGGGCGTGATCCCGGTTTGCCGTGGTACTCGTGAGAGTCGTCGGTGGCCAGTCCCATGATCGGTGCGACGCCGGCGATTCCACAGCGGATCGCGTTGATCTGGTCCCACATCTGCTCGATGCTGGGGTGGTCTTTGTCGCCCAGTTGATTGACGCCGGGGTGACCGTTGTAGACTTCGAAGAATCGCTCCGACACCACCGCGGCCAAGTCTTCGGCGGTCATCGCGTAACCGAAGTTCGGATGATTGATATGCGGCAACACCTCTCGCCCGTGCGCCTTTTCGTGTTCCAAGATGATTCGCAGGTTGTTCTGCATCGCTTCACGCACCGTCGCGCCGCCGGCCGGCGCGATCGCTTCGGCCAGATTAGTTGCGTTGATGTGAACCGGCTTTCCTTCGGACCGATCGCTGATCTCTTCGGCGGGGATCATGATGAACCGCCCCCGCTCCTCGACCAGATGGCGAAACTCATCGAGTGGTTTCAAACGCACTTCTTGATCACGGGTTTCAGGATTGGCACGCTGTTGCACCCAATGATCCCCGAAACGTTCTCGATAGCGACCGACGATGCCGGCATCGCTGCGGGCGACGATCTTTTGGACACTCATCCAGCGTGTGCCTTCACTCAGCACGTTGTGATCGGTCAGGGCAAGGAACTGGTAACCCTGCTCGCGATACCAATCCGCGATCATCTCGGGAAACTGGTCTCCGTCGCTCCATAAGGAGTGTGTGTGCAGGTTGCCCTTCCACCACCGCACCTGGTCGTTCATCACGGGGTCCGCGCAGGTGGCGATTGCGGGGAAGACGCCCAGGGTGGCGATCATCAAACAAAACAGTCGGTTCATGGTCAGTGTCGATTCGTAGTAAAAGTAGATTCCGCTGGTTCCCAGGCTCTGTCTGGGACCACGCATTTCTTGGAAGCTCGGGACGTCAATTGTATAAGTGGCGGAGTTGATCGTCGCGGAAGCCGTCAAGACTTTCGCGAGCCGCCGGCCCTCTCTGGCGTTTGCTTGCTGCGCAAACGCTGTCTCTCCCAGAGGGAGAGAATCTAAATCGGTTGCCAGATCCTGCAGTAATACAATTGACGTCCCCCGCCTCCCGATCGGTCCTTGCACGGCTTCGTCACGGCACCAGCGTCAATTCGACCGGGCAATGATCCGAACCATAGACATCGTGATGGATTTTGGCACCGGCCACACGATCCCAAAACCGTTTCGACACCCAAAAATAATCTAAACGCCATCCGATATTCTTTTCGCGTGCGTTGGAGCGATAGGTCCACCAAGTGTAGTTGCCGGGGCCTTGATCGAACTGGCGAAACGAGTCGATAAACCCCGCCTTGGCGATGTTGTCCAACCCGGCGCGTTCTTCGTCGCTGAAGCCTGCGTTTTTGCGGTTGGCCTTGGGGTTCGCCAGATCGATCTCTTGGTGGGCGCAATTCACATCCCCGCAAAAAATGACGGGTTTGCGACGGTTCAATTTTTTGAGGTACGCCAAAAACGCGGCATCCCACCGCTGGCGATACTCCAACCGCACCAGTCCACGCTGGGCATTGGGGGTGTAAACATTGACCATGTGGAAATCGTCGAACGTCGCGGTCACCACACGGCCTTCCTGGTCATGTTCTTCCTCACCGATCCCCAGCACGGTCTTGCAGGGAGCGACTTTGCTCCAGATCGTCGTGCCGCTGTATCCTTTTTTCGCCGCGCAATTCCAGGTCTGGTGGTAGCCGAGACCATCGGCCCAATCCAAATCCACTTGCTGCGGTTCGGCTTTGGTTTCCTGCAAACACAAGATGTCGGGCTGCTGGTCTTCGACGAATTGGCGAAACCCCTTGTCCATCGCCGCGCGGATACCGTTGACATTCCAAGAGACCAGTTTCATCGTTCAATTCTTCGAGTTCGGCGGAGCGGGCTATCGGGGCGGAAATCGTTGGATGCTAAGTCAGTCGTGGCGCGCTGGCAAGAACCGAGCGCCCTGGTCCACCGCGAAGGAGTCATCGAGCGATCATCTGGCTACAATAAACGCCGCCCTTCGTTTTCGCCGCTGCCCCACCTCCCCTGAATCATGACACTTGCCGGACGCCTTCCCTCGACGCGCTGGAGTTTGGTCGTTCGTGCCGGCGAGACCTCGGGGGATTCGTCGGTTCGTCGTGTAGCGCGGCAATCGCTGGAAGAACTTTGCGAGATCTATTGGCCCGCACTCTACGGATACCTGCGACGCCGCGGTCGATCGCGTCAGGATGCCGAAGACCTGATTCAGGGGTTCTTTGCCAACTTGCTTGAGCGGGAATCGATTGCGGCCGCCGATGCGTCGCGAGGTCGCTTTCGCGCATTTTTATACACGTCGCTGGACCATTACGTGGCCAACGAGCACCGTCGCGAACACGCGCTGAAACGGGGCGGAGACGCGACGACGTTTTCGATCGACTGCGGATCGTTGGACGACGTCGATCGGTCGTTCTCGGCCGACGCCCTCGCCGATCACGCGGGAGACCCCGCCACGCTGTTCGATCGCCAGTGGGCGCTCTGCCTGATCCGTCAAGCGCTTGCGGAACTCGAGCGGGATTACCAGGCCAAGGGCAAAGGGGAGTGGTTTTCCAAGCTTTCCCCCATGTTGACCTCGACCGACGCCGACGGGCCGTCACGTCAGCAAATCGCCTCCGAGTTGGGGCTGTCCGCGACGGCCTTGAAAGTCGCGATCCATCGGTTGCGGGCGACGTATCGACAACGCTTACTCGATGCAGTCGCCCAAACGGTTGAAAACCCCGAGGATACAGGTCGGGAGCGACAGTGCTTGTTCGATGCACTCGGCGAGTGAATCGCCGGGCCTGATTTCTCCGTTGATTCTTTTTTCCGCTGATTGCTTTTTACTTCTGTAACCCGGCCCCAAAACGTGTGTAGGAGACAACAGAGAGCCCGTTCCTGCCCCTCCGAACTCACGATTGCACGATGACCGAGACACCCTGTCCCCGCTGCGGCACGCCGATTTCCACCGATTCGGCGTCGAAGGATTCCGCTGATCTGGTGCAATGCCCCCGCTGTTTGCTCCGACCGCCTTGGGACAAACCGCATCCGGTGGCCATCACGCTCGGCCCCGGCCAAAGTTTTGTGCCGCCATCGATCGAAGAGTTGTCCGAACAGATCACCGGCTATGAAGTCGAAGCGTTGATCGGCCAGGGGGGCATGGGCGCGGTTTACCTGGGCCGGCAGAAGTCACTCGATCGCGCCGTCGCGATCAAAATTCTGCCGCCGCAAATTGCCGAACGCGCGGGGTTCCGCGGGCGATTTGCCCAAGAAGGCCGGGCGCTGGCAAAATTAAATCATCCCAATATCGTTGCCGTCCACGACTTCGGCCAAGCCGGCCCCTACGCGATGCTGGTGATGGAGTTGGTCGAGGGGGCGAACTTGCGCGAGGTGCTCGCCCAAGGCAGGCTTTCGCCGGCTGAGGCGTTGGAGATCATTCCACAACTCTGTGACGCGCTGTCGTACGCGCACGATGAAGGCGTCGTGCATCGCGACATCAAACCGGAAAACCTATTGTTCGATAGTCGAGGCAGGTTAAAGATCACCGACTTCGGCCTGGCCAAGCTGGTCGCCAATAAGACCGCCGCCGATACCGAGGACGGCACAACCGCCGATCAGGATTCCCGCGTGCCCGATCCGACACAGGGCGTGGTGGGGACGGTGCACTACATGGCACCGGAGCAATTGGAAAACCCCAGATCGGTCGATCACCGCGCGGACATCTACGCGCTCGGCGTGGTGTTCTACGAAATGCTGACCGGTGAATTACCGATCGGCCGATTTGAACCGCCCAGTCAATGCCTGAACGGTTCGGCTCTCGAGCAATCAAGCAAGATCGCGATCGACGTGAGACTGGACGACGTGGTGCTGCGGGCGCTCGAAAAGCATCCCGAGAAACGCTACGCCTCTGCCTCGGCGGTGATGCATGACATCGATGAAATTGAAAAGCATCCGAGACCGTCCGGCCGTGACCACACGCTGCCCAATGACCACCCTCGACGCGTCCGCGAAACGATTCACCGCGCGGGTCAAACACTGGGTGAATTCGCCGCAACATCGGTCGAATCGTCCGGCCAGTGGATCTCACACGCCCAAACAAGCTGGCTGCGCGATCCTCGCGTCGAGACACCGGCTTATGTCGGCGTCGGGATCCTTGCCCTCGGTATTTTCGGTGGGTTCTTCTTTGGAAATGGCCCCGGCAACGGCGAAGTCGGGGCTGCGTGGTTTGCCCTGGCTGCAATCTTGGCGATCATCTTGTCGAGAATCTCGCTGGCCCGCGAGTCGGAGTCCGAGGGCGGGCATCCGATCCTGGTCAGCCGGTTTGTCCTCGGCGCGCTGTACTTGCTTGTCGCCGTTCCGATCCTCATCGCCCCGGCCATCGCCACGCCTGCGCTTTGGATGGAGATCTACGACGATCCCAGGGACATCGGACGGCTGGGCTGGCTCCGGGACTGGGTCCAAGTGGTCTCGCTGACGGTCGCGGTGACCGCGACAGCCTGGCTTGTGTTGCTCGGCGTGCACGTGGCGTTTCCACGGTTGTTCACGACCGTCTTTCGCCCCTTCGTCGGCGCGCTCTCCCGTGTGACCGCGATTTCACTGGCCGTCTTTTTGGTCACACTGATCGCCGCGGCCGGCTTCCTACTTCGCCAGATGCCCTACCAAAGCTACACGCCGGGCATTGGAGTCGCCGAAGCCGACTGGGACAAACTTTCGCCGCGAGACTTCAGAGACATGCAGGATGAACTCATTGAACGAAGACGCGCCGAACAGACCTTCGAACGATAGCGGGCCACTGCTTCAGCAGCGACCTGCGCGCTGTCACTTGCCCGCTGCCCAAACCGTGCCGTTGACGATCAGGTTCAGAAACACCTTGTCTTCAAATGTCTCGTTGGAGTGGCCGTACGTCGTGCCGAACACACGTGCTTTGCCGTACTGGTTGGTCCAGATCACGGGGTGCTCCGAGCCGTCCTTCTCACTTTTGCTGGTCGCCAAGGCGGTCGCGCTGGGCCACAATTTTTCGATGATGTAAAGCTCATCGAACTGGATCACGTGCCCGTCGGGAAACGACTTCATGATCGGGTGGTCGGTGGCCTTCACATCGACCTTGTACGAACTCTTGTGGTCGTGACGTTTGCTGGTCACGCCCAGTAGTTGGCGCCAATCATCGATCGCCGCGTCGCGGTAGGTGTGCATGGCACAGTGGATCACGACCGCGGGCAATCCTTCAAAGTGCGGCCCGGTGATGGTGCGGATGTAGTCGGCATCGGTCGTCTTGGCGAAGCACTCGTTGTGAATGCAGACGTCGAAGTTCTTGGCCCAATCCGATTCCCGATAAAAATCAATTTGAGCATCGGTGCCGTTGCCGCCCTCGTTGACCACCGTCCAATTCGCCGCGACGCCCGCTTTTTCAAAGGCCAGCTGCAAGGACTTGGTTTGAAAGTCATAGTCGTGGCAGCAACCGCTGGTGATCAGCAGAATACTCAGCGGTTTGGAATCGGCGGCCTTGGTGGTGGCGGCGAGAAAGAAAAGACAGACGAGTGTCAGGGAGGTGAGAAGAGTGCGTGGCATCACGGTACGTGGGGTATCAGAGTGGTTGGCCACACGCACGGAGTGAAAGCGGTGGGCGGATGACTTGGATCGCGCCGGAGTCGGCGACGCGATGCGGATTGCGGCAGCGCTCCCCTCACTTCGATCGCCCCTCCCGGGAGGAAGGGGGGTCGTTCGTTCAGTGCCGCGTCTAGAGATGGCAGGCTAGAAGCCTATCCCACTGGGCCGCGCTACATGTTGTCCTTGACGTCAACGGCTTCCATCACTTTGGTGTTGCGTTCGACGGCGATCACGGTGGTCCGCTGTCGCATCCCGTCGCGGCTTTCGGCCGTCACGGGCAACACCTGGCGCTTGTCGGGCAGCTTCATCCGGACGGTAAACGTTCCGTCGCTCTGCAGTTTGACGGGGCGTCCACCGAGCGAGACCGACGATCCCGAGGCGGTTCGGCCGAAAACGATCAGCTCCGCGTCGACTTCGAACGGCAGCTTGCTTTGCCGCAACAACGTCGGATCGGCCGTCAATTGGCCCTGCGAACCGCGCGTCGGCATCGAGCGATGCAGCCGCTCTTCGAAGATTTCTTTCAAATCGCCGCCGTCGGTGTCGTAGCCACCGCTGAGCGAGTAGATTCGTTCGTAATCGTCGGCGATGTCATGCCAGTGCTCGTCCAGTCGCTCGCACTCGCCCGGGCTGGGCGTTTCGACGATGTTGCTGCGGCAGATCGAATGAAACTGGTCATCGGAGGTGATGTAGCCGATCGCGACGCGGAATCGAGTCGGCGGATTTTGGACATCGACGTACCAGGTGTCGACGCCGCCGTGAATCGGGATGTCGCGTTGGACGGTTTCGGCGATGTTGTTGGCGACGTCTTCGACTTCCATCACCCGCAGCACGGGCTTGGCCGTGTGCCAGCGTTCGGCCAACGACGACTCGGCCCGGGCCACGCTCGCCCGCGTGATCTCCCACGTCGCTTGCAGCCAATAGGAATCGCGAACCATCAAAACGATGCGGTCGCGGTGGGGCTCACCGGCCCGCGTCCGCTGGGGGCCGTTTTGAACGGCCGAGCCGCCGACCAGAGTGCCGGTGGAAAGATCGCGGTGTTTTTCCGCCTGCTCTTTTTGCCGACGAAGTTGTGCCCGAATCCGCGCGGTCTTTGCCGACACTTTGGGGGCCCGCATCTCCGGCAGCGGTCGGTCGTTGAGCGAAACGTTTCGCCGCGACCTCGGTTTGGTGCTGCGCGACGCCTTGGCGGCCGCGGGCCGCGAGCTGGACATCGACTTGGCCTTCGACGCAACGCCCTCGCCGTTCTTTTCCGCTTGGGCCTTGGTCCGCCGTGCACCGCCCGACGATGGACTGCGTGACGCTGTGCCGCGTGACGAACTCGACTTCGCCGTCGCGTTGCCGCCGGTGCTCCGCGACGGAGAGGAAGAGGAGGTCGAGGAGGATTTCGATTTTCGACGCAGCCGCCGCTGGGTCTTGCTGATCGCGTCCACCAGCTCTTCCTTCCGCATGCCATGCCATCCGGCGATGCCATAGTTCTTGGCCAGAGCGGCGAGTTCACGCCGCGTCTGTGACTTGAGATCTGCCGTTTTGATCAAAGTACTATCTCCAGATGTGCTTGTCGTGCTGGCCAGCCGCCCGTGAACCTTGCTGCATAACATTGCTGCAATCCACGAGTTAAGTCGGCGTTATCGTTTTGACTCGTTCGCTTTCCGGCGGGGCAGCGATCATCGCTGCGACGTCCTGGGGAAGAAACGATTGGAAAAGCACAAACCTCGAAGGGTCGGCCCATCCGCGTCTTGGTAGGTAGTCTGCTGCTCATCTGATTTCCAGAAACCGGTGCGTCTTCCCCCGAAGAGAGGGGAGTTGGCGGGGTCACCTTGCCGCTCAGGAACCATTAACGGAGCAATCAACACCGCAGTCATTATGCCAACGCTTTGGAAAAGTTCCAGAGTCGTCCCGGAGGATTGACGGGCTTGTGACGAGATTTTGCCCGCAAACCGCGGGAAAGACTGGGAAAACGAGTGCAAATTTTCTGCGGATTCCAGACGCTAATGTAGACGGCAAGTCTATTTTGGGGCACCCAGGGGGCTGCTCTCCGCCGCCACATGGGCATTAAGTGAAGTGATCTGTTCACCAGTGGAGTTGTCGTCACCCTCCGGCACAGGAGTCTGTGCAGCTGTAGAGTTGCCCTCCGGTTCGGGGGGTGTCGAAGATAACTTGGGTGGGGGGGGCTGGCGGCTGTCGCTGAGCGACTCCGAGTCACGTGGGCCCTCCCCGCTCCGAGCGTAAGCTTCTCCGTCACCCTCTCGGAGGGAGGGTGGGCTTCTGGGCCGGTTCGTGTGGTGGTGCTCTCCGCCTCTGTCCCGCCCCCCCCGAACTTCGGTTGCCGGCAGGTGCGGCTATCGGTCGCCCCTCCTATCCCTGTCCGGCTCACCAATCACACTCTACCCGCGTCACGTGGTGAAGCAGACTCCGCCGGGCCGTGATCGAGCAACGCTTTGATCCGGCGCGGAAGCAACTGGTCGACTGATAGGCGGTCAACCGGACTTGAGATCACTGAACAAAGGTGCACAATGCCGGAGCAAGATCGGTCGTCAGGGCGATCGGACCGGCGGCGAGATCGCACCGGCGAGGTGTCCGGCGCCGCAAAGGACCGGGCCCCGATTTGGATCCGCCTGTCCGGTGCCGGCCTGGAGCTAGCCTTCATCACGATCGTGTTTGGTGTCATCGGTGCAGCGATCGACCGCCACCTGCAATCGGCCCGCCCGACTTGCTCGGCCATCGGCGGATTACTCGGTTTCACCCTTGGCATGATTCGGTTCATCCGCTTGGCGACTTCGATCTCGAATCTGCAACGGCAGATCGAGCAAAGCCGGCCGGGCGGCGACGAGCCTGGCATGACACCACGTGACGCGTTACCGCCAGACAAGAGACGCCCGAACGATTGAACGAGCGAAGGGCGTCTTCTTTCACGGCGTCCCGAACTCCACCATTCACACCGACACCGTCGGACCGTATTCCGTTGACTGGCCTAATTCGTTGACCGCCCTTCGCTTTCCCATCTTGAACACCTCCATGGTCAGCAGTCGGCCTTACCTGTGCTGCCTCGTCGCGATCGCGATTGCGTGGGCGATCGGGATGTTGGCGTGCTGGGCGGTCGTTGCCGGCGGCCTGCTGACGGTCCACGCGTCGCTGTTGGTCGTCATCGGCCTGGGCAGTGGCGGAGTCGCCGTTGCCGGCGGATTGCCGGGGGTTGCGGCCGAGATGCTGCCGAGTCGGGGCGAGTCACCGGCGCGGATCACGTTCGGTTTTTCTGCCGGAGTGATAATTCGGTTGTTTGGCACTGTTGCACTCCTTGGTCTGTGTAGTTATCACTTGCCCGCCGCCAAGAAGGAAATCGCGGGAATGATTCTCGCGTGGTACGTCTACCTGACTTCGATCGACGTCGTCGCCCTGGCGATGCTTTTGCCACGCCGAGACCGAGCGGCCACCACAAGAAGCTAAATAGCCAAGCATTCAAATCAATGAATCTGTTATTCGCATCTGCCGATGATCCACTTTCGCACGTCGTGCCCCACGCGTTGCATCACGAGCCGCTGTTCACGGTGAACGTGGGTGGTCCCGAAACGAACATTCCGGCGTTGTTTATCAAGGACGGCCAGTACAGTTTTTACGTCACCAATCATCTGATGATGACCGCCGTCACGGCGATCGCGGTGATGCTGGTGTTTTGCTACGTCGCGACGAAGATTCGCGTCAAGGGCGAAGGCCTGCAAGCCTACCAGACCAAGGGGCGACTGGCGCAGTTGTTCGAGACGGTCTGCTGGTTCATCCGGGATGAGGTCGCACGGCCGAACTTGCACGAGCTGACCGACAAATACATTCCGTACATATGGACGGTGTTCTTTTTCATCCTGTTCTCCAACGTGCTGGGTCTGATCCCATTCGGCAGCGGCCTGCACATGGCCGGGCTGATCTGGAGCGACCACGCGAGCGACTACGGCCATTTCGGCGGCACGGCGACGGGCAACCTGTCGCTCAACGGGATGTTGGCGATCTGCAGTTTCGTCGCGATCTTGTTCATCGGGATCCGAGAGACCGGTGCAAAGGCCTTTTTCTCCCACTTCAACCCGATCGGTTGGGACGGTCCCAAGGCAATGTCCTTCGGCCTCGGATTACCGCTGTATGTGTTGGAGTGGTTGGGGTTGCTGATCAAGTGCGTCGTGCTTGCGATGCGGCTTTTTGGGACCATGATGGCCGGCCACCTGGTGGTCGCGGCGATCGTCGGTCTGGTGTTCACGGCCGCCTCGGTGTCACACCTGCTGGGCTATGGCGTCGGCATCGCGGTGGTCATCGGCTGCATCGTGCTGACGTTGCTGGAGTTGTTCATCTGCATGCTCCAGGCCTTCATTTTTACCTTCCTGACGGTCCTGTTTATCTCGACCGTTGCGGCACACCATGGCGACCACGGCCATGAACACGAACACGATCCGTTGAGCGATGAATCGCAAATGGATCTGGATAAGTTGATTGAACCGTCGCGGCTGGCCGGATTGGCCGATGCGTCATGAATGACTAACCCTTTGACCTTTCCCCTTTTTTGTGCGTCCGTTCCTTTGCGAGAAGACGGGCGACGAGAGAATTCTAGGAGCGAACCTGAGATGTTTGAATTCGCAATGATGCTGGCTCAAGAGGCTGCAGAATTTGGCAAGATGGGTGTCGGTATCGGCATCGGCCTCGTGATTTTGGGTGCCGGCTGGGGCATCGGTCGTATCGGTGGCGGCGCCGTCGAGGCGATCGCCCGTCAACCCGAAGCAAGCGGAACGATCAGCACGCAGATGCTGATTTCGGCCGCACTGATTGAAGGTGTGACCGTGATCGCGTTGATTTTGATGTACCTGCTGTAGTTCGCACGAACTGTAACAACTAGAGAGATCGGCCGCGTGTTTCGGTCGGTCGCCTCGCTTTCGCGGCAGTGAAGCCGAGGCGGCACTCCGATTCTGGTTGCCCACCCTTAGGTAATTTGATGTCGTATATGCGTTTTGCCTTGATGGCTATCGCCGTTTCCTTTGTCGCCGTGGGGCCACCCGTGGCCCTGTCCCCGGTGTCGCTGTCCCCGATGTCGGTGCAAGCCGCCGAGGCCGCTGCGGAGTCGTCCGAGGGCGGGGCTGATGATGGCGAGGCTCATGATGAGGGTGCGCACGAGCCACTGCCGCCCATCCTGTCGTTCGACCCCGGTGCGGCGGTCATCAATTTGGCGATCTTTCTGGGGACCTTTGCGGTGCTCGCGAAGTTCGTTTGGCCGGTCATCCTGGGCGGCTTGAAGGCTCGCGAGGAAAAGATCGCCGGCGATCTGGAGCAGGCCCAGGCATCCAACCGCAAGGCGGAAGCCACCCTGGCCGAGTACCAGAAAAAGGTGCAGGACGTGGCTAACGAAGCGCAGGGGATCTTGGCCGAAGCGCGACGTGACGCCCAGGCGAACGCGACAAAAATTGTCGAGGAAGCCAAGGCCGACGCGCAGCGACAAGGCGAGCGTGCCGTGGCGGACATCGAAACCGCCAAGAAAGTGGCGCTTGCCGAAATCGCCAGCCAAACGTCCGTGCTGGCCATGGGAGTCGCCAAACAGGTCGTCGGTCGTGAACTGAACCCCGAGGATCACGCCGAGTTGATCAAGAAAGCGCTCGAGCAGGTCCCGAGCAACAACTGATCCGAGCCAGGCGAACCACCTTTGGAATTAGCGATGGATACTCCCGACGACGTAAAACATGAAACGGTGATGGACACCGGAGCCGAGCAGCTGGGGAAAACCTACGCGCAAGCTCTGCTGGCTGCCGCCCAAAAAGCGGGGCGGACCGAACAGATCGTCGATCAACTCAACCAGGTGGTCGACCAGTACCTGCGCAAGAGTCCCAAGCTTGCCGCCGCGTTCGCTTCGCCGCGAATCGATCTTCACGAAAAGCATCGGGTCATCGACAAGGTCTTCGGCGGTGATTTCGATCCGTTGCTGTTGACGTTTTTGAAGGTGATGGCGTCGCGAGGTCGACTGGCCCACGTCGCGGCGGTTCGGGAGGGCGTGTTGACGTTGTTTGACGAAATGAGCGGCCAGGTGCTTGCGAAAGTCAGCACGGCGGTCCCGCTGGACGACGCCCTGCGGGCATCGATCAGCGAAAAACTGGGGACCGCGACCGGAAAGAAAGTTCGACTTCAGGAAGTCGTCGACGCCGACTTGATCGGCGGCATGGTGATCCGAATCGGAGATACGGTTTTCGACAATTCCGTCGCCAATCGCTTGAATGGCATCGCCAAACGAGCCAGCGAGGGATTTTCGGCCAAGATCGCTGAGAAATTCGATCAATTGACCCAATAACAATCGGAAGCTGCCTCCGCCTGATCGGGCTCCGCTTCCACAATCGACCTATCAAAACCACAAACACTCTGACGCATTAGATTGCCATGAAATTTAGCAGCGATGAAATCGCATCGGTCTTGCAACAGGAGATCGAAAACTTCGACAGCAAGATCGACGTCCGCGAAGTCGGTACCGTCCTCGAAGTCGGTGACGGGATCGCGCGTGTGTATGGTCTTTCCGGTGTGATGGCCGGTGAGATGGTGGAGTTCCCCAACGGTGCGATCGGCCTGGCGTTCAACCTGGAAGAGAACAGCGTCGGGGTGATCATTCTCGGTGACTACCTGACGATCCAGGAAGGCGACGAAGTCAAGGCGCTGGGGACGCTGTTGAGTGTGCCGGCCGGCGATGCGGTCGTCGGACGTGTCCTCGACCCGCTCGGCAACCCGTTGGACGGCAAAGGCCCCGTGCAATCGGACGTCACCCGCCCGGTGGAAATCATCGCGACCGGTGTCGCCGAGCGGCAGCCGGTGACCCAGCCGATGCAAACGGGGATCAAAGCGATCGACGCGATGACGCCGATCGGCCGCGGTCAACGGGAGCTGATCATCGGCGACCGGAAAACCGGCAAGACCGCGATCGCCATCGACGCGATCTTGAATCAAAAGGGTCAAGACGTGAAATGTTTCTACGTCGCCATCGGTCAGAAAGACAGTTCGGTCGCCGGCGTCGTCGACGTGCTGGAAAAATACGGTGCGATGGAGTACACGACGGTCGTGGTCGCCGGGGCCAGTGCACCCGCCCCGCTGCAATACGTCGCGCCCTACGCCGGGACCGCGATGGCCGAACACTTCATGTTCAACGGCGGCCATGCCTTGATCGTCTACGATGACTTGAGCAAGCAAGCGGTCGCCTACCGTCAAATGAGTCTGTTGATGCGTCGCCCGCCGGGCCGCGAAGCATTCCCCGGTGACGTGTTCTACTGCCACAGCCGTCTGCTGGAACGGTCTTCCAAACTGTCCGACGAACTCGGCGGCGGATCGATCACCAGTCTGCCGATCATCGAAACGCTCGAAGGCGAAGTTTCCGCGTACATCCCGACCAACGTGATTTCGATCACCGACGGCCAGATCTACGTCCAGCCCGACCTGTTCTTCTCCGGCGTTCGCCCGGCAATGAACCCCGGGATTTCGGTCTCTCGCGTCGGCGGTGCGGCCCAGATCAAGGCGATGAAAAAAGTCGCCGGCGGCTTGCGACTGGACCTCGCGGCGTTCCGGGCCTTGGAAGCGTTCGCCCAGTTGGGAACCGACCTCGACCCGGCCACCCAAGCCCAATTGGACCGCGGTTACCGGATGGTCGAACTGCTCAAGCAACCCCAGTACCAACCGCTTTCGGTCGCCGAACAGGTCGTCAGCTTGTTTGCCGGTACCCAGGGTCACCTGGATGACGTTGAAATCAAAACCGTCCAGCAATGGGAAAAGGATTTCTTGCAATTCATCAACGACAAACACAGCTCGTTGCTGGAAACGCTGACGGAGAAAGGCGAGTTGTCCGACGACATCGTCAGTGCCCTGGAAGCTGCCATCAAAGATTTCAAGGCCGGCTACACCCCGACCGCCTGATCCGATTCACTGAAACCATTCCGTCACCGTTTAACGATTCATGGCCAACGCAAGAGCGCTTGATAAACGACGCAAGTCGATCCGCAACATCCGCAAGATCACGCGGACGATGGAGCTGATCGCAACGGCGCGATACAAGAAAGCGATGGACCGGGCACAAGCCGCGACCGCCTACACCGAACAGATCACTCGGATCGTCGGGCGGTTGGCCGCGTCCGGTCTGGATGTCCAGCATCCGTTGCTCGAACAACGCGACGAAATCAAGAACGCGCGGATCCTGGTGCTGACCAGCAATCGCGGGCTGTGCGGCGGTTACAACGGCTCGGTCCTGCGGGAAGCGATGCCGTTGATCAAGGAATTGAAAGGCTCGCTGCCCAACGTTGATGTCGACGTCAGCGGCAAACGAGGCGTCGATGGACTCGCGTTCCGCGGCGTCACCACCGACGAAAAACACCTCAACTTTGAAGACCAACCGGCCTACGCCGAGGTCGAGAAAATCGCCGAGTCGTATCTTTCCCGATACATCACCGGCGAATTGGACCGGCTGGACGTGGTCTACACCAAGTTCATCAGCACGTCCAAGCAAGTCGCCACGGTCGAAACCCTGCTGCCGCTCGGTTCGCTGGGCGATGACACCGAACCAGACGATGCCGGTGGCACCAACGTCGAATACGAATTCCTGCCCTCGGCGGAAAGCATCCTCGAAGAAGTCGTCCCGACCAGTTTCAAAGTCCGGTTGTTCAAGTGTTTCTTGGACGCCGCGGTCAGCGAACAAGTCGCACGGATGATCGCCATGAAGGGCGCGACGGAAAACGCTGGCGACATGATCAAACAGCTCTCGATGACTTACAACCGGGCCCGACAGAGCCAGATTACCGGCGAGATCATGGAGATCATCGGCGGCGTCGAAGCTTTGGAAGGTTAAATCCACACACTCTGGTGACCGGTCGCACCAGGCGGCCCGCCCCACAACACGTTTTTAGCGAAGAAGAATAGCATGTCCACCGCAACCGAAACTCGCGTCGTCGGCAAAGTCACGCAGGTCATCGGGTCGACGTTCGACGCCGAATTCCCCGAAGGCCAAATGCCGGAGATCTACAACGCTCTGGAAGTCAAGAGTGAGCACAAAGGGGTCTCGATCGACCTGGTTGGCGAAGTCCAGCAACACCTCGGCGGCGGACGCGTCCGCGCGATCGCGCTGGGCAGCACCGACGGCATGATGCGGGGCATGGACGTCGTCGACACCGGCAAACCGGTTTCGGTCCCCGTCGGCAAAGAAACACTCGGCCGCGTCTTCAACGTGCTCGGCGAGCCGATCGACAAACGCGGTGATGTCCAGGCCGAAGATTACTGGCCGATTCACCGTCAGGCACCGCCGGTCAATGAACTGTCCACGAACACCGAATTGTTCGAAACCGGGATCAAGGTCGTCGACCTGTTGACCCCCTTCGTCCGCGGCGGTAAAGCCGGTCTGTTCGGTGGTGCCGGGCTGGGCAAGACCGTGATTTTGACCGAGTTGATCGCCCGGATCGCCAGCAGCCACGGCGGTTATTCGGTCTTCGCCGGTGTCGGTGAACGGACCCGCGAAGGCACCGACCTGTGGTTGGAAATGCAAGAGACCGAAATCGGTCAGACCGGACGCAAGGTCATCGAGCAGACCTGCATGGTGTTCGGCCAGATGAACGAGCCGCCAGGATCCCGTCTTCGCGTCGCCCTGTCGGCGTTGACGATGGCGGAATTCTTCCGCGACACGACCGGAGCCGACACGCTGCTGTTCGTCGACAACATCTTCCGTTTCTCCCAAGCCGGTTCGGAAGTCTCCGCACTGCTCGGACGGATGCCTTCGGCGGTCGGTTACCAACCGACGCTGGCCACCGAAATGGGTGCCTTGCAAGAACGGATCACGTCGACCAAGAAGGGTGCGATCACGTCGGTCCAAGCGGTCTACGTTCCCGCGGATGACCCGACCGACCCCGCCCCGGCAACCGCGTTCGGCCAGTTGGACGCGTTCATCTATCTGGAACGATCGATTTCGGAAAAAGGGATTTATCCCGCGATCGACCCGTTGGCGTCGAACTCACGAATTCTGGATCCGCAATACGTCGGTGATCGCCACTACGCAATCGCACGTCGTGTTCAAACCACGCTGCAACGCTATCGCGAACTTCAAGACATCATCGCGATTTTGGGCGTCGACGAATTGAACGAAGACGACAAGACCATCGTGCACCGTGCACGCCGAATCGAACGATTCCTGTCCCAACCCTTCCTGGTCGCCGAAGTCTTTACCGGAAAGGCCGGTGAGATCACTCCGCTGGAAGACACGATCCGCAGCTTCGAAGAAATCTGTGACGGCAAGTGGGATCACCTGCCCGAACAAGCCTTCATGTACGTCGGGTCGATCGAACAGGCCGAGGCGCAAGCCAAGAAGATGGAGAAGAAATAAGCCATGGCGATACGCTGCATCGTAGTCACGCCCGAACGCACCGAATTGGACTGCGAAGCCGATTCGGTGACGCTGCCCATGTACGACGGATTCCTCGGCGTCCTGCCCGGACGAGCCCCGATGATCGGTCGGTTGGGTTTCGGCACGCTCCATCTGGCCACCGCGGCAGGTCCGCAGCGGTATTTCGTCGACGGCGGCTTCGCCCAAGTCGAAGGCAACGTCGTCAGCGTGCTGACGGCACGCTCGATCTCGGTCGATCTGTTGGACGTCGGAGAAGCCGAGGAGGCGCTCGAAGTCGCTCAAGAGATGCCGGCTTCGACCCCCGAATTGGCGCAACTGAAGGACACCGCCGTCCGACGCGCCCGCGGGCAACTTCGCTCGGCACGCTAGTGCTGTGTCCAGGATGAGAAGTGGGGTAAGCTTCCAGCTTGCCGTCTCGTTTCACTCGTGAAACGCAAGCTGGAAGCTTACGCCACTTTCTTGACGACCCGAAAACTTAGACCGGTAGGGCATGCTGTGCATGCCTGCTGTCACGCACAGCGTGACCGACGCGCTACCGCGACGATCCCGGCGACGTCCTGACCGCGCTCTTGTCGAAGCGTGCATTCGTCCAGCACCTCGATCTGCCAACCCGTTTCGGCGATCACGCTGCGAACATAGCTCGGCGAATGAAGGTACCGATGGTTCCGCGACACAACCACGTCATCGGAATCGCTGCATTCAATCGTGAATGCGAATCGGCCACCGCGGCCGATTCGGCTGTGCGCCGCAGAGAAGACCGGTTGCAAATCGCCCAGGTAAATCAAGACGTCGGCGGCGATGATCAGGTCATACTCGGCTGGCCGCGACAAGAATTCAAGCACATCGGCGCAATGCAGCGCGTCATAGAGGTTCTTGTCCTTGGCCTTGTCCAACATCCGCGGTGACAAATCGACGCCGATCAACTGTCCTGCCATCGGCCGGAACGGTTGGCCGCAAAGTCCGGTGCCACACCCCAGATCCAAGACCCGCAAGTCGCTCCGCGATTCAAACCGGTCGACCGCGCGATGCAGCAGTTCAGGCCCCGAATAGCGTAAGGTTCCCAAGTGCGATTCGAACGTTTCTGCGTAGCGATCAAACGTTTGGGTGACCATCGAAGAAGGGGCCACCGCCGGCGGATCTTTCCCTGTCAGTGACGACAGATTGAAGCGGTTTTCGAGATTGTCCGGATCGCGTTTGACGAGGATTTTACGTGCCGTGATGGCGTCATCGAGATCCCCATGCCGTTCTGCCGTCTCGGCGAATTCCAACAGTATCTCGCTGTGATCGATGCCGGCCACGATCAGCTCACGATAGCACTCCAAGGCCCGAGCCAGTTGTCCCGATCGGCCGGCGACGGCAGCCAAACCGCGGAGGGCGTCGAAGTACTTGGGACGCAACGCGATGGCACGTTCAAACGCGGCGATCGATTCATCCAGGTCTCCGGCGTGGGCACCGATCACGCCGAGCAAATAAAATGCTCGGTCGAACGAAGGATCAAGCGACGTCGCTTGCTGGCAACAGCGGCGCGCTTCCTCCAGCTCGCCGCTGCCCAGATGGGCTTCGGCCAAGGCCCGAAACGCCGCGGCCGATTGGGGCGTCGAGCGGACGACCTGCTGCAAGATCGGAATCGCCTCGGAACGTCTGCCCGTCGACAACAGATCGAGAGCCGTTTGGAGCAATGCGTCGGTGGTTTCAGGCATGGCGACTTGGATGAACGGGCGACGTGGATTAAAGGAGGACGGCGGCAACGACAAGGATGACGATCAACAGTCCCGCCACCACTTTTCCAAGCGTGCCGAAGGTTCGTCCCCAGAAGGTGGAATGCCCGACCGACCAGTTTTCTTTCCAGGATCGGCCGTCGGACCACTCGCCGTACATCGCCCCGGCGGCGGCGCCGATTCCGCCGAACAGAATCGCCGCGATGACGGATCCGACGACCGGTACGGGGACACCCACGACCGCGCCGATGATCGCGCCGGCCATCGATCCGATGATCGAATACAGCGTCGATTTGCGACTCGCCCCGGCCCGCTTGGCGCCGGCCGCACCGGCAAAAAACTCAAACAGCTCACCGACCAATGCGATCGCAAATCCGGCCAACACCGGGCCGTAACCGATCGCCAAACGGCCGGTCGCCGGTCCCAACCAGGCGTACAGCGCGATCAGCAACACACCGATCCAATTCCCCGGCAGCGCGATCAGGTTCGTGAGCCATGCGACCGAGCAACCAACGACCAGCGCGATCGCCAACAGGACGACGCCGGTCGTTTCCAGCCACGGCGTCCATCCGTCGGCGGTTTCAGCAAAGATCAGCGCGGCGGCGTTCATCGATCCTGATGCGGAATTAAGCCGTGCAGACGTTTGAACCGTGCCACTAAATTTCGTCGATAAAGACGTAACCCGGTTTCATCGTCAGGTACCACTGACGCCACTTGCGTTGCGCCTGGCGGATCTCCGCGTTCGTCGGCTTGTCGGGCATCCCGAAGCCTTCGAACTTTCGGCTGATGAAGCGTAATCCGTCACGGGCATAGGCGCGGACGGCATGATCGGGATCGCTCAAGGCATAAATCAGTGCCGGAACGACGCGCAGGTCATCGCTGGTGCCGAGCAACCTTGCGGACACCCGCCGTGCCTGCCAGGACCTGCTGCCGCGGACGAGGCGTTCCAGGCGGTCCAGCTGTGCGGATCGTTCGACCGGATTGGTGGGCAAGACGGCACGGTCGGCGAGCGCTTTTCCATCCAGATCATCGGCTCCATCGCTTTCGAGCAACTCCAGCATTTGAGTGACCGACTGGGCCGGCGCCTTGGTGATCACCTGCCCGCCGACCAGTTCCGCATTGCTGACATCATCGCCGAATTGGTAGCCGCCGATGGCCGATGCGCTGGCCCCGGTTCCCAGGGCTTTTTGGGTACTGCGAATCAGGAACAGGATGGCAAACGCGGTGCTCAACGGCGGTGAGGTGTGAGCCTTGATCTCCCAGCCCCCCGACTCGGCCGATTGCATTTTGATCAATTCGCCGACGATCCGGTTGTACCACGCAGGGCTTTTGTTGGCGGGAAGTCCTTTGGCGATTTCGACAAAGCTCTCGTAGCGTTCGGTGGTGTAAGCGGTGTAGAAGTACCAGTAGAGGTTGCCACTGAACTTCTCCGGGTTTTGTTGCCGCCACCGCTCCATGTATTCGCAGGGGCCGAGCAGCCGTTGGGGCGGCACTTTCACCGTCTTTCGTCGCTCGACGTTGACATCTTCTTTGTAGATCTTGACCGCTTTGGGCAAGCCGACGATTCCCGGTTCGTCATCGACCACCGTATCGCCCCAAACCCGCAACGCATCACCGCCGATCAGCAAGCTGGCTGCCCCGGCCAACGCCATCGACATGCCGGTTTTCTCCTGTCGCGCCAAACCACCGTTGACCGGGACTTTACCGTGATAGGGCCACGGACCATTGATGTCCTGAACGGCGATCAGCCAGTCCAACGCGGCCTTGACACGGTTGTAATCGAGTTTAAATCCATGTCGATCAAGGGTCCAAATCGCGAGGATCGCGTACTGAGTCTGCGAAACGTCTCCCTCCCGATCCTCCGGATACCCGTACCCGCCGTGTGGCTTTTGGTTCTCGTCATAGAAACGCTTGAACATGGCAAGTTCGTTGCGATACCGCGTGGCGCTGATTTCGCACAACAACATCACCGATACGGCGCATTCGTAATGCGATTTATGTTCGGCCTTGCGGGTCGTCTCTTCGGCAAACTTCTTGGCCTCCTTGATCCCCCGTTGCACCAAGGCGTTGGATTCGTCGTGTTCGACCTTGAAGTGGGCGTACGCGCAGATAACGATTTCGCCCGGGTTGTTCGAGGGGTTCTGTTCCAGGAACTTGATCCCGCGATCGACCATTTGCACGATCTTGGGGTCGTCCGGCGTGTAGGCCTGCAGATCGGGGGCGGCGATCAACCCGCCGCAAACGACCGCGAAAGCCGCGAGCAACCGAACAGGTTTGCCAGGGCGGACGAAATGCGTCATCTGGAATCTTCCGTTGGGGTCCAAAACTGCTAAAACACCGCCCGTTCGGACGGTTCTTCTCGGGGGCGTTTGGGGAGGGCACCGCAAACGCGAACCCACACAAAGCTAACCCACCTGTGAAAGGCGATCAATCCAATCCGTTTCGAACAGGAAACTCGCCGATCAGGCCCGATCACAAAAACGAGTCGAACCGGTCGCACCGCTTGATTCTAACCCAATCCCCCGGAATTCTCCATCTGAGAACCGTTCTCGTCGGATCGACTTGCCCCCTTTTCGATCTGCCGGAAATGTTGATCGTACCAGCGACACATCAGCGACAGGGCGATCGCGGAACCGCCGAATGTCAGCGTCATCGACGCTGCGATCCATTCCACACGGCCGGAAAGGGCTGAAAAATAGGCCAGGGCCGCCAGCGTCAAACCGCTCGGCAGACTGACCCGCCAGATGGGGTCAAATTTCTGTGCCCGAATGAACATCGAAAAGCACTGCGTCAGATGCATCGGGATCACCGCCACGGCGAAACAAGCACACGCGGTGATCGACAAAAATCGACTGACGATCTGCTCGGTCGGCGGCCACTGCAATGCGTTCAACAGCACTAGTGAGACACAGAAACTCGTGACCAACGCGACCAACAACACGGTCGATCCGATCGTCACGCGTTTGAAGGCAAGGTTTGATTCGACCCGGCGCCGCTCAGCGATCAGCCGACCGAACTCCGGTGAACGCGTTCTGACATACACATAGGCGACCATCATCAGGTTGCTGATCACCTGCCACGTCATCCCATAGCGGCCCGCGATTTCCGGGCCGTGCGCATCAAACAGTACCGGCAGTATCGGCAGAAAGGCCAGGTAGCGGACGATCGACTGAACTCCGATCCGCCATTGCAACGGCCAGATCTCATGTCGCCAATCAAAGTGATTCCGCGGGGTGCGAGAGAGCTGTAAAAAGAACACGCGGTAGCGCCATCCGACCAACACGAGCTCCCAGGCCAACTGCGTCGCGATGGACGCCGCGGCGGTCCAGAGGCCGGCTCCCGTGACAAGGCAGATCCAGACGACGAAACTGCCCAACACCGTCTGTCCAAGCCGATACCGATTGACCGTTCGGACTTGATCACAGCCTTCCAAAATGGCGATCAGCGGGGCCAAGGAAAATGCCATCCCCGAAAGCACCATTGCCACGGCCAACGGCGCGAACGCGGTTTGAAAAACATCTTGACGCCCCAGCAAAATGGCCCCCGCGGCGACACCGACGAGAACCAGGGTCACCGACGCCACCAGGAACCACACCGTCGCAAATCGAACCATTCCCGACAACCGTCCCCGCGCCCTCCGCGGAGCATGAAGGTAACCGCGTCGATCAAATCGTGCCTTGGCCGTCTCATGACTGGCCGCGTGAAGCAGCGTGTTGATCAGCCCCGCGTCGGCAAGGGATTGAAGTCCCGTCAGCGTCAAGATCAGGTAGTAAACGCCTTGTTCGTCCGGTTGAAAGCACAAGGCGATCAAGACCGTTGTCACCACGCCGGACGGGATCTGCCACATCCGCGCCGCCATCGCGTACGAAACCGCGCGATCGACGCCGAAATGCCGCAGGAAATCTCGGAGGAACGACATGCCGGCGGCCAACGGTAGCGAGCGGAAAAAGGGGGGGCACCCTCCATCGAAGAGTTGACAAAGCACTACGTCTGAAGTGCGCGATGAGTTCACCCCCGGACACCGCAGCCCGTCTCCCCCCTGTCGAATGATGCGGTCATGTCGGACAAGCGAGTGTTCCGTCTCGATCGGGCCAGCCGGAAGCTGACCCGCCCCACAGACGGTACAATGTTGGCATTCATGTCGTGCGGCACCCTTCACACGTTCGGGAGACAGGACCATGTTGTTTCTAATTCGAGCCACCTCGGCCATCGTGTTGCTGTGGGCGGTCGCCGGTTGCGGTGGCGATCCAACCGTCGTGACCACCGAAGACGGAGAGGAGGTCACGGTATCGCAGTCGGGGGACGGGGTGGACGTCACGATCGCGAACGACTCGGGCGGCCAAACCCGAATCCAAGCCTCCTCCTCCGGGCTCAGTCTGCCCGACGAGTGGCCCGACGACTTGGAAACGCTGCCGGGGATCAAGGTGATGACGACCGCCACCACCCCGCAAGGCCTGATGGTTTCCCTCGAGTCGCCCAAGTCCAGCAGCGAAACGATCGCCTTTCATGAACAAAAACTGCGCGATGCCGGCTGGGAGATCCAAATGAACATGAAACAACCCAACGGAGGCATGTTGAACGCGACGAAAGGCGAGCGAAGCGTCAACGTCGTGGTCTCCACCAGCGACGAAACGACCGCCATCAACATCGTCTTGGGATCAAAGTAACTGTGGCGCAAGCTTCCAGCTTGCGTCTCGGCTTTCAGAAAACCAGGGACACCGAATCGTGAACAAAGCAACCGCAGGAAAGATCTTCAGCTGGTTGGCGACACATCAGGATTCGATGGTCAAACTGACCCGCGAAACCGCGCTGATCGAATCGCCCTCGGCCGACCCGGCGACCCAAGGCCCCGTGTTCGATCGATTCGAGGCCGAATTGAATTCCATCGGGTTCCGCTGCCGGCGTTATCCGGGCAAGACCTCCGGTGGGCAGTTGCTGGCGATGCCGGGTGACCCGAGTTCGCACACCCACCGACAGTTGCTGCTGGGACATTGCGACACCGTTTGGCCGGTCGGCACGCTGGCCAAAATGCCGGTCGAGTCACGTGATGGGCGACTGCACGGGCCCGGCGTGTACGACATGAAAGCGGGGCTCGTCCAAGCGGTGTTTGCCATCCGTGCATTGCGTGAACTGGGGATGAGTCCGTCGGTCACGCCGGTGTTGTTGATCAATTCGGACGAAGAAATCGGCAGCGGTGAATCAGCCTGGCGGATCAAAAAGCTGGCCCGGTGTGTCGATCGGGCGATGGTGATGGAGCCATCGCTGGGGCCGGAAGGGCGGCTGAAGACGGCGCGCAAGGGCGTCGGCCGGTTCGTGATCACGATCAGCGGCAAAGCAGCCCATGCCGGCTTGGATCCCGACAAGGGAATCAGCGCGATCCTGGAACTGTCCCACGTCGTCCAGGCACTGCATGCACTCAACGATCCCGAAGCCGGCACGACGGTCAACGTGGGGATGATCGATGGCGGTGTTCGCCCCAACGTGGTTGCCGCCGAAAGCCGTGCGGAAGTCGATGTTCGAGTCCGCACCGAAGCGATCGCGCGGCGGGTGGAACAGGCGATCTATGCGATCGAGCCCACCGTGGCCGGAACGCAGATCAAGGTCAGCGGAAAAATCGATCGCCCACCGCTGGAGCCGACGCCACGCAATCGAACGCTTTGGCATCGCGCCCAGGAAGCCGCCGATGCGTTGGGGTTTGAAGTACGTGAAGACGCCGCGGGCGGAGGTTCCGACGGCAATTACACCAGTCTGCACACCGCGACCTTGGACGGTTTGGGCGCGGTCGGTGATGGAGCCCATGCGCTGATCGAACATGTGATCGAAGACAAGATGCCCGAACGCGCGGCGCTGTTGGCGTGTTTGCTGATCGGGGCGCCGGTCTCCGATCGCGACAGCCCGCCCGACCCCAACGCCTGGGCCGAATCCGTGGCGCCCACGTGTGAGGATTCCACCAACGCAGAAGTGACTTGAACGGACCGACGACTTTGAATCACCCGGCATCCTGCAAAATTCGTTCAACCGAACGCTCGAGCTGGCCGGAAAAGCTCGGTGTCCACCAATCTCGAAACCTCTGCTCCGCCTGTTCCATCATTCGCCCTTCCTTTCGAGCAAGCGTTTTCAATTGTCTCGCACGACTTGACTTGGTTTCCCTTCGCGCCAATCGTTTCATCCGTTCACGGGCAATCGAATGGTCGTGCAACTCGCCCAACAGCTCTTGGACGTTGCAAACGACCGGATAGATCTGGGTGCGAATCTCCGCGGGCAAGACGTCACCGAGTAACTCGACGGTGTATCGGAATCGCTTCGCCTGGATGCGAAATCGATGCAGTTCGTCGATGCGGTCCAGATCGCGTTTGGCGTGCTTGAAGAAACACTGCGAACGACGAGCAAGCTGCATCGTTGCGAATTCTGCCAAGTCCATTGGGGACTCACAGGAGATCGCCGCGAGCAGCTTCTTCACGCGTCTGGCCAAGCGATCGTGGTCGATCAGCTCGCGATTCAGCTTCGCAATCGATTTCCGAGCCTGGTGCCGCAACGGCGTCAAGCGTCGGACCAGCCGTTGGTGTTTTCGTGAACCCGAATCGCGATAGCGCAGGGCGAGCACATCCAGATCCCGTGCCACACCGGCAACCCGACGAATGCGCTTCATCCGGCGACCCATCCGACGCGCCTGTTTGTCGCTCAGCACGTCTTTGTACAGTTGCAACGCTGCGATGACCCGTCGCGTGCTGACGCGCAACTGATGCACGTGCTCGATCGATGCATCCGACCGCGAACTCGCCCGGGGCAGATGGTACAGCACCGCCGCCAGCCGGCTGGTGAGGGTCAGTCGAGCGGCGGTGGCGACGCAGCCTTCGGCGTTTTCCAGGCGGACCCATTTGCCCGAATCCTTCGGGGGCACTGCTGGTTTGGATGGGTCGCGTTGGGAAGACATGGAGACGAGGAAAACCGCATTCTAGGATTCAGCTGGGCGTCACATCGTGAGGCCCTATTGTACTCCATCGCAATTGTACTCCATCGCATCGCGCCCCTTTCCGGCAGCACGAAAGGATCGGCGGCCGGGGTCACTGGAGATCCGTAAATCGCTTTCGAATCCTGTCCAGCTCGTGGCGGTACCCCTCCGCGTCACCGAATCGACAAAACAGACACTGCCGCGTGTGGCAGCCTTTCACCCGCCGGGCATGTTTGATCGGGCACCAGTATTGCTCGGTTCTGGAAGCGATTTCGCGCGCGTAGGCCAGTACACCGTTGGCGTAACCGCAGTACACGCAGTTCAGTTTTTCGATCGCATTGAGATAAGCCAACTGGTGCCGATCGATGACCACGTACTCGTGTCGGCAGACCGCCGGGATCCGGTAGACGGGAAAGCAAACCCACTGGTAGACCGTCACGAACAAATCGAGCATCGAAACGGGGATCAACAGCGCGTAGATCACCGGCGCAGTGAGCACCGTCATCACCGTCGAATCGAGCATGTAACGCCAAAGGGATTTTGCAAAGACGCGATGACGACGTCGGAGATCCGCGTCGAAGACCACATTTTGATGTTGGCGTTCGTCGGTGGGTTCGCCCGACGAACCGTGGATCTTGTCCGCCACGCTGCGTTCGAGTGCTTGAATTTCCACGATTAGCTTTTCAAGAGGGTGACTCATCCGCGTCGGACTGCTGATTGAAAGAGGGCGTTGATGGAAGGACGCGGAGTCTGCAAGACGATGTGCTCCCAGGCGGAGCCTTACGCCGCTAACACCTCCTAAAACACAGGAGAGAAATCGTTCACTGCGTCAGGCGGAGCCCGTGAACAAGTCAAAAGACCAAAAGCGCGCCCGAGGGCGCGCTCTCGTCTTGGTCACCGATGGGGACGTGCGAAGACGCACGTTCGGTGGTTTCCATTCAATCCATCATCGCCATTTTCGCGAATTGGATTCGCTCGTATTCTTCGTCGGGCGATTGCAGCAACGCTTGAACGGATGGATCGATCAAGCTTTCCAGCCACTGTCCCGGTGGAATGTCATGGGAACGTTCGGCGAAGCAGTCAAAGGCGTTGAGGAAGACTTCTTCGATGATGTCCGAGACTTGAAAGGGGTGCTCCAGCCGCGAGCCGATTTCGGGGTAGCGTTCGACCCAATGGCTGATCCGCGACGCCAACGAGGACTCGAAAACATCCATTTCATGGCGAAAGTGTTGGTAATCGTCATCGCGGACGGCTTGGACGATGGCTTCGACATTGATTTCTCCCAGGGGGGCGACATCATGTCGGGTGCCCGCGGCGAGTTTCTCGGCCTCCTCGCCGACCCGCATCTGACGTTTGTAGGCGCGAACCTTTTTGGTCAGTTTTCGGATACAGCTTTCGAATGCCGGATGCACCTTGCGGTGGCGTTCGCCGGTGAACAGCATTTTCCCGGAGAGCCCTAAACTGGTTTTGACGTGGTAGTCACGCGCTTTTTGATGGTAGACGACCGTGATGTGCAGATCTGACACAGGGAAGTCCGCCACCAGGTTGCGCAACGTGTGGAGATCGAGTTCCATGTCTTCGATCTCGTCGGCCGACAATTCGCAGCCTTTGGTGTCCAGTTCAATTCTTAAGTTGTAGCTCTCGTCGGAAAACGTCATTGTTTAGCTCCTCTGCAACATTTTGATGCGATCTTGTACCGGCCAAGCGTCTCTGAGTTGCACGCCTGATCCGACACGTCGCGCGACAGCAACGCCTGCTGTCCGTGATCGCACTCAGTCGAGCAAAGCCTGTGCCGCGTTGGGCGAAACCGCACGCTTTGTGAGCTTTTCTGAATCAGGCGATTCCGATCGTGATGGCGGTATCGCGATCGCACGGACGGACCAGTCGTCGAGTCCCCTCGCCAGAGAGGCCGTGCAGTTTTCTCACGCTGCACAAGTCTTGGCTCCTTCCGCCACGATCAAACCCGTCACCTATAAAATCGACTCTCCTACCAGGAGCGTGACTTTCAAAGCGGCTCGACGTCACTCGCTGCTGGATTTTACGAACTGGCGGCGGTAGGCGGCGGGCGTGATGCCGGTGACTTCACGGAACCGTTTGGTCAGATGACTTTGGTCGGTGTATCCGACGTCCACCGCGATCTCCGCAAGCGTTCTGGAGGAAGTCGTGAGAAGATCGCGTGCCGCCTGAACTCGGATGCTGCGCAAGTATTGCATCGGGGTCATCCGCAGCAATTGCCGAAAGCGTCGATTGAAGTGCGTCGAGGAGAGCCCCGTCAAACTGGCCATCTCCGCCATCGAGATCGGTTCGTTGTAGTGCCGTTCGATGTGCCGTGCCGCGGGCAACAATTCCTGTAGATGCCGCGTCAATTCCTGTTGATGCTCGATCCGGTACATCGCCCCGGCGATGCCGATGACTTCATCGTGAGCATTGAACAACGGGGTTTTCGTCGACACGTACCAGCGCGGGGTCTGGCGGCGATGCAGCACCAACCAGACCTGTCCGGGCAGCGGCTGGCGACTCGACATCACACGTCGATCCTCTTCGATGTAGGCCTTGGCCAGCAGCGGCGGATGCAGGTCGTGGTCGGTCTTACCGATCGCCTCGGACTCGTCGGCCAGCCCATGGTTGTCCAAGAACTGTTGGTTCACCTTGACAAAACGGCTGTCGACGTCCTTGGCGTAAAAATATGTCTGCGGCAGTGCGTCAAACAGTGCAATCAACGACTCCGCGAGAGGTTGTTTCCGAAAAAACTGTTCTTGGAATGGGGGTTCTTCGCGGATTTTAGTGGCTGCTCTCGGATACACGGGGAAGGTTTTTTGAGGGATGACTGCGATGTCCGATGGTTCTGTTCGGTCTGATGGCGAAGCCAGCTGTAGCGGAGACGGGCTCTGCGGAGGAGCAACCCGCCTAGGAATCACCTGGTCTGCGATGCGGCGAAGGTGCTTCGTGCCCTCCACCGGCCCGCGCGTCGCCGGAGGGGCGTTTGAACCGAGCGGTTGTCGTCCAACACCCATTCGGACATCGCAGCAATGCCTCGAAAAACCTGGGGCTTGAGTGATTAGCCATTAAAATCCACGAAGAACCTGGAATTGGTGGGAAGGTGTTCCGGTCATGGTCAAAATCTACCAAACGCTTCGAGATCCGTGCAAGAAGTCAGGGGCGCGAGAAGGTAGACTTGGGGAAAGACACGCAAGCTGGAAGCTTACGCCACTCCGGCTTGCGGAAGACCGAAATCGCAAGCTGGAAGCTTACGCCACTCCAGCATGCGGAATGCCGAATTCGCAAGCTGGAAGCTTACGCCACGATGATGATTCCCCTGACGCGAGTGCTGTTGACGTTTTTGATCGCCCTGCCCGTTGCGGCGGTCGGCGAAGACCGCGTCGATTTTAATCGCGACATCCGACCGATCCTGAGCGAGAACTGTTTGCTCTGTCATGGCCCCGACGAATCGAGCCGCGAAGCCGATTTGCGACTGGATTCATTCGACGATGCGACCGACAGCGGCGCGATCGTCCCCGGCGAGTCCGATCAGTCTGAATTCGTGCGACGCATCACGAGCGATGACCCGGACGAAATCATGCCGCCGCCGGATTCCGAGAAACAACTCTCGGCCGAAGACGTTGACCTGCTCCGGCGCTGGATCGATCAGGGGGCGGAATACCAACAACATTGGGCGTGGCGGTCGTTGGAACGCCCCGAAGTGCCCGCTGCTGCAGACGGCCCGGGGGTGTCAAGTCAAGGGCGGGCGGCCGCTGCGATCGACGCCCTGTTGGCATCCGGGTGGGCCGAACAGGGCGCCTCTCCGGTTCCCATCGCAACTCCACGAGAACGATTGCGGCGACTGAGTTATGACCTGCGTGGCTTGCCGCCGACGGCCGCGGAAGTGGCGGCGTTTGAACAAGACCCAACCGAACGAAACTTTGTTGACATTCGCGATCGCTGGATGTCACAGCTTGCTTACGCCGAACACCAGGCCGTCCGCTGGCTGGATCTGGTGCGGTGGGCCGATACCAGCGGGTTTGTCAGCGACGAACCGATCGCGTCGGGCGCCTACCGAGCTTGGGTCATCAACGCGTTCGATCAAAATATGCCATTTGATCAGTTTTCGATCGAGCAGTTGGCCGGCGATTTGCTTCCCGATCCCAGCGACGACCAATTGGTCGCGTCGGGATACAACCGCATCGTCAACACCAATTGCGAAGCCGGTGCGATCGAGAAAGAGCAGTTGTACAAGCTGAAGGGTGAACATGTTCGAGCGCTGGGCACGGTGTGGATGGGGATGACGACCGGCTGCGCAGAATGCCACGACCACAAATTTGACCCGTTCTCTGCCAAAGACTATTACAGCCTGGCCGCATTTTTTGATGACCTGGTTGAAGCCGGCGTCTACACGCCCGGCGATCGTCGCGAGCCGCTGCACTATGTCCACGACGATGCCGCATCCGCGCGGCGAGATCGCCAGCTCGCGAAATCGATCGATCAACTGAAACAGACCATCGCCGATACACCGATCGACGACATCGAGGACTGGGAAGACACGATCCTCGCCAAACTGAAAGATTCCGAATCCCGCACCGATTTTGTCTGGGTTCCCGCTCAGATTCCGGCGGCCCGCGTTGTGGAAGGGAGTTTTTCTGTCGCGAACTTCGATGGCCGTTTCGCCCGCCAGACCCACAGCGCCCCCGGACGGCTTCACCGGCATCATGCCGCCGAATTGATGACCGGTTACTTGAATCCTGGGGGACAAAAAACAGACGAGACGAAGGACGCTTGGTACGTCGATGTCTGGATTGATGAAGACGACCGCCCGGACATGATCGGCTTCCAAGTCTCCAATGGTGACTACGGACGACTGGGGTGGAACACCGCCAACTACGAAACCTATTACTGGGGTGATGACACGTCGGGCGAACTGGCCGAGCGACAACGATGGAGTGATCCCGGGCGTGTCTTGCGGCTCGGGGACCTTCCCCAGCAGTCGGGTTGGGTACGTTTGCGGGTCCCCTTCAGCAAACAGATTCCACCGGTCGGCGGCAAGACCTTCGAACGCTGCGGGATGGCTTGGTTGCACAGCGGCGGCCGCGTGGGCTGGGGGGACAGCGGGTTGGAGCTGCGAACGGACAAGACGACCGCGCTCGCGCTGGGTGAAACTGCCGTCCGTCGCTGGTGGCAACAACCCATGAACCGACAGGTCTACCAGAGTCGTACCGCATTCGTCGCGTCGGCGCTCAAGACCGCCGTGGGAAAGCGGACGGAACTGCAGCGAGAGATTGTCATCGATGCGTTTCGTGAGCAAACTCTGCTCGAACAGATGGCCGAATTGCGAAGCTTGGAATCGGAACTCTTTTTGATGCGTGCGACCGCGATGCCCGTGCTCGTGTCTCAGCAGGCACGCCAGCGGAAGACGACGCGACTGCTCAACCGCGGTGATTATCAAGACGAATCGGGTCCGATCGTCGCGCCGGCGTATCCGGAGTTTTTGAACGCAGAAGAGGTTGCCGAACGATCCGAACCGTTGACGCGTCTGGATCTGGCACGATGGCTTTTCTCAGACGCTCACCCGCTGGTCGCACGCGTGGCGGTCAACCGGCTCTGGCATCAGTTTTTCGGCCGGGGCTTGAGCGAGACGCTTGAAGATTCCGGTACCCAGGGCGATTGGCCGTCCAACGTGGCCCTGCTGGACTGGCTGGCGTGCGAGTTTCGCGACAGTGGTTGGGACCGCGACCACATGGTGCGATTGTTGACATCCACCCAGGCCTACCAACTCAGCTCCATCCCATCGGAAGATCTGCGCGAACGTGACCCGGGGAATCGTTGGCACGCCAGACAAAGCCGTTTCCGTTTGAATGCCGAAAGTATCCGCGATTCGGCGTTGCACGCTGCGGGGCTGTTGCGTGACACAGAGGAAATTCCCACCGAGAGTTTCTTCCCCTATCAACCGGATCCCTATTGGTCACGTTCGGACAAGGTCATGTATGGAAGTCGTCACATGCTTTGGGAAACCAGTCCCGATGCGGCGCAGTATGATCGCAGCCTTTACACCTTTTGGAAGCGTCAGAACATCCATCCGACGATGTTGGCGTTCGACGCCCCGACGCGTCAGGAGTGCACGGCGAAACGGAACATCACCAATACACCAGGGCAGGCACTGTCGTTGTTGAATGATCCGATCTTTGTCGAAGCGGCGCGGGTGCTGGCGATGCGGATCTGTGACGCCTCGGATCGCAGCGATCGAGACCGGATCGAATCGGCGTTCGTGTTGTCGTTGCAACGTCGACCTTCGGCGGGCGAGATCGATGTGCTGGAAAAACTGTTGGCCCATCAGCGTGCCCACTATCGAAACGCGACCGACGATGCACAACGATTGGTTTCGATCGGTCAATCCCCGCCTCCTTCGATCGACGACGCACCCGAAATCGCGGCATGGACCGCGGTTGCGCGTGCCATCTTGAACCTCCACGAATTCCTGACCCGGTCCTGAACCATGAATCATCCCGACATCCTGGACGTGACGCGCCGCCATTTCTTTGGACGATCCGCCAGCGGTATCGCCGCGGCGGCGCTCGGGTCGATGCTCGGCGAACCATCATCCGCCGCGTCATCGTCCCAGCGATCGTTTCCGAATCATCCGCCCAAAGCCAAGCGGGTGATTTACCTGTACATGTCCGGCGGGCCAAGTCAGTTCGAAACGTTTGACGACAAACCCATGCTCCGCGAACTCAACGGGAAAGCGATCCCAAAGTCGTTGACCGATGGCGTGAAGCTGGCCTTTCTGCAATACGAGGCACTCAAATGTTTCGGGACAGACGTCGGATTCAAACCGTGCGGGAAATCCGGCCAAAAAATCTCCAATCTGTTGCCGCATCTCCAGACGGTCGCCGACGATCTTTGCGTGGTTCGCACCCTGCAAACCGATCAAGTCAATCATGACCCCGCGCACACGTTCATGAACACCGGGTTCAGTATCGCGGGACGACCCAGCATGGGATCTTGGTTGTCCTATGGTTTGGGCGCCGAAACCGAAGACTTGCCGAACTTTGTGGTCATGCGAAGCGGTCCCTTGGGCCAACCCATTCCGACCACGGCGTGGCACAACGGGTTCTTGCCGGGCAAACATCAAGGCGTGGAGTTCTACGGCAGTGAGCAACCCCTGAACTATCTGAAATCTCCCACCGGCATCAACGCGACCAGTCAAGCCGAGACGATCCGGTCGATCGAATCGCTCAATCGGCTCCACCATGACCAAGTCGATGATCCCGAGATTCTGACGCGGATCAATCAGTACGAACTGGCGTTTCAAATGCAGACCAGTGTGCCGGAACTGGCGGAATTCTCGTCAGAGTCGGCGACCACGCGTCAGCTCTACGGCGTCGGTGAAAAACCGGACGGCAGCTTTGGTTCCAATTGCTTGATGGCGCGCCGGATGGCCGAACGGGGCGTTCGCTTCATCCAGCTTTATCACACCGGATGGGATCATCACAGCGGCGTCGTCAAAGGCATCACGGCGCGAACGAAGGAGGTCGATCAAGGTTGTGCGGCCCTGTTGAAAGATCTGAAACAACGCGGCATGCTGGAAGACACGCTTGTGATCTGGGGTGGCGAATTCGGCCGCACGCCGATGTCCCAGGGAGGTAGCGGACGAGACCATCACACCAAGAGCGGTCCGTTATGGATGGCCGGCGGGGGCGTGAAACCGGGATGCAGCTACGGCGCGACTGATGATTTCGGATTCACCGCAACCGAAGATCCCTTCCATGTCCACGATTTCCACGCCACGGTGTTGCACCTGCTGGGGATCAACCACAAACGACTGACGTTTCGCTACAAGGGGTTTCACTTTCGGCTGACCAACGTGCACGGCAACGTGATTGAGAAGGTGCTGGCGTGACGGCGCAGGTGGGTTGCGGGTAGGAGGCGGGAGCCTCCGTGACAGTGTGTTCCCAGGCGGGAGCCTGGGAACAAGTTGTCGCTCGTTCCAAGGCTCCGCCTTGGGACGCGATGTCGGTGTGGCTCCCGCCACACGCGGTGTGCGGATAGGAGGCGGGAGCCTCCGTGACAGTGTGTTCCCAGGCGGGAGCCTGGGAACAAGTTGTCGCTCGCTCCAAGGCTCCGCCTTGGGACGCGATGTCGGTGTGGCTCCCGCCACACGCGGGTTGCGGGTAGGAGGCGGGAGCCTCCGGGACAGTGTGTTCCCAGGCGGGAGCCTGGGAACAAGTTGTCGCTCGTTCCAAGGCTCCGCCTTGGGACGCGATGTCGGTGTGGCTCCCGCCACACGCGGTGTGCGGGCAGGAGGCGGGAGCCCAACGCCGTGAACGATTTGTAGCGACAGGGCGCAAGCGGACTGTCGGTTGAGTGATTGAGCCGCGACGCGTAAGCGGCCGGGCATCCAGGCGCCCGCCCGAGGCCTTACGGCCAGCGGCTCACCAATTCCACTCAATCGACAGCCCGCGAGCTCTCCGGTTCCTTGGTATTGCCAACACACCGGAGGGCTCGCGCCCTGCCGCTAAAAAATCGTTCACGGCGTAGGGCGGGAGCCCGGGAACAAGTTTGGGAGGATTACGAGGCGACGAGGTCGATCGCGGACGCCGGCAGCCAGGCCTCGCGACCGTCGGACAATTGCACGCGCACCCAGTCGTCGCGGTCGTCGATGATCGTGACCTCCACGCCGCCGGGCAGCGGTTCGCGAAACGTTGCGGGGGCGTTGATCGAATCGGCCGACCGTGCGGTGACTTCGGGAAGCAGCACCACCGCGGCTCGTTCGGTTGCATCACTGCGAAGCATCCACGTTTTGGCGAGCACGCCAATCCAGACGATCAGAAACACGACAGCCAAGTTGCGTGCCACGGTCTTGTCCGTTCGCAAATAAACTGCCGCCAACACCATCACCAGCACGAAAACGACCGCGGCGATTCCATTCCACTGGCGGACTTGAATCGTTTGCATCCAATCAAAAAAGGACCCGAATGAAATCGCATCCGTGTCCGGAACGGGAACCCAATCGGGCAGCAGCGTTCGGGCGAATTCGAGGTTCTGGCGCGCGCGCCGATGATTGGGAGCGATTGCCAAGGCACGGCGATAGGCCAGGATCGCGGCACCAAGATGCTCCGCTCCCAATGCCGCATTCCCCTGATTGAAATACAGGTCTGCACTCGGCGGTTGGTCCGGCGTTTGAGACCGCTGGTCGGAAATCACCTGCGTGAACAAGGTTTCGGCGCGGGCAAAGGACTCCAGTCGTCGATCGCGTTGGGCCTGGTCCAAGGCCGACCGGTAGGCCTGGATCGCTTGCTGCAACACGTCGTCGGCTGTGTCGGCAGCCGTTGCGGCGCCGCACAGAACCTGGATCAAAACGAACAGAAGAGCTGTCGGCCGCATCATGCAGCTCCGTTGCTTGGTTTCAAGGTGTCGATGGCTGCCAAGGCACGCCCCAACAGGTCCGGCGCAATCCTTGCATCGGCGTCGTCACCGGGTTTGTAGGCGATCGCTTCGCACTGGGCAATGATCGTCTGGATGGTCGAACGGTCCGTGTCGGGGAATTCAAGATGAGCCACGCGGAGTGCCTCGGCAATTTGTAGGGCGGCTTCCTTTTCCGGTAATCGCTCGGCCGCGGCGATGCGTCCCCGTTGAGCCCGCACGACAGCCGAGGCTTTGCGAACCGCCGGATCGACCTGGCGCCGCTTTCGATCCACCAGGGCAACGATCAAACAGGCCGACCCCAACGCGTATCCGGCCCATTGGAACGATGGACGGGCCAGCAAGCTGGTGGAGCCGGTCAACAGCCGTTGCGGATCCCGTTCGATCGCCAAGTCGGCACCGCTGAGTGTAAAGCTGCGTGGCCCGCTGGACCGAGATGATTCGGCGGCTGGATCGTTCGACGCGGTGTCACCAGGTGCATTGCCGGACTGATTGCTGACGACCGCGTCCGCGCCGACGACCTGCGCCGGCATGACACGCAACGCAATCGGCTCCGACCGCGTGGTTTGGTAGCGTTCTTGTTCGGCGTCAAACCAGGAATACGCGATCGATGGGATTTCGCTGATGCCTTGATCGAGCACGCGGACCGAGACGACAAACTGCTTGCCGTCCTGATCGTCTTGCAGAACACCGGTCACGTCGCCTTCGGGCAAACGGAAGTGCCGGGGATCCAATCCACCATCGGCGGACAGCGGCGGCAGTGTCGCCCCTTCGATATTGCCGTCACCGCGCAGGTGCAGCGTCAATCGAATCGGGTCTCCGACTCGAACGACGGTGCGATCGGCGGTGACATCGAGCGAAAATCCGTTTCCGACGGCACCTGAAAAGCTTTGGGGCCGGCCTGCGCTGGGGAACGGTTTGACTTCGAACGTCAACGGTTCGCCTGCGGCGCGAAACAATTCGACTTTCGCGGGGCGACGGCGACTGCCGAAGGCTTCTTCTAGCAACGAGCCGCCGAAACCGAAATCATCCATCGGGGATCGCCGACGCTGGTCCCACTGTGTGACCCACTGGATCGTCGCGGTGATCGGCGCGATTTCGTACGTTCCCGGACGGTTGGGAATCAACGTCCGCTGTGCCGACACGACCGTGAATTCCTTGCCGTCGACCGTTTTGCGTTCGGCCGTGGCGGCCAGGGAGATTGGGCCCGCGTCGGTCTCGATCGGCAGTCGCGACTCGCCCCGCTGAGCCGCCCGGTCGGGAGCGAATCGAAATCCGTCCAACATCGTCCCATCGATCGACAGCTGATTGACGTCGTCGGTGTCGCCGGCGAACCACCATTGGATGGTGACCGGAACGCGTTGATCGGGATAGGCCGAATCGGGCAGTTGCAACTTGATCCGCATGTCGTCCGTCGTCGGGACTTCGGCGAAGGACAGGGTGATCGCGTCAACACGCTTTTCGGTGCTGCCTTGGGTGATCAGGAACGGACCGATTTCATAGTCCCCCGGTTTGTTGGCCGTGACACGAAATTGGATGGTGTGCGTCACCTGTTGAATCCGTCGGATCTGCGCGCCCGACTGAAACATGCGCTGAACGATTCGCGGGCTGATGCCTGCTAATCGAACGCGCACATCCGGCGAAGTTGATTCGGCGACGCATTGCGGTGCCGGTTTGGCTTCCAGTCCATCGACGGTCAACTGGACGATCACGCTGACGCCGACGTAGTGCGGCGGATCTTCGGTCGCCACCTGGACGCTCACGTCTTGGGCGACGGCGGTGGTCGCCAGCAACAGCAGGACCATCCACGATGTGAGCAAGGGGCGGAGCGGGACTGTCTGCGCCACTGCCGCCACTGCCGCCGCTGGAGGATGGAAGGCCGACACTCTGGCGAGCCTCGCGACGAAACTGATTTTTGGTTCGTTGTTGACAGGCAAGTTCATCGTCATCACCAATCCTTTTCCACCGGTATCTGGCCCGCACGCTGGCGTTGGTCCTTGTCGCGACGTCGTTGTGCTTCACGGTCTCGGACGGCTTGCAGGACGCGTGACGGATCCATTTGCGCGTCTTGTTCTTCGTCTTGCTCTTGCGGTTGGTTCTGGTCGGATTGCTGCTGCTGTTGTTGCTGCTGTTGTTGTTGTTGATCTTGATCTTGGTCTTGTTGCTGATTCGATGGATCCTGCTGTGGCGGCTGCAATTCTCGCAGCGCTTCGATCAGCTTTTCGAGTGCCAGGTCCTGCGGCGGTCGTGCCTGGTCGATCTGCGGCTGGTCACCGCTGAGCTGTTCGGACGCCTTGTCCATCTGTTCGGTGGACTCCCTAACCAGCCCGGCCGCCTTCGCTGCCTTTTCGGCGTTCTGCTGGATCATTTGCTGCTGTTGCGGATCGACGGGATTCGCTTGTGCGCCGGAGTCAGGCGGTTGGTCCGTGGCGGCCTCGGCCTGTTGTTCTAAGGCCGATGCGATCTGCTGGGCAATCTCGGAGAGATCTGTTTGTCGCGAGGCGAGTTCGGCTGCGTCGGCGCGTTGACGTTCGGCTTCTGCTTCCGATTCCAGCTCCAACGCGGCCATTTGCTCGGTTTCATCATTGATCCCGGCCTGCCGCTGCGCGGTTTCTCTCAGGTGTTCGACGATTGAGAAGAACAGGCGACGGAGATCCTGCAAGGTCTCGACGGCGGCTTCGGCATGGCTTTGGGAGAGCGCGTAGGGTTGTGGCGTTTCGGCGGTTGAAGCCGGGGAAGAACCGGAGGGCTCGCGCCCTTCCGCTAACAGGGGAGGTTCATCGGCGTTCGGGGTTTCGGCGGGCGATGCTTGGGAAGGACCGGAGGGCTCGCGCCCTTCCGCTAACAGGGGAGGCTGATCGGGGGCCGGCAAATCCGCGACGACGGCCTTCATTTGTTCGCTGGCACGTTCGGCCAGTTGCATCGCAAGGGTCAGTCGTTGAAGTTCCTGGGACGGTTCCGCGCTTGTTTGGTCGGTGGATTCTTGTTGGGCGGATTCGTCTTGTGAAGCTTGAGCTTTTGTGGTCGCGGCGGCAATCTCGTCTCGCAGTCGCTGCATGCGTTGCAGGTTTTCAGCCTGGCGCTCGGTGATGAAGTCGACGAACTGCTTGGCAACGTCCGGGTCTAGCGTTTCGCCAGCCGGTGATTCGTCAGTCCCTGTATCGGCCGGTTCCGATTGACCGACCAACTCCGCCAACGCGGTACCGATTTCCTGTTCGGCGGCGTAGGCCAACTCGATCAACGTTTTCAGGTCCGCAAACTGTTCACGGGCTCGTTGCAGTTCGGTGATCGCGTTGACCTGCTGCTCGCTTGCGGCAGCGTATTCGGGGAAGGCGAGTTTTTCGTTCGCCGCCTTCATCGCTTCGGTGGCCGCGATCAAGTGGGGCATCGCCCGGCCGAGTTTCTCAAAAAAGGCTTGCTGTTCGGCGCTGATGTCGGTTGGGGGATCGTCTTGGGATGTGCTCTCCAGGCCGGCCGCCAGGCGGTTGGTCAGCTCTTCGGTGCGACCGGTCAAATCGGCTTGACTGTCGGACAGAAACTCCTGATCGATCCAGCGGGGGATGTCGGGAGAGTCGTCTTGTCCGCCGACACCTTGGCTTTCGATCGCTTTGAACGCCGTCTGTTGTGCCGTCTCGGCGATGTCTCGCGAAAGACTGTCCAAGATCTCCAGCGGATCGCGCAGTTGATCGCGGGCACGTTTCAGCTGGTTCAATCCCGTCGCGGCGCGGCGAAAACCGCGGGATGCCTGGCGACGACGAAGTTGGCTGCGTGATTGACCGATGCGTTGGCTGCCCTGGTTCAGGTAACTGAGCAGACCGTTCAATTGCGCGATGCGGATGTTCTCCTCCGGCGATCGATCGGCTTCCGCTTTCGATTCCAGCGTCTCCAATTCACCGGCGGCTTCGTCGACCAATCCCTGCAGGTCGGACAACGCGACACGTTGATCGACGGCCAGTCGTTGAAATTGGGACCGGTATTGGTCGGCAATGTTCGGATCGTCGCTGTCGGCAACGTGTTGGACCAGCGCGCGAAGGTTGCCGATGGTCTGGCGTTGAGCGGTGATCAGGGCGTCCAGCTTGGTCGCCAGGTCTTGATCATCCTGTTTCATCAGTTGATCGCGGAGTTGCGTGATTCGCAGCAAGACGACTTCCAGATTGTGACGTGCGTCATCGGCGTCGCTGCGCAATCGGATCGCGTCGCGGAACCAACCGGCGGCGCGCTGCAGATGTTCGAGCGCCTGTTCGGGTTCCGCTTCAATCACCGAGTCGGCGCGATTGATTTCCACCCAGCCCAGGTTGTACGTCGCGCGAAACCGAACCTCTCCGTCGCTGCCGGCTTCTCGACGGGCTTGGCTGAGCAACCGCTCCGCTTCATCCAAATCACCGCTCAGCCGATCGAGGCCACGGTTGTAGGTTTCTCGAGCATCGACCGGTTCGTCAGCATCGACCGGTTCGTCAGCGGTCGTCGGGGCGGTCGCAGACACGGTTTGATCCGGTTTTGTTTGCTCTGCGATCGCGACGCGGGGGATCAGCATCGACAGGATCATCAGCACCAATGCAGCCTTGGCGACGGAGTCCGTCGGCGCTGCTTGCGGCGCTGCTTGCCGCGCTGCTTGCCGCGGTGCAAACGCATCGGGGGGGCGACGGTGGCCGAGCACGACGGCGGCGATCATCAGGATCAGCCCGGCCAGGATCATCCACTGGAACGCATCACGTCGGATCGCCCGGCCTTCGGCGGACAGTTCGCCACGGACCAGCGGTCGGATATGCGCGTCATAGATCGATTTTAAATCCAGGCTTCCCGTTCCCGCGGGGATATAAACGCCTGCGGTTGCCAAAGCGAGTTCGCGTAGTGTTTCTCCATCCAAACGCGTGACGACGGGACGGTTGTCCGCGTCAAGCACCTGTTGCTGCACGCCGGTTCGTGGATCGGTGATGCGAATCTCGCTGCCCGCTTCATCGCCCAGGCCGACGGCGACGATTTTGATGCCACGTTCGATCGCGTCCTTGGCCACATCCAACGGGTGCGAATCGTGGTCTTCACCGTCGGTGATCAGAAACACGACGCGGGAGACATCGCTTTCGGATCGAAATCCATCCAAAGCTTTCCGCAGCGGTTCCTCCAGCCGTGTGCCGCCCCGCCCGACGCTGTTGGGGCCGGCGCCGTTGAGGACCAGTTTGAAGAACCCATAGTCCGGTGTCAGCGGGCACAAGACGCTTGCCCGGCCGGCGAACCCGATCAATCCGACTTGATCGCCATCTAAAAACGTCAGCAAGTCGGTGATGTCGGCTTTGGCACGATCGAGTCGATTCGGGGCGACATCTTCGGCCAGCATCGATTTGCTGACGTCCAGGCAAAACATGATCTGCGCACCGACACGCGGCGCCTTGACGTACGTCAATCCGAATTGCGGTCGCATCAGCGCCAGAACAAAACAAACCGATGCCAGCCCCAACAGCAGCGTCACCACGGAGCGACGCATCAATGACGAGCGTGAGACCAGGCGCGGTTGCATGACGGGCGAGAGGAAACGCGAAAGCGCATCACCACGTCGCTGCTCCAGGTAGAGCAGTGTGAGGACGGTTGCCAAGACGACCCACAGGGCCGCCGACCAACCTGGTGTTGCGAATCGAAAATCCGACATTTTACGGAAGCGTCCTGAACAAACTGGCTTTGGAAGTTGCCGCCGCGCCGACCAACAACAGCCCGGCGAGCAAAAAGGATCGGTAGTGTTCGTCGTATTGCAAGTAGCGAAACTCGGTCACTTTGGTTCGTTCGAGCGCGTCAATCTCCGCGACCACCCCACCGAGTGATTCGCGGTCGGTGGCGCGGAAATAGCGACCGCCCGTGGTTTCGGCAATCCTTTTTAACGTGTCTTCATCCAGTTCGACATCGAAAAGCCGCAACTCGGTCCGACCGGTGAAGGGATCCTGAACGGGAAACGGCGCTCGCCCCTGGGTTCCCGCGCCGATGCAATAGACTTTCACGTCGCTGGCCGCGGCCACCTCCGCCGCCTGTTTGGGGTCGACCACACCGGCGTTGTGAACCCCGTCGGTCAGTAGGATCGCGACTTTCGACTTGGCCTTGCTCCGCCGCAGCCGCTCGACCGCCAACGCCAATCCGTCCCCGATCGCCGTGCCGTCTTCTTCACGCGTCGAAACGGTTTCCAGATCATTGACCATCGTCGTCAGATTGCCGTGATCCAAGGTCAGCGGACAGAGGCTGTCGGCATAGCCGGCAAAGGCGATCAATCCGATCGTGTCATCGGGACGCCCGTCTCCGGCTGAATCGCCTTCGCCCAAAACAAAACCGCGAAAGACGTCTTTGACGACACTCAACCGATCGACACTGTAATCATCTTGGACCAAGTCGCGGGCTTGCATCGAACCCGAGCGGTCCAGCACCATCATGATCGCGATGCCTTCGCGGCTGACTCTCGTTTCCGCATCAGGCGTACGCGGTCCGGCCAGCGCCACGGAGACCAGCAACGCCGACAACGCCATCAACAACGCGGGAAGGCCGGCCAGTCTTGCACGCAACGACCGTGGCGCGGCCTCGGCGATCGCGACCGATGAGTAACGAATCCGCGAAGGGTTGTGACGGGCCAGCCAAAACACGAAGGGGGCCAGCAGTGCCAGCAGCAGGAACGCGGGATCGCGCAGTTCGATCTCACCCATGAGCGGCCTCCTCGATCTGGCGTTTCGGCGCCGCGTCTTCTGGCGGCACCTCATTCTCGGAATCCGACTCCGACTCCGGAAACTCGTCGTTGATCATCGGGGCATTCTCGCGCGTGTCTTCCAGGAAACGCTGGACGTTGCCGATCGCGCGTTCGATCTCCTCTCCCGACGGCTGGGCGCGGGCAAATTTCACCAGGTCGGCTTGGCGAAGAAACTCGCGCAGCAAGCTTTGGTGGTCCGCCGAAAAATCCGGCGACTGACCGATCGACGTCAGGAATTCTTCGGTCGTCAATTCGGGCGCGCGCATTTCGAATCGGTCTTCGATGTACTTGCGGATGATGTAGGACAGTCCGACATAAAATTCATCGATTTGCGGTCCCGTCGATCGTGGATCCCGCAACAGCTTGCTCAAACGCGTCGTTGCGACGTCATAGGCCGATCGCCGGCGTTTGCGTCGTCGTGCTGCCGCGATGGCTCGCCAGAGCAGCGGCAACGAGACCAGCGCGAGTATCAGGATCGCAGCGAAGATCGGCCATCGCGATGGCGCCGGGGGCTGGATCGGGGCCAACCGTTCCATCGGCGGCTTCAGATCGACCGCCGCGTTGTCCGGCAGCACCGAGGCGACTTCGAAGGGAATGCGATCGGTCAGCACTTCGTAAGCGTCCAAGCCCTCCGGAGCTTGTTGCTGGCCGGGGCGACGGTCGACGTATTCGATCAAGATCGGCGGAATCACGTGCCGGCCTGACGATGGCGGATCCAGGCGGTAGGTCTGCTTGGCAACCGTTCGTCCCGCATCATCGATCGTCTCGCGTGGCGCAAAGTCGACGATCGAAAAACGATCCAACGCATCCCCGAAATCAGGCATCAAGACTTCGACGTCCTGCTCAGCCGTGACCTGAATCGAAAGTGTCACGGTGTCGCCGATCACCGGCGCTTTCGGTTCCAGCGTCACGTCGATCGACACCGGGCCGGATTGCCGCTGTTGAACAATCGATTCGGCCGACGCGACAGGCGTCAGGAGGACGCAGAGTAGGAGGACGACTAGCGCATTCACCAACGAAGCTGTCGTCACCCTCCCTCTGGGAGGTCGTGCAGGTCGAAAGTCACCCTCCTGGCAGGAGGGTCGAGCGAAGCGAGGGGAGGTCGATCGGTGAATCGCGGCGTTCACGTTACGCTTGATGGTCGCCCCCAGCCCGTCTATCAAGATTGGTCTTGCGGCTTGTTGTGGATCCATCATCGCATCCTCCGTTGACGCATGCGGAAAAACTTGACCAGCGGATCGACGACGTCGCCTTGGGCATCGATGTGGATGAAATCGATTCCGGAACGGCCGAAAGTGCGGCGCAGGTCTTCGACGCGTTTTTCGGCGGCCGCGGCCAGGTGATCGCGAAACAGTTTGGATCCCGCATCGCACTGAACCACGCGACCGGTTTCGGCGTCTTCCAGGTTGACCAGGCCGACGCTGGGGAATTCCAATTCCTTCGGGTCGGTGACCAACACCGCGATCACGTCGTGCTTGCGATTGGCGCTTTGCATGGCTTCCAGAAAACCGTCGCCCAGGAAGTCGCTGATGACAAAGCAGATCGATTTCCGCGAGGTGACGGACATCAAGAACTGCATCGCACCGGCGATATTGGTCGCTTGACGCCCGGTTCGCCACCAGGCGCGGCGGCGTCCCAGCGGCAGCCAACGGCGTCGCTTGGGCGGCGAGCGGGTTTCCACGTTACCGTGCGCCAGGACTTCGCGAATGACCCGCAGCGAATGCCGTTGGCCCTTGCGCGCGGGGATGTATTGTTCGATCGCGCCGTGGAACAGGGTCAACCCGATTTTGTCGTCGTTGAGCGTCGCCGAAAACGCCAACAGCGCGCTCAGTTCTGCCGTCGCGTCTCGTTTGCTGCGTTGGCCCGAACCGAAATCCTGGGACGCGGACACGTCGGCCATCACCATCAGCGTCAATTGGCGGTCTTCCACATAACGTTTGACAAACGGTTCGCCGATCCGGGCGGTCACGTTCCAGTCGATCGTGCGGACGTCGTCGCCGGGGATGTACGGTCGAACTTCGTCGAATTCGATGCCGCGGCCTTTGAACACCGAGACGTACTGGCCGGCGAGAACGTCGGCCACTTGGCGACCGGTTCGAACTTGGATCTCTCGGACTCTTCGAATGACTTCGCGAGGCAACATAAAAAGTGGCGTAAGCTTCCAGCTTGTGAAGAACGTAGGATAGGCTTCTCGCCTGTCAATGCAGCGTGGGATAGGCTTCCAGCCTGTCAATCCGGCGTCGACAGGCTGGAAGCCTATCCCACTTGTTTCCGGTCAACACGATGCGTCACGGCACCGGGACATTGTCCAGAATCTGGCGAATCACGTCGTCGACCGATTTGCCTTCGGCTTCCGCTTCGTACGTCAACACCACACGGTGTCGCAACACGTCCGGTGCCAAGGACTTGATGTCATGTGGCGTCACGTAACTGCGTCCTTGTAAAAACGCGTGTGCCTTGCCGGCTTTGAGCAGGAAGATCGAAGCGCGCGGGCTGGCTCCCATTTCGATCATGTTTTCCAGCGCCGCGACCCCGGATCCGACGGCATCGCGTGTGGCACGGACGACGTCGATGCCGTAATCGCGGACCTTGTCGTCGCACCAGATCTTCTCGACCACCGCACGGGCTTCCAAAAGTTCCTCCGGCGAGGTGACGGCCGAAATTTCTGGGATCGCTTTGCCGCCGGCCATCCGGTCGACGATCTTTCGCTCGTCCTCACGGGACGGGTAATCGATCTTGGTTTTAAGCATGAAGCGGTCGACCTGGGCCTCGGGCAACGGATACGTCCCCTCCTGCTCGATCGGGTTTTGCGTCGCCATCACGAGGAACGGCTGCGAAAACTTGAAGGTCTCGGTGCCGATGGTGACCTGCCGCTCCTGCATCGCCTCCAGCAAGGCGCTCTGGACCTTGGCCGGGGCGCGGTTGATTTCGTCGGCCAGGATCAGGTTGGAAAAAATCGGCCCGCGTTTGACGCTGTAAGTCGCTTCTTTGGGATTGAAGACTTCGGTGCCGATGACATCCGCCGGCAGCATATCCGGGGTAAACTGAATGCGTGAAAAATCGGTCCGGATCGCCTGGGCCAGACTGCTGACGGTGAGCGTTTTTGCCAGCCCGGGGACGCCTTCGAGCAGCACGTGCCCCCCGGTCAATAATCCGATCAAGAGACGCGAAACCATCGTTTCCTGACCGACCAGCAGTCGCCCGACCTCGTCCGCCAGCCGGTTGCACATCTGTGAGTACTTGGCAATCTGTTCGTCGATTTGGGGTGCGTTCATGGTCTCCGCAGTGAAATCCGCAATGAAAATTTGCAGTGAAAACGGTGCATGTCACTTCGGCCGGCATCCTGACCGGACGGCCTGAAACGGTATTACAGACGGAAATACGTAAAAGATCAATCTCCGGTTCGACGGCGACCACCAGAGGATAGCGAAAATGGAACGAGTCACAGATCTGGGCCACTGGAACCAATTGGTCAAAGGCCGCGACGGCTGGTTCCTGGTCAATGCCAATGACATGTATATCGGTCGATCGTTGATCAAATACGGCGAGTTCTCACCAGGCGAAATGAAACTGTTTCGACAAATCGTCAAACCGGGCGACGTCGTGGCGGAAATCGGTGCGAACATCGGTTCCCACACCGTCGGACTGGCACAGCAGGTCCAGCGGCAGGGGCGGATCCTCGCGTTCGAACCGCAACCGGTCGTGTTTCAGAATCTGTGCGCCAATCTGGCCCTGAATGGATTGACCCACGTGGACCCGTTCCACTGTGGGCTCGGGGCCGATCCCGCCACCACGGTGGTGCCCGACATTCGCTACGAACAAGAAGGCAACTTCGGCGGTTTCTCGCTGAGCACGCGGTATCGCCAAGGGACGCCCGTGCAGGTGAAACGATTTGACGATGTTTTTCGCTTCCCCCGACTGAACCTGATCAAGATCGATGTCGAGGGGATGGAAGAAGCGGTGCTGCGGGGGGCCCGCGGAAGTATCGAGCGTTTTAAACCGGTGCTGTACGTCGAGAATGACCGCGTCGAGCAGTCCGAACCGCTGATTCGGCTGATCATGGAACTGGGCTATCGGCTCTGGTGGCACACACCTCCGCTGTTCAGCGACGACAACTTCTTCGGTGATCGGGAAAACATCTTCGGCAACATCGCGTCCCTGAACGTCGTTTGCTTTCACCAAAGCGTGCCCGTCGTGCTCAATGGGTTTCAGGAAATCGTCGACCCGGAGAAACATCCGCTCGGAAAGGATCGGGATGGGGGAGGTTGAAGATGCAGGGATGTTGTCGTGGGGCAGAACGATGGGGGCAAGGAGACAAGGAGACAAGGAGAGAGGGAGACAAGGAGAGAGGGAGTTGAGTGGCGCAATCGAGCGGAACAGGTCCCCTGGAGGCGTCGCTACCACAACATCATTCTGCCACAACATCGTTTTGCCACAACATCATTCTGCCACAACATCGTTTTGCCACAACATCATTCTGCCACAACATCGTTTTGCCCCTGTCGTTTTGCCCTCGCTTGACGCTTCTTGCACATTCTCTTGCGCCTGCCCCCCAAAAAAAATCGGCAATGGATCACTGCCTGGGCAAACAGAGTGAATGGTTCAACGTTACATTCGACCCGCAAGCAAGTTTGACTCCCCGATCCCATCCTTGAGAATCTCCCCTGAAACATGAAATCACAAACGAGCATTCACGTCACGTCCGTCCCCGCTTTCCTGTTTTTTCTGCTGGCGTCCATCGCACTCCCGAAGCCCGGCTTGGCCGAAGACTACCGTGAGAATCCGGGGACCGAAGGCAACGGCGATTACACGATCGGTCCCGACTACCGCATCGATCCCGACTTGACCGATCGCGGCAATCCCAAAGGCAAGCTGTTCGAGTTTTCGATGCGTTTGGCCGACAGCAAGATCTTTCGCGGTGACGACAAAACCCTGGACCCGAAGAAGCCGGTACGAACTGAGCGGAAGATCTGGGTCTACGTTCCGGATGCGTATCGCGACGGCACCAAGGCCCCGATCCTGGTCACGCATGATGGCCCCAGTCGCCTGGATCTGGTCCGCCATGCCCTGGACAACTTGACGATTTCCAAGGATCCCGATCGTCGGCTTCCCGCTTTCATCGCGATCGCCGTGCAAAACGGTGGCAACGATAGTTATGGCAGCCAACGAGGCCTGGAGTACGACACGATGTCGGACCGTCTGGCCCGTTTCATCAACGATGAAGTGTTGCCGGCGGTGCTCAACCACCCGGAAATCAAAGCGGCCTATCCGAACATCGCCTTCACGGAGAACCCCTGGGGCAAAGCGGTGATGGGATGCAGCAGCGGCGGCGCGGCGGCACTGACGATGGGCTGGTTCCGTCCCGATCTGTTCCGCCGTCTGATCACGTATTCGGGCACCTTCGTCGACCAGCAAGACCACGATGCGGCCGAAGAAGCCGAGTACCCGCTGGGCGCCTGGGAGTATCACTCGGGCCTGAAGTTGATCCAGAACAGTGAAAAGAAACCGCTGCGGATCTTCACCCACGTCGCCGAAAACGACAATCGGGCGAACGATCCCGAAGAAACCTATCACAACTGGGTGATGGCCAATCGACGGACCGCCGCGGCGCTAAAAACCAAAGGCTACGACTATCGATTCGTCTTCAGCCGCGCCTCACGACACTGCGACCGCCGCGTCTTCGAACACACCCTCGCCGATACACTGGTCTGGATGTGGCGAGGCTACAAAGGGGAGTGACGAGGCGTGATGGGGGCAAAACGATGGGGGCAAAACGATGGGGGCAAAACGATGGGGGCAAAACGATGGGGGCAAAACGATGAGAAGGCAGAATGATGGGGTGGCAGAATGATGGGGTGGCAGAATGATGGGGTGGCAGAATGATGGGGTGGCAGAATGATGGGGTGGCAGAATGATGGGGTGGCAGAATGATGGGGTGGCAGAATGATGGGGTGGCAGAATGATGGGGTGGCAGAATGATGGGGTGGCAGAATGATGGGGTGGCAGAATGATGGGGTGGCAGAATGATGGGGTGGCAGAATGATGTTGTTTCGATCTGTTGCTCCACCCTAACTCCTTGTCTCCTTGTCTCCTTGTCTCCTTGTCTCCCTCTCCCCCTGTCTTCATCATTCTGCCCCGTATCATTCTGCCACACCTCTTCCCCACCTCCCCCCGCTACCGCCCCAACTCCTCCCAAAGCTCATCGAACGCCCTGCGAAACGCCCCCAGCAGCGCCGTGTCGCCGGTGACGATGAAGTTTTCCTCGTTGTACTTCGCCGCGCTTCGCGTCCAGTTGTAGCTTCCCGTCAACAGTTGTCGCTTGTCGAAGATGGCGAACTTGTGGTGCATGTGATAGTCCGTCCGGTCGACGCGGACGGGGACTCCCAGACGTGCCAATTGGTCGATATCGGAACCCAGGTCGGTCGATTTGTCGTTGTCGGAAATGATTCGGATGGCGACGCCGCGTCGGTGCGCGGCGAGGATCGCGTTTTTGATCCGGTCGTCGGTGATTGTGAACACACAGACGTCCACCGCCTTGCGCGACGAGGTGAACAACCGGTTGATCTTGCCGACGCAGGCGTCATCCGGACTGAAGAACGCCTCGGATCGGATCTCGCGATCGCCGGCTGACTCCCTGGGCACCAGGACCTTCAGGGCGTTTTCCAGCCAGTCGATCAGTTCCGCATCGTTGGGGCCGCCGAGTTGATCGCGTACCAACTGAAAGGCGAAGTTGCGGGCATACGCCAGTTGCCGGTCATCGTCAGCAAATTTTTCAACCACTTTCGCGAGCGCCCGCTTTTCACCACGGGTCAGCCGGTAATCCTCCAGCGTGATCTTCAGCGCGTCTTCAATCGATCCATCGGACATGGCCGTGAAACTCCTGTTGTTCGTTCGGGGGTTGGATCAATGACAGCGCAGCGAGACGTGGTCTTCGTCATACACGATCGTGAAACGCGTTCCGTCGGCGGCCACGACTTCGCCGTCCGGGTTACTGAAGGAGCCGACGATTCGGTTGGCCGCCATGACGGTGTAGGTTTGCCCAGGAATCGGCTTGAATCCGTTGCCGGTCGTCACGACCAATTCGCCTGCCAAGGTCGCGGTCCCATGGATCTGCACCGGTGCGTGGTTTTGCCCGATATCGGCGACGCGGAGCGTGCCGTGCTGCAATTGGTGATAGTCAGCGTGGATGCTCAATTGCGGGCGTTCGGTTCCGACCAGGTTGACCAGACCGTCATTGTAGAGCGTGCCATCGATCGTGCCGGCCCCGGTGAGTGTGCCGTCGGGCAAGACTTCGATCCAACGCAGCGTCGAGAGCGTGCCTTGATTGAGCGTCAACGATCCGCCGGCTGCGATTCGAATTTCGTTGCGTCCGGTCAGGTTCACGTCCCGCCCCAACTCCAACGACTGGGCTGCGTTCTTTGAATCTCCGCCGCGGATCTGCAGCCCCAGAAACTGCAAGTCCTGATCGGCGCGGGCGATGTTGGGACGATCGCCGTTGTTGTCGATGCGAGCGGTCCAGGACAATTGCGGAGCACCATCGTCGGTCATGTACGTGACGCCCGCGTTGGCGTAGCGATAGTCGGACCAGTTGGCCGCGTCGGACGTCGACGCTCCGTCTTTCCCCGTCCAATGGTGATAGGTGTTGGCGAATCCACGAGGCTCATCGACCCGTTCGCCCAGCAACAGCGTTTCGAGTTCTTGGACCAGTTCGGGATGCGCCGCGGCGATGTCGTTGGCTTCGGCGTGATCCGCATCAAGGTCGTAGAGTTGGAAGCCCTTTTTGGTGCGAACCAGTTTCAGATTGCCACGGATGATGGATTGCCCGTTGCCGGCTTCGTGGATGATGAAGTCGCGTGTGCGTTGTTGGCCCCGGCCGGTCAGCGTCGGCGCCAGGGACACGCCATCGATGCCCAGCGGCGGCTTGGCGCCGGCGAGTTCACAGAAGGTTGGCAGCAGGTCGGTCACGTCGACGACACGATCGACATCGGTGCCAGCTTTCAGAATCGATTGGTCATGAATCATCGCCGGCCAACGCATCAGCAACGGCACGCGGATGCCGCCTTCTTGAATGCTGCCCTTGGTCCCGCGCAGCCCGCCGTTGGCGTCGAGTTCGACAAGGTTCTTGCCGCCGGGGCCACCGTTATCGCTTTGAAAGATCACCAGCGTGTTGTCGGCAATCGAATCGGATGTGTCGCCGTCGTTGTTCGGGTCTTCCAATGCCGCCAGGATGTTGCCGAAGTGTGCGTCGATGCGGGTGACCATCGCCGCCCACTGCCGGGTTTGGTCGGCAAGGTTGGCGTAGTGCGGATCGTTGGCGTAGGCATGGTCCCAGTCTGGCAGGCGTTCGATTTCACCGAACGGGGCATGGGGGATTTGCACGGCCAGCAAGCCAAAGAACGGTTGGCCGGATCGATTGTAGTTGTTTGCCTGGTCGCGGACGAAGTCTAACGCGGCAAAGGCGTAGCAGTCGTCGCAGTACGCGGTCTTGGGATAGTCGGGGTGATCTTGCAGGGCCGGCGTGTTCGGATAGTTCGCGCGACCTTGGTAGCGGGCCATTGAGTTCGGGATCAGCTCGATGCCGCCGACGGCACCGGGTGATGCGGGCGCGTTCCACAAGGTCGGTTGAAAAAACGTGTGCGCCCGGACGTGGTGCAGTTCGGCAAGAACGTGTCGGTATCCGTGCGAGGTCGGCAGCGTTTGCACGTTGTCGATGACGGGATTGGCTTGGTCCTTGGAGCCTCCGTATCCCCATTTCCCCCAGTATCCCGTCACGTAGCCGGCTGCCGACAACGCATCTCCCATCAAAATATCGTCCGCCCGCATCGCCTTTTTGGCGTTGTTGGGATCATTGCGATCGGCGAACGTGTGGCCTTGGTGGAACCCCGATTGCTGGGACGATCGGGCGGGGGAACATACGTGGCATCCATAGCCGCGTGTGAAGTTCAATCCGTGGGCGGCGAGTTGATCCAGGTTCGGCGTGCGCACCGAAGCCAAACCCTTGGCACGGCGATCGGCTTGGCCGTTCGGTCCGATCGACCCCCAGCCCATGTCATCGACATAGAAGTACAGAATGTTGGGGCGTGGGGCATCGGCCCTTAAACTCGAAACGCCAACGCCGAACCAGAGACTGGAAATCGCGGTCAGCGCAAGGAACAAAGAGAAGTGTTTCATCGGTGCATCCGGGAGGTCGGCTGACATGCAGGTTTCGATCCGCGATTAAAGTCCGACAACGATTGTAAATCAATTTGCCCCACCATTGCGCCAGTTGAATCACTCCGCCAGAAAAATGGCCTGGACGACGGTTAGACTGATGAAAATCCTGTGACGACACGTTGGTGCCCCATTTCGAGGTCGAAATGGGGCATCGAGCATACGTGTTGGTGTCTAGGCTTTAGCCGATCCTCGTGGCCTGGGTGACGCCGAGGGATTTCAATTTTATGACTACCGGATTTCTAATCGATGCACGGGCACGCCTCTCCCCCACAAATCGACAAGCAAGCTGGTTAACGAGAGAAGGGGAGAATCTGACCGAATGGGTGAGAGGTGGTTGTCGGAGGGGTGTACGACGTCCTTTCTAGGTCGTCGCGCAGAGCCCCACGGGCGACGGCCCGGAAGGGCCATCGTACATCCGAAAAGCGATCGCCTTAAGCCGGACGGTCTCTCAAGGCTGGACACCAACGGTTGGGGAATCGGTTTCTAGCGACGCCCGCGGAATCGAGTCCTGGCGTCTGTCGCGATTCAACGATACTTGTCATTCAGCCCCTTTCCTTGGGCGATCATCGGAAGGATTTTTTCGAGGCGTGATGCTTTCGTCGTGTCGCGTTTGGCATCGGCGATGTAGTCGGCGTATTCACGTTGCTTGCCTGGGGTGAGCTGGTCAAAGGCGGTCCTGGCCGTCTTGTTTCGGGCCAACGCCGCCTTCAACTCCGGCGGGATCGTCACGGGCTTTCCACGCACGGGCTTGATCTCGTGTCCCTCAATCTGCAATTGGGTCGCTTCCTTGACGTAGGCTTTGATCGTGCGGGGTTTGATCTCTTTCATCGACGTCAAACGCCACTGACGCATGGCTTTTGTTTTACCGTCTTGGGCGTTGATCAAAACGCCCTCGGGGTCGGACAACAAGCCTCCCTGGAAGAACCATAACCCGAAATAGGATTGGAACGCACCGATTCCGACCAGGTTCTTGCCCTCGTAGGTATAACAGGGCGCGCCCCACTTCACCGTCTCGTCGAGTTCCGTCGACCGTAAGATCTCGCGAAGTCGTTTCAATTCATCCTGCCAGCTTTCAGATCCGGCAATGAATTCATCCACGGTCTTGAAGCGTTTCACGGTGCTACTTCGTTTTGGTTCGCGGTGGTGTCACCGGCAGATCCGCGTCGGGCCCATAAAGACTCGGGTATTTTTCGGCCAGTTGCGCCTTCAATTCAGGCCGGTTGGCCAGCGCGCCCCTTCGCCGGCGAACGTTCTTTGCGTCGTCCACTCCCGCCAACGGGGCCGCAGCGGGCATGACGCGCGAGTCCCAACCGGTCAGATCCGACGGTTTGACACCTTCGTAATAAAACGCGCCGTTGGAATACGGGGTGGGGGCGTAATCACCGACGAGGCTGACGTCCAGGTTCGGTTTGATCGTGTCCTCCATGCCGCACGCCCACAAGCACGCGTTGACGAGAAACCGACGCCCGTCTTCGCTGAGCAGGTCTTCGGAGGCGCCGAACGAGGCGTAGACGACCCGCGCGTTCTGCTTCTTCCCGGAGGGGGCGACGTAGGAGTCGCGTGCCCAACCCGCGTTGACCAACGGTTTCTCGGTGTTGATGTCATCGCTGGGGCCAAACGTGTTGAGCACCTGGACTTCCAGCAACTCGGCGGCATCGGCCGGCGGGTGCGATTTGTAGGCACCGGAGTAGGCGTGAATCTGCTCGACGCCGCGGAGGATGGGATGGGCCTCGGCGCCGGCGACCGGCGTGATTCGGCTGCCCATTTGATGGTTCGTCCCATAGTGGCTTTGGCCGCGTTCCTTTTCCCAGGTGTTGCCAAAAACCTGTTCGCCGAGTCCGCCGTGGTAGTCATCGCCGGAGTAGTTGTAGTTCAGCTTGGCCCATTTTCCTTTTTGGCCGTTGAAGCAGTGCGTCGAGGTTCGCACGCCGACGACCGGGCCGCCGCGTTCGAAATAATCGACCAACAGATCGGCTTGTTGATCGGGCAGATTCATAAAACGGGTGAAGAAGAACAGCATGTCGGCGTCCTTGAGGACTTCCATCCCGGGCACCAATCGAGCCCCCGGCTTGATCGAACCTTGCTCATCCACGCCGAACAGGACGGTGCAGCGGAAGCCATGATGTTTGGCCAGCATCTTTGCCAGCGCCGGACACGTCTGCTCCGAACGATACTCGTGGTCATTGGCGATGAACACAATGTGTTTGCCCTTGCCGATCCCTTCGGTTCCTTCATAGACCAGCGGTTCGGCCATCGTCGGTGAGACGGCGAGCAAAGTGACGAGTGATAAGATCCAAGCTTTCATCTGTGATGTCGCTCCAATGAGTTGATTGAAAAGTGTACGTTTCGAATGTGGATCGATCGGAAGTGGAATCGGCGACTACCGGTTCTTGTTGGGGGCCGAGCGTCGACCGCCGCTGGATTTGCCGAAATCGGGATTCAGCTTGGTCGGGATAACCGCCTGGGTGTCTGACTGCCATTGCCGAAGGTGCTCCAGCATCTGGGCCGCTTTTTCGGGATTGGATTTGGAAAGGTCGTGTTGCTCGCCGAGATCGGAACGAAGATTAAAAAGCTGGACCGAGTCGTCCTCGAAGAACTGGATCAATTTCCAGTTTCCACGACGGATCACGCTGCATGGCGTCGCCCGCCAAACCATTTGCTCCGTTCCGAAGACCGGAATGACCTGATTGTATCCGGCACCGGACAGGTACAGCGGATAGTGCCAGAAAATGTTGCGTTCGGGAAGGGATTGCCCCGACAAGAGTGGCAGCCAGGATTTGCCATCGACGACCTGGGTGGTGGGCAGCGTCGCACCGGCCAGATCCGCGAACGTCGGCATCAAATCGACCCCCGTGATCGGCGTGTCGCACGTACTGCCCGGTTCGACCACGCCGGGCCAACTGACGCAAGCCGGAACGCGGATGCCGCCTTCGTAAAAGGCGCCCTTGGCCCCCTTGAGCGGTTCACACCAGGTGACCCCGGAAGCACCGCCATTGTCGGACGTGAACATGAACAGTGTGTTCTCCGCCAAACCCTGTTGTTGGAGCTTCTCGCGGATGCGGCCGACGCTGGTGTCGACCGCTTCGATCATCGCCGCATAGGTCGGATTCCACTTGCGATCCCAATCGCGACTTTCCAGTTTCTTTTCGTACTTTGCGACAACCTCTTTACGGGCCCGTATCGGCGAATGCACGTCCCAATGGCAAAGGTAAATGAAGAACGGATTCGAGCGATTCTGGTCGATGAACTCGCAGGCCGCATTGGTCAGGTTTTCGGCGACGTCGATGTTGCCGTAGAACTTTTGGCCAAGCCCGGCGCCCAACCCATTGGTGTCGTTGACATCGAAACCCTGGCCATCGGGACCGAGGTGCCATTTGCCGAAATGGGCGGTTTTGTAACCGGCGTCATGCAGTACTTCCACGATCGAAACCACGCTCGGCGGAAGGGCGCCCTTGGACGGAAACACGCCATCGCCCTTCTTGTCCTTGTTGCGTGGAACCAGGAACTTCATCTTCGAGGAGTCTCCCTTGGCCCTCATCCCCGGCGTCCACATCTGGGTGCGAGACACGTACATGCCGGACATGATGCAGGCGCGTGAGGGCATGCAATTGGCCGCCCCGGGGTACGCGGACGTGAACTCCATGCCGGATGCACACAGCGCGTCGATGTTTGGCGTTTCATAGAATGTTGCGCCGTTGTAACCGACGTCCGACCAGCCCAGGTCGTCGGCCATGATGTAGACGATGTTGGGACGATTCGTCGACTCGGCCATTAGGAGCGCCGGAGACAGGATCGGCGTCAGCAAAGTTGCCGTGGCTAGCAGCGCGAGGCGAGCGGTTCGGCAAAGCAGATGATGTGATGACATGGGGCGGCAACCGGAAGATGTTGAAACAACGAGCCGAACCATCCTATTCGATCATCATCACGTCTGCCGCGTCCCTCGACACTTCTCAAGAAATCTTGGCAAGATTCACGACGGATCGCACGAACCGATCGAGCCAAATGGAGCGCACCTCTTTGTCGTGCCGAGTCGGATGGTGAAGTTTCTGCCTCACGAGATGCTGTGAATCCCCACAGCACCGGCAGACGTGTTGGTGTCTAGGCTTTTGCCGATTCTTGACTAGAAAAGGGGAAGGGAGCAATAGTGTTCGGCCCGGCGTTTGCTCTGTTGCATGAAACGGCGGGGTCAGACGCTTAGAAGGAAGGGGCGATGCTATACGGCGATGCAGTGGATCGCCAAACAGCACGCATCTTACCGAGCGCGCAGCATCGACGCCGGGTGAATCATTCTAAAACGACTCCCCGTATCGCTTGTTAGAGATTTTTTGCAGACTCCGACTTGGCAGCTTTCGCTTCCGCGACTCGCTTCAGAGAACGATCCCAGCGAGGTCTTTGACGAGCCGAGCCGCTTTTGCACCTTTGCCAGTTCGCTCGCCTGCGTGAGCGCTCGCAAGCTCGACACGGTCGGATTTAGAACGTACAGCAACACAAGCATGCAGTATTGATCGTAGTGCAACTTGCGATTGTCGGCTGTGTCACGCTCGCACTGCTCGTCGTGCAGATGCTCCAACAATGGCTGAAGCATCTCAAAGTACTTGAGCCCTTCAATCTTCAGGTCGGGCTGCTTCTCCGTCGTCTCCGGACGATCAGCCGTAGCAGCTTGCCTGCGTTTTCGTCGCTTCGGTCGTTTCTTGGTCGCGGTTGCCGGTGAGGTCGTAAGTGAAGCTTTCGGTCTGGTCGAGCGTGTCGTCCCAGTGGTCGATGACTTCATCGGTCAGACGACCAACGGCGTCGTAGGTCCAATCGTAAGTGGTTGGATCAGAGAGGACCGGAGCGGTCTGCGGATCGTTGTCGTGGTCGAAGGCGAAACGCTTGGTGAGTTTGGTTCGTTTGCCGTCGGCGCGGACGTCGTAGTCGTATTCAGCGAGGGTGTTGCCCGATTGGTCGGTGTCCGTTGGGTGTCCAGACGGCCGAGGGCGTCGTAGTCGTAATCCGTCGTGATAGAGTTGCCAGTTGACGCATCGACCACGGAGTGGTCGGCGACTCTACCTTGCAGGTCATAGGCGTAGTCGGTTTCGAGTTGCTCGACGGAGTTTGCGGACTCGGTGCCCATGTCCAGACGATCGTCCGCCGCCTTTATTCCCCCCCCCCTTCCCCTTTTCTAGTCCTCGGACAGCGTCGCGAAGAACTGTAACCGTCGCCTGCGAGCAGCATGCATTCTGATTGCCAAGAATCTGATCAAGTGCCATCCGTTCTATCGTGGCCTTGCCGCAGTCATGAAACGGCGTGGCATTTCTACGGCAGATCGTCAGTGCCGAATCGCCAACCGTGCCAACCGAATGGTGTTTCAAATCGTCAGCGGACGACAGGTCTGGCGCGGCAAAGGAGTCGATCGAGACTACCTACTCTTCAAGCTTCGCGAATTCCATCGCAAACACGGCACACCACTCGACGCGACCGTGGCCGACATGAACGAAGCGTTTAAGTGGCTTCCCAAAGCGACACATGGCGAAGAATCCAAGACGCCGCTCGCAAAGTTGCGTCGTGAGAAACGTCGTGGAGCAGTATCGATCGGGGACCTATTGATTCCATTACTAATCCGCCTTGGAGTCTGCCAAGAATCTGAGTTAGAATCGAATTCGTCCGAAGCTTAGGGTCTCCGTTGGCTTGTCATCGCTACGCAAGTGGCACACTGAAAACATCGATCTGATCCCGAGGGCAGGCGCGGCTGCGCGAGCAGCTGCAGTCAACAAGCCCGTGGCAAAAGCGTGGTGCTCTGTCAGCGGTTCAAACGCCGGATAAGACAGTGTGAGGCTCCTAAGCTTCGGATATCTACCAGGGTGGCGAGACTGAACCATCCATGCTGAGAGAGACGTGCCTCAGTAGCCGACAAGCCATTGGACTTTGAGTCGCAAAAAAGTTACCGTGAGGTAATGCCGCTACCGGTTCGCGCGCTTTGCGCAAACCTGAGCAAAACAAAGTTCGGTTATGACAGTGCTTTTCTAGTCCTCCGTCTCAATTCGGCACAAAGTGCGATGTCAAAAAGGCCGGTCACAATTTTTCGCTAAGAATTGAAAATTACCAGTCGATCTATCAGCGTATTGGGAATGTCGAATTTGACTCGTTCATGAGTGGCGAAAAGCAAGACAACTGATACATCGAGCGCCAACTTGCACGGAAGATAATCCCGTTTCCCAACTGTCTTTCGAAACATCCGGCCAACTGAATCAAGTGATCGCTGGAACTTTTCCACGGCATTATCGCGTACCGAGTCTAGCAGGTTCACTAATAAGAGTTCGTATGTGTTCGGACTGCCTACGCCAATATCGGAGAGTGCCGATTTGGCAGCTCGGCCGTGCCCACACTGGGAGAAGCAAAAATAACGCCAAAAACCATCCGATGCGAACCATTCGCATGAGTCAGTAGTGACGTCTGGGTGAAGGAAACTGCTGAAGCGATGGAAGGCATCCCAATTTCCAAGCAAACCGGCGGCCAAGTGGGCGGGCACCAATTCCTCAATCCATTGTTGGTATCGATTATTGAGGTCCCTGTTAGATAGCGATCCATTCAACGATACATTCGGCACGATTCGGTCTCGCCAGCCTCCAAAGAAGTAGTCTTCGCACGCGGACAATGTCTTGGTAGACCAAAGCAGACACTCGGAGCGCTCTTCAGCTACAAATTTGGCGAGCATGATTTGCCATGAGTAATTTGCGATGGTCTTCTTAACTGACTCATTTGTATCAGCTTCTGGAATTTGCAGACGTTTCTTCAACGCTGACTCAAAGTATGAGATGTCCAGGTCTTCGGCAGGCCATCCGATTCTCGATGCTATCGTGTCACGATATTCTTTCATTCAAGTACTCACTATTAAGGATTGTATGAAATTGCGCCCAACTGCGAATAGTTTCTCAGCTCGAATGTTGTCTCTCCCACGGTTTTTGCTCCTTTATCAACAGGCGTTTTTGTCAGCAACACTTGAACTCTGCGCTCGTCAATGGCGTCTTGCAATTCCAGTCCCCACTTTCGGAATTCACCACCTTTGTTGATTAGCTTCGTGGCTTGACGTTGAATCCACTGTTGGCTCAATTGCTCCCCATGCTTGGTGATGCCGAGTGTCGGAGAGGATCCCTTACTGAAACCCTTGGCTTCTGCAATCACAAACTTGTCGCCGTTCTTGTAGAGGCCATCGATCCCACGATATCGAACAATAAAATCATCCAACGGTTCAAGTCCCAGCTTCTGCGCCGTTTTTACTGTGCCGAGTTCCCCACCAAGCTGCACAAGTTTTTCATCTGGAACGTAGTCATCAAGTTTTTGAATATAGGTAGAAAGTAGTTCTCCTGCGTCATCTAGTCTTCCTTTTCCACCTTGAGCCAGAACCGTTGCGAGATCGCCTCCCGAGCCGATCACTAACCTCCCGGTAGTTCCGAGCACGTCGAAGCTCTTTCCCAGAATTTTCGCAATTCCCGCACCAGGAATCAAAGACACAAGTAGTCCAGCCAATAGTGGAAAAGGGACTGACGATCCAATAGCAAGCAGCGACGCTGCGGTCACCGCGTCCGCTAGTGTTGCGGTCCGATCAATAGCAACGACTCCAACTGCAGCCGTTTTGTTGTTTCTGATCAAATTTCCTAAGGTCGAAACCACACTACCGATTGCGGCAGCGAAAAACTCTCCAGTCGGATCAAGTCCCTGTATCGGATCCCCATGCACATAGGCGTACTTGTGCAGCGACTGCGGGTCTTCCAGCCAACCCGAGAACGGGTCCAGCCGATTGAACCTTCCACTCACCGGGTCGTAGAACCGCGCCCTGAGGTACTGCTGCTGAGCTTTGGCATCGAAGTGCTCGCCGGAGTAGCCAAGGCTGCTCAATCGCTGCAACACGGGCACTGAGACGCCGTCAGCGCCGTGCACGGCGAGCATCTCGCCATATGCGGCGAAGGTGAAGACTTGGGCGATTGACTCAGCGGTGCCAGCGAGGGCGTACAGCACGCGAACGCTGCCATGGCCGTCGTGACCGAACACATGCGTCTCAGTTGTGCCGCCCTCGGTGACGGTCTGAGCGATTTCATCACTGCCGAACGTGAAGTCGACCTGCTTGACCACCGCGCCCTGGTCGTCGTAGGTCGTTTCGCGAATCGTCTGTGTGTAATCGGCGTGGTTGTGGTGGTCGGCCAAGAAGGAGGCTTCAGACGTCAGGCTCCAGACCTCAGCAGCGAGGTCGGCAGACAGTGTTGTTCCATTTTCGGAAGTGAGCGAGACGCGGTAGGACTTGCTGTCGTACTCGTAACTGGCACGTTCGCGGGAGTTCAACACACCCGCCGCGTCGTAACCTTCGTTGACGACCGCGTTCATGCGGCCTTGCAGGTTGTAGGAGAAGAGTTGCGAGCTGCGAGTGACGAGTGTCGAGGTGGAGGCGACCGTCTTGGACGTGTTCTGCGTGTGATCGTAGGTGTACGTCGTCGTGGTGTCATTGTTGTCATCGACCAAGTCATCGAGGACTTCATCAATGAGTCGGTCATTGGCGTCGAAGTTGTAGGTGATGGCCTGGTCGACGCCGTCGTTTCCGTGGTCACGTTCCAAGCTGACGCGGTTGCCGGTGAGGTCGTAAGTGAAACTCTCGGTCTGGTCGAGCGTGTCGTCCCAGTGGTCGATGACTTCGTCGGTGAGTCTGCCAACGTCGTCGTAGGTCCAGTCGTAAGTGGTTGGATCAGAGAGGACCAGAGCCGTTTGCGGATCGTTATCGTGGTCGACGGCGAAACGCTCGGTGAGTTTGGTTCGTTTGCCGTCGGCGCGGACGTCGTAGTCGTATTCGGCCAGCGTGTTGCCCGATTGGTCGGTGTCCGTTTGGGTGTCCAGGCGGCCGAGGGCGTCGTAGTCGTAATCCGTCGTGATGAGGTTGCCAGTTGACGCATCGACCACGGAGTGGTCGGCGACTCTACCTTGGAGGTCATAGGCGTAGTCGGTTTCGTGTTGCTCGACGGAGTTTGCGGACTCGGTGACCGTGTCCAGACGGCCCAGGGCATCGTAGGTATACGCCGTGCTTCGCTCAGGTGTTGCGCCCGGAAGTGCCGAAACTGCCGTGCCGACGGGGTGAATTTCCGTCGCCGTCATGCGGCCCAACGGATCGTACCGATAGTGCAAAACGCCTTCTTCGGAGACTTCAGCGAACACGCGGCCGAGATCGTCGTAGGCCGTCGTTTCCGAACGCAGGACGTTGCCCGCCGAATCCAGCTTGGTTGCCTGAGTTCGGTGTCCCAGGCCGTCGTAGCCGTATCGCCAAGTCTCGTCGGCCGTGCCGATGCCGTTATCGTAGGCGGCGACGGACTCAAAATACCGCCGCTCGCTGAGTCGTCCCGTCGCCGGTTCGTAGACGTTTTCCGTCACCACACCTTCAAACGAGACATGCGTGGCCTGACGACCATGGTCGTCATAAGTCATCGTCTCGGTAAAGGCCGCGGAACCTGATCCGAGATCCTGAATCCAGGAATCCAATTCGATCTGGTCGGCAATCGCACCGTCTGTTCCAAAGCCGATCGGCAAGGTTCGTGACACCTGTTGTCCGCCGGAATCGTAGGTGAACCGTGTCTCGCGAAGGAGCGGATCGATGATCGTTGCCTGTTGACCAAGCTCGTCGTAGGCGTATTGGTATTTCGGTCTGACGAGTTGATCGGCCGACAGGGGATCGGGAACCGCAGGCAGTTCAACGGATGTCAGCTGGTCCCGGTCGTTGTATCGATAGAGCTTCGTCGGAATCAGATTTCCTGATCCGTCAACGTACGATTCTTCAACATCCGACCAAGTTGCAGTCGTTGCCCCAGAAGTCTGCTGCATTTCGGCGACCAATCGGTTTTGATCGTCAAAACGACTGGTGACAAATGAATCCACCGTTCCCGAGGAACGCGAGGTCGTATCGGTAAGGCTGTCATAGTGGATTGTCCCGCCGGTCACATAGTCGGTCCGGACAAGATTCCCTTGGACATCACGGTGGGAAACCCTATCGACCGACTGATCGTCTTCGACCGCCGTGAGAGTTCCCGTGTCGGTGATCACCTGGACAAGCCCCGATCTTTGCAGTTGGAGGCGACCAAGTTCGTCGTATTGAGACTCTGTTCTGAGCCGGACGAGCGTGTCCGTGCCGAAGCGCGCATCGAGTCCGACCACCGCCGCAGCCAGAGGGTGTTCGAGCGAAGCCGACAAACGCCCCGCGGAATCGTACAGAGTGTCCCGAATCGTGCCTGGCGTCAGTCCGATCGCTGCGTAGGAATCTGGGTTACCCAGATGCAAATCAAATTCAGCTGGCAACGTGAGCACTGCGAGTTCGTCGGCGGAGAGCGCGGTTGTCGGAACCCGGCCGGTGATTGTTCGCGCGACTCGGCCTTGGGAATCGTAAAGCGTTTCGGAGGCCGAGAGGAGTTCGCCGGGATCGGTGACGACAAAACCCGGATGAACGTCTCCGGAAAGGCCGGCAGAGGGTTGAAGCTCAACAGATCGATGTCGTTCCACAGCGATCTGTCGCCCGAAGTCGTCATAGACATACTTGGTTGCCGGGGCCGAGGGAGTGGACGCGCCGTTGTCCCCAAGTGCCGTTCCGATCGGCAACAGGAAGGCGTCGGTTTGGTATTCCACACGTCCTTCGGAATCGTAGATTGTTCGAATAACCTGCCAAACGGCTTCCGACGCGCCCGATGGCAAGTATTCGGTGCGTGATTCAACGGCATTCCCATATTGATCGTAGACCGTTTGACTGCGCTGACCGAAGGAGTCGACCGTTTCACTCGATCGACCGAGGTCGTCAAAGGTAAAGGTGCTGGTCGAGATCACTGATCCCGCATCGACCAGACTGGAAGCTTCGAAGCCGTCTACCGCGTCGATATCGATATCCAGCCCGATCAGACGGCTGGTCGATTCGACGCGGCCGTAGCTGTCGTAGACGGTCGCGGTGCCCGTGATTTCGGCGACTGGCGTGGAAATGGGGGCAGAGTCCGACGAATAGATTTCGCGGCCGAAATCGTCATACACCGTTTGCTGAACCAGTTGGACGTCATCTCCAAACTCATCGACCGTGTTGGTGATTGTCTGGATTTGATTGCCGGCAAAGTTGTAGGTGATCACCGATCCCAGACCGCTGGAATCGGTTTGACCGACCAGTTGTCCGCGATCGTTGTAGTCGTAGTCGGTTTGGTCACCACTGGAAGAAACAAACTCGGTCTGCAGACCGTTGACATAGACCGACTCGGTCCATGAGATCAAATTCACAGGACTCGCCGTGTTGACAGCGGTCGTCGAGAATCCGTTGGTATCCGTCGAAAGGTTGATGTCCAGATCGGCGTACTGTTCCGTGCGCGTGGTGCGGCCGGATTCGTCGTAATACTGCATCGATCCGGTCGCGATCGACGCACCGGGTTGCTGCACGTTGGTGGCGATTTGCCGGCCGGCGGCATCGTAAACGGTGCGCCGAACCACGCCGCTTGGGGAGGCCGATTCGATTTGTCGGCCTGCCGGGTCGTAGGTGTAGGTGGTTTCCCGGCCGTACTGATCGATGCTAGCGGTCAATTGGCCGGCGGCATCGTAGCGGCTTTCGAGTCGTGGATTGTCCGTATCATCCGCGGGCGTGTTGTCGGGAAGCACGGTAAATTCGATCCGGCCGAGCTCGTCGTATTCGTAGATCGTCGTGCGACCGTACACGTCAATGTCCGAGTAAAGCCGACCGGCGATGTCGTAGACATTGGACGATCGAACGTTGTCAGTCGAATCAAGCGGAGTAAAGTCGGGTACGAGTTCTGCGAGCACATTGCCTGCGAGATCATATTCGGTCTCGCTACGACGCCCCAGATGATCGGTTGTCGCGACAACCCGTCCGAACACGTCGTATTCGGTAGTTGTCGTCCCTGTGAATGTGGAAACGTTGGTCACGCGACTCTCCGGATCTCGTTGATAGACCGTCGTCCTGCCAAAGACTTCTTCCCGGCCCGTTTCACCGAATGCGTTCTGAGTGGTTTGCGTTAGCAACCTTCCTAACGGAAATGCAGGGTCAGCAATCGGTTCGTACGTCGAGTTGACAGTGACAAAGTTGGATACTCCGAATTCGTCCTCTCCTTCGATGCGAATGCTTCGTGTGTAGGTTTCAAAACCGGTTGCGGCCGTGAGGTAGAATTCCTGTAGGCCGTTGTAACCCTGTTGATACTCTCGTTCGAGCGTAACAGCATCCCCGCTGGGATCAATCGTCGTGCGGGTCTCCAATATCTGCTTGCCGAGCAGCGAGGGCATATAGGGAACGCCGCCGAGCTCTCGTGTCGCCATGGTCGTGACGGTCGTTTGGCCGAGGGGATTGGTGTGCGTGCGGACACTGCCATCGGCAAAGTACGTCCAGTAGGACGTGTTGCCCAGCGGGTCGGTTTCGCTGGTTTTTCTCCCTATCGCATCGTATTCGTAATGCGTTCCCCGTCCGAGCGGGTCTATTTCAGAGAGCAGTACCCCATCACCACGGAAGTCGCGAATCGTTTCGCCACCGAGTGCGTCGACCGTACGAACTGGGAATCCGCCCCAGTTGTATTCGTGCATCGTCGTGTTGCCGAACGCATCAATGATTGTTTCGGTCTTCGCCTCCTCATCGGTGCGAGTTTCAATTCGCCGCCCCTCGGCATCGATGATGACGGATAGACGGCCGCCTTCGTCATCGAACTCGTATTCTGTCAGACGATTTCCGTTTTCATCAAACACGCCGGCCAGTTTTTCTGTGTCGCCATGGTACTCATAGTGCTCCACGCGACCCGATCGGTCCGTAAAGGATTCCAGGCGTCCACGGGCGTCATAGGTGTAGTTGATTGAATTCCCGAGCGGGTCAACGATTTCGGCAATGCGACCACTGGGGTCGCGGTTGATCAGGACACTTGCACCGTTTTGTGCAATGAACCCGTCGTCGCTCATCGTGACAACACTTCCATCGGTTCCTTCGACCGAGATCGCTTCTCCGCTATCGGGATTGAGGTGATAGACGGTGCCATTTCGGGTCCTCACTTGAACGAATTCGGTTTCTCGGCTAAACGTTTGATAGCTTGCTTCGCCATGGCGCGTGAAGATCAGATATTCCCCCTGAACGTAATAGATGGGAGTGTCTGGTACGAGCAACGCGCTGGTTGTCCCCGGATCGGGTACCCATTTGACGTGGGACATCGGCGGCGATGACGACAATGCGTTGGCAGGTTCCGGCTGGAAAGTCCAACTTTCTGTCGTGCCATCAACGTGTGTGAAAACGGCCTTGTCTCCATAGCGCAATGGGATTCTGTCGTCGAACGTGCTAAACGAAGTGTCGGCGTGGAAAATTTCCAAACCCGCGCCGGGAAGTCCGAGTCGCCATCCCGGCCCAAGCGATTCGTCGTTTGCCCATTTGTCCGAGCCCCGATTGCCGTTTCCGAGGCTATCGTAACTCCTGATGATCGGGATCGGAGAGGACAAGAACGGCACCGTCAGATCCGTAACCGCGATCGTTAGGTTCCCGAGTTTGAGATCCGAGTCGACTTCGATTCGGACATCCGCCGTCGAAGTATTGTTGGCAACGTCGGTCGCGGAGACGACAAGCGTATAGGAATCGTTCGCCAGATTGGTCGTGTCGATTCGGGCTACCGCGTCGGCAACAATCTCGGGAACCAGGTTGTTGACATCGCCGGTCGAGTGGCTGAGCGTGATCGCTGCGCTGCCGTTGGATGGATAGAGTTCGACCAGAACGTCAACCAGCCCGGTATCGTCGGTCACCGTACCGATCACATCGGTCGGAGTTGACAGGGAACCGGAAGGCTGCGTCAGCTGAACGGTGGGGTAACCGTCGTCTTGCAAGTTCAGGATCGTGACATCCTTTCGTGCCTCAACGGAGTTTCCGGACGTGTCGGTCGTCGTCGCCAACAACGTGACCACTCCGGTCAAGGCCACGGACGTGTCGATCGAGGCACGTCCGAGGTGGTCAACGGGAACAGGAATGTTCAACTGTTGAACGGTCGTGCCGTCGTCCAACGATTCGATGACCAGTGTCGTCTCGGCGATGGCTTGATTGTCAACGGCATCAATTTGGACTGCGATCGTTTGATCGATCAGCGCTTGATCGCGATCGGTGTACAACGCGATCGTCGGAGGCGTGTCGTCGGTGATGACGTCGATCGTAAAGGTTTCAGTCGACGTTGCGATTGTGTCGGTGACTGACAAGGTGACCGAATACGGCGAATCGTCCACATGATCGATGGTGGGGGTCCATGCGATGCGGCCGATGTGATCAACCACGATCCCGAGATCAATGGAATCGTCGTCCAGCGAGTAGTACAGAACGTCACCATTTCCGTCGCTGGCCCCAGCTCGGAATTGCATTGTTGAATCAATAACGATCGTCTGTGGTCCGATCGGGTCGATGACGGGCACCAAGTTCCCGAACTCGGTCACGCCCATCAAGACGTTCTGAAAGGCGGTTTGTTTGCCGTCGGATGCTTCAAACCGGAACGGCACAAGCTGCTGAATGTAGGCGGAGCTTGGAGTCCATTCCATAATCTGCGTCACCGGATCAAACGTCGCGCCGGGAGGCGCCGTGGTCATCGAGTAGGTGATTGTGTCTCCATCGTCGTCGTCGGCCGCGACTTGATAGGACCACAGTTCTTCGATCTTAATCCGCTTTGGCGGTGTGCTCGTGAATTCGGGAGGCGTATTGAAGAGTTCCTCACCGTGATCTTCGGGCAGCGATTCGACATCAAACTGCATCCTGATTTCCAGGCCGAGTTCGTCCGTGACTCGAAGATCGATCTCGCGCCGGCCCTCCATCAAAGGGAGCCAATCAATCACTCCGGTGTCCGGATCGATGTTCAGATCGCCAAGTTCGTCGGCTGTTGTACCGGGTCCAAGCGAGAAGGTGAGCTGGTGTCCGTCGGGATCGCTGGCGCTGACCGCATATCGGTAGGGAACCAAGACGGGTGTCGTTACCTCGCGGATTGGGGCCACAGTGGGTGGTCGATTGACGTTGATGACATTCATCGTCACCGTTTCGAGATCCGAAGCCCCGAGCGCGTCGACGACCATCACGTCAAACGTATATGTCCCGACCTGTGATGCGAGCGGTGTCCAGTGGGCACGGCCCGTGGCCGGGTGAATCTGCATGCCGCCCGGTTGGCCATCGATCACATAAGCCAATGTGTCACCGTCGTCGTCAATTGCAATCACGTGTCGTTCATAAAATTCGCCAACGACCGCGTCAATAAAGTGCGCCGATTGGATCCGCGGCGGCGTGTTAGCCGATCCGTTGATCGCCGTCAGCGTATAGGTCTTGTCGACCGTTCCGTTGGGATGGCCGTCGGAGACTGTGACGGTGAAAGTGTGGTCACCGCCTTGGTCGGCCGCAGGTGTCCAGGAGATCACACCGTCGGGCGAAACCGACAAACCCGTCGTGGTTGAGGTCAGGCCGTAGGTCAACGCGTCGCCTTCGGCATCAAACACGTCCAACACGTGTCGATATTCGCGGCCGATCGCGACTCGTCCGGAGATTTCGGAGCGAATTTCTGGCGGCGTGTTGTCGGGGTTTACCGAAACATTGATCACGTAGTCTTGGAAATCGGCCCCCATCCCGTCGTCGCGAACCCAAATCGAAATCGGTACCGATTCTGCCTTGGTCGGAGTCCACTCCAAGAGACCCGTTTCGTAGTCGACGATGATCTCGTTCATGTACGGCGAGTTCACCAGATAGGTGAGCGTATCTTCCGGATTTGGGTCCTGTGCGATTACCTGATAGATGTAGGGCTGGCCGACCACTGCCGAAGTGACGGGCGGCGACTCGATGACGGGAGGTTGGTTGTACTTGCCATTGATCGCAATGTCGTAGGGCTGAATGTCGAAACCACCATGCTCATCCTCTACTCGGATGGTCACATAAACAAGATCCGGCGCCGAAATCGGCGCGGTCCAGCGGATCGCTCCGGTTTCGGAATCGATCGTCATCTCCTCGGGAGACTGAAGCAGTTCGAACGTCAAAGAATCACCATCCGGATCGTTGGCCACGACGTCATATTCGTACAGCCCCAATCGTGGCGCGACATCCGGAGCAATCGAGGTGATCTCCGGTTTTTGATTGTTTGAAGTGCGAGCGCTGATTGCAAAGTCAACACTCGCGATCGTTTGCCCAACCGCAAGCGTCACGGTATGCCAAGCCCCTGCGGAAGTCGACGCGATGTCGTCCTGCCCGGGAACGACCATGACGACGTGATCGCCCGCGGGAAGCGTGTCGAACTGGTAGCTGCCGTCGACCGTCGAACTGACCTGCACTTCATCGGCATCGGGAGCCTGGTTTCCGTTGACATCGATAAACACTGGAATTCCGGGCAATCCAGCCTCCGTCACCGATTTCACACCGTCGCCATCAAGGTCGCGGAAAACAATGCCCGAGATCGATGCGGTGGAGTCGCCGGAAGGTTCCAGGGTGAACATTTCATCGTCGGAAAGACCAAGGCCATCGTCAACCGCGATCGTAAAGCTCGCATCAGTCGTCAGGCCAAGGGGCGGCGTCCACGAGAACAGACCCGTTGCCGGGTCAATGGCCGGCTCGTCTGCACCAGAAAACCCGCCATTGCCAATGATGGTGTAGTGAAGGATGTCTCCTTCATCTGGATCGGTCGCGCGAACCTGATAGTGCTTGGTTTTACCGGCAACGTAGGTCGCAGGGGCCGTGGAGGAAATCAGAGGAGGCCGATTGTCGGGTTCCGATGAAACTCCCAACGTATAGGGCTGCTCGGTTGAGTTGCCTGCCGTATCGGTCGCCAACAACACGATCGGATACGATGCAACATCATTCGCATTCGGTGTCCATGTGATCTCCGCGGTGCCGTCACCGGTCGGTGTCAGTTGCATTCCACCGGGAACGGTCATTGTGGGATCAAACGAGATTGTCACCGGCAATCCAGCCAAGCTCTTGGCCGCCACGTCGTAGCGATACGCCAGATCCATGACGGCCGACGTCACCGGATTGGTCAGGAAGAACGGGGCCTGACCCTCAATCGGCGTCAGCACCGACAGTTGGTAGTCCTGCACGCCGACCGCACCTTCGGGATCGGAAACCTCCAGGACGACGTTATGAAGTCCGAGGTCGGAAACCGATGAATTCCAGACCAGCGTCGGGCCGGATGTTCCCGTCGCTGGCACCAGTGACATCGCATCTGGCCCGGCGGCGATGCGGTACGTTAAATCGTCTCCGTCGGGGTCTTCGGCGCGCAATTCGTATTCGTAAACAGATCCAGCGACCGTAGCAGTGATCGGTGCCGACTTGAATTCTGGCGGCGAATTCGGTTCACCGATCAAGACCAGATCGTAGGTGAATTGATTACGTTTCGGCACCAAAAACTCAGCCGTTCGCTGCTGAGTCCATTCGTTCGGAGAGAGAGTTTCGTCGGTAACGTGATTGCTGAAGTCCAGATAGGGAATTCCGTCAAGCGTGATCCCGTCAAAGTTGTCCAACGACACCAAATTCGACGAGAAGTTCGTAAACCCGAGCAGGAGCGGAGTTTCGAACTCACTGGACGACAGGTTTTGGACCGAAAGGTCGACGAATAAGCGGTCTTCAGACTCCGACCAAGATGTCGTCGCGTAACGAACGCCAAAGTCACCGCTGTTGGCCGAGTCGATTTGCGAATCGACGTAGTCCAACGAGTAGCCTTCGATCGTAACCGAGGTCGATGCCTCTTGACCATAAATATCAATCGCGGTGAAGTCGAACGGATTTTTCCCGCCATAGATTGGCGCCGCGTAAAAGAAGTTTCCTAGCTCATCTAACGCGTCGACGGCCGATCCGTTGACCAACACTGCGGCGATCGGTGCTGTCGAAAGGCCGGCTGTCGCCATGCCGGTGATCAAGACCGTGTCACCTGAGACTGCATCAAAATCGATCGTTGGCGAAGAAATTTCGATTTCCGGGGGCGCGACAATCCAGGACTTCGATGCAGTGGCGGTTTCCGTTCCCGCGACGGCCGAGATTTGATCCGTCCCTTCACTAATTCCTTTGTAGTGGAAGACCGCGAAACCGTTCTCGTCTGTATAGGCAAACCCTGCTGCAGCGTTGACGCCTTCGACCTCGAACTGAACGAGAATTCCGCCCATTGGGTTGTCCAATGCGTCCGCAACGCGGGCGACCGCATGTCGCGTCGAGTCGACTCCGGCGACTTCCGTTGGCGGATTGATCGTGATTGATTCAATGTCACCGATTGAAGAAAGTGATTGACCGCCGATATACCCGTAGGAGTCATAGAAATCAATTCCATAGCTCGTCACTGAAATGGGCGTCTGGCTTGATATGACATGTTCACCGACCGTGATTGGGACTTGCGCCCCGGAAAATCCCGAGTCACCGATCGAGACGAATAGCAGAGGATCGACTGCAACGTCATCGATCGTGACGCCGGCGATCGCTGAAGACTGGGCAATGATGTTGACATGGTTCGTTTCGAACGTCTCGGTAGGCGTGCTGACTACGATTTCAGTCAAGTATTGCTGTGTCGGCGGCAGCAGCACCATAAAGGGATCGCCTTGGGTCGTGCTGTGATAGGCTGCTCCATTGGCGTATTGGCCGACAAGGATTGGCTTGTCGGAGCTGATTTCTGCAGGACCGTCTATGATCGTTTCGTAGAATTCGCCTTGGTCGAGCGCTGCAACGATTGTTCCATTGACTGTGACAGACGTATCGTCTTCATTAGCTAAGAATCGAAATGTGTCACCGCCGTCGCGACCGGCGAACGGTATCGACAAGAACGACGATCCCCAAGTTGACGTTGGGGGAAGTTGCTCGACAAGGTGATCGCAGGCAGCAAATGTAGTTGGAACATTCGCACATTCATTTCCGCTGAATACCGCGATCGGTTTATTGGAGGCAATCAGAGTTCCGGTCAGATCATCGTTGTCCATTCTCCGACGCAACTGGTACGTTTGCCCGCGGTGGAGTGTGATCGTGTACGGATCCGAGTTTTCACCCTCTACATCAGCTGGTGGATCGATTTGGATCTCTGTATGGTCTTCCGTTGCAACGACAGCAAATTCCGTTGCTTGGCCGTAAGGATGATACGGATTCTGGTCGTAGACTGGGTGGGTGCATTCCCATTTAGTTGACGCAAAAATCACGTTAATCGTCGGCCGAAAGGAGTTGTTGGTCAGTGGCTTCAACTTTGCAGCTCATTGGACGAGGCTCCCAGTGCCAACTGTCGCTTGCCTGGGTGCGACGGAATTCGGCCAGCTCGCCGATTGATTCATCCCAACGATTAGGAATCAGATGAGCGCGAACTTGAAGCATCTGCTCCGCGTTTTCGCTTTTCCAAAACATTGCATTGCTCTTTAGACGCAAATTGATCACGCGGCGAATGCTGCTTTCGATCGCCCCGCTACCACAAGGGATTCCGCTGCGACGATAGGCAGGGTAACTCAACCGACCCGCTTCACCATGTCGGCAAAGGTAATGGATTTCTGTTTCCAGTTCTGTGGCCGATTTTCCGACGCGTTCTAGGCCGGCGAGCTCATCAACCACTCGCCGCCATTGACCGTTTCGCAGCAGCGTTCGGTACTGACGATAAAGCCCCTGGCGGACGTCTGCGTCGAGCCCAAGCGAAGCAAGCGCTTTGGAAACGTGATGCACCGCATGGCAGCAGTCCAAGACCTGATGCGTGACGACGCTCGTGAGTCCCGCATATTGAATGATGCGATCAATACGATCCCAAATCCAGGGGGCGCCATCGGCGACGAACGTCACGCTATGTGCCTCCGCGGCTCCGAGCCGATGCAGATGCATCGCAACCAATTCGGCGATCGCGTCGGGCCCAGTCAGGGTGCCATCGATCGTCGCTTCATGCTCCTTCACCATCCGCCCCTGCTCGTCGTGAACAAAAATCGTCATCAGTTTAGGCTCCCGCCAGTCCGCTTCAAACGAGCGTGCAGGTTTCTTTGCCGAGCGTCCGGGCGAGTCAGCTTGCCCCTGAGCGACATCATCGCTTGACGCATTGGAAGTCGATGCAGGTAGCATTTTGCCGCGTATTTTCATTCTTCCGCCATCAATTTGCACCGACACTCGTTTCCCGGCCAATTCACCGGTGCTCGCCAACTTGCCCTGCCGAAACAGTTTGAGCCGATGCCGTCGTAGGCGCAATAAGCCGTCGCCAGATTGATAGGCGATCCGTTTGACCGCCTTGATATCAAGTGTGATACCATCGCGAACCAGTTCTCGGTGAGCCACTTCGATCGAAGGACACAATGCCACTTGGCGTGCCACGCGACTCTCCAGCGCGGGCGAGACGCCTTTGCCGAACCCGAATTGAGCAAGCGAAACATGCAAGCCGACGCGGGGCGAATCGTCTCGACCAAGCAACTTTTTCTTAGGGGCACAGTAGAGCGCTGTGGCCCAGAACAGCATGCCGCCGAGCAATCGAACGGCGACCCTAGTCTCGCGCCCTTTCTGAAGCGGTCTTGAGAAGTTGACCCGACTCGATTGGCATGCTTTTTCAAAACCTTTTTCGATCATGGTCGCGGAGATCAGCCCGGCGACGACCATGTCCGCACCGCGGGCAAAGGCATCATGGATGGTTCTTTCCAGCGTTGCGAGTTGCTCGGGATGATCTGAGATCCGTTGTTTCCAGAGCGTAACTTTGGGAACCAACTGAGCGTAAAAGAGCGCGAGCATTTCTTCAGCCGACTCAATCCGCTCACCATTCTCTTGCCCCATGTCTAGTCCTTGCATTGTCGTCGGCATCCTTGCTAGGCGAGTGGAAAATCATCCTTGAATCGCCCAAGATACCGTCAACACCGGATCCAGAAACAGCAGCCAAGCCCCCGACGGGTTGCTAGCAAAAACGTCAACTAAATGGGAATGCACCCGACTGGGTAGGTAAGCACGTTATAGGTATTGCCGAGTGCTTCCACGGGGAAGCCTAAATATCCATCAGTTTGCGCCTCCGAGAAGTTCATTCCGTAGACCGCAACAGGAGCGTCGGCGGAAACCCTGATCGCGTTGTTGCTAAACCCGCTCAGCGGACCGCTAAACTGCGCCGTTGAAGGCAGTTCGACGGTAGAGACCCCGGTTTCGTCCAGTACGAACTCATCTGTCCAGTCCAGTCCGGGGATTTGAACTTGCCCGCTTGTCCCTTGCTTACCGGTTATTGTGATCGAAATGTAGGGATCAACATTGTCGATCTCCAATCGGCTGTTATGGGGAAACGTAAGCCAGAACTCGGTGCCAAGGTTTCCAGCCACACCTTGCAGTTCGTCGATCACGAGAGCTTCATCGACGACAACCAAGGTGACCGTTCCTATGTCGGTGTCGTAGCCGTCCGAGACGGTATACGTAAACTGGTCCGGTCCAATAAAACCGTTTGCGGGCGTGTACACGAACGTTCCGTCTGTCGCGAGTGACAGTTGACCGTTCGTAGTTGTGGTAAGAACTGATGCGGCTAGGGCATCACCACCGGCATCAAAATCGTTTCGCAGAACTCCCCAAGTCGACGTTGATGCCGAGCTCCCACCGGCAGAAAACTCCTGACCAGCAGCTAAGAAATACTTGTCGGGTGCGGCGATGGGCGCCGTGTTCGGGTTGATCGTGATATTCACGGTCCCAATTGAGTACGCCGCACCGTCAAAAATCCGGTAAGTGAAGGAATCAGACAGAAACGATTGACCGTCGTGATGGTAGTTAAATGCCCCGTCATCAAAGAATTCAATCGATCCATTGGCCGGGGCAGATTCCAGTGTGACGATAAGCTGATCTTGATCGCCCTGCGTGTCATTGTTCAGCACTCCGTCGGATGCAGAAACATGAAGCACATTGTTGCGATCAACCGAATAAGACTCATTGTTTGCAACCGGCGGCTGATTCTGCACATGCATGTTGATCGAAGAAACCGTGCTGAACTCAACGCCGTCAAATACGTCGTACTGAAACGTATCTGTTCCGACAAAATCAAGATCTGCCAGATAGGTAAACTGGGCACCATCAAGCGTCAATACACCGTGTTGCGGTGGTTGAGTGATCCGATAGGTGAGCGAGTTACCGTTTGCGTCGTATCCGTAAAGTGTCAGCGGCTCGTAAATGTCATTCGTGGTGTATGACTCTGTGATGAGCTGCCCGTGATGGACGTTGTACCCGGCGTTCTTGCTTATCGGGGCGGCGTTTGTGACGTTGACGTGAATCGTGGCTGGATCACTGTATTCCGCACCGTCAAACGCGACAAATTCCCACGGGTCTGGCCCTTCGTACCCAAAGTCAGCCTGATAGGCCCACTGGTTTCCATTGATAACAACGGTTCCGTGCTGCGGAGGAATTGTCACTTCGAACTCAAGTGCGTGCCCATCGCTGTCAGATGAAATGAACTCCAGGGGGTACCATTGGTAGTCATCGGCGTCTTGGTATTGGCTAAGTAGGTTGCCGTGGACGACAGAGTAGTACCTTGTATACACACGAGGCTTTTGGTTGGTCACATTAATGCTGACAGTGACGGGGCTGCTGGAAGCAGTTCCGTCACTGGCGACGAATTCAAATGTGTCAATGCCCAGGTAACCGAGATCGGGCAAGTAGGTCCACTCGTCTCCATCGAGCGTCACGACGCCATATTGAGGATCAGCATGGATTGAAAACGTGATCGGATCTCCGTCTGCATCCGTCGCTGTCAGCTTCAATGGATGCGGATCGTTATCTCCATCTATCCATTCGTCCAGCAAGATGCCATGTGGCGTCGATTGAGTCTGGCTACTTGCTACCGGTGCGTTGTTAACAACGTCGATCGTCATCGTAATGAGCGTTGTCGCGGCTCCGTCGAACAGTGAGTAAACGAAAAAATCTTGACCCGCGAAATCTTGGTCAGGTGTGTAGGTCCAGATATCTCCATTCAGAGTCAAATCTCCATTGCTTGGTGGGGAGTCAATGGCGATCGCGAGTGAGTCGCCGTCGGGGTCCGTCGCAACGAGCCGAAGTGGTTCCGGTTCGTCGTCATTGTTCAAATAGTGGTCAAGGATTCCATTTCGAGACACGGACCAAGTCTCTGCATTTCCGGTCGGCGCCTGGTTTGTCACATAGATCGTGATGGTTGCCGTGTTACTGTAATCGGTGCCGTCAAACGCTCTATATTGGAACGAATCAGTTCCCACAAAACCCGCCGCTGGATCATAGCTCCAGCGGCTTCTCGGAATGACGGCCGCAACACCATTAGCGGGCTGCGCGGTTATTTCATAGGTGAGAGTATCCTGCCAATCACTGTCGTGGCCGAGCAAATATAGACTTCGCCAATCCCCATCATCGTCCCATCGATAGAATAGCTCATCGTGTATCGCTGATCGCGTGTCATCGTAGGCCACCGGGGGCGTGTTGGTGGGCGGATCTGCAATTCCTTCCGGTGAAACGTTGCCGGGAGCAAGTGGAGCGGATCCCGTGGCCGATTGTGTCCCGGACAAAGTTGTTTGTCCGTCTTCATATCGGAATACGGACAAATCACTGCGGTCGACGACCCAAAGATCAGTTCCACCGCCAGGATTTAGGGTAATTCCGCTGGCGTCTGCATTAACGGGGTCCAATTCCCATTGCCCGAGAAGCGTCCCATTGGTGTCATAAACGAAGACCTTGTCGGCAACATCATCCGTCACCCAAATCGTCATCCCGTCGGTGGTGAGGCCGGTTGGGCTCTGATTTGCTCCATCGAGTAAGAACGAAGATCCCGGTGCAAGATCGCCGGTGGTAATCGAAGCCGACTGACTGAATCGATGGACGGCGTTGGATGTCGATTCAACGACCCAAATATCGATCTCATCGGTACCGATGCCGGAGGCTCCGCTGATACCCATCGCCGTCCAGTTGCCCAACGCTAGTCCTTCACGGTCATAGGCAAATACTTGGGTGGTTGAACCGCCGTCTTGGAGAACCCAAAGGCGGTCGCCTGCAGAATTGCTGGTCGCCCCGATCGGAGTTGTATTGCTACCGTCGAGAGATTCGCTGTCTGTCCAAGTTGAATCGGCTCCGTACCGAAATACGTCGCCGTGCGTGGAATCCACGACGTAGAATTTAGTCGCGACGACACTGATTTCGACCGTCGCGACATTGCTGTCGAGTGTTCCGTCGCTGGCTTGATAGGTAAACGTGTCCAGCCCGCTAAACCCGGCTGGCGGCGAATACGAGAAGGTCCCGTCGGGATCAAAGGATAGGCTTCCTCGCGGCCCGGAGATTACCTGGACGGTGAAATCATCGCCGTCGGGATCGTCATCGTTGTCACGCACGCCTAGCCCATCAACCGTTAGCGTGTTACCGGCCGCGATCTTGTACGTGTCGCCAAATGCTATCGGCGCGTCATTGACCGGAGTGACTGTGATTTGGATCGTCGCATCATTGCTGTCAACCGCTCCATCGTTGACGCGGTAGTAGAACGTTTTGATCCCATGAAAGTCGACAGGAGGCGAGTAGCTGAACGCTCCATCAGCCCCAATCCCCAGGTAGGCGCCCATCGGATTGAATTCTTCAACCGTTAATGGGTCATTGTCGCGTTCGATATCGTTGGAAAGGATTCCGTCGATTCCTGAAAGTGTGATCGTGCCGTCTTCGGGGACGCTATAGAAGTCATTGCCCGCGATCGGGGCATCGTTGATGTTCTGTACCGTGATCGTGACCGTTGCGTGATTTCCAAACGCTTCGCCATCGGACGCCTGATAGACGAAGGTGTCCGCGCCAAAGAAATACGAACTGGGCGTGTATGTGAATCCGCCGTCGCTTTGAAGATCAACGGTGCCCGAGTTTGAGTTGATCAAATGGGCGGTCAGCGTGCCGCTGTCGATATCGTAGTCGTTGCCCAAAACTCCCGAAGCCGAATCGACCGTCAACGAGGTGTTTTCCAAGGTCACGTAAGTCGCCCCCGTCGTCGGATCATCTACCGCGGTGGGCGCGTCATTGACGGCAGCGAAGCTGACCACCACTTGTGCCGGAATACTGTTCAAATTGCCATCGAATGCCAGGTAGTGGAAAGAAGCATCACCGACGAAGTCGGTGTCCGGTGTGAAGGTCAAGGTTCCATCAAAGTTGTCGACAATCGATCCATGTTCGGTCGTGAATCCGGATGGGGCATCCTCGTAGACAGAAGCGGACAAAGTCTGTCCTTCTTGATCAAAATCGTTGCCAACCAGTTGCGCCGGCGTGATCACCAGGGGCGTGTCTTCGAGACCGCCTAAGAGATCGTCGCTGACCGTCGGCGCGTCATTGACCTCCACAATATCAATCGTGACGGTAGCGATTTGGGAATCGGCTTGACCGTCGTTTAGACGGTAAGGACCGCCGGAACAATTAGTGTCGCGGGTTTTCGCTGGATGGGGTAGACTTTCCGCGTCTCAATCCACCAGCGAGGGTGCCAAGGATGGCGTTTGTATTCGAAAATCAGCTTGACGATCTGGCTGCCAAGCGAGCAGTCGATTTTTATTCAACCTTGTCCGAAAAGGATCGCCGTCGGTTCGCGGCTGTCGAGGCACAGCGTCTCGGGCGAGGAGGTGTACCGTACATCAGTCAATTACTGGGCTGCTCGACTCGCACCATCGAACGAGGTATCGCTGAGCTCGATCAACTCTCCAATGATCCGGCGAAAGGTAGGATACGGCGGCCAGGTGCTGGACGAAAAAAAAGATCGAAACCGATCCCGACCTCGAAGACAATCTGAACGAACTATTGAGCGTTCGTGTTGGAGGCGATCCTGATGAGCCCGACGTGGTTTACACAAACCTGGCCTCCACTGAAATGGCTGAGAAGGCGGCCGAGGCCGGCACCCCTGTGAGCGACAAGACGGTCTCCGCTTGGCTGAATAGCTTGAAGATCGGTTTTCGAAAAATGATCAAAACTATTTCCGGTGGCTTGTCAGCGGATCGCGAGCAGCAGTTTGATCTCATCGCAGGACATGTGGAGAGCTATCAGGCTGCCGGCAATCCGGTCTTTTCGATCGACACAAAAAGCAAAGAATTCCTGGGCCGTCTTTACCGGGCCGGTCGCATTCGCACCACAGAGCCCATTGAAGCGTTCGACCACGACTTTCCGAGTTGGGCTGATGGCGTTGTGATTCCTCACGGAATCTACGACATCGGACGAAATGCTGGGCACGTCAACATTGGACTCTCTCACGAGACGAGTCGCTTCGCGACCGATAGCCTCAAATGGTACTGGAACCGGATAGGGAAACGTTGTTATCCGGATACCAATTCCATTTTGCTATTGTGCGATTGCGGCGGTAGCAACTCAGCTTCAAAATACATCTTCAAGCACTACCTTCAAAAGTTGGTCGACACGATCGGCATCGAAATTCGGGTAGCCCACTATCCAAGCTACTGTTCAAAATACAATCCGATTGAACGCCGTTTTTTTCCGCATCTTGGACGTGCTTGCTCCGGGATGCTTTTCGATAAGTTGGAAACAGTTGTCAAGTTGATGCGGAACACATCGACTCGGACCGGCCTTCGCACTACGGTCAACGTCTTGCGAGGGTTGTACGAGACGGGTGAGAACGCGACCGCAACAATGAAAGCAGCTCTGCGTACAGTTTTTGACGAACAAATACCGAGATGGAACTATCGATTCTCGCCAATTAACCGACACTAATTGTTCCGGCGGTCCTAAGTGAATGAATCGGTCCCAGAGAAGTGCTGATTCGGTGTGTAGTCAAAGGTCCCATCGCCATGCCACGTAAGCGATCCGTTGGTGGGAGAGGAAAGTCGGGTCACAGTAAGCGACGCAAGGTCATGGTCGACGTCATGGTCGCCTTCCAGGACCCCGATTCCACCGACTGACAGAACCTGGTCTTCGTCTACGGAATACTGGTCTGAGGACGCCACAGGTGAGTCGTTGACGGCATCGATCGAGAGCGACACGACGACTACCTCGGAACTCCATTCTCCGTCGGTCGCGTAGTATTCAAACTGAAAGGGATCATTCGAGTCCGCTTGGGGAGTAAATGTGAATGATCCGTCGGAATTAAATTGAAGCCGTGAATCTGACGCACTGTGCAGGACCGCGACAAGTGGGTTTTCTTCGGGATCATTGTCGTTAGCCAATACTCCGAGCGCAGGAACAATAACTGGCTCGTCCTCTGGACCACTGTAACTGTCCGGACTTGCAACCGGAGCATCGTTAACTGCTTCAATTGTCAGGGCAACGGTCACCCAATCGGAGTGGGCAACTCCGTCAGATGCTCGATAGGTGAAATGGTCCGGGCCGTTGTAGTCTTCCTCCGGCGCGTAAGTAAACGATCCGTTGGTTTCCAGTGTCAACGTTCCGTGGGAGACATCATCTCCCAACTCGGCGATCAGGCTGTCCTCGTCGATGTCGCTGTCGTTATCGAGCAGACTGGATAGTGGCGAGAAGGCCTGATCTTCCGTCACATTGAACGATTCCCCGACCGCGGCGGGGCGATGTGTGACGTAGATCGATGCCGTCGCTGCCGCGGCTGAATCTACCGTCCCGTCGTTGGCGGTGTACGTAAACGTGCTCAACCCAGCGAATCCGCTATCGGGCGTGTAAGTGAACGATCCATCCGGTGCGACATTGACGTTTCCCTCCGTTGCCGCCGACACGTTGGTTGTCGACAAGACATCAAAGTCGGCATCCAAATCGTTGGCGAGCACACCGGAAGCGTCGCCAACAGTCAGGATTCCGGAGGGCTCCCAGATATAGACGTAGTCTGGGTCGTCGATCACCGCCGGCGCATCGTTGATGGCGGTCACGACGATGTCGACCGTCACAATTTCGCTCTGGTAGACGCCATCGCTGGCCCTGTAGGTGAACGAATCTGCGCCATTGAAATTCGGAACGGGTGTGTAAACCAGTGTTCCATCACCTTGGTCCACCAACGACCCGTGCGATGGCAAGGTCACATCCGTCACCGACAACGTACCGCCATCGACATCGATATCATTCGCCAGCAGGGTTGACTTGGAAATGGTCAACGGAACGTCTTCGTCGGTCGACCGTCCGTCTCCGACAGCAAACGGAGCGTGATAAACGTTGATGGTAAAGGTCGCAGGATCGGACCACGCCGATCCATCTCCGCCTTCAAACTGAAAACTGTCCGAGCCAAAGAAGGTGTGGTCCGGCGAGTACGTAAACAATCCGTTCGCATCTACCGTTGCCACGCCGTTGCTCGCTTCACCTCCGGCAGCAAGTCGCGTCGTGATCTGATCGCCGTCCACGTCAGAGACCAGCTCGATCAATCCAGGGGATCCGAGGGCGAGTGTCTCGACCACATTCTTTCGAAAAACGAAGTCCATCGCGTAATCGTTTGCTTGCGGGTAATCGTTCACCGGTGCGTGATTTATCGTGACGGTGCCCGGGGTGGACACATCTTGTCCGTCTGTCGCCGCGAAAGTGAAACTGACCGTCCCATGGAAGTCCTGTGCGGGCGTGTACTCAAAACTGCCGTCAATTTCCAGTGTTACGCTACCGTAAACCGTGCCTTGGTAAGTCGGCTGAGACATCAGGACGGCAGTGAACGAAGGTGAATCAAGGTCTGCCGCGCCAGTCAGCACACCGTCCGCTGCCTGGCTGACCGGCTCGTCTTCAAGAATGTTGTAGATAAAGTTCTCTACCGTTGGGGCGTCATTGGCGGGCGTCACGGTAATTACCACTGATGTATCGCTCGTGGTGAATTCTCCGTCGGTCGCCTGGTAGACAAAACTGTCGATGCCGTTGAAATCTGGGTTCGGCGTGTAGGTGAAGGAACCGTCCGTCTCCAACTGCAACGTCCCGTTGGTCGTCGAGCTCACCAGATTCGCACTTAACGTAGGGCCATCAGGATCGTCATCGTTATCCAAGACTCCATCCGCGGCGACGTAGAGTGGAACATCTTCTTGCGTGGAATAGTTATCGGCAGTGGCGGTTGGCGCATCGTTTTCCGCCTGGACGTTGATCGACACGGTGACGCTGTTGGAGTACAGGTTTCCATCAAAGGTACGATAGACGAATGTGTCAGTGCCTTCAAAGTTCGGATCGGAGTCGTAGGTAAAACCGCCGTCGCTTACCCAGTCTGTGATCGTTCCGTGGCTTGGGCCGCTGACGATTTCGGCTGACAGGAGGTCTCCATCAACATCGAAATCATTGCCAAGCAGGCCGGGGTTGGCCACCGTTAAGACTGCGTCTTCGGTCACGGAGTATGAATCATCATCTGCTTCGGGAGCATCATTGACGGGAGCGACATTGATGTGGACAGTCGCCTCGTCAGAAAATGCGTTTCCATCATTGACACGGTATGTGAAAGAGTCCGCGCCCGTATGGTGCTCGTTCGGGAGGTAAACAAAGGAGTCACCGGGGCCTCGAGTCACGGTTCCATCTGTCGCATCGGTGACCAGCTCGGCGGTAAGAATATCATTGTCCTGATCCGTGTCGTTTGCCAGCACGGTGGAAAGCGCAATGTCGAGTGTCGAGTCTTCGGAAGTGTTTAGCAACGGATCGCTGGAGTCGTCCACTGCGACCGGAACATTGTTGACGTGAATCGTAACCGTCGCCAACGTCCCTGGGGCGGCATCATTGGCACGGTACGTAAAAGTGTCTGCCCCGGAAAAACCACTCGACGGGGTGTACCTAAACGAACCGTCCGGCTGAACTGTCACCGTCCCTGCATTGGTTGATTCCAACGTTGAGTGGAGTAGATCTTCTTCGACATCAGAATCGTTACTCAAAAGCCCTTCGCTAGGCCCAACGATCAGCGGATTCGTGCCATCAAAAGTGAAATGGTAGATGTCGTCTTCCGATAACGGGCTGTCATTGACGCCGGCAACGGTGATGGTTGCCACCGCGGGTGACGAATAAACATGGCCATCCCACAATCGATAGGTGAAGGTTGTCGTACCGGAAAAATTCTGATCTCCCGTGAACGAGAATCCTCCATCGGATTCGAATGAAAATTGCGACGCATTGGCGGGCGGTGAAATGACTTCGGCGATAACCAGATCTGTTCCGTCGACGTCGTAGTCATTGGAGAGCACGCCGTCGGCTTCGTTTCGAATTAGCTGTGTGTCTTCATCAACCGAGAAGGTATCGTCATTGGCGACCGGCGCATGATCGACAATCACCGTGACGCTTGCCGGGGTACTATCCAATACAGAGTCATTAGCCACATAGGTGAACGTGTCTGTGCCAAACCAATTCGGATCAGCCGGCTGATATGAGAACGAACCATCAGGATTGATGGTGGCGACACCGTGATTCCCTTGAGAAGCGAGCGTGGTTTCCATCAGGTCTCCATCAACATCGTCATCATTCAGGAGCAGTCCTGCGGCAGCAGAGACAACCAGCAAATTGGCTGCATCCGCAACGTACAAATAAGGACCGTCATCGGTCGCAATGGGCGCATCATTAACGGAATGAACATTGATTGTGACGGTGACAGGCTCACTCTGGGCGAATCCGTCGTTGGCTTCGTACCAGAACGTGAATTCGCCGTCAAAATCGGCATCCGGTGTGAATTGGTAGTCTCCTCCGCCGATGTCGGCGACCACCCCACCCTCGGAAAAGCCGAGCAGGTTGAACGTCAGGTCGTCCCCGTCAACGTCCAAGTCATTGGCAAGCAAAGTCGAACCGGCGAAAACCAGCGCTTGGTCTTCGGTGGCCGACAAATTGGCGTCAGCTGCTGCCACCGGCGCGTCGTTGATCGGATCGACAGAGATCCAGACTGTTGCCGTTGCAGTTTCACCATCTGGATCTTGCGTTTCGTAGCTAAAACTGTCGTTGCCATTAAAGTCGGGGTCCGGTCGATACTGGAAGAAACCGTTTGGATCCCAGCTCTCGATCGTTCCGTAGTCGGGATTATCTACGATTTCGGTAACTGATAGCACGTCGAAGTCGACATCCAAGTCGTCGCTGACAAGCCCCGCTGCTTCGTCGACAGTAAGCAAATGGTCTTCGGCGACGTTGTAGGCATTGTCAATCGCCTGCGGAGCATCATTAATGTTGACCACATCAATTGTCACCAAGGTCGCCGATCCACTGGCGTTTCCGTCGGTCGGATAGTACCAAAACGTGTCCTCGCCGAAGAAGTCGTCTGCAGGTGTGTAGACGAATGAGCCATCATCCTCAACCGTGATCGTCCCGTTCGTTCCACCTGCGACATGAACCGATGTCAGCGGGTGATCTTCGGGATCATCATCGTTAAAGAGGATTCCGGGTGCAGCAATCGCCAGCGGCGTCTCTTCGTCGGTCGTGTAGGAATCCTCTTCAGCAACTGGCGGATCGTTGACCTGCGCAATGTTCACGGTCGCCGTGATGGGGGCACTGTAGTCGTGCCCGTCGAACACTTGATAAGTGAACGTATCAATTCCGTAATCGTTCGGATTGGGCGTGTAGATAAATGAACCGTCCGAATTCAGAACCGCGTTGCCTTTTGTGCCGGCGCTGAGGGGGATCGCGATCAAAAGGTCATTTTCAACGTCGACGTCGTTGGCAAGCACACCAGGGATCGGGACATCTAACACGACATCTTCGTTCGTGTTGTACAGGTCCGGCTCTCCGCCAATGTCATTGACGCTTTGGATCGTAATGGGAACGGTGATTAGACTGCTGGAATCCTTGCCGTCGTTGACTTGCATGATGAAAGAGTCTGAGCCGTTAAAGTTCTCCGACGGGGTATACGTGATTGAACCGTCTGTTGACCAAGTCAAATCTCCATGTTCTGTAGGAGCGATGACAGAAAGAGCGAGATTGTCTGGCGGGTCGTCAATGTCATCGGCATAGGCCAGAACACCGGGAATGCTTAGCGTCAACGTTTGGTCTTCATCGACATCAATCGAGAATCCCGTGATCGTGGGGGCATCATTGACCGGTGTGACATTGAATACGACGGTCGCGGTACTGGAGCTTTCCGCGACGGAGTCGTAAACGGTGTAGACGGCTGAATCGATTCCGTTGAAATCGCTGACCGGAACGTATCGAAGAAGCAGTCCGTCTTGGATGCTCACCTGGCCGATCGTTCCCGTGATGTCTACTGCAGTGATCGAAAGCGCATCGTCCCCGGCCAAAAAGCTGGTGTCATTCGCCAAAACATCAAAACTGGAGTCCGTTGAGTCTTCTAGAAGGTTAACGCTATCGTCGTTTGACCTCGGGTTGTGGCTTGCCCTTAAACGAACGTTCGATCCGCTGTCGCCATCATTGTTGATCATTCGAAGCGTCAGCGTGTACTCGGCGCCGGCCGGAAGAGAGGAAATGTCAGCGGTCACAAATCCGACCTGATCGGTCACTCCAGTAGAAAAAGCGGGAGACTCCCCCTCGGTGTGATTGAAAAAAGAGTCACGACTGGAACGAAACGGTTCGATGACGGGATATCCCTGATCATTCAAAATTGCCACTTCGAAAGCGTCGTTGATTCCGTCTGCGTCCGTCGTATTGAAGTCAGCTTCGTATTCGAACCGAAACTCTGACGGATCCTCCGGGATCGTGATCGTTCGAGACATCGAAACGTGGAACGAATCTCCCTCGTGAATCCTTAGGTATTGCGTCTCATCTACCGTTTCTTCCGAAACGTATCCGGAGGCGAGATTACTTCCGCCGAACTGTTCGATGTTCCAGTCGCCAACGTTTTGGGCCGAGGTACCGGCGAGCGTGATGATCCCCCCGATGTCAACCATTGCTCCCGGGTCAACGATGACCCCGTTGACCTGTCCGTCAGCGTCTCCCCGCCCGCCATCCTGTAGATAAACAGTGATGACATTGCCATTGACGACAGCTCCCGTTTGGCCGTCGAAACGAAACGGTGCGAGTGTTCCGCCGATTGCATCTTGTTTGTAATACGCGTTGGGGCTAGCCGATTGCGGCAGAATGATGTCAACCGTCGCCGCCCCGCCCGGTCGGACAAGAACCTCAAAATCAAACATTCCGAACGGAAGCGATATGTCACCTCGGTTCGCATCAAACGACGACAATGCGCGGACGTTTCGTAGAGGCGCACCATGGGCGTCAAACGTGACAAACTCACCGTTTTGAGAAGACGGTACCGTTGCAACTCCGGCTTGAAGTCGGTCCAGTCGTCCATCGCCGTTGGCATCACCGTTCCGAGGCCCGTTCAATTCGACGGCATCATTGACTCCGTCCCGGTCCAAGTCGTCGCCGAAGCCCACACTAACGGGCGCACTTCGGTAAGGCGTCTCGTTGGAACGACTCGCAACTGCAAAGACCGAATCACCAGGCAAGATAGACGCGTCGATCACGGCCCGAAAGTCACCGTCTATTGCCGTCGTCGAACCGACATGCACATGCCTCGGCGTGTTTCGCAGAACGGGATCCGTTAGCCTTCTCGCAGTAGCGATCTGAAGCTCAGACCGCTTGACCACATAGAAATCGACCGACACGTTGCCTTCGGGAGCGGAAGCTAGCGATTTTCCCGATGCGCTGCGCAAATGCCCTTCAACAACAATTCGTTCATAGTCCCCAGCCCGAACCTGTTCGGCACTCGTGATCACAACGGATTGTTGATTTGTTGAGAGCACCGTGTCGCGGTTAACGTTTCCAGCAACTCCTGTTCTCGGACTCGCGGCGTCTGCGGAACCATCATTGATTGAATCGTCGGCGGACTCACGCGATTGACCGATCGACGCTGTCCCCGAATTGGTGCCACCAGCTTGACTTTGGCCGCCCTGCGATACTGTCGCGGAACTCGTTGCATTCGAACCAGCGGTTGCGGCCACTGAATCGCCGTCGGTCTGAGCTGCATTACCGGAGGAACCGCCTGCTGGTGTTTTGGATGCGTTTCTTCCTGAAACGCCTAGTTCGGTACCTGCACGGTCAACCACGTTGTTTCCGACCGAGCGAGGAGGGTTCGCGATCGAAGCATCGGCGGAACCGGAAGAACTTACAGATGAACCGCCGCGAAGTTCCTTAGAAGCATCGATCGTGCCCTGGCCGAACTCACCTTCCGGCAGATAGCCACCGAAGGACGATTGAGAAAACAGCTCGACCGGAGGTTGATTTCCATCGCCATGGAGTACGATCTGATTAGGCTCCGCCGATTGAATCGTTCGCAGGGTAGACTGCGTTTTGTCGCCAATCTTAGGGACTGAGCCATCGGGGTTAACGGAGGCGTTCGGATCATGCGCATCAGTAGCAGCATCATCTTTCGAAGATCTGTTTAACTGGGATTGAGACGCTTGCTGTGTTGACAAACCGGAATTCGATTCACTCAACATCAATGCTTCGATCGCGTTTCCCAAAGCCGGTTCAGCAAGGGGAATAACACTACCGGCGGCAATTCTCGTCTCAAGTTGTTCCGCAAGATAAGTACGACGTTTGATTCTGTTTTCAGAAACCTTAAGCGATGATCTTTTGCGAGATTTGCCCATCCAATACTCCGGCTGCCGATCCAAGGTGTGGCATACTTAACGCGGGCAATGTTACTAGCCGGGAACGAACGAGCCTGCATCATGGCGTTACGAAAAACAACGATCAAAAACTCAATAGGACGACTGAGACTTCCTGAATTCCGCTGTTTTTTGCGATGTGAAGTTTTGGCGACCGAAAGGCGAAGATTGATGCGATAGCCTCGCGCAGCAAACCAGCTCCCCCGACAGGACCCAAACCTGCGACAGCGTGGTTAACAGACACGGGTGATAAATCTGTGTCGCACGCATTGTCGTGCCGAGTCGGATGGTGAAGTTTCTGCCTCACGAGATGCTGTGAATCCCCACAGCACCGGCAGACGTGTTGGTGTCTAGGCGTTGGGGACCGTCCAGCTAAGGACGACCGGTTCTTCGAGTGCGATGGCCCTTCCGGGCCGTCGTCCGCTGGACTCCCGGCGACGACCTGGAAAGGACGTCGTACAAAGGACGTCGTACAAAGGACGTCGTACAAAGGACGTCGTACAAAGGACGTCGTACATCGGTCCGCTGACCGCGTTTCACTCAATCGGCGCGATCACCCGGCGTGTTAGGGGAACAGGCCGCGGGCCAACTTGGCTTGCTCGACACGCTGGATGCCTTCGATCAGTGCGGCGGTTCTCATGTCGATTTTCTGTCGTGCGGACCGGTCGAGCGCGCGGCGAAACGCGTTGAGCAGGATCGTGTGCAGCCGGCTGTTGATTTCGTCCAGCGTCCACGTGTAGTTCTGCGTCCCCTGGACCCACTCGAAGTACGACACCGTGACGCCGCCGGCATTGCCGACAATGTCGGGTAGCACAAAGACGTCTCGGTCGTGCAAGATTTCATCGGCCTCCAACGTGGTCGGCCCATTGGCACCCTCGGCAAGAATTTTGCACTTGATGCGATCGGCGTTGTCATGCGTGATTTGATTCTGCATCGCCGCCGGCGCCAGGATGTCACAGGGCAATTCGAGCATCTCTTCGTTGCTGATCGCTTCACCATCCGGGTAGCCGGCCAACACACGGTTCTCGCGGGTGTAGGCAAGCAGCGACGACACGGACAGACCGTGTGGATTGTAGATCCCGCCGGTGACATCGCTGACCGCGACCACCCGCGCCCCCAGTTCCTCCAAGAACCGCGCGGCGTTGCTGCCGACGTTGCCGAACCCCTGCACAACGACCGTGCTGCCCTTGAGATTCATTTCCAGGTGCTCCGCCGCGGCCGCAATCAAATACACGAGCCCACGTCCGGTCGCTTCGCTGCGACCTTGGGATCCACCCAGGACCACCGGTTTGCCGGTCACGACGGTGGGGACGGTGTAGCCGATCTGTTGGCTATACGTATCCATCATCCACGCCATCACGCGTTCGTTGGTGCCCATGTCGGGGGCCGGGATGTCTTTGTCCGGACCGATCATGTCCAGGATTTCGGTGGTGAAGCGGCGTGTCAAACGTTGCAGTTCGTGACCCGTCAAAATCGTCGGGTCGATGCGGACGCCTCCCTTGGCCCCACCGAACGGCAACCGCATCAAGGCGCACTTCCAGGTCATCCACATCGCCAGTGCCGAAACCTCGCCCAAGTTGACGTCTTCGTGATACCGGATGCCTCCTTTGGTCGGGCCCATGGTCAGCAAGTGTTGCACGCGATAGCCGAACACCGTTTCGACTTCCTGGTAGTCATCGCGGCGGAAGGGAAACGTGACCGTCATGGTTCGCTGCGGAAACAACAGTCGTTCGCGCAGGTTGTCATCGAGTCCCACAATTTGTGCGGCCTTCAAGAACTGCTGTTTGGCCAGCTGGTACATGGGAGATTGCCACTCCGCCTGCTCCGCCGCGGTGCGTTGAATGGCGTACCGAAGCGCACGGGCGAGTCGATTGCCGTCGATTTTCCCTTTGACCAGGTACGCCTCCGCTCCCTCCTCCACCGCTTTGGCGGCGAGGGTCAGATCATCGCTGCCGGTCAACACCACCACGGGGACATCACCGGCGGATTGAAAGACACGGAGAAACGTGTCCAGGCCCTGGCTGTCGGGCAGCGTCAGATCCGAGAGGATCACGTCGAACGAACCGCGTGAGATCGCGGCGAGTGCCTCGGCGAGCGTTTCGACCGTCTCCACCTCAAACGGAACGACGGCCTTGGACAATAGCCCCTTGATCACCATGCGGTCGACCTGGCCGTCTTCTATCAGCAAAACCTTGGCAGACGCCATCGGAGCACTCCTTGTCGAAAACAGGCACGAGAGCCGACCGCCTGCGTTTCGCAGGACGACGCGCCGGGGTCACTTGTTGAGTATGTACCCTTGGAGAGTCCCCTGCAACAAAACGAGAGCGTTAAAGACGAAGACGATGACGAATCGGTCGAACCTGGCTGTGCGAGATCGTGTTGTGGCGACTGATGCAAATCGCCGGCTGGCAGCTTATCCCTCGTCAACGGGCAGGGTATGAACTTGTTTGACCTCAGACATTTCGTCGCGATGGGCGAGGACCAGGACTTGTTCGCCCGGATCGACGTCGACCAATCCGCTGACCACGATCCTGCCATCATCCAGACTGGTCGTTCCCCGGATCGGGCGTCCGTTCAGGTCCAGGATCTGGACTTCGGCATCGGGAATCGTTTTGATTTGAGGGAGCCGACTGGCAGGCAGACGCCCCGTTTGCGAGGCGGTCGTTTGCAGCGATCCTCCGCCGCGCGGTGTTTGCTGTGGCGGATCCACCAAGTTGCGGATTCGCAGGTCGATCGACGGATCTTCTTTTCCAGGGTCGAACTCCATTTCCAAGAAGTTCCAGTAAAACGGTTCACCGTCGGCGTGCGGCGACAGGTTCGGATCAGAAAACTCTTTGTGATACAGGCAATGAATCGTCAGATCGCGTCCATCGACGTCTTTCATCTGGGGGCCGAACCCCGGAATCACGCCGCGACCCCCGCTGCGACCGATCGGGCCAAAACTGGATTCGATCACGCGATGGGTCTGGTTGGTCATGATCGAACCGTTGTGGACGTCGCCGTAAACGGTCACGACGCCGTCGCGCCCGCCCAGCAACTCCAGCACTCGATCGGCGCCGGCTTTGACCCAGCCGGCGTAATCGGCGGTCACTCGATCGCGTTGACTGAACTTCATCGGGTGTTTGCCGCTTTCGAAATCGCCCCGTCCGCCGGTCCAAATCGTGTGCAAGCCGTTGATCCCCGTCAAACACATCAATCGGGAAGAATCAGTGGCGAGCAGTTCTTGTAACCAGGCGAATTGTTCTTCGCCCAGCAGGCTGCGTGTCGGGTCGGTGCGGTCATAAAGGCTTTTGAAGGCACCCCAGCCATGCTCGCGCCAGACGTCGACGTTCTGGCTGCTTCGCCACAATCGTGAATCCGTGATCACGAACGTGAAGTCGCGATGGGGCATTTTCCAAGCCCGCCACTTCTTCGGATTGGCCAACGGATCAACCTCTTCGTCGCCGGTGATCAGGTGGTGGACGATTTGGAAATTGCGGCGCATGTACGACGCGTCTTGCCCCAGCCCATCTTGTCGCCGAATGATGATCTGCTCGGGCCCTTTGACATCGTCCATGCCGTAGTCATGGTCGCCGGGATTGATCACGTTCCAGTGGCGCATCAATTGCCAACGGCTGGTCGGTCCACAGATCGATTGGGTGACGATCTTGTAGGCGTCATCGGTGCTTGGCGGATACAACACCAGTTCCATGTACCAAACGTCGTCTTCCCAGACCATCACTTGAAAATCGTACGCCTCCAAATGGGCGTAGGCGCCCTCGGTCGGTTGGTCGCGAAACTGCCAAACGTTGTTGCCGCCGGTGATCGTGTACCCGTTGACCGTCTTCTGTTGCAGACCGCTGGTGATCGCGTGGCAGGACAGACCGCAGAGCCGATAGGGCGCGACGAGTCGGGGTAGGCGTCCGACATAGTTTCCACTCTCCGGTACGTCGCCGACCAATCCCGTCCCCGGGCCGACGGCGTCCGTGCCGATGCGTGGATCCGCCGTCACGTCGCCCCCATCTTTCCAAACGGTGTAGTAGAGGTCTGCGGCGCCGGGGTTCTCGGGCAAGACGGCTTCGATCACGGCCGTGTTGCGACGAAAGTCATTGTTGATGATTTTTGCGTGACCCGCCACGGACACCGACTTCCATCCGCTGGCCGGGCGCTCGGACGTTGCGATTCGGAGTTCCGCTTGTTTCCCATCGCTTTCGAAAATCCCAACGAAGCGAACCGTCCACTCGCCGGCGTCGTTTTTCTGTAGCGTGTCACCGAGTGCATAGCAGGCTAGGCAGGGACTAGTTCGCACGGTGAGCGGCGGGGCCTGCTCCGCTTCGATCGTCAGCGCATTGACGCTAAAGTCGATCAGCCCACGTCCCAGCACTCCGACATAGCCTTCGGTTTGGCCGACGGAAATCTGTTGTGTCAATCGAACGGTGTCGCTACCGCGCGACAGCACGATTGACAGCTGGGCGTGTTGGCCATCGGGGACTACATCGACTCGCAAGTTGACGAGATCGCCCGACGACAAATCAAACGCCTCGCGCTCGGCGCCGACTTGTTGCCGCCCGGCTCCTCTCGTCGCTTTTCCACGAGAGATCACATGGAGTTTTCCGTCGTCCGACCAAGCGATCTGAGTCGCATTGGTGACCCTGTTGAAACTTTCCAGCAGATTCTTTGACCCGATCGCAATCCCCATCAGCCCATCACCGCGCTGGTACATCTTCCACGCAGGGTCATCCCCGTGGACCGGATCGGCAGCGTCGGCGTGGTAGACAAATTGGGCGTCGATCGAATACCGGCCGGTCAGAAAGTGATCGCGCCGATACAGAATTCCCGCTGGCAGTGAGGGATCGTACTCCGTCTCCATCACGCCGCCCTTGGATTCAGAGTGGAACGGAAATCCCGTCCGGCGGGCGCGATCACCGACGTTCGACAACCGGCGACGCAAACGACCGTTTTCGATTTTCCAATAACCTGGATTCAACGATTCCCACTCGGGCGGATGAACCAGTGAGTCTTGCCGGGGGAATGTGATTTCGGTCGCGCCAGACTTGGACGCGGCGGATGCCAAGCCGGCGTGCGCCACGGTCATTCCCGCCGAAGCCAGCGCGGCGGATCGTTTGACAAATTGACGCCGATCAATCGGTGAGTCAGTCATTTATTTTCCTTCGGAGGCCCATTGCTTCATCAGCGCGATGTTCTTTTGGACCGTTTGTAGTTGCTTGGGATCGAATTTTGGCAAGCTCAGTCGATCGGTGTAGACCTTCATGTCGCTGTCGTACATTTGTTCCGATTCGGCCCGTCGTCCTTGATCGCCGGTTTCTTCCATCCAGACGTCCAGCCGTTGACGCATCTCTGATAGCTTTTCGGCAAACTGCGGATCGCCCGCCAGATTGTGAATTTCATGCGGATCGTTCTTCAGGTCATACAGCTCTTCGGTCGGTCGAACGTCGCGAAACAACAACGCTTGCGTGTCGTTCAACTTGCCGGCCGCGTGCTCTTCGCGCAGTGCAATCAAGATCGCTTTGGCGTCCTTGTAGGCACAGGGTTGCAAGTAGGGCCGATCGGGCAGGAAGTTGCGAATGTACTTGAAATCCTGGGTGCGGACGCTGCGGATGTGGTCGACGGTTTCATCGCAACGGTCTCGAGCGGCGAAAACGGCTTCGCGCGGGGTGTAGTTGTCGGCCAAGATGTCTCGGGCCTGCATCGAGTCGGGGATCGCGATGCCTGCGGCGGCGAGCGACAACGCGGCGATGTCAATGTGCTCGACGACATCTTCGCGAACGGTGCCGGCGGGAATCCCCGGGCCGGCGATCACCAGCGGGACGTGCAGCCCTTCGTCGTACAGAAATTGTTTGCCGCGGGCGTGGCTGATTCCGTGGTCGGTCATGAACAACACGATCGTGTTCTCAAGCACACCTTCGTTTTCCAGCCGGGCCAGCACCTCGCCGACCATCACGTCGGTCATGCGAACTGAATCCAGATAGGCCGCCCAGTCACGCAGCAGATCGGGATGATCGGGGTAATAAGGCGGCAAACGGACGTCGCTGATGGGCGTGCGACTGCCCAGTGTTTTCTCCGCGGCCGCAGAAACTTTCTCCCACCCCTCGGCGTCTTTGCCACGCAGCTTTCCGCCTTGCGTTTGGATCTGGGCGAAGAACGGTTGTCCTTCGTTTCGTGTGGCCCAATCGTTGGAGTCGTAAACGGATTTGTCCCACTGGAAGTTGTAATCCGTTTTGCCAAGTTTGCCGTTGAGCGGCCAACCGGTGATCGACGTGTGGTAACCGGCGTCCTGGAACAGCTTGGGCACCAGTTCGATGCCGTCGGGAAGATTAATTTTTAATTCCCCTCGACCACTGCGGTGATGATGTGCGCCGATGCTGGTTTGGTACATGCCGGTGATGAATGCCGATCGGCAGGTCGAACACACCGGTGCGGTGACGAAGGCGTTTGAGAATTTCACACCGCGTTGGGCGAGCCGATCGACGTTGGGCGTTTGGATCGCGGTTTCACCATAGCAAGAGAAATTCGCCGACATGTCATCCGGGATGATCCAAACAATGTTGGGGCGATCTTCGGCAACCAGCAGTGGCGATACGGTCAGAAGGCAAACGAGCAGAACGGTGCGGAGCATGTTTCAGGGAGCCGTCAGTGGAAAGGGAAATGCGGTGCACCCATTGTAGAAGCTTCAACGCGGCTATTGTTCCCTCAGCTTCTTGTTCTCGTTCTCGATTCGTGCTTTTTGTGCGCCGCTCAATCCCTGCCGAAAAAACACGTCGGGTTTGTGATAATCGCCGGTGCGTTTCATCGCCGGATCGTCTAAATCCAAGCTGAGGTCGCAATCAAACCGGGCCAAAATCGCGTGGTTCTTGTCCCAGGTGGAGACGTTGACGAAGTGCGAAAGTCCCCACGTGATGCCACGACCGTTGCGGGTGTCGGTGAACGCGTCCGGAATGAACGGGCCGCCCGCATTGGGCATCAGCGAAACGATCGACGCGATCTCGAAATTGACACCATCCTTGGCGTATTGGATGGTGGAATGTTCCAGCCCGTCGCGGATCACAAACGCTGCGATTCCGTCGCGGAAGGGAAACAGCGTCGTTTCATGACCGGAGTTGATCACGGGGTTGAGTGGATGTTTCTCGAACGGCCCCAAGGGATCGTCGGCGATCGCCAGCCCTTGCATCCTGACCAGGTTCGGATTGCCGTCAAAGTCCGACTTGTAATACAGATAGATCTTGCCGCGGTAAACCAACGGATACGGATCGTGGATGGAAAACTGGTCCCACTGCCCGGGGGCTCCGTTGGGGACAACCCTTTGATGGTGCGGCGTCCAGGGGCCGTCGGGGGAGTCGGACGAAGAGACCGCAACCGGGCAGTCGTCACCCCGTTTTCCGCTGGGTTCGCTAAAGCCCTGGTAATAGAGGTAGTACTTGTTTTTCCAAACCAGGATGTCGGGCGTGCTGACTGATCGCCAGCCGATCAAAGGCTTTTTCGGTCGCGCTACCGCGATCCCTTGTTCCCGCCACGTGAATCCGTCCTGGCTGGTGGCGTACCAGATGTCGGCCAGGTCCCAGTCACTCGACGGAAGGGTGTCGGTGTATCCGTCGGGACCTTGGGGCGGCGCCGGCGTGTCGCGTTTGGTGTACCAAACATAGTACTTGCCGTTTTCGAAAATCACTTTGGATGGATCGCGACGCGAGACCGTGCCGTCGCCACCGTGATCATCAAAGCCCACCAGCGGGGTGTACTTGAATCGCGTGTAGAGTTCGTTGTGTTCGGGGCGCGGGGCGGGATACGCGGAATAGTTGCGCCGCATCGCGGCGCTCAAGGGACGGTCGGGTTTGCGCGTCGGCAGCACAAACGGGAAACCGTCGTCACCCTGGACAATTGAGTCGCCCCGACCTGGCCGGGATTCGCTCTTGATGTCCTGTGCGGACGCGAACGTTGCGAGCGAGCCGAGTAGCAGAATCAATGATCGTCGCAACATGAGCACTGTTGGGGGCGCGGCGTAAACGTGGCGTAAGCTTCCAGCTTGCGATACTTGCGATGCTTGCCATCGACCTATCGGGTGACTTTCAAGACATAGGCGTACTCGGACGGCTTGGTCGTCGGCAGTTGCACCGAGAGCCCGTTTTCGTCACGCGACCATTGCAGTTTTTGGTCCGATCCCAACATCGTGATCGACGCGATTTCACCCTGATAGTGTTCGCTGTCGCTGGCCAGCGTCTTGACCGTGATGCGGCCGCTGGCCGGCCATTTCAACCCGGTGACGTACAGCGTGTCGCCGCGGGCGGTGAATCGAAGATCCGCCGCGGTGAACGGTTTGTCTTTGGATTCCGAGGTGTGACCGGTGGAAACAGCGGTCGGGCCTTCGCCGAACGTTTTCCAGTACGTCGTTTCGTAGATCGATTCCCCGTTGATCTTCAGCCAGCTTCCGATCGCTTTCAGGATCGCTTGGTCTTCTTCGGGGATCGTGCCATCGGCGCGGGGGCCGACGTTCAACAACAGGCAACCATTTTTGCTGACGATATCGACCAGATCGTTGATCAATCGTTCCGGGGTCTTGTAACGTTGGTTCCGAGTGTACCCCCACGAACTGGCGCTGACGGCGGTGTCGGTTTGCCAAAAGGGCTTGCGAATCTCGGCCATCTTGGATCGTTCTTTGTCCAGCACGGCGGCCGATTCGGGGAAGGCTTCCCATTTGTAGTTGATCACCCCCGCCTGGCCAGATTGTTTCGACGATCGATTGTAGTAGTAGGCCGCAAACTGTTTGAGGTGATCGGCGAACGGATTGTTTTCGTAATTGGTGGTTTGCAATCCGGGAGTGATCCCAAAGTCGAACCAGAAAACGTCGGGTTGATACTTGTCGACCAGCTCACAGGACCGCGCCAGCCAGTCATCTTTGAACTGTTCGTCTTGGGGGACGAAGTGACTCTTGTAGTCCCACGCGTCGGCTTTAAACAGAAACGGCATCGGACGACCGTACAGATCGGCGTATTGCGGATCGGCGTTGTCGAACGACTTGTCACGGACGTAGTACATCCAGTTGAACGCACGGTGGCTGCTGACACCGAACTTCATGCCTTCGTTGCGAACGGCGACCGACAACTCGCGAATCACGTCACGTTTGGGCCCCATTTCCGAGGCATCCCAGCGCGTGAACGAGCAATCGTACATCGGGAATCCGTCGTGGTGTTCCGCCACCGGGATGACGTAACGCGCGCCGGTTTCTTTGAACAGCTTTGCCCAGCACGCCGCGTCAAACTTCTCCGCCTTGAACTGCGGGATGAAGTCTTTGTATCCAAACTTGCCCTGCGGTCCGTACGTCTTGATGTGATGATCGAAGAAGTTGTCGCCACGTCGCGGAAGATTGATGTACATCTGCCGCGGATACCACTCGCTGCCGTAGGCGGGAACGCTGTACGCGCCCCAGTGGATGAAGATTCCAAACTTGGCGTCCTTGTACCACTGCGGGATTTTGTACTGCTCGAGCGAGGACCATTCGGGCTGAAACGGTCCCTCGGCGGTGACCGCTTGGATCTTCTCAACGGCCGGGGCGACCGCCGGATGTGGCAGGGTCGCGGGGTGCGGTTGCTCGGCGAAACCGCAGCACGTCATCATGGCGACAAGTGCAGTTGCGGTACACGTCATGCTTCTCGAGAACATCACCAAACTCATGGGGAACGAGGTTTGCGGCTGCTTGGGACAGGGAAAACATTGTCGCACAGGCGGAGAAGATTCCCAGAGCCCGATCGGGATTTGCCCGTCAATTTTTGCCACATACGCTGAATCGGAGGGGGAATGAACCTCGACTCTATTTCCAAACCAGCGGCAACCAGACCGTCATTTCGCTCCTGCCTCGATTGGACCATGCAAAGTAGGGCACGAATTGGGTCTTTGCGGTCATCCAAGCCGGCTTTTTCAAGGTTTGGTACATGGCGTCTTGTGGATGGGCGTGCAGCAACACGTTTCCGGTCAAGGTGGTCATCCCGCCCAGGAACTTGGGCTGGTCGTGCGTTTTGAGTTCGATGTCGGTTGGCAGGTGGACGTCCAAGATCTTGGTGTTCTCTGGCAGATCGGGTGACTCGATGCAGTACACGACCGGGCCACGTTTGATCGCCGCCTGATTACGAATCTCTTCGATACGGGGATGGCCGACCATCAACTTGGCCTCCATCGGCATATCGATCGCAATCACATCGCCGGCTTTCCATTGTCGCTTGATCGTGGCGTACGTTCCTGGCCGCGTCGCGACGCCGAGATCCTTGCCGTTGACGCGGACGTCGGTTGCTTCGGCCCAATCCGGAATTCGCACCAAGATTTCAAACGGTGCTTGTTTGCAGGACTGGATCGTGATGTTGACCGCGCCATCCCAAGGGTAGCGTGTGTCCTGGGTCCGTTTGAGCGTCGATCCATCGAGCAATGTTGTGTCGAGTCGATTGCCGCCGTACAAGTTTACCGCCACACCGTCTTGCGACAGGCTGTACGCCCAGCCGGACAACTGGGCCACCGTGCGGACCAGATTCGGCGGGCAGCAAAAACATTCCAGATAGGGTTGTCGATCGGGGGTTTCCGTGACCAACGCCGAGTAGTCGCGGGCACCATGGATCACACGTAGCGGGTTGGAATAGAGGTAGTGGGTCCCGTCCGCACTGATCCCCGACAGGCCGCTGTTGAACATCACCAGTTCCATGATGTCGGCGTACTTTGATTCGCCGTGAATCCCCAACATGCGCAAGCTGAACATCGCGTTGCAAAGGTTCGCACAGGTCTCGTTGTAGGCCGTCAAGTTGGGCATCGTGTATTCGCCGATGAATGCCTCGTGGACAAAATCGACGCGGCTGGACGCACCGTGATGTGTTTGGCCACAAGCGCCGGTGATGTACATTTTTTGGTGGACTACGTTTTCCCAGAGCCGGTCCAGGGCATCGATCAACGCCCGTTCGCCCGTTTCCGCGGCGACGTCGGCGGCACCGGCATAAAAATAGAGCGCCAACACGGCATGGCCGACCGCCTCGGTTTCTTTGCGCAGCGGTTTGCGTTCCTGAACCATGTCGCCGACCATTTTGAATCGCACCGTCTCATCGGGCTCCGGGGGCGATTTCCCGCGCATGTTGATGAAGATCTCGGCGAGTTGCAGATACCGTTTGTCCTTCGTCGTGCGGTACAGCTCGACCAGTCCCATGATTTGCGTCTGATTGAACCCGAACCGCGCCAGCGCCTTCGGTTGTGGCTCGAACAGGTCATACAGGTAGTCGGCATGCTTGACCGCGATGTCCAAAAAGTTGGTCTTGCCGGTGACCCGATGGTGAATGCAGGCGCTGGTCAGTAGATGTCCGCTGTTGTACAGCTCGTGATACTGTCGATTCGAGAACCGTTTGAGTCCGGGGATGGTGATTTGCGTCGACAGGTAGCCATCGTCTGCTTGGGCATGCCCGATGACCGTGATGATCTCGTCGAGTTCTTCCAGGATTCTCGGATCCTTGTTGATGGCGTAGACATACATGGCGGCTTCCATCCATTTGTAGAAGTCACCATCGTGCCAGTGCATGCCTTGGTGTGTGCCCTGTTTGAGACCCGCGGCAATTTTGAAGTTGTTGTACGCATGCCCGCGGTCTCCCTTGAGCAGCATCCCCATGTGCGGCACCATCACCTCTTCGCACAGTTTGAACTTGTCGGCCCAAAAGCCTGACGTCCATTGACAATCGCCGATGTCAATACTCTTCAATTTGACGTGGGGGCTTTCCGCGTTGTTGATCACACCTCGCTGCTGCGCCTGTGCCACGTTTGTCTGAGACAGGCCCATCAAAGGCAGGCTGAATAGAATCAGAAGCAAGTTTCTCATTGGACCGTTTACCCTAACGCTGTGAAGTAATTTTTCCCTGTGTTTCTTTAGGTTTTAGCGGCAGGGCGCGAGCGGGCGGTCGTTTTCGTGAGCCGCGACGCGTAAGCGGCCGGGCACTGCGACGCTGCCCGAGGCCTTACGGCCAGCGGCTCACCATTGACTCAGCAGATCCCAACTAAATCGACAGCCCGCGAGCCCTCCGGTTCTTCATCTTTGCCAATACACCGGAGGGCTCGCGCCCTACCGCTAAAAAATGCTTTACAGCGTAGCGTTTACCCGTTTCATCGGACCACGCGTCCCGATGCGGAGCCGCCCATCAGGGCCTCCACTTCGCTCCGCGTGGAGAAATTGAAATCGCCTTTGATCGAATGCTTTAGACAGGATGCGGCGACGGCGTAGCTCAACGCCGTTTGCGATTCGCTCAAATCAGCTGTCGTCAACGCAAAAATCAGCCCCGCGGCGAACGCGTCGCCACCGCCTACCCGGTCGACGATGTTTTTGATTTCGTAGGGCCGGTAATTGCCCTCCGCGTCGAGCGGCGCGAACACGGGTCGGTCGGATGCGGCGTCATAGAGCATCGCGCCCCAGTTGTTGTGTGTCGCCGAAAGGCTTTCGCGGAGCGTGATGGCGACCTTGGAAACGTTGGGGAATTGCGTCGCGACTTGGCGCGCCACGTCGGGATAGCGTGACGTGTCCAACGCTCCGGCGTGGACGTTGGTCTGGCCGGCTTGGATGCCGAGCACGTCGTGGCAATCTTCTTCGTTGGCGATCACCACATCAACGTAAGGCAAGATCGTCCGCATGGTTGCCTGAGCCAGCTGACGCGGCGATTGGGTGGCGTCCCATTTCCACAGTTTGGCGCGGAAGTTCAAATCGATTGAAACCGTCGCACCGACGGCTTGGGCTTGTTGCGCCGCGGCCAACGTCGCATCGGCCGCGCCCCGCGAGAGTGCCGGCGTGATCCCCGTCAAATGCAACCACTGGGCTCCGTCAAGGATCCCGTCCCAGTCGTACCGGTGGGCCGGCGTGATCGCGATCGCCGAATCGGCGCGGTCATAGATCACGTTGCTGGGGCGTTGGTTGGCGCCGGTTTCCAAAAAGTACAGCCCCAGTCGCCCTTCGTCGGTCCGCAACACGAAACGGGTGTCGACACCCAGAGCGCGGATCGAATCGATCGTGGCGTCGGCCAAGGCGTGCTTGGGCAGCGCGGTGACGAAGCGGGCCGCACCGCCAAAGTTGCTGATCGATTCGGCGACGCTGGCTTCGGCTCCGGCATAGGTGACTTCCAACTCGCGGGTCTGGCGAAGCCGCAGGTGCCCCGGTGCCGCCAACCGACCCATGATTTCTCCGAACGTCACGACCACTTGATTCATCTGCGTTGTTCCTCTTGTAATTTGCTCATCACGGCGGCGGCTCGGGCGCTGATTCCCGCCCAGTCTTCGTTGTCCACCAAACCTTGTTTGACGATCCATGATCCGCCGACCGTCGGCACATTGGGCTCGCGAAGATACATTGACATGTTTTCGGCGTTGATCCCACCCAGCGGAAAGTATTCGATGCCCAGGTGTTTGTAGGGAGCTGCCAGGCTGCGCAGGTAGTGGACGCCTCCCATCGCTTCGGCCGGAAAAAATTTGACGAAGCGACAGCCCTGTTCGATCGCCGCTTCCAAATCCGATGGCGTCGCGATCCCCGGGGCAAAGGGCAGGCTGATGTCTTGCGCCGCGCGGACGACGCGCGGGTTCATTCCCGGTGCGACACCGAAATCTGCGCCCGCGGCTTTGACCTCGCGGACCGATGCCGGACTCAAGATCGTCCCGACTCCGACCAGCATCTCGGGGACTTCGGCACAGATTTCGATCACCGCCGCCATCGCCGCCGGTGTGCGGAGCATCAATTCGATGGCGTTGATCCCCCCGTCCAACAAGGCTTTTGCCAGGGGCACCGCCTGTTCCACTTTGTCGACCGAAAAACCGGCGACAACGCCGCATGTTTTCAGCCGATGCAAGATCTCTTTGGGAAACTCGACCATCAATCCTCAACCTCCTGAAATGCGTGGAACCGTACGGGGCGCATTCGAAGCGAGTCCGCATCCGTCTTCGCATCGACTTTTTCATCACGTCCAACCTGATGATCCGTCGGCATCCCGCTATCATAGCGGCATGAACGATTCTTCTCTGCAAGGAGCGACAGTGTACCGACTCGATTTGATTTTATTGGCCCTGCTGACGACGACCGCGATCTTCACGGCGTCTCCCCTGACCGCTGACGAACAATCCCACCAATCGTTGATCGCCAAAATTCGCCCTTCGGTTGCGACGATTCGGGTCCAGGGGCGTGACGGGAAACCACTGGGCATCGGGACCGGATTCATCATCGATTCCGACGGACTGGTCGCCACGAACTTTCACGTGATCGATGAAGGGCGTCCCTTTACCGTAGAGACAGCCGGCGGCAAAAAACTGAGAGTGCTCGGCGTCGAGGCCTCGGACGTGACCAGCGATTTGGCAATCATTCGCGTCGATCCCGGATCCACCGGGCTGCCGGCGCTCCGGTTTGCCGAAGACGAAACATCCCAGCAAGGCATCCGCGTGCTGGCCTTCGGCAATCCCCTGGGGCTGCGCAACAGCGTGGTCGAAGGCATCGTGTCGGCCAGACGTGAAGTCGAAGGCCGCGAGTTGTTGCAGTTGGCGATGCCGATCGAACCGGGAAACAGCGGCGGCCCCCTGGTCGACCTGGACGGCCGTGTCCATGGCATCATCAACATGAAATCGTCCATCGACCAAAACTTGGGATTCGCCATCCCGATCAGCCAACTGGTCGCATTGCGCGAGAACCCGAATCCGGTCACGATCGATCGCTGGGTCCGGATCGGTCGGATCAACGCGGACCGATGGACGCCGGTGATGGGATCCCGCTGGCAACAACGCGGCGGACGAATCGTCGCCTTGGGCCAGGGCAACGGTTTCGGCGGACGTTCTCTGTTGCTGTCCAAACGGGAGGTTCCCCAGCGGCCCTTTGAAATCGCCGTGATGGTCCGGCTGGACGACGAATCCGGAGCGGCCGGGTTGGCGTTCCACAGCGACGGCCAAAACAAGCATTACGGTTTCTACGCCAGTGCCGGACGCCTGCGATTGACATGCTTTCGCGGGGCCTCGGTCTATTCCTGGGACATCCTCAAAGAAGTGGAAACGGAACACTATCTGCCCGGACAATGGAATCAATTGAAGGTGCGTGTCGAAACCGACAAGATCTCCTGCTTCGTCAACGGACGTCTGGTGATCGAATCCGACGATCAACAGCTCACCGAGGGTCAGGTCGGGCTGGCAAAGTTCCGCGAGACCGAGCCAGAGTTTTCCGGCTTCCAACTCGGTGCCGCGTTGCCGTCACCGATGTTGTCCGAAACCGCCGAACGCACGCTTGAGGAACTTGAGGTGGCGACGCTGCCACTGGATTCGATCGGAACCGATCAAATTCACGAACTGGGCAAGTCCGGCGATCTGGCATCACGCGAATTGACGCGACGGGCGATCGAGCTGGAAAAACAGGCCGAGCGACTGCACCAGTTGGCCGACGACGTCGAACGCGCCGAGACGATCGGTCGCTTGAGCGGACTGGAGCAAACCGACGCCGATCAACGTCTGCTGATCGGATCGCTGTTGATCGCAAAACTGGACAGCCCCGATTTGGATGTCGATGCCTATCTCGCTCGCGTCGACGAAATGGCACAAGAAATCCAGGACACCCTGAAGGAAGACGCGTCGGCGACCGAGAAACGCGACGCCCTGCACCGGTATCTGTTCGAAGAGAACGGATACCATGGCAGTCGAAGCGAATACTATCACACCGCCAACAGCCACCTGAATCGCGTCATCGACGATCGCGAGGGGCTGCCGATCACGATGTCCGTCTTGTACATCGAAATCGGACGCCGGCTGGGGATGAAGGTCGAAGGCGTCGGCTTGCCCGGGCACTTCGTGTCCAAACACGTCATCGATGACAAAAACGAACAGTTGATCGACGTGTTTGAACGCGGCAAGTTGCTCAGCCGCGACGACGCCAACGAGATCGTCACGCTGCACGCCGGACGCCCGATCCGCCCCTCTGATTTGCAAGCCAACACCGACATCGAAATCCTGACCCGAATCCTGAACAACTTGATCGGCGTCGCCGGACGTCAGAACGACGGCGAGGCCATGCTCCGCTACTGTGACGCCATCGTTGCGGTCAATCCCGGCCAGGCCCGATACCGCATGTTGCGGGCCCAATTACGAGGGATGACGGGAAGAATCAATCTGGGTCTGGAAGACGTCAATCTGCTGCTGGAAAAAGATCCACCGGAACTGGATCGCAGCGAAATTGAACGGCTGCGTTCGGCGCTGAGAGACAGACTTTGAGGATAGGAAGATTTTGTTGGTCAAAATAGGGGGGCAGCCGCGTAGGGCATGCTGTGCATGCCGACGCTCAGCCGCGTAGGGCATGCTGTGCATGCCGACGCTCCGTCAGGCACAGCCTGACCTACGCCTACTCCTTTCGATCAGAATGATCGCCTTGCCTTTGTAACCTTCCCACCCTTCTGCCACTTATGAAGATGAATCAACTCTCCCGATCTCGACGTTCGTTCTTAAAGACTTCGGTCGCCTTGGCCGCGGTCGGCCCGGTTGCCGGTGGTGTTGCCCACGCAGAATCCGATGCGCCGCCGTTGATCGCCTATGTCGGCACGTTCAGCTCGCCGCTGCAGGATGTGTTGCCGACGCAAGTGGATCTGCCGCCGGGCAATGGACGGGGGATCCATCTGTTTCAAGTCGATCGCCAGACGGGAGAGTTGACCGAGATCGGCACGCAGCGGATGGGGACAAGTCCCAGTTGTTTGGCCGTCAACGCTGCGGGAACACGGCTGTATTCTGCCAACGAAACCGATCGCGTCGGTGAGGGTAAGGAAGGTTCGGTCAGCACGTTTTCGATCGACCGATCCAGCGGCAAGTTGACGTTGATGGGCACCGTGCGAAGCGGCGGCGCCGGTCCGACCTATATCAGCATTCATCCCAGCGGACGGTTTGTTCTGGTCGCCAACTATTTCGGCGGTAGCGTTGCGGTGCTGCCGGTCAACGCGGACGGGCGTTTGGGTGAACCGGTCCAGGTCAAGCAGGACACCGGCACGATCGGACCGACGCGAGCAACCCACGCGCCGGCGGGCAGCTTTGCCATCAGCGGCCACGATCGCACCCACGCCCACATGATTCAATCCGATCCGTCGGGAAAGTATGTGATGCACGCCGACCTGGGCTTGGACAAGCTCTTTCTCTGGCAGTTCGACGAGCAAACCGGAGCCTTGACCCCCAACGATCCGGCGGCGATCTCATTGCCACCGGGAGACGGACCGCGACATTTTCATTTTCACCCCAACGGACGCTGGTTTTATTCAATCCAGGAAGAAGGCTCGACGATCGTCTTGTTCGACTACGATGCGGACGCGGGGCAGTTGGCCGCGCGACAAACCGTCTCGACCTTGCCGCCGGGGTTTGTCGGCAGCAATTTCTGCTCCGAGATCTTGGTGTCTGACGATGGCGGATTCGTTTACGCCGGCAACCGCTTGCACGACAGCGTGGGAATCTTTGCCGTCGGCGACGACGGGGAGCTGACGTTTGTGGGCGAAGAGTGGACGCGCGGGAACTATCCACGTAGCTTCAGCTTTGACCCGACAGGCCGATTCTTCTATTGCCTGAACCAACGAGCCGACCACATCGCGATCTTCAAAGTGAATCGTCAAACCGGCGCGCTCGATTTCACCGGCCACTACGCCGCGGTCGGCAATCCATCACACATGGTCTTTCTGGACCTGGCCGCTCCGCCACGTCGAACCGAGTGAATCGGGCTCCTACATCTTTTGACCCGCCGGTTTCCACTGCACCGGAGGACCGGAGCATCAACAAGCCGTCCGGGCCATGGCGTCACGGCTGGATCAGATACAAGTCAGACTTGCTGCGCAGGATCAGTTGGTCTGCGACGACCGCCGGTGAGGCCATGAATCCGTCGCCGAGCGTCGTTTTTGCCAGTTCCTGGTAGGTCTCGCCGGGCTTGAATGTCAGGATGTCGCCTTCGGTGCTGAAGCAATAGATGCGGCCATCGGCATAGATCGGCGAGGCGGCGAAGGAACCGCCGGCTCGTTCTTGCCAGACGACGTCTCCGGTTTTCGGATCGCGCGCCGAGATCACGCCGTCGTCGCTGTTCATGTACAGCACGCCGTCGACGAGCAACTGGGACGATTTCTTGGCGACACTCTTTCGAGCAGACCAGGCGATGTGTGTCCCCGTCACGTTTCCTTTGCCGTCGGGGCTGACCGCGATCATCGACCCCATGCCGTTGGTGATGAACACCAGGCCGTCGCCGTACAGCGGACGGGCCGACGCGTTCATGCCTTCGTGGTAGGCGGTCCAAAGGGGGTGGCCGTTGGACGGGTCGTAGGCGATCGTCGCGACGGCACTGGGGTAGACCAATTGTTCCTGGCCGTTGACGGTGATGACGTGGCCGGTGCAGTAGGCTTTCATCCGGTCACCGTCGTTGGTGCCGTAGTCGATCTCGCGTTTCGTTTTCCAAACCGTCTGGCCGGTTTCTTTATCCAGTGCCACCACATATTGAACATCGTATCCGTCATACGCGATGAACAACTTGCCGTCATGCAGAATCGGCGATGACGCGGGGCCGCGGTGGTGATCACATTCCAAATCCTCGCGTTTCCAGATGACGTTTGCGTTGGAGGTGTCTAAGCAGGCGGTCAGGTAGCTGCCGAAGTGGATGTAGACGCGACCGGCTTCGATCACCGGCGTCGGCGTCGCGTAGCTGTTCATCGGGTGGCAGAACGCGGGGGTTTCGTTTTCCAGCAGGACCTTATCGTGCACGATCTTGCCGCTGTTGCGATCGACACAAATCACGGACATCCGGGTGCCGTCGTCGGTCGCCGTCGTCAGCCAGATCTGGTCGTCCCAAACCACCGGCGAGGACCAGCCTTTGCCGTGAATCGGAGTTTTCCATTTGACCACCGACTGGTCGATCGTCACCGGCAGCTTTGCATCAGTGGCATGGCCGTCCCCCGATGGTCCTCGAAACTCCGGCCAATTGGATGCGAATGACGTGACGGTGAAACCGACCACGATGAGAACGGCGACGAGGTAGCGCATCAGTAGGTGATCCAGAGCGATCGGGTGGGGAGAGTTGGAAGGCGGTGCCAGGGTGCATCATAAGTTGCCCAAGGCGCGTTCTCAACTGCACCGCCAAATTCGAGAAAGATTCGCTATACTCGATTCATGAGCAAACCCAAGCCCGAGCCGATCCTGCCCGGTCAAGTCACGGACCTTGCCAAAGCGGTCTTGAAACAGGACCGGTTTCCGCAGTGAGCGCGAAGGGAGTTGGCGCGCCGGTTGTTGATTTGCACGGAAATCGGATTGGTCAAAAAATGCGGTGGTCAAAAAATTGAGAATTCAGCCCGTGGCGGACGGCGAGGCCGATCTGCCGCCATCTTTTGACCAACCAATCTTTTGACCAACCAATCTTTTGACCAACCAATCTTTTGACCAACCAATCTTTTGACCAACCAATCTGTGCGCCGACCCAGTGTGCCGCGACGCTTGAGCGTTTCGGCTCGCTCCCCTCGCCTGCTTTTCCGCCCACGCGATTTACGGTGTCGCTAAGATAGACTGGCGAGTGCCTGGCAACCGGCGTAGACTCGCCAGAGAACTCGCCCTCGTGTGGCATCTCCCCCGCCTTCCGGTCCCAATCGACCCCACCTCCGATGCATGACCTCAAACCACTCCGGCTGCTGACGCTCGCGTTGCTCGTGGCCGCCCCTTCGATCTGCCACGCCCAGTCACGCCTGGACGAGCCGCCGATCAATTACACCGAAACCAAGGGTGACAATCGCGTGACGGCGATGATCGACAAAGTGGATTCGGGGGAATTGGAATTGGTCTATGAAGACGGATACGGATACCTGCGATCGATCCTCCGCGAGTTGGAAGTCCCGATTTCGTCCCAAGCACTCGTCTTTTCCAAGACCAGTTTGCAGACCGGACGGATTTCACCGACCAACCCCCGGGCGATTTACTTTGGAGATGAGGTTTATGTGGGCTGGGTTCGCGGCAGCTCGTTGCTAGAACTCTCGGTGGCCGACCCCAACCTCGGTGCCGTTTATTACACGATCCAGATGGCTCCGCGACGACCGTACATGCGGCGCGAGAACTTTCGCTGCCTGGGCTGTCATGAGAAAACGGTCGATCACGGCAAGATCCCGGTGCACACGGTTCAAAGTGTGATGGCGCGTCCCAGCGGCAAGATTAATTTGCTGCTTGAGACATATGTGACCGACCACACCAGTCCCTTGGAAGAACGTTGGGGCGGTTGGTACGTGACCGGCCACCATGGATCGATGAAACACATGGGCAACGCGTTCTTGGAAGGCGAAGCACTCGTTTCATTTGGTGAGTCCAGCGCGGAAACACTCAGCCGCCAATTTGACCTTTCACGGTGGCCCGTCGCCGGCAGCGATATCGTGGCCTTGATGGTTTTGGAGCATCAGGTGGAGATGCACAATCGGTTGACCGATGCGAATTATGCCGTCCGCCGAGCGCGTTACACGTCGACGGATTCACCGGGCCAGCGGGCGCAACTGGAATCGGTGATCGATGAATCGGCCAAGTTGGTCGTCGACCATCTGTTGTTCGTCGATGAAGCGAGGTTGGAATCCGAGATCAAAGGTTCGGAGCGTTTTCAGCAGGACTTTGTCGCCAAAGGCCCGATGACCGGTGACGGAAAATCATTGCGACAGTTCGATCTGAAGAAACGTCTGTTCCGTTTTCCCTGCAGCTACACGATCTATTCGCCGGCCTTTGCGGCGCTCGATGAGCAATTGAAAGCGAAGGTCTATGAACGGCTGTGGCGTGTGTTGAACGGGCAAGACGATTCCGACGCGTATCGTCACTTGAGTTCGGACGACCGTGCGTCCATTCTCGCGATCCTGCGTCAAACGATCGACGAATTGCCGACGTCCTGACCTCTTTTCCGCGGCGATTGTGGGCCAGGCTTCCAGCCTGTCGTTTTCGCCATGACAGGCTGGAAGCCTCTCCCACTTATTCTTCTGACGGTCCTAACGCACCGAGCGTTCCCCCGTCGGGCTCGCCAACGTCGCGAACTTCGCGCTCGTTCGCCGCTTCCAAATGAAACCGTCCAGTACGTAGTGTGTGATCTGCGGAACGGCCAACAGCGGCACCAGGATCAATTCCACCGATTCAAGATTCCACGGCGTGCCGAACAACCAGGACCGCTGGTGCCAAACGCCGCGATCCCAGACCAGTTCTTCGACGTAGGCCAAGATCCAAATCAGTCCGATGAAACGCGACAGTCGCATCCCCACCGAGGGCAGCGCTTGTGATTGCGTTGGTGTGGCTGTCTGGTGGTACCAGTAGACCAGGACCATGTAGGGAATCCCGTGAATGATCACGTTGGTCACGGTGAACGCATAATCAGAATTGAACGTGATGATTCCCAGATACCAACACACCGCGGTTGTCGCCACGACCAGATCCTTGCCGGGGTTGAATCGACGCCTAGTCACCGCCAACCCGATCGCTTTGACGACATACGCCGCCATCGCCGACCAGTACAGCGGCGCCAGGTAGAGTGACCAGTCCAGCGAAAACGAGGCGAAGTCATCGGGGCGAAACCACCAGAATTCCCGGGGCAGGTGACAGTGCCAATAGACCAGCGGATACACGGTCGCCAGATAGATCGCGGCGGTGTCGATCCGGCGGCCCCAACGATTCGTTTCGCCGGCTTTGTTGCGATACAGTGCCACCCAGCCGTATTGCTGGCGGATGAAGTGGAACACCGCCAAATAGGCCAAACAGCGCCAAAACACGTCGACACTTTCGCTGTACAGGGCCCAGCTGATGGCAAACGCCAATCCGGGCGTCAACGCGTACAACCACGGTCGCCGTGCCAGTTCGGCGCGATCGAAATAGACGCGAAATCCCGTCGCGTAGACGTGGGCGACATCGATCAACAGAATGGCGACCACCCAGGCCCAGCTGGGCGTGTCCTGGTGCAGCCAACCGAACACACCGCCGACGCCGAGCATCGCCAGGGCCAGCAGCGCACTGCCACCGAAGGTCATCAGGTCGACCGACCGGCTGAACAGCCAGGGCGTCGGCTCGGCGGCAGATGCGGTCGATGAGTTCATGTCGGCCCCCGGTGGCGTAAGCTTCCAGCTTGCGATTGCAGTTCGAATCGCAAGCTGGAAGCTTACGCCACTGTTTTATTTCTGTGGCAACTGGAAACAAATCGCTTGGCGGTCGTTTCGGACCAGCACGTGACGGCCCGCGACGGTGGGGATGTTCCAGGTCTTCGAATCCAGTGCGGGCATGCGAAACAGTTCGTGATAGTCATCGACGGACGCTTCGACAAACACCACATCACCGGTTTCGTCCTGGACGACCAACACGTCACCGACCAGCACCGCTTGTCCCTGCCCGGCGCGGCGTCGTCTCGGTTGCGTCCAGTACGTCGTCGCGTCATCCAAGTTGACCGCCTGCAGGGAACCGTTGCCGATGCCATAGCCGACGTCGCCGGCGACACAGGTGTGATTGAATTTGGTTTTCAAAACACGACTGCTGCGCCAGACATCCGACGTCGTCCATCCGGAACCTTCCTTGGTCACGCTGACCAACACGCTGCCTCCGCTATAGCCTTTTCCGACCAGTAAACGGTTCTCTTTGACGGGCACCGCCGACGAACAATTCGCTCCCGTGTTGGTCGAACCGGGCCAGGGAAAGGTCCACAGCACGGTGCCGTCGTGGATCTGATGTCCGCTGACGGTTTTCTCGTTGACCGACACGATTTGACGTTCGCCGTCGAGTGTCGCCACGATCGGCGACGCGTAACTGAGTTGGTCGTCACCGGCCTGCCACACCACATCTCCGGATTCCGCATCCAGCGCCACCAGTGAGCGAACGGGTTGATCAACGCCGGGACCGCCGAGGCTGGTGACACACAGACCGTCGACCAGCAGCGGCGAGCAGGCATAACCCCAGGGTGCGGCGACCTCAAACGCATCTTGACCGCTCCAGCCGGCCAGTTCCAACAGGTTGCGGGTCCAGTGCACGGCCCCGGTCGATCGATCCACACACCACAAGAACCCCGTCGCCGTGGTCGCGTAGACTCGATCGCCCTGGATCGTCGGCGTCGAACGTGGTCCGATTCCGCCGAACTGATTCTCGTGCCGGCCGGCGTGTTGTTGCATCCAAACCAACTCGCCGTCGGAAAGACGATAGCAGGTCAAACATTCCTGGTCGTCACGTTGCTCCAACGTGATCGCATGCTCGCCGGCCACGGCGAAGGACGACCATCCCTCGCCGATTCCCTGGTCCCACAACACGTCCACCTGCGACAGGGACGTCGGCGTGGTAAATCGGCGTTCGGGGTAGACGCCGTTGCGGTTGGGGCCCAAAAACTGGTGCGACGTGACGGCCGGCGTGGGGGTCTCGGTCGCTGTTTCAGACGCCAGGTCCTGGCCCTCCGTTTCGCCGGTGTCGAGCGCGCCGGGTGGGACCGATTTTAATTCGCGTGGCGTTTCGCCGGCGAACCGCCAGCGGAACAGCGGCAGCATTTCGCCGCTGAAGCCATCGAATTGAAACGCCGTCCAAAACAAGGCGACGGCGGCCACGGTCACGGTCGGGACTCGCCAGCGGTGACCGGACCAGCTTTCCAAGCGATGGAAACGATACAAGACGTACAGCGAGGCGATCGACAGACACGCCAATCCGATCAAGTTGGCGTTCTGGTGATCGAACGACGGCGCAAAATATTGCGCCACGGCCGTGATCAGGACGGCCAGGGCGAACGCGATCGCGGCGTTGACCAACTTTGGCTTTCCGGTCGCAGCCCCATCGACCGACGGATCGCGATCGGTCGATGAATCGTCACGATTCTCGTTCGGGGCCTGTTGAATTGACTCCGCCATGGGCTCATTTCTCCAAAAATCATTTCGGCAGCAGCGTTCTCGGCCGTGGGTTCCGCCACCGGTCACACCTGGGTTAATATGGGCGACCACTGATTCGCCGTCCCTTCCCCGATCTTGTTTTATCGATGATGCAGCATGCTTACGAGACCGCTCGACGGCTGCGGGAAAACATGGAAACGGTCATTCTGGGGAAAAACGAAGCCGTTCGCTCGATCGTGTTGACTTTATTGGCCGGGGAACACCTGCTGCTCGAAGACGTCCCCGGAGTGGGCAAAACGCTCGCCGCCAAGGCGTTGGCCGGCAGTATTGATACCGAATTCAGCCGAATTCAGTTCACACCGGACCTGTTGCCCAGCGACATCACCGGCAGCTCGATTTATCGCAGCGATACCCGTGAATTTCAATTCACGCGGGGGCCGATTTTTTCCAATGTGGTCCTGGCCGACGAAATCAACCGCGCCCCACCGAGGACCCAATCGGCGTTGCTCGAAGCGATGAGCGACGGACAGGTCTCTGCGGACGGAACCACTTACCCCCTGCCCCAACCCTTTATCGTCGTCGCGACACAGAACCCGTTTGAGTTCGAAGGCACGTACGTGTTGCCGGAAAGTCAAATGGACCGGTTTTTGATGCGGACGAGCATCGGTTATCCCGAACGCGACAGTGAGCGAATGGTGTTGCAATCGCATCGCAGCGGCGAACCCGTCGATTCGATCAAGAGCGTCGTGACGGCGGACGAGGTGGTGGCGGCGCAAGCGGCCGTCCGCTCGGTGCGTGTCGACGAATCGCTGCAAGACTACCTGCTGGAAATCGTCGCGCTGACGCGGACGACCGACGTGTTTCGATTGGGGGTCAGCACCCGTGCGGCGCTCAGTTTTTACCGTGGTTGCCAAGCCCGCGCGGTGACCGAACAGCGCGACTTTGTCACGCCCGACGACGTCAAATCGCTGGCCGTGACCACGCTTTCCCACCGCGTGCTCGTCGATGACTTTTCCGCCAATTCCAGTCGCGACACCGTCGAACAGCTGATGGCGGAACTGTTGCGCAGCATTCCCGTCCCCGTTTAATCCCAAGTACTCGATGACTGCTTCCCCCACCGACTCCGCACCCACCCGCTTCGGCGTGATGGGCACGGGCCGAATCACACGTCGTTTGGTTGCCGATCTGCAATCGACCGATGCGGTGTCCGTCACTGCGATCGCCAGTCGATCGCAAGAGCGGGCGGATTGGTTCGCCTCGCAATACGGCATCCCCGCGGCGGTCGAGGGTTACCAAGCGTTACTCGACCGCGACGACATCGATGCCGTCTATTTGTCACTGCCACCGTCCTTGCACGCCGACTGGTGCGTGCGGGCGGCGGAGGCGGGAAAACACATCCTGTGCGAAAAACCGTTGGCCACCTCGGCCGACCAAGCCAACCAGATCGCCCAAGCCTGCCAGCGATTCGGCGTCCGCTGGTTGGACGCCACCGGTTGGCTGCATCATCGACGAACCGCAGCGATGCGGGCGCTCGCCAGCGGCGGGCGACTGGGACGATTGGGACACATCACAGCCGCCGTTTCCTTTTATCGACCGTTTCAGTCCGGCGAACATCGCTTGGATCCCGAATTGGGCGGCGGCTGCTTGCTGGACCTCGGCTGGTACACCGCGGGGCTGGCGTGTTACTTTGCCGGCCGCAGCCCCAACCGCGTTTTTGCCGATTGCATCGAAGAGAACGGTGTGCCCCTTCGCACCAACGCCATGCTGTGGTTTGACGACGACCTGACGGCCAGCTTTTCATGCGGTTACGATACCGCGACACGAAAATGGTTCGAAGTCGCCGGCAGTGACGCTTCGGTCATCTGCGACGACTTCACACGCCCTTGGGCGGAACGACCGACTCGGTTTTGGGTGCATGACGCCAACGGCGAGGTGCAGGCCCACGAATCGTCGGATCGTCAAGAACAACGGATGATCCAGGCATTGATCGGCCAGCAGCCATTGGAAGCATTCAATCAGCTGGCGTTACAAACCCAAACGGTCTTGGACGCCTTGGCCGAATCGGCTCGGCTCCGGCAACCGGTTCCGGTGCATGCGGACGTCAGTCCCGACGCCCCCTCTCCTTCCTGCTGAATCGTTCCCCAACGATCTAAACTACACCGCCGAGTGGTTTCATCATGCGTGTCGTCATCGCGATCATCCAACCCACCAAACTGTCCACCGTGCGTGACGCCTTGCGCGAACTGCAGTTGGATGACATCACCGTCTGTGACGCGATGGGCTATGGCCGCCAGCATGGAAAATCGGCACTGTTCCGCGGCAACGAATACAAAGTCGACTTGTTGCGCAAAGTCGCGGTGGAAGTTTTGGTGCACGAGGACGAACTGGAAACCGTGATCGACGTGATCAGCCGCAACGCGCTGACCGGATCGCGGGGGCAGATCGGTGACGGAAAGATCTTCGTCCTGCCGGTGGCCGAAGTCATCGACATCGCCAGCCCCCCGCAGCAGTACGGTTCGGCGGGTTGAGCCCGTCGGTCTCACCGCACCGGACGGCTCGCGGGCTGTCGGTTTTGTCGGATTCTGCTGAGTGAATGGTGAGCCGCTGGCCGTAAGGCCCCGGGCAGCATCGCAGTGCCCGGCCGCTTACGCGGCGCGCGGCTCACAAAAACGACAGCCCGCAAGCCCCCTACCGCCAAATCGAGAAGCGACGTATCCCAAAATGGCTCCCCTCTCCCCCGATTCCTGACTCGCTTAGGCTCGCCAGGAATCGGGGGAGAGGGGAGCCAGAGTGATTCATGTTCCCTTCTCGATTTACCGGAGAGCCTTACGGCGGTGGATCAGTGTGTCGGTGGGAAGACGAAGTTCTTGAAGGTCGCGGTGACGGGAATCGGCTCTTGACGCCGGTGAACGCTCCAGTAGGGCTTTCCATCCAACTGGGCCTGGAGCGCGTAGGAGGTCATGGGAGCCAGCGCCACGTGCCACTGGGCGTCCGAAGTCGCAGCCTGGTCGCCCTGGGGCGGGCGTGCTTCGATGATCACGAACAGTTCCGGGTCGGTGCCGTGGGCGAACACGAACACGGCGCCGTCGATCGTCGTCTGGTCACGGTAGCGTGCGATCGGTGTCGTCATCATTCGCAACCGGTCCTCGTCGCCGCCTTCAAAATCATCGCTTGCCGAAAAGCGACGGACGAGTTGACGCATTTGCCGCAGGCGCGCCGGCTCTGTCGCCGCAGGCCTGGCCGCGTCGGGAATCGGTTTAAAGCTGACGCCGGCCTCGGCGGGGGCCCACGCCGCACGGCCGTTGTATTCAAACCTCAACGGTCGTGTGGAGAGTGATTGAAACTCGTGCAACCAGACATCATCGGTTTGGGGAATGATAAAGATCTGTGCCGCAGCAACGGGGCGTTTCTCGTTGTCTTCCCAAACGAATAACCCGCCGTCGACGACGCCGCTGACCGGGTTGGTGAATCGCAACACAGGCTTGCTGCGAAACGTCACCGGTTGTCCGCTCGATTTTTCTCCGACGGTCACCTGATACGACGAGCCCGTCTTCTGCATGTAAGCCAATCGTTCCTCCGCACTGTCGCTCACGCTGGCGACTTTTCCGACCTCTGAAACCTGACACGCCAGCAGAAACAGAACGAGCGACGTTGCGGTTGCCATGCATTCCCCCAAGGCTGGAAAGAAACAGAATTTGAAACTCACGCCACATTTAAGTCGGCATGTCTATATTGGCGAACGCGGAAGGAGATGTCAACCAATTTAGATTCTCTCCCTCTGGGACAAACGGCGTTTGCGCAGCAAGCAAACGCCAGAGAGCGCCGGCTCTGCGAAAACCTATGCGACGCACGGAAAATGCGTGTCGGGTCCTGCCAGTGGGATAGGCTTCCAGCCTGTCATTCCAGCATCGACAGGGCGGAAGCCTCTCCCACTTATTTTCCGTGCGTTGCTTCAGAGTCCGCTACGGCCGCGTTGCGATTTCGGCCGAGGGGACGACGCCCAGGTAGGCCATCATGTCGCTGATCTCCTGTAGCGTCAGTTCGTCGATCAGCCCGCTGGGCATGATGCTGCTGGTGCTGGGCAGGATTTGGTCCACTTCCGACGCTTCGATCATCGCGGTGTTGTTCCTGGCGTCACGGACGACCAGCGTGCCATCGGATTGTTCGCTGACCATGCCGACATAGACTTTGCCGTCCAGGGTCAGGACTTTCTTGCTGGCGTATTGGTCGCTGACGACGTGCGCCGGGTACAGGATCGATTCGACGATTTCGCGTTTGGTGAACCGCCGCGCGATGCCCGACAGGCTCGGGCCGATCGATTCGCCGTAGTTTCCGAATCGGTGACATTGGGCACAGCTGGCTTTGGTGTACGCGGCTTTACCCGCCGCCGGGTTTCCCACGCGACCCTTGTCGCTATCGAGATACGTGACCAGTTGTTCAAAATCCCAACGTGACTCATCGGCCTTGGGCAGCACAGCCGGCGGGCGATCGGGATACACGCTGGCGTACCATTTTTGCCACGGACGCATGGATTTCTTTCCACCGGCCGGACGTTCCATTCCGGTCCAGTGTTCCAGCAATTGTTCGATTTTTTCAAACGGCCGTTGGTCTGCTTCGGCGCGGACACCGAGCAAGATCAGATGACGCAGTGCCATCGGGTCGTCGGTAGCGACGTCGACCTGTTGCAGCGCGGCGACGACGTCTTCACCGGCCTCGTCGTCCAGAATGTTCAGACTGCGGACCAGGTAGTCCCAGTTTTCGCCTTCGGGGTGGACCGCCAAGGCCATCGAGATGACGGCGCGGCGTTGTGGTTCGTCTCGCCAAAGTTCACGCAAGTACTCTTGGGATGCGGGTTCTTCGGACGACGCCAGCAAGGCGACGATTCCCGTCCGCAGCCGTCGCTGGACGTCACGGCCGTCCTGGTTGTCGCGAATCTTTTTGTCCAGTGACAACAATGTTTCGGTCGTCAGTGCATCGATCGGCTGTTTGACTTTGTAGATCGCCGCCAAGGCCGCGTTCTGCCAAACGTGTCCCTGTTCCAGGATGGCTTGCAAGTCGTCGGCGGACAGCGTCGATGCAAAGTCACGGGTGACGTTGGTCATGTACATCGGCAGCGAGCCGGCGGTCGATCGGTTAGCCGCTTTTTCAAAGAATTTCAGGATGGCAAAGCGTTGTTTCGCGTTCCATCCATCGGACATCGATTGCAAACACATCGCCACCAGGGTGCGCGTCTCGTGCGGCGCATCGGATTCCAGATACTCGATCGCACGATCGGCCAAGGACTCGGAACTGAGGTACGTGGCCAGCCGAATGACTTCGTGATTGATTCTCGGTTCGCCCGCGGGAAACTCTTCGGCGATCTGTGCCCCCAGCGGAGCCACCTTGGACGGATCCAGTCCGCTGCGGTGCAGCGTCACCTGGCACAGTCGCAAGACATCGATGAAGTCGGCGTCGCTGAGGAATCCGGTCATCATTTCGCTGCAGCGTTCCAAGACCGCCAGGGCCGTTTTTTCGCTGTGGTCGACATCCACCAGGGCCAGCATGCCGACGATGGCGACGCGTGTTTGGTCGGTACCGAGCACTTCGTCGCGGAAGGTTTCGGGGGGCATTCGTTCGAGCAGTTTGCGGCCGACGAACGCCAGCGTCCGGTCACCGCTTGCGATCACCTCGTACAGGCCGTCGACGTTGTCGGGCGTGATGTTGCCTCGCAACATCGCTTCGCATGCCGCCCGTCGGACTGCCGGTGCGTCGTCGACCAACAGTTCCGCCAGGCGTTTTTCACCGCGCGGCCCGGGGGCTCGTCCCAGCATCAGCGCGGACTTGGCACGCACCAGTTCGCTTTCGGCTTGACTGAGTTCCAGCAACAGATCTTCGCTGGGGATGGGGCCGAACAGTTGCATCAACGTCATCGCGCGGACACGGTAATCCGGCGGGTTGTCGTCGCTGTAGGCCACTCCGGCGACCAGTTGGTTCCAGCTGTCACCGAGTTCGCTTTTGATCGAGGCGATTTCTTGACGTGTCCAAGCCGATTCGATTTGCGGTTGGCGAATGGCGGCGGCGATTCCCGTCCCGAGTTTGTTCATCCGGTCGGGCACTTCGCCTTTGTAGATGACGCGATACACGCCGCCGGCGGTCGACCGGCCTCCGGTACAGAAATACAAGCCGCCGTCGGGGCCGACTTCCAAGTCGGTGACGTTGAGCGGTTGGCCTTGCAGGAAAACTTCGCTGTCGGCCACAAAGCTCGCCCCACGCGGTTTCAGACGCACATTCAGGATTCGACCTTCGCTCCAGTCGGCCAGGAACAGAGTGTTTTGATAACGGACCGGAAACGCGTAGTGTTCGTAGCAGACGCCACCGGTCGGGCTGCCGCGTCCGGTGTCCAGCATGTCCGGCAAGCGGTCGTAATAGTACTCGGGCCATTTCGCCCAACCGGTTCGCCAACCAAACTCACCGGCTTCGGTGACATCGAAGACGGCATTGGGGCGATACCATGCGGTGTCCACATCGGCTTCCATGTCGGCATCGTGGACGAACATGGCGCCGCCGGAGTGGAAGACGATGTCGTAGGGATTTCGCAGTCCGCCGGCGACGCGTTCGATGACGCTGCCGTCGATGTTGGTACGGACGATGGTTCCGCCCGGTGCCTTGATGCCTTGACCGTGACCGGCGGGGTCTTCATAACGCGGCAACAAGTCGCCTTCGTAAGCGTCACGATAGGTTTGTCCGTCGCCGATTTCGCCGGCCGCTTGCACGTGGCTTCCCAGTGCGACGTAGATCATGCCGTCGGGGCCCAATCGCAAACCGTGCGGGCCGTGTTCACTGGGACGGGCCGGGCGACCGGCCGCGTCGACGAATTTGACGATCGCTTCGACCTGCTCCAGCGTTCCGTTGCGATCGCTGTCGGACAACTTGTACAGCGCCGGGCCGTCGGGGCCATCGCCGGTGACAAACACCTGACCGTTGAGTGCCAGAATGCCCTGACACGATTTGACTTTGTCGCAATACGTGCGGACGGTTTCGGGAACACCGTCGTCGTTGTCATCATAGGCCAGCAACAGCGGCCCGTTTTCTTTGGAGATCAACAGATGACCGAACTCGTTGAACGTCATCGCGATCACCGATCCGATCTTGTCGTCGGACAGGATGCGTTGGACGCCGAATCCTTTTTGAATTTGAAACCGTTCGCGCTGTTGGGTCGTCGGTGGAGCCGGTGGGGCTGTTTTCAACGGTTCGTTCGGCCCGGCCAGTCCGCGGGACGCCATGATCGATTTTCCGGCGCTGGCTGCGATCGGAGAGGGCGGCGGTGAAGGGGCGGAGGATGGTGCGGCGGCAACGGAGCGTTCGGGTTCGGTTGCGACGCGATCCCAAGGGGCGGTATCGCCGAGCGGGCCGAACGCCGCCGCCGATCCCCACAAACGATCGTTGAAGACGACGGTTTCCCACAGTTCGCTGTCGTCGGTGCTGGTTTTCCAAGAGGCGTCGGAGCTAAACGTGAACCACTTGTCGCCATTTTCCGGCCGCACCGAAACGCGTGCGGCCAGCGCGGCGGTGTCGCCGCGACGGTTGCGGACTTTGACCGCGACGATGTTCCGTCCGACCTCGAAATACTCGCTGACATCGTATTGGTCGACCGTCCGGGACGACTGGCCGGCACCGATCGAGTGCCCGTTGACGAACAGTTCATACTGGTCGTCCGCTGCGATCTCGATCCGCGCTTCGGCGGGGACGCGAAGGTTGATCGGTTTGCGGAAAAAACACTCCGCTCCCACGGCGATCGGCTGTTCCGCCGTCGTCCCGTGGGCCCAGATCCATTCCGCCTCTTCCGCCCGGGTGTTGCCGGCTCCGGCCAGGACCATCGACGCGACCAAGGGAATCAACGCGGCGATCGTGATTCCCGCGGGTCGGCGACGAAGAAGTGAATGACGTGAATTCGAAACTGGAGTTCGATTTTCGTTCCAACTGCCGTCCATGGCGCAATCATCTTGTGGAGGGGTGTGCGACAAAATACTTTGGCAACATAGGTGGGGCGGGGAAATCGATGCAAGATCGATTCCCACATTGCCATCGCCCCGATGGACCGGTAGGGTTCCCCGGCCGTTTTATCAGCCCTGTCACGCAACGCTGTGAAGCATTTTTTAGCGGTAGGGCGCAAGCCCTCCGGTGTTTTGGTAAAGATGAGAAACCGGAGGGCTTGCGCCCTGCCGCGAACGCCTCGCAAAACGCGAGGAAAAAATGCTTCACAGCGATGCCTGTCACGACTCGTTTCCCCATCGAAGTGCGCCGCAATGAGTGATTGGATTCCCGTCAAACAAGCTCGTCTTGCCGAGTCCTCCGGCCGTCCCTGTGAGATCCGCGGCTGGGTCCGGACACGCCGTGATAGCAAAGGCGGATTCAGCTTCATCGAAATCAACGACGGATCCTCGCTGGGCAACCTGCAGGTCGTCGCGCCGGCGGAGCTGGACAACTACGCCGGCGAGATTCAAAGGTTGACCGCCGGTTGCAGCGTCGTCGTCCGGGGCGAATTGCAAGCCTCACCGGCCAAGGGCCAAGCCACCGAACTGCACGCCAGTGCCGTCCGCGTCCTGGGCTGGGCCGACCCGGAAACCTATCCGCTGCAGAAAAAACGGCACTCGTTCGAAAAACTGCGTGAATGGGCGCACCTTCGCACCCGCACCAACACGCTGGGTGCGGTGATGCGGGTCCGCGACCAGATCTGTCAATCGATTCACCGCTTCTTTCATGAAAACGGTTTCCTGTACGTCAACACGCCGATCATCACCGCCAGTGACTGCGAGGGTGCCGGCGAGATGTTCCGCGTCACCACGCTGGACTTGGAACGGCTGGCGAAGTCCGGCGGACCGGTGGATTTCAGCTTCGATTTCTTCGACAAGCCGACCTTCCTGACCGTTAGCGGGCAACTCGAAGGCGAAACCTATGCGACATCGCTGGGACGGATCTACACCTTCGGGCCGACCTTTCGCGCCGAGAACAGCAACACGAGTCGGCATCTGGCGGAGTTCTGGATGATCGAACCTGAAGCGGCGTTCTTTGACTTGGCCGACAACATGCAACTCGCCGAGCAGTTCCTCAAACAGGTCTTCTCCGAATGCCTGCAGTGTTGCGAAGAAGACATGGCGTTCTTTGATCAACGGATCGAGAAGGGAAAGATCGACCAGATCCGTGGCGTGATCGACAAACCGTTCGAGCACATGACGTACACCGAAGCGATCAAGGTGTTGGAAACATCGGGACAGAAGTTCGACTATGACATCGCCTGGGGCAGTGATCTGCAAGCCGAACACGAGCGTTATTTGACGGAGCAGCACGTCGGCGGTCCGTTGATTCTGACCGACTATCCGTCGACGATCAAACCGTTCTACATGCGCGTCAGCGATGACGAAAAAACGGTCGCCGCGATGGATGTGCTGGTGCCGGGCGTGGGAGAAATCATCGGCGGCAGCCAACGCGAAGAACGCTTGGATGTGCTACGCAAACGGATGGCCGAACAATCACTCAGTGAAGACGAGTATGGGTGGTACGTCGATTTGAGGAAGTATGGGACGGTCCCGCATGCCGGATTCGGCCTGGGCCTGGAACGCGCTGTTCAATACGTCACCGGGATGGCGAACATCCGCGACGTGATCCCGTTTCCCAGGACGCCGGGGAGTGCGGAGTTTTGAGAGGGAGACAAGGAGACAAGGAGACAAGGAGACAAGGAGAGGGGGAGACGGGGAGACAAGGAGACAAGGAGACAAGGAGACAAGGAGAGGGGGAGCTGCCGACTGCCTACTGCCGACTGCCGACTGCCTACTGCCGACTGCCGACTGCCGACTGCCAACTGCCTACTGCCAACTGCCCCTACTCCAGTCCCGCCAGTTCGCAGAGGTGTGCGTCGGCGACCGGTTGGGGGCAGCTCCAGACGAGAAAGAACAGCGCCTGCTGGCACCAGCGTCCGACCGGATGATCGATCATCATCCCGGCTCCCTTGGCGGTCGTCATGGCCGCAGCGGTCGTTCGTTGGACCAAGCCGTTGGCCAGTGACCGGATGGCGGCCGAATCATGCCCGCTGTCTCCGCCTGCGGCCGATCGAATCGTCTGGTGCAGCCGTTCGTGTTCGTCATCGAATCGATCGACGATCGGAATCAGATTGCTTCGCCGGCCGGATTCGTCTCGCAAGTAGTCCAACGCAGCGTACGACAAACCGAGTGCGAGTGCGGAGGTCTGCAATCCGCCGGCACCGGTCGGGGCGCCTTGCCTCTGTTTCGCCGGGGCCAAGACATTTTGACGAGGTCCGGACAGCACATGCTGACCGGGGACGAAGACATCGTTCAGCTCGATCGCGTCGGTACAGCTGGCGGACATGGCGACCATGTCCGCACCGCGGCCGGCCCGAACGCCTGCGTCCGACGGCCTGATCAAGGCCAGGATTTGTGTCGCGTCGTCACACGTCGCGCCGACGACGACGTATCCGACCGCGGGGGCCCCGGTGACCCAGGGAATGATTCCCGACAGCCGATAGCCCCGCTGGGCACCCCGCTCGGCCCCCAGTTCATCGCCCTGTTCGCCGCCCTGATGAACCGGCGCTGCGACGACGGCGGGACGCCCCAGGTGCAAGCGGCTGGTCGTCAAATGACTGATGCCCACCGACGCGATCGTCGTGCCATCGAGCAGCCTCGGCAGCACGGACTCTTGCAAGCGGCTGGCGGCGTGGCCGCCCTCGGCCAACCGATCCGATGCCGCGATCCGTTTGATCGCGCCGACATGCTGGGTGATCACAAAGGTGGTCAACAAATCCGCACGGGCCAGCCCGATCAGGGTTTCGGTTTGGTCCACGGCGGTCCACGCCCGCGGGTCGGCCTCCGTCGGCGCGAGTCCGCTCAGGCCGCGAAAGATGCCCTGTTGCCCGCACCGCAACAGGGATTCCGCCGGCCAGTCACTCGTCGTCCGCCACCTGGAAGCCTGCGACGCAAGGGTTTCCAACAGAGACTTGAAACCGGGGATTGTGGTGGAATGACGCATGTCGGGAATTTGCGAGAGGAACCAGGGACGGGATTGCCTGGACGGGGCTCGTTAGGTTGGACGTTTTGCGGCGATTTGGCAAGGTTGCGGGGAAAATCAAACGGCTCGACGACGCCCCAGCTCGGAAACTTTGGAAGATTGCCCGCCACTGCGACGACCGTTGCTTGATTCGCCGGGGCAAGTGGTCGACAACAGAGACCTGAGCCGATTCAGAACGTGCGCCGCGTGCGACGCCGAATTCTCTCCACTGACTTCTCTACACTGTGCGACGGGACCGCTATGAGTCAAACCGAACTACCGCCCACCGAAAGTGTTTCCCCTCGCCCTCCGGCGGGCCCGTCGGATTTCTTTAGCGAACTCAGTCATGCCGACGATTTGTATGGCAAGCTTTGGACGCTCGCCAACAACCTTTGGTGGAGCTGGCATCCGGAATGTGACGCGATCTTTCGTGACGTCGATCCGATTCGCTGGCGACAGCTCGGTCACAACCCGGTGGCCCTGTTGCGTGAGATGACGCCGGAGCGGCTGGCCGACCGCGCGGGGGAATTGGTGCTGCACAGCCGTATCAATTACGCCTACCGTCGACTGCAAGAGTACCTGACGTCCTCGCAAACATGGGCGTCGACCAACGCCGGCGTCTTGGGGGCCAAGCCGGTTGCCTATTTTTCGGCGGAGTTTGGGATTCACGAATCGATCCCGATCTACAGCGGCGGGTTGGGCGTGCTGGCCGGTGACCACATCAAAAGCGCCTCGGGGCTGGGCGTCCCGTTGGTCGGCATCGGGCTGTATTACAGCCAAGGTTATTTTCGCCAGTACTTGGACGAAGACGGTTTCCAAGGTGAAGATTACCTGGAAACGAAAATCGAGAATCTTCCGATTCAGGCGGCGTTGGATTCCGACGGGCAGCCGCTGACGGTGGCGATCGACACGCGGGATGGGCAATTGTTTGCCAAAGTCTGGTTGATGCACGTCGGACGGGTGCGTTTGTATCTGCTCGATTGCAACGTCGACGGCAACAAGCCGGAAGACCGCGAATTGACCAGCCGTTTGTACGGTGGCGATGAACGCACGCGAATTCGTCAGGAACTGGTGTTGGGCGTGGGCGGCGTCAAGGCGTTGGCCGCGCTGGGGATCGACCCCGGCGTCTATCACCTCAACGAAGGGCACTCCGCGTTCGGCGCCTTGCAAGTCGTCCGACAGTTGATGGACAACGACGGGATGACGTTCGAAGACGCCGTCCAGCTATCGGCCCGCGCCACGTGCTTCACCACGCACACGCCCGTTCCCGCCGGACACGACCGTTTTCCGCCCGCCTTGGTCGAAGAGCACCTGGGGCCGTTGCGCGATGCGTTGGGCATCAGCCAAAAAGAATTGCTGGCCCTGGGCCGAGTCGACCCTGACAACGACAACGAATCGTTTTGCATGACGGTGATCGGGTTCAAAATGAGCCGATGTGCCAACGCCGTCAGCAGTCTGCATGGCGTCGTCTCGCGCCGCATGTGGCAATCGATGTGGCCCGACCGCGCCGAGAATGAAGTGCCGATCGGACACATCACCAACGGCGTCCACGTGGCCAGCTGGTTGGCCGTGCAAATGCAAACCTTGTACGACAAACACTTTCACACCGACTGGAAGCACCGGTTGCAGGAACCCGACGCCTGGCAAGCGATTCACGACGTGGATCCCGGCGAACTGTGGGAAACGCACAATTCGCTCAAACACAACTTGATTTCGTTTGTGCGTCGTCGTTTCAGTCGACAATGCCGACGACGTGGCGAAAGTGACAACGTGGTCGAGGCGGCGCGACACATCCTGGACCCGCGGGTGTTGACGATCGGATTTGGACGCCGATTCGCGACCTACAAACGTGCGAATCTGCTGTTCAGCGACATGGATCGGATCGCCGAACTGCTCGGCAACAGCGACCGTCCGGTGCAATTGATTTACGCGGGCAAGGCGCACCCGAAAGATGAACCGGGCAAGAAATTCATTCAGGAGATCGCCAATCTGCGGCACGACCCCCGCTTCGCCGGTCGCGTCGCCTTCGTCGAAGACTATGACATCAACGTCTGCCGTCATCTGATCCAAGGCGTCGACGTGTGGTTGAACAATCCCCGTCGCCCCTTGGAAGCCAGCGGGACGAGCGGCCAGAAAGTCGTGCTCAATGGCGGTTTGAACTGCAGCATCCTGGACGGCTGGTGGGGCGAAGCCTTCAACGGCGGCAACGGCTTTGCCATCGGCAACGGTCGGTCACACGTCAGTGACGAAATCACCGATCGACGCGACGCCGAATCGCTCTACCAAACGCTGGAAGAACAAGTGATCCCGTGCTTCTACACACGCGACAGTGATGGGCTGCCGAAGTTTTGGATCAAACGCATGATGAACAGCATCAGCACCTTGGCCTGGCGATTCAGCAGCCACCGCATGGTCGCCGATTACACCGCAAAATCCTATGTCTGGGCCGCCGGAGGCGTGACCTGTGAAATGCGGTATCGATGAGATTTGAGATTTGAGCTTTAGTTGTCCGTTTCCGCCGCGTGGGCTCCCATGAATGTCTTGATCATCCCCGACAAATTTAAAGGTTCACTGACAGGAACCGAAGTCATCGAAGCGATCGAAGCGGGGCTGCGCCGGTTCGACTCGGGTGTCCAAACCCATTCGATCACCGCATCCGATGGTGGTGACGGGTTTCTTGATGCGATTCGCAAGAGCGATCCGTCCGTCGCGGCGATCGAATGCGAGACCACCGACCCGCTCGGTCGTCCGATCCGGGCGGAATATGGGTTGGACGCAAGCCGCGGCACGGCATACATCGAAATGGCGCGGGCTTCGGGAATGGAGTTGCTGAGTGCCCAGCAGCGCGACCCCTCGCGGACGTCGACGCTGGGGACCGGCACGCTGATCGCCGACGCCTTGCTCCGCGGTGCAAAAACGCTGTACATCGGCCTGGGCGGCAGCGCGACCAACGACGGCGGCATCGGAATCGCCGAAGCCCTCGGCTATCGGTTTCTCGATGCCGACGGTGCGACGCTGCCGACGACCGGCGGATCGCTGGATCAAATCGCTTCGATCGATGCGTCCGACGTGCTGCCGGAACTCTCCTCGGCTCGCGTTTTTGCGATCAACGATGTCGCCAACCCCCTGCTCGGCCCCGAAGGCGCAGCGGCCGTCTATGGACCGCAAAAAGGTGCCGACCGAGAGATGGTCGCGCGACTCGATCGCGGGCTGGATCGGCTGCAACAAATCGTTCGACGCGATTTGCAATTGGATGTCGCGGACGTTCCCGGAGCCGGCGCCGCCGGGGGAACCGGTTACGGGCTGAAGGCTTTTTTGCACGCCGAGTTTCTCTCGGGAATCGAGTTTGTGCTTTCGTTGACCGGGGTGGAATCCCTGCTTTCCGGCGGCACCATCGACTGGATCGTCACCGGTGAAGGCAAGATCGATGATCAGACCGCCTACGGGAAACTGGTCCGCGGGGTTGCCGACGTCGGAGAAAAGTACCGCGTGCCGGTCGCGGCACTGTGTGGCGTGTTGGCGCTGGAGAAGGCATCGGTCGAGGACCTGGGGCTGACCCGCGTGCGACAGATCCACGACCCGGTCCGATCGGTGGACGAAACGATCCGCCATGCCAAAGTATTGCTGATCGATGCCGCGGAGCAATTGCTGAAGGCCGGCTAGTGCTTCATCAGCTTGTAAACTGAGTGTGCCGCGGCGGCGCGCCGCTCGCTTTGTGGCCGGCGGTGGGTTAAGGTGAATGGAAACGTGGCTGGCGCAGAGGGCATCCGTTCAGGTACGTCCCTTTGCCCTGCATGCGTGCCCTGACTCATTTTATTCTGAAAGGTTTGACCGATGAAAAAGTTTGCTTGGTTGTGGATGGCCGCCTTGTGTTTCACCACGCTTTCGTTCACCGGATGCGGTGGCAGCGGCGACACTCAGGTGATTGAAGCCCCTGCCGTTGAAGAGGAAGACGAGGCGATGGCGGGAATGACGGAAGAAGAATACGACGCTGAGATGGAAAAATCGATGCAGTGATCCTGGACCGGACGTCGCAGTCAGGCTGCGACGACTTTCTGATTCGTTGATGGCGAACCGCGTCGGCGCTGGTCGCATGCCGGCTGATTGGACGCCAAGCGGGGTGTTTTTGTTAGCGGAAGGGCGCGAGCCCTCCGGTCTTTCACGGTGTTTTTGAAGCGCGACCGGACGGCTCGCGGGCTGTCGATTTAGTCGGGATCTGCTGAGTCAATGGTGAGCCGCTGGCCGTAAGGCCTCGGGCAGCGTCGCAATGCCCGGCCGCTTACGCGTCGCGGCTCACAAAAACGACAGCCCGCTCGTGCCGTTCCGCTAATACCTCAAGAGCCGAACTAAGTGCCATCGTCTGCTGGCACCAGCGTCTGGCCCCGACTCCTGGCCCCGACTCCTCGCCCGCCCGCTGCCCTGACTCAAACCGGGGGCGGGAATCGCCGCAGTCTGACGCGTCTTCTCTTAACACTGCACTCATGTGCAGCTGCGACAGCGATTCCCTGTCGGTCCCCCACTTTTTCCAGACGGCTGCGTGGGCGGGGTGCTGATCGCCAACCCCCTCCGCTATTCCAGGGGGTCGGTTTCGCGAAAAAAACATCTTTTTCGTTAATGGCGTGGATTTTTTTGTTAGGATTGCACCATCGGTATTCTCATCACCTTATTTTCAGGAACGGTCTATGAACCAACGATCCAAACGGACTGCGGCGTTCACGCTTGTTGAACTGCTCGTTGTCATCGCCATTATCGGTATTCTTGTCGGATTGCTGTTACCAGCAGTCCAGGCGGCCCGGGAAGCAGCTCGCCGGATGAGCTGCAGTAACAATTTCAAGCAACTCGGAATTGCGGTCCACAACTACCATTCCGCGTTCAAGCAATTGCCCGTCCATGGGGGCGGAACGGGAATCGGTTTGCAAAACAATCGCTGGTGGCGACAGGGCAACGATGCCAACCACGAGTGCTTGAGTGCCCTGGTCCCGCTGACGGCATTCTTCGAACAGCAAGGGATTTGGTCAGAAGTTTCCAACCCGAGCACGAAGACGGTCACCGGCGCGGCGCCTCCCGGAAACACCGGTTTGACCAGCCCGGCGCGTTGGCCTGCGATGGGCCCCAACCCGCGCAACTTCTCCCGAAACCCGGGGTACATCCCGTGGTCGACGGAAATTCCAATGCTGCGTTGCCCGAGTGATCCCGGGACGGGGTTGCCCGCATTGGGACGGACGAACTATGCGGTGTGCATGGGCGATTCGCCGAGTCCCTGGCACCACAACTACAAGACGGGCGACTTGCGGCCCAACGGATCGGGTGGAGTCCAGAACTTTAATTCGGTCAGCCGGGGTGCCTTCATGGTTCGCAAGGCGGCGAAGTTCCGTGACATCCTGGATGGATTGTCCAACACGATCGCCATGGGCGAAATCAAAACGGACTTGGGTGACCGTGACATCCGCACCGCAGCGTCTTGGAACCGTCGTGGCGGGAACCAGGTCAACAACAACCCGTCCTTGTGTGCGGACAACAACGAGATCGACCCGGAGCGTCCCAAGTACTGGTGCAATGGTGGAGCGGATTGCACCAACCCCGAAGTGCTCAGCCAGAACAACCACGAAGCTCGCGGTGCCGGCTGGGCGAACTTCCGAGCCCACTGCACGCAGGTCTTCACGGTATTGCCCCCCAACCGCGAGGTTTGCGTCGGGCAGTGGATTGATGGTCCCGGCACCATGCCGCCGAGCAGCAACCACCAAGGCGGAGCTCACGTGTTGATGGTCGATGGTGCCGTGGTCTTCATGACCGATTCGGTCGAAGCAGGGAATTCACGAGCCGGTGCGGTTCGACGCAATGCGGGCGGCGGACCGAGAACGCCCGGTCAAGTCAGCCCTTACGGATTGTGGGGCGCGTTGGGAACCAAGGCTTCCGGCGAAACGATTGAAGAGCAACTGAACCAGTAAGCGGTTTCTCGTTCGCTTCGAATTCAAACGCATCCTCGCCCATCACGCATGGGCGAGGATTTTTTTTGCGCGGTCGCTGCTTCGCCGCGACCGGGGATCGCCTGAAGAGACCGTCCAGCTTAGGCCGATCGCTTTTCTGATGTACGATGGCCCTTCCGGGCCGTCGCCCGTGGGGCTCTGCGCGACGACCTAGAAAGGACGTCGTACACCCCTCCGCCGACCACCTCTCACCCATTCGGTCAGATCATTCAGATTCGTCGCGTTTCGCGCTCGTCCTAAGCTGGACGGCCCCTTTAGCCGCCCGCGTCGCCGGCCTGCAGCGGATCCCTTTGGACTCGAATCCAGTGGTCGTGGAACTGCAGCCCTTCGTCCAACTCAACGGCCGGCATGTGACATTCGATGCAGCCTGATTGCGGTGAAACCGGACAGGCGACATGCTCGGCAACGTCATGCTGGTGACAATTGATGCACTTTTGCTCGTGCTCGAATGGTTCAACGGCCTGGATGGTTCGGTGCGGGTTGTGGCAGCTGGTGCATTTCAGTTGCCGATTCGATTCCAGATAACAGCGGCTGCGCAACAGCCCGACCGGTTGAAAGCGTGCCAACAGTTTCGGGTAATCTCGGATCTGTTTTTCGGAGACGCTGCGTGGTAATCGGTGACAATCTCCGCAAAGCTGAAGTTCCGACTCGGTGTCCCAGGTCGGTTGACCGACCGAATAGGGAGGCGGCGAGATGGGGTTCGAACGCGCCGCGCGCACATGTTCGCTGCCCGGGCCATGACACTTCTCGCAATTGATGCTTGGGACCAGGTCGACAATCGTTTCGTTGACGATGTTTGCGCTCGTCGTGTGACAATAGATGCATCGCTGCAGTGGTTCGCCCCGCGATGAATCACCAAAGTATTCCAGCGCATCGCCGGGTGTCTTGTTCGCATGCCCCGGCGTCAGGGCGAGGCGGCCGCCGGCATAGCAGGTCACGCGGTGTTCGATTCCCTCGGTTTGCCCGTCGACCGCCGTGGTCAGCGTCAGAAGGGTTTGGGCATGGTGCCCCGAACCCAACGCGTATTGCAGTGGAAAACGATCCTGTTCGAACCGCTCCGGCAGCGAGACAGACAGTCGGCCCTGTCCCTCAGCATGCTGTCCCTCGGCATGCTGTCCCTCGGCATGATAGTGGTAGGTCCCGAACGATTCGCCCGCGTCGAATGACTGGCCGCCAAACGTGTCGGCAAGATCGGTTTGCGAAACCAGGTGAAAGGTCAATGCATGACCATGCTCGGCGTGCAAGGCGAAGTTCTCGGCATGGCATTCACGACAAACCTGGCGACCGACCCGCGTGGGGGCGGGTGGCGCATTGCCCGGCGTGTCACCCGGCGTGACGTTCGCCCGATCAGCAACGTGCGGGTCATCATCGTGCGGGCCGCCCTGTGATCCGCGCATCGTCGCGAAACCGATCAGAATCAAACACGCGCCCGCGATGGGAAGGATCAGTCCACGATTCACCCGTTTCACTCCCAAGGGGGGCCGTCCAATCAATTTCACGCTTCGACGACCGAATCCAACCCAATCCAATCCAATGGTGCGGTGATCCGGCTCTATCCGTCGAATCGACGACGGACTTTCCAATTGTGTCGCAAGGCGATCCGACCGACAATCAAGGAAACGCCAGAAAGCAAGAATACCAACTCGGGGAACGATCGATTGAGATTGCGACACCACCACACGATCGTTGTTTCGGCGTGCCTGCTGCTGTCGGTTGCCGTGGGCGGCGGTTGTGGCAATAAACAAACGCCATCCGAACCGGCGCATCCGCGTCCGACCGATGCGGCGGGTCCTGGCGTGCCGGATCCTGGCGTGCCGGGTGAGCCCCCCGCCAACGCGTCCCCCTCTTCGCCGACGCAGGCGACGCCGCAATCCGTCGAGCCGATTGCCGAGCCATCAGCAACGGATTCCAGCCCGCCGCCGGATCCGGCGACGCTTCACAATCAGGCGATGCTGGCGTTGCAAGCCGGACAGGATGACCAGGCGTTTCAATTGGCGCGACAGGCCATGCGTCTGGCCCCCGAGGACCCGCAGGTGGTTTTTCTGATGGCGATGGTCTTGGGCAATCGCAAGCGTTATCCGGAGGCCATTGCGATGCTCGACGAATTGGCGACGACGACTGCCGAAGTTCGGCTGCCCGTGCTGGGGCAGACGGCGGAGTGGATGGTCCGCTTTGGACAGTATTCCCAAGCCGAAAAGCGCTATCGAAGGCTGCTGGAGCAAGTGCCCGACGCCGTGATGGTGCATCGCAATTTGTCACAGTTGATGCTGCGGCAAGGGCGACGCATCGAAGCGGCCGAGCACCTGATCACGCTCTGCTCGCTCGGCGACATCCGGGAAGACGAGCTCAGATCATTGCTCTCGATCGCTCACCCCTTTCCCGGTGACGCGGCCGAGGACAGCTTTGATCCGATCGGAATGTTGGGCAGGGCGCGGGTGGATGTCAGCCGCGATCAGTGGGCGTCGGTCCGATCGCGGCTGGAAGCATCCCCAGTCCGCAGTGCCGAAGCAGACGCCTTGCTGGGAAGAGCGTATGCCCAGCTCAACGACGGCGAGGCGCTGGACGCATGGATCGACCGCAGCTGGATCGACCGCAGCGGCGAATCGGTCGATCGATATCCCGATGCCTGGCTGGCCAGGGGCGTCTGGGCGGCGCTTCACGGCGACCACGCGGCGGCCGTCGGGTCGCTTGCCGAATGTGTGCTTCGCGATCAAACCGATCACCAAGCCTATGCGTTGATGAGCCAGTCGCTGCGTGCGTTGGGGGCGGTCGACGAAGCGGAGGCGACCAGCCGCAGGGCCGAGACGATTCGGAAAACCGACACGATCGGCGCCGCGATGGCAGCGGAGGAGACACGCGATGCCGCTGCGTTGGCGCAGCTGGCCGAATTGCTGCAACAACTCCGTCGCCCCCTGGAAGCGCTCGCGTGGCGTGGTGTTCAACTCGCCTACGCCGGAGAAGCGGGGGCGATCGCAACGGCGGATGCACAGCGACGCTTCAATGAAATCGCACAGCAACGCAGGCAATCGCTGCAAGCCGACCGCGGGCAGGCGTCTCGGCAATTTGTGCTCTGTGGTGTCGATCTGGATGCGCTGGACTGATCCACGGTGGTGAGGGAAATCCGACATCAAACCGCGGGTCCGCGCGTCATCGGTTTGACTAATTTCGCCCTAGAGTCAACCAGGTAATCGCACTTGCCACCCTCCCGCCTCGTTGCCCCTAGCCTCTGCCACCTTCCATGTTGGAACCCTCGCCTCCGCACGTTCATGCTGACACCTTCCATGCGAGGCAACCCGATGACATTGGACGATTACAAGGTGAACCGATCGGGACGGTCCTGTGGCGTTACAAATGGTTGATCGGGGTGTTGCTACCGATCGGAACGCTGCTGGGGTACTGGGTCAATCGTCAGAAACCGATGACCTATCGTGCGACGACCCGACTGATGTTCAAAAGCGACACGCCCTTGACGCTCGATACGTCCACCGGCATGGTCCGCGGTGGAATCCCCAGCGGCAATCTGATGCAATCGCTGATCAGTTCCGATGCGATCGCCGGTCGCGTCCACTTGAACGAACAACTGCGGTCGATTCCGGCGTTACGGGAGCTGACGAACGACCAGTTCATCGCCTTGGTGCGTCGTGGGATTCGATTTCAAACCATCACGGATTTGAAAGATTCTCGCGACCGTCTGATCGCGGCGGTCCATTTTGACGGCCACGATCCAGAGGTCTGCGTCGCCGCCGTCAACGCAGTCAGCGATGCGATCCGATCGCACTTCCAAGAAGAACGTGAGCTGCGGGTCAATGAGTTTGAGCAATTGGTCAGCCAGGCTCAAGAAAAACTCTTGCCTCAACAGGCCGAATTGGAGGAAGCCTACAAGACGTTTCGTGAAGGCGCTCCGCTGGAATGGGATCCCAACGGTCAGGTCGTCAATCCCCATCGTCAACGCCAGTTTCAACTGCAATCGTTTCGCGATCAACTGGAACAGAAGCAACGTCAGCTCGACTGCGAATTGCGTTTCGCCGAGAGCATGAGGAGTCGCCACAAGAATCCGCTGATGGTCGCGATGATCATCGGTCAACTCAGTGATGTCTTTGAAGACTCGCGGTTGATGCTCAACGGGCGTTCATCCGGCAGTCTGGCAACGGACGATCTGGAGATGCAAAAGATCGAGGTGGAAAAGAAGCTTGTTCCGCTGGTGATCCGGCGGGAACAACTGGAGATGGCGTACGGGCGATCGCACCCCGAAGTCAAATCGATCGTGATGCAGATCGAAAGTTCACAAAGCAAATTAAACGAGTTGATCGCCCAGGTCGACCGACGCCGCAAAGAGCTGAGCGAACAAAGTCAACAGATCGACGAGGCGGACGGATCGACACAAGCCCAGGTGGCGCGTGCCGGTGAAGCCGTCGACGCTTACATTCGCGGATTGAGCGAACGTTTGCGTGTCGCCAACGAAGACCTGAGCGAGGTGGACCGGAAAATCGACACCGAAAAATTGGCCGCCGACGAGCTGAAGAAATACGAAGACACCGACGCCTCGTTCCGCCGACGCATCGCCAGCCTGCAAGGCATGTTGATCCAACTGGAACAGCAACTGGCGGCCCTGGAATTGATCGACATCAACGGCGGGATCCTGGTCGAACCGCTGTTGGCGACCGGTAAAGCGCATCCGACCGGCCCCGACTTAAGAAAAGACGTAGCCGTCTTCACCATGCTGGGACTCGGTCTGAGCGGGCTGTTGGCGCTGCTGCTGGAAGCCGGTGCGAAAACTTTTCGCAGTGCCGAAGCGATTCAACACGAATTGCAGGCTCCCGTGCTGACGCACATTCCCTTTGACGCCGGACGCAGCCACAAACGAAAGCAGATGCCCACCGACTCGATCGCGCGACTGGATCCGAAACTGGCGGTGATTCATCGGCCGCATTCACCGGCGGCCGAAGCGGTGCGTGCCGTCCGGACCGCCATGCTGTTGGACCGCCGACAAACCGACAGCAAGGTGTTCCAGATCACCAGCCCCTTGCCGGGTGACGGAAAAAGCACGCTGGCGGCCAATGTCGGGTGCTCCATCGCTCAGTCGGGAAAACGAACGCTTCTGATCGACTTGGACTTGCGCAGCCCGAGACTTTCGCTGCGTTTTAATCTTGAAACCAAGATTGGCTTGGCGAACGTGCTCAACGGTGAATTGGGTGTCGCCCAGGCGGTCCATCAAACGCCGATCGAGAACCTGGACATCCTGCCGTGCGGTCCGCTGCCGGCCAATCCCGCCGAAGCGCTGACGTTGGCCGAACTGGCCGACGTCTTCCAGTGGGCGCGGGCCAACTACGACTTCATCATCGTCGACACGCCGCCCCTGCTGATGGTCAGCGACCCCACGATCGTGACCACCTATGTCGATGCCGCCATCTTGGTGATGCGGATCCGACGCCGTTGCAAACCGAATGCGAAAGAAGCCGTCGCGATGCTGCGGTGGACCGGATCACGGGTGATGGGCGTGGTCATCAACAAGTTCACCGCGCCCCACTCCACCGCGTCCTACCAGAGCAGTGCCTGCGGAAGCTACCAGTCGATCGGCTACGGATACGGCGACAGATATCGCCGCCGTTATCAGCGCGAAGTCAACGCCCAGGACACCTATGTCGTCACCGGCACCAAGAATCTGGAACGCGTCGATCTCGTCGCGCCGAGCAAGGCCAGCCAGCCGGGGAAACCGCACCTGCACCAAGTCGTGCCCCAGAACTCGTCGCCTGGTCCCCTGCCCAAGAACTAGGACCTGACGCACCACTCGTCCGGAACCGTCCTCATCTGCCCCCCCACGACGGATGAGCATGCGACACGTCATTGACAGCAAGGCTCCAGGTTTGGAGGTCGTGCCGTTTTTTAAGTCACTCTTCTGGACAGGCATTGGAGTCTACGCATCTTGCGTCACCCTCCCTGAAGAGTCTCCTAAAAGGGAGGTCGACTTCAAGTCTTGCGACTTGTGTAGACACCAATGCTTGGGGGAAGAGTGACGAAACTCCTTTCTTTTCGCCTCATCCGCAGAATCTGTCGGTAGAATTCTCTGTACAAGTGAGACCGAGCCGGCGCAGTACTGCGTTTCCAACAAAATCACCGTTTGCAAAACTCGCCGTCCGTTTAGATTGCCACGCGGATGCTCGAGAACGCTTTTGTTTCTACTACCGACTAAGGAGGATGCCATCGTGAGTGATTTGACGCCGATCTCGGAGATCTTGGTCCCCGTTGACTTCAGCGAGTGTTCCCGGCGCGCGTTGCAGTATGCCATGCGGATCGCCGCGGCGAGCAATGCACACATCCACCTCTTGAACGTGATCGATGATCCCACGCTGATCCACCAATCGACCGATCAAAAGTTTCGTGACCGACAGGCCGATAAAATCGAAGAGCAGTTTCTTAACGTGATGAGCCCCGAAGATCGGGCGCGGTTCAGGACGACGACCAGCATTCGCTTCGGGACGGCCTATCACGAAATCGAAACGTACGCCAAAGAACAGGACATCGAATTGATCGTGATGGGTAATTCCGCCCGCTCAAGTCTCTCCGACGCCATCCTGGGCAGCGTTTCCGGGCACACCATCCGTCACGCGGTCTGCCCCGTCATGACGGTCACCCACCACTGCTGACGAGCGATCGGAAAACAAGTGGGATCGGCTTCCAGCCTGTCATCCGGGACGACACCGTGGCCTAAGCATCTAGCTTGCGAGTCCCCTGTGATTCATCAGGCAAGCCGGTGGCTTGCCCCACGATCCAACAGAAACAACACACGCGCCCACTAATTCCTCGCGCGTTGCGACGAACGTTTCCTCCGGTCACAGCGCCTTTTTGAACGCCTTTTTGCCTCCGACCACGGGCAATGAAATGGACGTCGCGTCCAAGTCGATCGTCAATTTCGTTCCGGGAGTCGGGTGCAGCGTGAAGTCTTTGTCGCTGGAAAAGATCATCAATCCGATCTGTTGGCCTTTCGCGATGACTTGATCATCGGGCTGAAGATCAAACGACACCTCGTAAAACGTTCCAGGCACCAACGGTTCGCTTTCCGTCATCGAGCGTCGGTTTTGAGGATCCGCCCAACCCCGCGTGATGATGTTGTCGGTGATCTTGGCGTTCTTGCCGTTGTTCCACGGCAACGAAACCAGCCAGACCGACAGATTGGCGGCGGGTTTACTGCTGGCCAGTTTGATCGTGATGCGGGGTGTTCCGGAGAGATGAATCGGCTCCTTCAGCTCTGGCGTCATGTAGATCAGTCGGTGCTCGGTCCATTCGGCTTGTGCCAACGATGCTCCGTCGAATGAGAAATTGTCGACCAGCGATTCGGTGCCGGCGTCTTCAGCGGCTTGCAGGCTCAGCGATCCCCGTTCGGGTGCACCGCCGGACAAATAAAACGTGACCGGCGAAGCGTCCGGGTTGGGGTAGTCGGAATACGACGTCGGTTTGTCCTGCTTGTCGCCCTCGCGAACGATCCACGCACGCGGGTCCTTTTCGACACCGTTTTCGACGCCGTGCAAATAGCGGGTGAACCAGCGGTTCATCATCTTGATCGGTGGTGGTCCCCCGTGCCCGCCCTGATGAAAGAACGCTTGCGTCGGCACGCCTTTTTTCTTGAGCGCCTCGTAGATTCGAACGCTGTGCTCCGGGACGACATTCCAATCGTTGAAGGCGTGGGCCATCAAGACGGCGGCCTTCAACGGTTCCAGATCGTTCAAGTAATCTCGCCCCGCCCAAAAATCGTTGTAGTCACCGTTGACCCGATCAAAGTGCTTCAGCATCTCTTCATCGCGGACGTTGCAATCACAGTACTCACGTCGCGCTTCATTGCCGCTGTGAATGAAGTCGTACAGGTAGTCGATGTCTTCGCCCAGGTAACCGTACGGGTGACGCACCAGTCCGTTGGAGCGGTAGTAGTGATAGTACGACGTGTTGGGGGCGACCGGGATGATCGCTTCCAATCCATCCACGCCGGTCGTCGCCGCCGCCAGCGGAATCGTGCCGTTGTAGCTCGTCCCCGTCATTCCGACTTTCCCGGTACACCAATCCGCGGTCACTTTTTCGTCTCCATCGGGCGACGTAAATCCATCGGCGCGTCCGCACAGCCAATCGATCACCGCCTTGGGCGCCAGCGACTCGTTGTCCCCCCCGACGGTCGGGCAGCCTTCTGAAAGTCCGGTTCCGGGAGACGACGAATGAACCACGATGTAACCACGCGGGACCCAGTCTTTTTCGTGCCGCTTGGAAATGATCGGACGCATCCCTGTCCGCTCGACGGCGTCAAAGTGCTTGCGTTCCGGGGGCGTCGCGCCGAGTTCCTGTCGTGGGTTCCAAAAGTACTCGTCTCCCTTCGCGCCGGTGCCGGCAAAGTAGGGACTGGAGTTATAAACGACGGGCAACTTCAACCCCTCGCTCTCGGTTTGCCGCGGACGCGTCACGCTGACGTGCATCCGATCCAGTTTGCCATCGCCATCGGAATCAAACTCGGTTTTGACCCACAGATCATGCCGGATCCAATAGTCCGAATCCTCAAACGCTTTGACCACCTGGGCCTCACCGTCCTTGAACACCGGCTTGGCCGGATCGGCGGCGATGCCGACAGATCGACCCGCAAGGAGGAGCGTGAAAATGAAAAGTGTTGAAAGGATCGGACGTGCTAGACGCAACAAAAGCATGATGGATCTCGTGGTGATTCGAACCGGACGGATTGTTCGCTGTGGGTCGTTTTAGCGTATTCAAAAAGACCGTCCAGGTCTGCGACAATCCTGCCTTTGATCAGGAACAAGGGGTGGTCAAAAAATCGTTTGTCAAAAATGAAGTGGGGGGACCAGACGGTCATCAAGGTCTTAGGTTCTTCGTCAGGCTGTTAGCCCCTTGGTGAGGTCTGACGTTTGGCATTAGCCAACGCGCGCCCCATCATTTTACCCCGAATCATTCTGTCATTCCTTTCCTGATCCACACGTCGTGAAAGGACTCGCTGGCTGGAAGGAGAGGCCGGAAAATTTTGGCGGCAAGAAGATCGCCACGCACCACGTCGTAGGCGTAGGTCAGGCTGTGCCTGACACCCCCCTGGCATGCACAGCATGCCCTACTGCAGCGTCTATCGGTAGATGTCATGCGAGAGAGCCATGGACCGTCTGGCAATCGGCTTCCCTGGATCGATCGAACAGACGATCTCCGGTACCACAGCAGTGGATCACACCCACGGATGGCAGCGCGTACCCACGGATCCCAGGCTGCTTTTCATCCGTGGGTTCGCTCTGCCATCTGTGGGTTCATTTAAATCGGGCACTCGGGGCTGTCTTCAGGCTGACGCTTCCAGCGTCGCACTGCAACCCGCCGGTTTGACTCCGCGATCCAATCAGACGGATGACCGGCGCATGACGTTTACCGCTAGACGGTCCACTACGCAGCTCTTCTTCCCCCCTCACGACCTAACAATGTCGTCAATCACGTTGCCGTGGACGTCGGTCAAGCGGAAATAGCGGCCTTGATAGCGGTACGTCAGCTGTTCGTGGTCGATGCCCAACTGGGCCAAGATGGTGGCTTGCAGGTCGTGGACGTGGACGGGTTTTTCAACCACGTTGACGCTGTACTCGTCGGTCTCCCCATACGTCATCCCCCCGCGAATGCCTCCGCCGGCCATCCAGTACGTGAAACAATTCGGGTGGTGATCGCGTCCGTACACCTTGTCCGTCAGCTTGCCTTGGCAGTAAACCGTCCGTCCGAATTCGCCGCCCCAGATCACCAGCGTCTCATCGAGCATGCCGCGTTGCTTGAGGTCACTCAGCAAGGCCGCGGTGGGTTGATCGGTGTCACGACATTGGGAGGGGACTTGTTTGGGGGCGTTGTTATGGGCGTCCCACCCGCGGTGATAGAGCTGGATAAATCGCACGCCGCGTTCGGCCAACCGCCGCGCCAACAAACAGTTGTAGGCGTACTTGCCGACTTGCGTCGCCTGCGGCCCGTACATGTCCAGCACGGATTGCGGTTCATCATTGACGTCGATCAATTCCGGCACGCTCATTTGCATCCGATACGCCAATTCATACTGGGCGATCCGGGTGGCGATCGTTGGGTCGTTGAACTTGTCGGCGCGGTCTTGGTTCAATTTCTCGACCGAATCGAGCATCCGTCGGCGTTGGGTGCGTGTGACGCCGGCGGGATTGTAGAGGTCCAAGATCGGATCGCCCTGACCGCGGAACTTCACGCCTTGAAACCGCCCCGGCAGAAAACCGGCGCCCCACAATCGATCATACAGCGGCTGGCCGGCTTTGGCCGATCCGTTGGACGTCATCGCGACGAACGCCGGCAGGTTCGCGTTTTCGGTGCCCAAACCATAATTCACCCAAGCTCCCATGCTGGGCCGACCGGCGATGACCGATCCGGTTTGAAACAACGTTGCGGCGGGATCGTGGTTGATCGCTTCGGTGTGCATGCTTTTGATCACACAGATCTCATCGACGACCTTGGCCAAGTGCGGCAAGGTCTCGCTGAGCCAAATGCCCGATTGCCCGTGCTGCTGGAACTTGAACGTGCTGGGCGCGACGGGAAACGAAGTCTGGCCCGATGTCATCGTCGTCTTTCGCTCGGCCGGATAGACCGACAGCGGCACTTCTTCGCCGAAACGTTTCGCCAGATCCGGTTTGTAATCGAACAGGTCCATTTGCGACGGCCCGCCCGACTGGAACAGATAGATCACGCGTTTGGCCTTGGGAGCGATCGACGCAAAGGCCGACGCACCTCCCGCCGGCAATCCACTCGCTTCGGCCGCACCGAGCTGATTGCCCCCGCCGAGCAGATAGTCTGCACCCAGCAGGGTCCCCGCCGCGATCGATCCCAGCCCCAACGATCCCCCGGCCAGAAACGCGCGTCGGTTGTGTCGTCTTTTGAACTCTTCCAAAGGATTCATCTCAATTCTCCGCAATGGCCTCGTCGAGGTTCAGGATCGTATTGGCGACCAGCGTCAGCGCGGCCAGTTCGCGACGGTCCAGCCCCGGCGTGTTGGGTGTTTCTCCGACCGACAGCAGACGCTCGGTCGCGTCGGCGTTCTGTTGGAAATCGTCGTGATAGACGTGGAAGTCATCGACCAGGACGGCCAGCTCATCCGCGCGCGGTTGCCGGCTGGTCACCAGCCGGAACGCCAACGCGATTCGCTGGGAAGGTGCCAGTCCATCGGGTTTCATCACCCGCTCGGCCAGATGCCGGGCCGCTTCGACGAAGGTGATGTTGTTCATCATCGTCAACGCTTGCAGCGGCGTGGTCGTTTCGTCGCTGCGGACGATACAGGTTTCGCGTGCGGCGGCGTTGAAGGCCATCATGGTCGGCGGCGGAACCGTGCGTCGCCAGTACGTGTACATGCTGCGTCGATACAGTTTCTCACCCGTGTCCTGTTTGTACTTGGCGTTCGAAATGCTGCTCCAAATCGCCGGCGGCATGTAGGGTTTAACCGAAGGCCCGCCGATCGAATCGTTCAACAGGCTGCTGGCGAAGAGCATCGAATCGCGGATCGCAAACGGCGAGAGACGTTTTCTTGGGGCTCGGGCCAACCAACGATTTTCCGGGTCACGTTCACGCAACGTTTCGGACGCCGACGACTGCTGACGATAGGTGGCACTGGTCACGACCAAACGGTGCATCGCTTTGACGTCCCAGCCTGTGCGGATGAATTCGGTTGCCAACCAATCGAGTAACTTCGGATGACTGGGCAGCTCTCCTTGCACGCCAAAGTTTTCACTCGTCTTGACCAACCCGACGCCAAAATGATGCTGCCACAGACGGTTGATCGTCACGCGTGCGGTCAGCGGGTGATCGGGGTCGACCAGCCAACGGGCGAGGCCCAGGCGATTGCGCGGCCAATCGTCGTTCCACGCCCCCAAGACCGGCGGCGTCGCGGGCTTCAATTTCTCCGACGTGTCCGGGTTGTCGTACTGTCCCCGATCGAGTCGATACGTGTCGCGTGGTTTGTCTAACTCGTGCAACACCATCACGGTGTCTTCGCCGCCCGGTTGCGGACGCGGCACCGAGGTTTGCACCACCTTGATTTTGACGGGCTCGGGGACGACGAACTTCAGCTCATCGTCGGCCAGATCCGGCCAGGACTTCGGCACCTTGATAAACGGTGGGCTGTTGCCGTTGTTGGGGCCGAGCCCGGCTTCATCGATGTTATTGAAGAAGGCGAACAGGCTATAGAAATCTTTCTGCGAGATCGGGTCGTACTTGTGGTCGTGGCAACGCGAACAGGTCATCGTCAGCCCCAGGAACACGGTGCCGGTAGTTTCCACGCGGTCGGCGACGTATTCGACGATCCATTCGTCCGGGATCGAGCCGCCTTCGGAATTGATGCGATGATTGCGGTTGAACCCTGTCGCGACTTGGGTCAAGAAATTTCGATCGGGCAGCAAGTCACCCGCCATTTGCTCGATCACGAATCGATCGAACGGCATGTTGTCGTTCAATGCGTTGATCAACCAATCACGCCACACCGACATGTAGCGCAGACGATCGTTCTGGTAGCCGTCGGTATCGGCAAACCGAGACGCTTCGAGCCAATCGACGGCCATGTGTTCGCCGTAGCGCGGCGATTCGAGCAATCGGTCCACCGCCCGCTCGTACGCGCCGCCGGTTTCGTCATTCAAAAAAGCATCCAGTTCTTCAATCGTGGGCGGCAAACCCGTCAGATCAAAACTGACGCGGCGCAGCAACGTCGCCCGGTCGGCCGGCGGCGATGGTTTGAATCCCTCCGTTTCCAACCGAGCCAAGACGAAACGATCGATCGGATTTCGCGGCCAGTGGGTGTCGTTCACCGCTGGCAGATCAGGGCGAACCGGCGGGATGAAGGCCCAGTGTCGGTCGTCCTCGGGCCAATCCGCTCCCTCGGCCAACCATCGTTTCAGCTTCGCTCGATCACCGCGTCGCAGGCGTCGATTGGAATCCGGCGGCGGCATCCGCACGTCCGGATCGTCGCTCGTCAGCCGCTTGAGCATGTCACCGGAGGACAGCACGCCAGAATCCAGTGCCTCCCGACGATCATCCAGGCGAAACCCGCCCTCGCGGGCATTGGCATCGGGGCCATGGCAGTGATAGCAGGCATCGGACAGGATCGGCCGGATGTCGGCGGCGAAATCGAGCTTGGCGGAAGATTGCGAATCGGCGGCCCGAATGGTTTCGGCAGTCAGGATGAAGCATCCAAGTCCAACCAGCAAGACGGTCGGTGCTACGACTGAAAGTCGGATGGGATTCACGGTCAGAAAAACTCTCGGGATGGGAGTGCAACCGGATCGGTCAGGCGGGGCCTGCTCGGTGGACAAGCGGGGGCGGTAGGCGAGCGAAACGCGGAAAACGCACTTCCCATGATACACCTAAACGAGCGGACACTCATACCGTTTTCGCATCGCTCGGGCTAGCTTCGTGCCGCTTCAAGCGAGTTTATTTGGGTTGGGATTTTGGATTCGCCCTGGCAGCGTCCAGACTGTGCCAACCTTTGCAATGCGTCTGCGAATTCGTTGGTGCGTTTTGCCGGCTTCGATTCCGTTGAATTCTGACGAGCCCCCCCGTGTGGCGCCGGCCGATGGGCATTTCATCATTCTGCCCCGAATCATTCTGCCATCCCTGGCCGGATTCCCACCGACGTAGTCGAACACCGTGCCCGAACAAGCGTTTTGGTCGAGACGATGAAGAAACGCGGCTCCAGCACAAGGTCAATCCGGCCGAGCATCGGCGGTGTCGGAGCGGGCAAGACATCCGTGGTCAAAAAATGGGATGGTCAAAAAATCACTCGCCGACCGGTCCCCTTTTTTGACAACCCATTTGTGGGCCACGACTCCCTCCAAATCATGGCCGCTTCCGTCGCCAAGGCCTGGCGCAGCTGACTCCATCCCGCGAAACCAGAGGCCCAATCTTGACCGCCCCGCCGCCATGCCCTACCATCGGGTGGCGGGAGATATTCCGCGGTCCAACCGAGGACTTTGTCCTATTCACCCCGGTCGGACCAGCAATAATTAATGGTTCGCGCTACTAACCGACGCCTGACTTCCCACGGAAACTGATTCGTGTGATTCGAGCTATTCGTGGACAATCTCGTTTCCGCTGTTTCGAGCATGGTTCGACGCCTGACATCCCGTCCGCGATTGGTGCGCTCAAAGGACGCCCATCTGATTTCATCTGACCTCCGTTTCCTGGGATTCGCATTTGATGTCATCGTTCGATAGGTGCGCGGTCGACTCAGCCGACGAAGACAAACCGACGCCTGTCGATCGAGCACGAGCACCGCGGTGCTGAGTACGAGCACGATCTAAGACAAACCGACGCCTGTCGATTCGAGAAAGAGTGCGAGTACCGCGATGTTGAGTACGAGTACGATACAAGACAATCCGACGCCTGAAGTGCCGACCGCTGATCGGGACACTCGATTTCCCGCGGCGATTCCGATCGAGTACATTGGCCGTCAACGACGATGGCGCGTGCCGTCGTCGTGGCCGGCCGCGCGAACCAGGTGGTGCACCGCAGTCGGCGAGTTGAGTTTGTTCTTGAGATCAGGTCCATCGCGCCGACGCGGTGACCACCGCCGTTCACGCTGCTAACCGACGCCTGACGACAGCGCCCACTTCTGCTTTCGCGTCTTCTCGCGTTCTTTTGTGGCAATTGATTCGCCGTCGTTTGATCGTGACTCGAAGGTCGCCCACCGGATGTCATCGAACCTCCGTTTACTGGGTTTCGCATTTGATGTCACAGTTCGATAGGTGCGCGGTCGACTCGGCCGGCGAAGGCAAACCGACGCCTGTCGATCGAGTACGAGCACGAGTACCGCAATGCTGAGTACGAGTACGATCCAAGACAAACCGACGTCTGAAGTGCCGACCGCAGATTGGGACACTGGATTTCCCACGGCGATTCCGATCGAGTAAATTGGCAAGCAGCGGCGATGGCTCGGGCTATCGCCATGGCCGACCGCGTGAACTAAGTGGTGCACCGCAGTCGGCGAATTGAGTTTGTTTTTGAGTTCAGGTCGATCGCGCCGACGCGGTGACCACCGCCGTTCACGCTCCCAAATCGTACTCGTACTCAGGCGTCAGCCGGTACTCGTACTCCTACTCGACCGGACGGCAAACAAACCGATGCCGGTCGCCCACGCTGCAGAACGTTGTGGCTGAACTCGGCCCACCTGAATTCATCGGACCTCAATTTCCTGGGATTCGCATTTGATGTCATCGTTCGATCGGTGCGCGGTCGACTCGGCCGAAGAAGACAAACCGACGCCTGTTGATTGCAACGCCGACAACCGACGCCTGAAGTGCCGACCACAGATTGGGACGCTCGATTTCCCACGACGATTCCGATCGAGTACATTGGCAAACAGCGGCGATGGCTCGGGCTGTCGTCGTGGCCGGACGCGTGAACTAAGTGGTGCACCGCAGTCGGCGAGTTGAGTTTGTTTTTGAGTTCAGGTCGATCGCGCCGACGCGGTGACCACCGCCGTTCACGCTGGTAACCCACGCCTGACGACAGCGCCCACTTCTTCTTTTGCGTCTTCTCGAGTTCTCTTGTGGCAATTGATTTGCTGTCGTTTGATCGTGACTCGAAGGTCGCCCACCGGATGTCATCGAACCTCCGTTTACTGGGTTTCGCATTTGATGTCACGGTTCGTTAGGTGCGCGGTCGACTCGGCCGGCGAAGGCAAACCGACGCCTGTCGATCGAGTACGAGTACGAGTACCGCAATGCTGAGTACGAGTACGATCCAAGACAAACCGACGTCTGAAGTGCCGACCGCAGATTGGGACACTGGATTTCCCACGGCGATTCCGATCGAGTACATTGACAAAGAGCGGCAATGGCTCGGGCTGTCGTCGTGGCCGGACGCGTGAACTATGTGGTGCACCGCAGTCGGCGAGTAGAGTTTGTTTTTGAGTTTAGGTCCATCGCGCCGACGCGGTGACCACCGCCGTTCACGCTGCTAACCGGCGCCTGACGACAGCGCCCACTTCTTCTTTTGCGTCTTCTCGCGTTCTTTTGCGGCAATTGATTTGCTGTCGTTTGATCGTGACCCGAAGGTCGCCCACCGGATGTCATCGAACTTCCGTTTCCTGGGATTCGCATTTGATGTCATGGTTCGATAGGTGCGCGGTCGACTCGGCTGACGAAGACAAACCGTCGCCTGTCGATGCCAACGCTGACAACCGACGCCTGAAGTGCCGACCGCTGATTGTGAAGCTGAATTTCCCTTCGCGATTCCGATCGAGTACATTGGCAGCGAGCGGCGATGGCACAGGCCGTTGTCGTGGCCGACCGCGTGAACTAAGTGGTGCACCGCAGTCGGCGAGTTGAGTTTGTTTTTCAGATCAGGTCATTCGCGCCGACGCGGTGACCACCGCCGTTCACGCTGGTAACCCACGCCTGACGACAGCGGCCACTTCTTCTTTTGCGTCTTCTCGCGTTCTTTTGTGGCAATTGATTTGCTGTCGTTTGATCGTGACTCGAAGGTCGCCCACCGGATGTCATCGAACCTCCGTTTCCTGGGTTTCGCATTTGATGTCACGGTTCGATAGGTGCGCGGTCGACTCGGCCGGCGAAGGCAAACCGACGCCTGTCGATTGAGTACGAGCACGAGTACCGCAATGCTGAGTACGAGTACGATCCAAGACAAGCCGACGCCTGAAGTGCCGACCGCAGATTGGGACACTGGATTTCCCACGGCGATTCCGATCGAGTACATTGGCAAACAGCGGCAATGGCTCGGGCTGTCGTCGTGGCCGGACGCGTGAACTATGTGGTGCACCGCAGTCGGCGAGTTGAGTTTGTTTTTGAGTTTAGGTCCATCGCGCCGACGCGGTGACCACCGCCGTTCGTGGCGGTAGACGTGGCTGCGATGGTCCAGCGCCTGTCGTCCATGCTGCTGATTGGTGCGCTTGAGGTTGGCCCACCTGATGTCGTCGAACCTCCGTTTCCTGGGATTCGCTTTTGATGCCATGGTTTGATGGGTGCGCGGTCGACTCGGCTGGCGAAGACAAACCGACGCCTGACGATTTCAACGCTGACGACCGACGCCTGACATGCCGGCTGCAGATTGGGACGCCGGAATTTCCCTTGGCAATTCGAATCGAGTACATTGGCAAGCCGCGACGATCGTTCCAAACCGGCGTGCCGACCGACGCCACGAACCCGGCGATGCACCCCAGCACACTCGTTGCCGCGAGACACAAGCTTTCACCCCGTTTCGATCATCACGCTCACGCCAACTCAATCGTAGAGGTCTGCGTGCGAGGTGATCGCTGATGTTCGTCGCCAAAGGCATTGCGTGCACGATTCATAGACAACGCAAGCATGCGATATTCTCTCTTCCAAATCCTTGCCACAGTGCTTGTCGTTGCACTTTTGCTCGCACTCTTCGTGAGTCAAAAGCGGTTTCGCATGCAAATCCGCGAGTACGAAGAAAAAGCCGTCAAACGCGAACGTCTCGAAGACAAGTTGGAAGCTGCGCTCTTGGATGCACTCGCACCAGGCGTGTCGCTAGACGAGTATCCTCATTACAGAATACTCGTAGACGACATCGTCACCGGTGCTGACCCGGAATTTAAGTTCTTGTCAAAGATTGTGGGAGAAATGATTGGTGAAGCACCGTCCGCGCTAGCCGACTGCGAATTCCATCTGTTTGATTATAAAGCGGGTGTCGATACCAGCATCTATGCAGTCATCGTGCGCGACAATCGATGTGTCGAAGTTACTTGGGTGGGAGCAAATATAGCGCCACGCTGAGCGGTAAGTACGACGCCTCATAGCTTGCTCCGATGCCGTACAATCGACGAACCATTGGATGCACACGGAGGCCTCGAGTGGCTCTTGGGTAGTGGTTGCCCGTCCGCTCGGCCCCGGTGATCCCGATCGTTGAACTTAATCGGCAGCGACTTCATTGGCGTGACCGTTTTCTCTTGTCAGTGCGGTGAGTGTGTGAGGGTCACAACGTGTCTGTCTTTCGGCGCGCCTGTAGGCGCTTTTGCGGTTAGCCAGTTGTGCGCGCTAGGCGTTCTTTCTGTCTCTTTCTTTAAGCCTTGCCTGGCGTTTTAACTTGCGCTTTTTGCTCGTTGACGCACCCTTGTTGTGTTCCCCGCACGCTGCGGCGCGAACTTCTTTTGAACTCTGTTTCACAACAAGGACAAGCAACCGTGATGTCACACAAAAAACGAACCTGCAAACTCACCAAGCGGCTCGCCGAAGACATGATGATCCGCAACATGGCCGAAGCCACCATCGACGCCTACACCTATCACGTGCGAAAGTTTGCCGACTTTATCCAAAAACCGCTCGACCAGGCAACCGTCGAAGACGTTAGAACCTTCCAGCTCCATCTGATCCGAGAACGAAAGCTTGCATACGGATCGTTCAACCAGGCCGTTTGTGCTTTACGGTTTTACTATCGCTACACCCAGCCCATGCCCTGGCCGGTCACGATGGTTCCCTTCGGCAAACGGCCCAAGAAGCTGCCTACCGTGCTCGGCCGACAAGAAGTCGACCAGCTGATTCAATGCACGGCCAATCTGAAACACCGAACCTTTCTGATGACGCTCTACTCCGGAGGGCTGCGGTTCGCCGAAGCGGCCAACTTGAGGATCCACGACATCGACTCCAAACGGATGATGATTCGAGTCGCCAATGGGAAGGGCAAAAAGGAACGCTTGATCCCTCTCTCACCGAGGCTCTTGAAAGAGCTCAGGATCTACTGGCTCAAGTACAAGCCGACCGACTTGTTGTTCCCGGGAAAGATTCCGGGAAAACCCTACGCCGACACCACGATTCGCAAAGCGATGAAGGATGCAGGGGAGAAGGCGGGGATCAAACGCAGGATTTATCCTCATGTCCTGAGACACTCCTACGCGACGGGACTGCTGGAAGCTGGCGTGGACCTGTTGACGATCAGCAAGCTCCTTGGTCACGCGAGCTTCATCACGACGATGGTCTATCTGCATTGCCGCCGGGAGCACCTGCACAGTGCCCCGAGTCCACTGGACTGGTTGCCGGTCAAGCAACTTCCGACTTACACGCCGCCGACGGAGAACGGCGAACAGGACGATTCAGGCAAGAAAAGCTAACCGTCCATCAACTCATTCGTCGCGGTGCTGAACGTTACGTCAACGAGCACCGCGACGGGGGAGCCAGCATGACGGTCCAAAGCGTGTTGGCCAAGACCAGCCTCTGCCGTACTTCGGCACTCGGTGGTCGTTGGTATCAGTGTGATGATTGTGATCGCCTGACGAAACGACACAACTCCTGTGGCGATCGGCACTGTCCGCAATGTAGTGGCGGAAAACGCCAGAACTTCTCCGATAGAGCTTCGAAACTGATCCTCGACGGTGTGAACTACTACCAAGTCGTCTTCACGTTGCCGGAGGTGGTCTCGACGATGGCACTGGCGAATCGTCAAGAGATCGCGGAGTTGCTGTTCCACTCTGCTTGGAAGTCTCTCAAAAAGACGGTTGAAACAGAACAGCAATATGAGCTCGCTGCGCTGATGGTGCTTCACACCTGGAACCAGAAGCTGGATGCTCATTGGCATGTTCACGCATTGGTTCCTGGGGCGGGGCCCAGTTTAAGCGATGGAGGTTGGATTAAAGCCAGGGCGCCGCAAGTCGACGGCTATGAAGATGACCGCCAGTACCTCGTCGATGCGATCAATCTTCGAAGATCGTTTCGGAAGATCGCGGTGGCTCACCTACAGCGTCTTCGTAAGAACGACAAATTGAAACTCGACGGCTCGCTGGCGTATCTGCAAGGTGACGAAGCCTGGGAGGAGATGATCGATCAGCTCGAATCAAAGGAATGGGTCAGCTACATCGAACCCCCTCCGACCGAAAGCAGTCGCGGCGAGCACGTGGTTCGTTACTTAACGCGTTATCTGACCGGTGGGCCGATCAGTGACTACCGCATCATCGCCGCGGACGACCACGAGGTCACATTTTGGGCCCGCGAAGGCCGCACCACCGGTGGTGAATCGCTTCAAGTTCCGTTCACTCTCTCGACATCGGAGTTCATCCGTCGCTGGTGCCTGCACATTCTGCCAAAAGAGTTGACCAAAACACGTCAGTTTGGAGGCTGGTCGAATACAAAAGCTGAAGAATATCTCGCGAAGTGCCGAGCGTCACTCACCGATGCCGACCGATCGCAGGCGGGGACTCTCGACTTGCTCTCTGATGAAGTCGACTCGGTCGAGGCCGAGCCCGAATCGACGTTGTGCTGTGAGCACTGTGGCAGCGAATCGCTTCGTCTGACGCACGAGTATGAGAAGCGACCGTGGAGCGAAATCTTCCGGCGGGACTCGAAAGATAGCCCACTTTGGTACCGCGAGAGTCAAGAAAAAGATGACATTCGCTTTTGGGACGGGGCAATGGGTGAGGGCTTTTCGGAATGGTACGCGTGGTATCTGAAAAGTGGCATTGAAAGTGCAAGGGAGCGGACGGCCCCCGAAACCGCACCCGAATCAAACGCCAAAGCTGGCACGCGGCAACTGCAGCTATTCTAATAGCGGTCTACCTGAACCCGGCCAAGTCGAGCCGACAAACTTCAACGCACGATCTATCCCTGCACGTCCCGTGCCCGGATAGATCGCATTTCGTTCGTCGTACTGAGACACTATGAACTCAAAATGTTTCCAAATTGCCGTGCTGAGCCTCTGTGGCGTGGCAGTAATTTGCGCAGTGTTGCTCGGACGTTGGAGTGATCCACTAGTAGATTTTCTGGCCCCTGACGCGTTGACCGTATACTCAATCGATTATCGCGACGCGGCACCCGGCGATTCGGATGGGGGCACAGAGCGTTTCCATGGTTTCGCTATTTTGGGCAAGGTGGAAATCTTGGATGTGGAGCGCCGGAATGCCATTCTTTCCTCGCTGCGAAACGGAATTCATAATGGCGACGGGAGAATGAAGAAGTGTTTTTTCCCGCGTCATGCAATTCGGGCGATTCAAGATGAAAACTCAGTTGAGTGTCTAGTTTGCTTTGAATGCGGCCAAATGAAGATTTGGTCGACCGGTCCTTCGATATCCACACTCCCAGTGATTCTCGAACAAACTTCAAGTGATCCGCAGAAGGTTTTTGATGAAACGTTGCGATCAGCTGGTATTCCAATCGCTAGATACTTGGCGATGGAGTGATTTGGAGTGCGACGAACAATCGAATGCACTGAAGTCGCCGAGTTGAGGTTGCTCTGTGTTAAGACTATTTCCGGCGACTCGGTGATTCGTAACGTTGAACTTAATCGGCAGCGACTTCATTGGCGCGACTGTTTTCTTTTGTCGGTGCGGTGAGTGTGTGAGGGTCACAACGTGTCTGTCTTTCGGCGCGCCTGTAGGCGCTTTTTCGGTTAGCCAGTTGTGCGCGCTAGGCGTTCTTACTGTCTCTTTCTTGGTGCTTTGCCTGACGTTTTAACTTGCGCTTTTTGCTCGTTGACGCACCCTTGTTGTGTTCCCCGCACGCTGCGGCACGAACTTCTTTTGAACTCTGTTTCACAACAAGGACAAGCAACCGTGATGTCACACAAAAAACGAACTTGCAAGCTCACCAAGCGACTTGCCGAAGACATGTTGATCCGCAACATGGCCGAAGCAACCATCGACGCCTATACCTACCACGTTCGCAAATTCGCCGACTTTATCGAAAAACCGCTCGGCCAGGCAACCTGCGAAGACGTTAGAACCTTCCAGCTCCATTTGATCCAAGAACGAAAGCTTGCCTACGGTTCGTTCAACCAAGCCGTTTGTGCTTTACGGTTTTACTATCGCCACACCCAGCCCATGCCCTGGCCGGTCACGATGGTGCCCTTCGGCAAACGGCCCAAGAAGCTGCCTACCGTGCTCGGCCGACAAGAAGTCGACCAGCTGATTCAATGCACGGCCAATCTGAAACACCGAACCTTTCTGATGACGCTCTACTCCGCAGGGCTTCGATTCTCCGAAGCGGCCAACTTGAGGATCCACGACATCGACTCCAAGCGGATGATGATCCGAGTCGCCAACGGCAAGGGCAACAAGGAACGGTTGGTGCCACTCTCACCGAGACTCTTGAAAGAGCTCAGGCTCTACTGGCTCAAGTACAAGCCGACCGACTTCCTGTTTCCAGGCAAGAAACCGGGGAAGCCCTACGCCGACACCACGATTCGCAAAGCGATGAAGGACGCCGGAGTGAAAGCGGGGATCAAACGCAGGATTTATCCGCATGTCCTGAGGCACTCCTACGCGACAGGACTTCTCGAAGCCGGGGTGGACTTGTTGACGATCAGCAAGCTGCTCGGCCACGCCAGCTTCATCACGACGATGGTTTATCTGCATTGCCGCCGGGAGCACCTGCACAGTGTCCCGAGCCCACTGGACTGGTTGCCGGTCAAGCAACTTCCGACGTACACGCCGCCGCAGGAGAACGGCGAACAGGACGATTCAGACAAGAAAAGCTAACCGTCCACCAACTCCTTCGTCGCGGTGCCGAACGTTACGTCAACGAGCACCGCGACGGTGCAGCGACGATGACGGTCCAAAGTGTCTTGGCCAAAACGACTCTGTGTCGTACGTCTGCACTTGGTGGTCGTTGGTACCAGTGTGATGATTGTGATCGGCTTACGAAACGACACAACTCGTGTGGTGATCGTCACTGCCCGCAATGCAGCGGAGGAAAACGACAGACGTTTTCGGATCGTGCTTCGAAGCTGATCCTTGACGGTGTGGACTACTACCAAGTCGTCTTCACGTTGCCGGACGTGATCTCGACGATGGCGTTGGCGAACCGCGAAGAGATCGCCGAGTTGCTGTTTCACTCGGCTTGGAAAGCTCTCAAGAAGACAGTCGAAACCGAACAGCAATACGAACTGGCCGCCTTGATGGTCCTTCACACCTGGAACCAGAAGCTGGATGCTCACTGGCACGTCCACGCGTTGGTCCCCGGTGCAGGACCGAGCTTGGTCGATGGGAGCTGGACGGAATCAAAGGCTCCGGCGGCCGCAGGATACGACGACGATCGCAAGTACCTTGTCGATGCGATCAATCTCCGGCGGTCGTTTCGCAAAATCGCGGTGGCTCACCTGCAGCGTCTTCGCAAGAACGGCAAACTTCAACTTGACGGCTCAGTTGAGTACCTGCGCTGTGATGAAGCCTGGGACACGATGATCGATCAGATTGAATCGAAGGAATGGGTGTCTAGCGGCGATTGGTTTTCCCGGCTGGCGACAATTAGAAATCCCGGTTTGAGGCCGGCTTTGGCAACGATGCCGGTGCGGTCAGCGACAATTACAATTCCCGGATTTTGCGATTCGGGTCATCATCGTAACTCCTTGTTTTCACGGAGATTGCGATGGTCACGGACGGAAAGGTTAAAGAACTGCGGCGTTTGCTAGCATCTGGCAAGTCACTGGCCGCATCGTCAAGGATGACTGAGATGGATGAGAAAACGGCAAGACATTATCGAAACGACAATCGGCTCCCCTCTCAGCGGAAGAAGCCGCGAGATTACCGGACTCGCATCGATCCATTCGCCGATGTCTGGAACGAGGTGCAGATCAGGCTTGAGGCCGAACCGCGACTGCAGGCCAAGACCCTTTTCCAGTGGCTGCAAGACCGCTATCCAGGCGTCTACCCAGACTCCACTCGACGAACCTTCGAACGTCGAGTCCGATTGTGGCGCAGTACAGAAGGTCCAGACAAAGCAGTGATCTTCCCGCAGGTCCATCATCCGGCTCGGGTTGCTGCGAGTGACTTCACCGTCATGAACACACTGAACGTGACCATCGCGGGCGTTTCGTTTGAACACATGCTCTTTCATTGTGTCCTGACGTATTCCAACGTCGAGTCGGTCTCTCTGTGTTTCTCCGAATCTTTCGAAGCGCTCAGCGAGGGGATTCAAAATGCGTTTTGGGAATTCGGCGGAGTGCCCGAGCGTCACCGCACTGATAGCCTTAGCGCTGCGATCAACAATCACTCTTCAAAGAAAGAACTCACTGCTCGCTATGGAGCGTTGATGGATCACTATGGCACCAAGTCAGAGCGAATCAACGTTCGCTGTGCGAACGAAAACGGCGACGTTGAGTCATCCAACGGTCATCTCAAGAATCGAGTCGACCAAGCATTGCTACTTCGCGGTAGTCGCGACTTCGCCAGTCGTGAAGACTACATGCATTTCGTTCGATCCCTGATCGTTCGCGCTAATGATGCGCGCTTAAATCGATTTGAAATTGAACGCTCGCATTTGCGACCACTTCCCGATAGTAAGCTTGATACCGATGACAACCAACAAGGCATCATCGTCGGCAGTAGCAGCACGATTAATGTCAAGAAAAACATCTATTCGGTTCCTAGCCGATTGATCGGTCAAAAAGTCGATGTGCGGATCGGTGCCGAGTGGATCGATGTGACGCATCACGGCATCCACGTGCAACGGATGCCACGACTTACTGGCGTCGGCGGATCGGCCATCAACTACCGGCACGTGATCGATTCATTGGTTCGCAAACCGGGAGCATTCGAAAACTACAAATACCGTCAGGACATGTTCCCGACGAGTCACTTCCGAATCGCCTATGACATGCTATGCGACGCTCACAGCGAGAAGGTGGCGGTGAGGAAGTATCTTGAGATCCTGCAATTAGCGGCTCGAGAAAGCCAAGATGCGGTGCAGAATGCACTGCGTCTTCAAATCCAATCGGGACAATCCATCGATGTCGATCAGGTTCGGCTGATGGTGAGTGAAGCGATCGAGATCAAGCCGGTGACCGACATCGATGTCAAAGCACCGAACTTGAAAGACTATGACGAATTATTTGACACGTTTGACAAGGAGAGTCCAAACGATGAATCAATCAACCACACGAAAGCCCCAATCGAAAAAGACCGAATCGTCGATACGGCAGCCTCCCAAGACCCCGCCCACGAGGACGAGCAACGAACGGACCGAGGAGCGGCTGAAGGAGCAGTTTCGCAGCTTGCGTCTGCCGATGTTTCGCGACCAGTTTCAAGCGACGGCCGACCGAGCAGCCGCGGAGGATCTCAGCCATGTTCAATACTTATCGGAACTGGCGGAACTGGAATGCCAGGCCCGCAACGAGAGTCGGATCAAGCGTCTAATGACCAACTCACGTCTTCCGCTGGGCAAGACATGGGAGACGTTCAACTTCGATCGCTTGCCATTGTCAGTGACACGACAACTGGAGAGTCTTCGGGAGGGATCGTTCTTGGATCGTCGGGAGAACGTACTGATTTTCGGTCAGCCCGGTGCGGGGAAGAGTCACGCGCTTTGTGCCTTGGCGAATCAACTCGTCCAGCAAGGCCGGAGCATGCTTCTGACAACGTGCAGCTTGCTGGTGCAACAGTTGCTGATCGCAAAGCGGGATCTTCGCCTGCAGAAGTACATCAAGCAACTGTCTCGTTTCGAGGGCCTGATGATCGACGACCTGGGTTACGTGCAGCAGAATCGAGAAGAGATGGAGGTGCTGTTCACGCTGCTGGCGGAACGTTACGAGAGAGGGAGTGTTCTGTTGACGAGCAACTTGGCGTTCAGCAAGTGGGACCAGATCTTCAAAGATGCGATGACGACGGCGGCGGCGATCGATCGCTTGGTTCACCACAGCGTGATCATCGAGTTGAACGTGCCAAGCTATCGCGTGGAAACAGCCAAGAAAACGAAGTCAGCTGGACGGTCAGCAAAGGCCTCTCAATAAAAATCGGATTCGTAATCGGGAATACTAGTTGTCGCTAAAGCGGAGAACCAATTGTCGCCGAACAATGGGTCAGCTACATCGAGCCCCCGCCGACCGAAAGCAGTAGTGGAGAGCATGTGGTTCGTTACTTGACGCGTTATCTGACCGGTGGGCCGATCAGCGACCATCGAATCATCGCGGCCGATGACCAGGAGGTAACGTTCTGGGCACGTGAAGGATACACGACGGGTGGTGAGTCGATTCAAGTTCCGTTGACTCTTTCGACAGCGGAGTTCATTTGCCGCTGGTGCTTGCACATCCAGCCCAATCAGCTAACCAAAACGCGTCAATTCGGAGGTTGGTCGAGCACGAAAGCGGTGGCGTATCAGCAACGCTGCCTTGCCTCCCTGAGTGCAGTCGACGGTGCGGAGGCTCGCATGGCCGTGATGGCTGCGGTGGAAGAAGCGGAGGCCGAGTTGGAGACCGAGCCGGAGCTATGCTGTGAGCACTGTGGCAGCGAGTCGGTTCGTCTGACGCACGAGTATCCGAAGCGATCCTGGAGCGTGATCTTGGGACGCGATTCGGAGTGTAGCCCAGGTTGGTACCGAGAGAGCCAAAAACTTGATGATATTCGGTTCTGGGACGATGCGATGGGGGAAGGTTTTTCGGAGTGGTACGAGTGGTATCTGAAAAGTGGCATTGAAAGTGCAAGAGAGTCCCCGGGCTTGGACGCCATGACCGAGACGACCGCAGAAACTGGCATGCAGCAACTCATGCTGTTCTAATAGCGTCCCCCAGATCGGCCAAGTCGTGCCGACAAACTTCAACGCACGATCTATCCGTGTACTCCGTACCCGGATAGATCGCATTTCGTTATTTGGCAAAAGGGCCGTGCCAGCACTTTCAGCCTACTCCAATACCGAAAACACCTCGCTGGTCTTGCTCCAACGCGAAGGCTACCGATGCTGGTACAATCCCGAAACGGAACTCTGCTGCTGCGAACGTGACGGCTGGGATTTCGCTGCCAATTCGTTCACTGAATTGCTCGGCGTCACGAAGATCTACGATTCGCATCAGCCAACTGAATACAAAGAATACTGGTGGAAGATCGACGAGCCAAGGCTTTTCGAAGATGTGCCTCAAACGCCCCCTGATTTCAATCCGGTGTGGCGCAGACAGGCGTGAAACCGAAAACCAATTCCTGCATCACGCAGCGGCGGCAATTGCACCGTCAGGCGCGGATTCGAACCCTCGCAATTCAACGTCATTCGTGAAAGCCAAATAACAATGCGGTGAACGGGAGCCGCCGAAGACGTGAGTTTTGAAATCATAGTTTTTTGGCGGCGGCCCCGTTACCGCTGCCGTTCACGCTGCTAACCGACGCCTGACGACAGCGTCCACTTCTTCTTTTGCGTCTTCTCGCGTTCTTTTGTGGCAATTGATTCGCCGTCGTTGGACCGTGACCCGGAGGACGCCCACCGGATGTCATCGAACCTCCGTTTCCTGAGATTCGCATTTGATGTCACGGGGGTGCATTCCCATTTAGTTGACGTTTTTGCTAGCAACCCGTCGGGGGCTTGGCTGCTGTTTCTGGATCCGGTGTTGACGGTATCTTGGGCGATTCAAGGATGATTTTCCACTCGCCTAGCAAGGATGCCGACGACAATGCAAGGACTAGACATGGGGCAAGAGAATGGTGAGCGGATTGAGTCGGCTGAAGAAATGCTCGCGCTCTTTTACGCTCAGTTGGTTCCCAAAGTTACGCTCTGGAAACAACGGATCTCAGATCATCCCGAGCAACTCGCAACGCTGGAAAGAACCATCCATGATGCCTTTGCCCGCGGTGCGGACATGGTCGTCGCCGGGCTGATCTCCGCGACCATGATCGAAAAAGGTTTTGAAAAAGCATGCCAATCGAGTCGGGTCAACTTCTCAAGACCGCTTCAGAAAGGGCGCGAGACTAGGGTCGCCGTTCGATTGCTCGGCGGCATGCTGTTCTGGGCCACAGCGCTCTACTGTGCCCCTAAGAAAAAGTTGCTTGGTCGAGACGATTCGCCCCGCGTCGGCTTGCATGTTTCGCTTGCTCAATTCGGGTTCGGCAAAGGCGTCTCGCCCGCGCTGGAGAGTCGCGTGGCACGCCAAGTGGCATTGTGTCCTTCGATCGAAGTGGCTCACCGAGAACTGGTTCGCGATGGTATCACACTTGATATCAAGGCGGTCAAACGGATCGCCTATCAATCTGGCGACGGCTTATTGCGCCTACGACGGCATCGGCTCAAACTGTTTCGGCAGGGCAAGTTGGCGAGCACCGGTGAATTGGCCGGGAAACGAGTGTCGGTGCAAATTGATGGCGGAAGAATGAAAATACGCGGCAAAATGCTACCTGCATCGACTTCCAATGCGTCAAGCGATGATGTCGCTCAGGGGCAAGCTGACTCGCCCGGACGCTCGGCAAAGAAACCTGCACGCTCGTTTGAAGCGGACTGGCGGGAGCCTAAACTGATGACGATTTTTGTTCACGACGAGCAGGGGCGGATGGTGAAGGAGCATGAAGCGACGATCGATGGCACCCTGACTGGGCCCGACGCGATCGCCGAATTGGTTGCGATGCATCTGCATCGGCTCGGAGCCGCGGAGGCACATAGCGTGACGTTCGTCGCCGATGGCGCCCCCTGGATTTGGGATCGTATTGATCGCATCATTCAATATGCGGGACTCACGAGCGTCGTCACGCATCAGGTCTTGGACTGCTGCCATGCGGTGCATCACGTTTCCAAAGCGCTTGCTTCGCTTGGGCTCGACGCAGACGTCCGCCAGGGGCTTTATCGTCAGTACCGAACGCTGCTGCGAAACGGTCAATGGCGGCGAGTGGTTGATGAGCTCGCCGGCCTAGAACGCGTCGGAAAATCGGCCACAGAACTGGAAACAGAAATCCATTACCTTTGCCGACATGGTGAAGCGGGTCGGTTGAGTTACCCTGCCTATCGTCGCAGCGGAATCCCTTGTGGTAGCGGGGCGATCGAAAGCAGCATTCGCCGCGTGATCAATTTGCGTCTAAAGAGCAATGCAATGTTTTGGAAAAGCGAAAACGCGGAGCAGATGCTTCAAGTTCGCGCTCATCTGATTCCTAATCGTTGGGATGAATCAATCGGCGAGCTGGCCGAATTCCGTCGCACCCAGGCAAGCGACAGTTGGCACTGGGAGCCTCGTCCAATGAGCTGCAAAGTTGAAGCCACTGACCAACAACTCCTTTCGGCCGACGATTAACGTGATTTTTGCGTCAACTAAATGGGAATGCACCCTGTCACGGTTCGATAGGTGTGCGGTCGACTCGGCCGGCGAAGGCAAACCGACGCCTGTCGATCGAGTACGAGCACGAGTACCGCAATGCTGAGTACGAGTACGATCCAAGACAAACCGACGCCTGAAATGCCGACCGCTGATTGGGGTGCTGGATTTCCCGCGGCGATTCCGATCGAGTACATTGACAAAGAGCGGCGATGGCTCGGGCTGTCGTCGTGGCCGGACGCGTGAACCAAGTGGTGCACCGCAGTCGGCGAGTTGAGTTTGTTTTTGAGTTCAGGTCCATCGCGCCGACGCGGTGACCACCGCCGTTCTGCCAAAGATGTTGGCCAACCGATGCGTCGATTCTTCCGATTTCGCATTGTTACTCTTTTGCTCTTGATACTCGCCGCATCTATCACTGCAGCGTGGATCGTAGACCGTGAACGCTTGCTAGCGAGAATTGAAGACGAGAATCATCCGATTAGCTACTACGTCGAGAAGCATTCGTACTGGAGCCCAGCGAGCTACCTTGGTGGTGATACGGACACATACGAATCGGAACTCTCTGGAAAATTGGCATTCAGTGGTAACAAAGTCGTTTCGTCACAGGGAATGGGGAGTCCAACATTGCGCCAACCCGACATCGCGACGCTGAACCAAACGATTGGGTTACTTGACTCTACGGATTTAGCAACACGTCTCTCCGCTGCTCGGCTACTGGCCTTGTACCTACAGGCCGTTTCGGGATCTGGAAACTTGGACACGGACAGCGTTTCCTCGCGTGTGCACTTTCAAGCTGTAGGAGTGAACCGCGTCCGTCAATTGATACGTGACAGCGATGCAGACGTACGCGCGGCAGTCGCACTGATTCTGGGGAACACGCTTTACGATCGCCACACGGTCACACTGATGAAGCAAACATTTGACGAGGAACAGGATCAGACTGTAAAGTTACATTTGGCTTGGGCATATTGGAAGATTGGACACAACTACGACAAAGCCGAGTACTACGTCAATCGGAGTCAGGGCAAGGCAGGACCATCCGATTCACCGAAGGACCGGGCGTTGCGTTTTGACAATGGAGACCACATTGCCGGTCCTCGGTGATCGGTGCCGTCTCGCGAAAAAGTCGTACTCGTACTCAGGCGTCAGCCGGTACTCGTACTCCTACTCGACACGGATGGCAAACAAACCGATGCCGGTCGCCCACGCTGCTGGACGTTGTGGCTGAACTCGGCCCACCGGAATTCGTCGAACCTCCGTTTCCTGGGTTTCGCATTTGATGTCACGGTTCGATCGGTGCGCGGTCGACTCGGTCGAAGAAGACAAACCGACGCCCGTCGAATCGAGTAGGAGTACGAGTACCGCGGTGCTGAGTACGAGGACGGCTTTCAGGCCCGGAGGGCCGGTAGAGTGTCTGCCGGTGGCGTCAGCCACCGGGGGTGGATTCAAAGGAATGCTCAAGGCCCAGCGGGCAGACACAATGCCCGGGCTTCGGGTGGACCGGGAGACCCATTGTGCCGGCCTTCCAGGCCTCAGCAAATCCGTTCTTTCGATTCCGGTGGCTGACACCACCGGCAAGCATTGTGCCAGCCTTCCAGGCTTCATCCCGACTCCAAAATGAAATCGGTACAGCAAGGGGAGTGAAATTCCCCACGGCGATTCCGATCGAGTACATTGGCCGTCAGCGGCGATGGCTCGGACTGTCGTCGTGGCCGGATGCGAGAACCATCCGCTCGCACACGCAGGCACGGAGTCGGCGTCAACTGAAAACTCAATGTCGTTCGCCATGCCGCGGTAGCGCGGTAGACGTTCGCTGGACAAGTGAATCTAAATCCATACGAAGCCGTTCTGCCAATTTCTGAAGCCTCGCGGAGGTTTTCTGTACTCAGCCCGTTTCGACCTGACATTGCATGCACGCGTTGGTTTGTCGGCGTATTCGGTTTGCACACAACGTTTTTGGTCGTTCACGCAGTAGTTCAGCGCGACTACACCTTTAGCGTTGAGCCGATTTATTGGCTCGCCGTTGCCGCTGGCGTCTATTTCCGCGTCCGATTTTTTCGATATGGTATCTTGATTGTTTCGCCGCTTTACATGGCTGCCGCGATTCTGATTCCAGTGCTTTGGGTATTTGGACGTTTCAACGTGTCGTGGCGTATTGGTGCAACGGACTACCCGACGCCATCGCCGTGGTTCGTGGCCTTGTTCGGCGTCACATTGTTTTGTACTTTCGCATACCCTTTTGTCGTGATGTTTCCGAAGCACGTGAACGTCTTGTTTCAGCTACCTCGAAAAGCCAGCGAACCATCCGATGCACCGATGGACCGGGCGTCGCGTTTTGACAATCGAAACTCATCTCTCGGTCCTTGGTGATTGGTCCCGATCACGCTGCTAGCCGACGCCCGACGACAGCGGCCATTTCTTTTTTTGTGTCTTCTCGCGTTTTTTGTGGCAATTGAATCGCCGTCGTTTGACCGTGGCCCGAAGGACGCCCACCGGATTTCGTCGAACCTCGATCTCCTGGGATTCGCATTTGATGTCATCGTTCGAAAGGTGCGCGGTCGACTCGGTCGAAGAAGACAAACCGACGCCCGTCGAATCGAGTTGGAGTACGAGTACCGCGGTGCTGAGTACGAGGACGGCTTTCAGGCCCGAAGGGCCGGTAGAGTGTCTGCCGGTGGCGTCAGCCACCGGGGGTGGATTCAAAGGAATGCTCAAGGCCCAGCGGGCCGACACAATGCCCGGGCTTCGGGTGGACCGGGAGACCCATTGTGCCGGCCTTCCAGGCCTCAGCAAATCCGTTCTTTCGATTCCGGTGGCTGACACCACCGGCAAGCATTGTGCCAGCCTTCCAGGCTTCATCCCGACTCCACAATGAAATCGGTCCAGCGAGGGGAGTGAAAGTTTCCATGGCGATTTCGATGGAGTACATTGGCACAGAGCGAAGATGGCACGTGCCGTCGTCGTGGCCGGACGCGCGAACCATCCGCCCGCACACGCAGGCACGGAGTCGGCGTCAATTGAAAACACAATGTCGTTCGCCGTGCCCGGTGACGGCCGACGTTGAACTTAATCGAATTGCTTTCCGCTTCGATGGTTGACGTGCGGTCACGGTGGGGCGGGGGGGGCGTGAGACTCCGGGCCGTAAGGCTGACGCCAGCTTCTTTGATCCTCTGGCCGTAGGTCGTCAGCGTTTGGGTGCGACGAGCGTTTTGATCTCTTGTGGCCCATCGAGTGATCCGGCGGCGCTCGACTCCCCCGTCACTCGCGTCGTGTGGTCCGAGGGTGTTTTTCTTTGACTCAAAGACGAATCCGATCGAACGCACGACGCGCCGATCCTTGGGAGTCGAGCGTCTTGGGATGTGCAAAGTGCACCACTGAGATCAAAACGCGGCATGCACCGCGACGCCGATGAAGTGCGTGCAAGTGACTCCCGAAGCGGATGGTTTGCGGATGGGCAGATCGGTCGGCGTGACCAAGCGCTGTGTAACGCGTCTTTGCGAGAGATTGCGTTGGCAGCCTCGTCAACTTCCTCAACGCGAATCGGGGCGGGTGTTCTGATGATGATCCGCGGGTGATGCACCGGTTGGAGATGGAGGTAGGAAAATTTTGGGTAGGAAAAGAGAGCATGGTGTTTGCCCGTTTGCGTCGTCTTTTACAATCCATTTTCCTACCCGAAATCTTCCTAACTTCCTGCTGCGTTCTGTGGGGCGGAAAAACGGCTTGCGGACAGTGATCGCTGCCGATTTTCCGGTTGGTCTTTGGGGGACCCTTGAGCGAGAGGCTGAACACGGCGGGGTGTCGGGATTTGCTGCGACCCCGTCCGGGGTCGAGGGGAGGATTGGTGGTTGGACCGGAGGTGGCGCTGCGCTGACCTCCGGCTACTCGCTGTGATCCCTTCGGGATGCCGGGGACGCTGCGATGGTGGCGTTGGGTTGGTGGTGCATGCCCGTTGGGGCACGAGGCATGTCGGAGTCGGTCCCACCTCTCGTCACCCAGCTCGAGTGCGTCTGGGCGCGAGAAACTGGCACTGTCTGGCCGGATCCGTTCTAATCAGCGTTCTGGCGGGCCCGACTGAAGGCCGGCAACGCTCTGGCGTCCGATGGATCCCCGTTCTTGCCAATGCGCCGATAGATTGCAATTCGTTACCCCGCTCAACATCGCCTGTAGCATCCTTTCCCCCATTTGCTCGTAACCGGACGCGAGAACCATCACGTCCGGCTTCGCAGGCACAGAGTTGGCGTCAATCGAAACCCTAATGTCGTGCGCCTTGCCGTGGTAAACGGTTATCGTTCGGCAATGAAGAGAGACTCAAAATGAAAACCGCTGTCGAATTCGCCATGGTCTGCATCGTGTGCTTGGTCAGCGCCGCGGCTCGCGCCGACGACCCAACAGACGACAAGTCGCGTTTGCAAGGTGTATGGGCCTTGTCGAGCGGTGAAACGAACGGGCGGAAGTTGGGTGAAGTCCTGCGAAAGAAGGGACTCAGCGATCTGAGGATCAAATTTTCCGGCGATCTGATGACAATGACTGGCTTCGGTACTCCCGACTATACGTACCAATTCACTCTTCAGCCGATGGATCAACCGAAAGGAATGAGGCTGGTCACCGTTGAGACTCATGGCAAGGCACCCAAGGGGTCGATTCTCCACTGCATCTACGAGATGAAAGGTGAGGAGCTACGGCTCTGCTTGCCGAGCGATTCGACCGTTGAGCGACCAAAGAAATTTGAGGCACCGAGCGGATCGCGTTTGTCTTTGCTGGTGTTAAATCGTCAAACCGATAACGACAATTCTCGTTCTGAGCCAGCGGATGCACGCTAGCCGGCTTGAGTTTTCTGGAAGGGGGGCGTCGCTGGCGGCGACCACGTGATCGTTACCTTACTCCGTTCTAGTGCATCCAGGAATCGATCGATGTCGATCACGTCAATCGATGGCGAATGGCAACTCGAACGGTATCGCTATCTCGTCGATGAGATTGCGTGGGGTGACGAAGAGGATACCGCATGTATGGCCAAGATTCAGGCTTGGCTCCGCGGCAATGGCGATGCACAGATTCCTGATGCCGTTCCGATGGCCGGGTTGGTTATGAAAATACAAGGTAACGCGTTTACTGAGGAGGTAATCGAATTCGATGCCTTAATGTTCGACGTTCGCGGCGTTCAGGTAAACGCTTACGTCCCCATGACAGGGACAGTCGTCGACCGTGATGGGCTAATGATCCTTGAACCGGCAGGCGTACCGGACTGGGCAACGCCGAATACAATGGACGCGTCCATCTTGCGATACGACGACGGCGACACCAAGGTTGGTGACCATTTGAGGCTGATCAATGACTGCCTGGTACGACAGGTCTCGGTGGTGACGGATGAAATCTATTTGGAGCGAATGGTTCTTGTTTACGGTCGTGTGCGCTGAGGGGATGACACAAGACCCCGTCCGGGAGCGTGGAGTCGAGTGGAGTGGGGCGTGGTCCGGAGGTGGCGCCGCGCTGTTCTTCGGCCACTTGCGGTGATCCTTTCGGGATGAAGTGGTCCGATCTTTTGCCTCCATCGGCGCATCATTATCGTTAGTCAGAAACCACGAAAACAGATTGGATCTAAGACATGAGCGACGAGGCCAACACATCACAAACACCTGCGCCCCGACGATATCAGTTTTCAATCGGGACGTTGTTGCTCTGGATCGCGATTGGCGCGCTCGCCGCGAATACCGTGATCATGAATCGTCAGATCACACGGTTGAAACAAGGCCTTGCGTCTCAGCAGCCCTTGTCTCCCAAGGAAGTCGCTAAGCAATTCGAGCAGAGCACCACACTCGGGACGGTGACGACCACGGTAAAAGACGTTCGCTACTCGGCTGAGGCTGAAGCATACCGAGTCAGTTTCTCATGGAATGATTCGGCGAGCGGCAAAACCTGGCACTCGGATGTTCGACTGGACCATGACGGATTCGGTGTGTACTACGGTCAAATTCGCAACGGACCGTTTATTCAACCACTGGGATACAAGGAGGCATTCCCGGTTGCTGTTACAACTCCGTCGTCTTTTGAGGACTAGCCGTCCAGAAGTCGACGAACCGGTAGGCACCACTCAAGATGGACGAGGAAAAAGGGTCAGGAGCCGTTTCGGAAGCTTAGGAGATTTGGCGAATTTCCCAGTCTCACGAATTGTCTCCTGACCCGTTTTCCTCTTCAACAGCAGACGTGATCACCCTTGAGCAATATCAACCTGAGTCCAACCGACCGCAAAATGACGGGGCCCAACATGAACCCCTACGCACCGCCGGCCACCGCAGGAGCAAAACTTGAACATCATTCAGGTATCGGCTCCCCAGCGATCGCGGCTGTGGCAGCGATTTGCGCGCTGGCCTTCGTTGCGTTTACCATTGTCTTGCTTCGATCAACACCAGGTGACCGCAAAGCTGGCATGATGTTTTTGGTGAACGCCCCCGTCCTCGTCCTGGTTGCGACGTCTGCCATCCGATCGACACGCAAGGCTGCGTATTTCGCATGCGCTGCTGCGGGCATTCAGGTCGTGATCACGGTTGCGTTACTGATGATGAGCGTCGGCGATGCTGAGCTTGTGATCGGTATCAACTTGATCATCATTTTGCCTTGCGTCGCAATCGCAACATGGGCTTGGCGATCCGATCGGCGCCACGCGCTCGCCATCTCCTCTTCCCAAATCGGCGGATAGCCAACGGTATCGGTCTCTGGGGGGCGTTTAGCCGAAGGCTGCGCTCGGTGGGGTGTTGGGATTTGCTGCGACCCCGTCGGGGGTCGAGGGGGAGGATAGGAGTCGTGGTCCGGAGGTGGCGCTGCGCTGACCTCCGGCTACTCGCTGAAATCCCTTCGGGATGCCGATTGTATTACTGACGCACTTCTCGTTCTACCGCGGCCGTGGTTTCACGCCAGCGGCGTGCCACACCAAAGCTTGGGGTCGCGATAGCGCACCCCAAGTTCCGGCCACCATTCGGCGGCCAACCCCAGCGGGGTTGAACAATACGTTTTGCCGGGTTCGCGCAGTTTGCCCCTCGGATCACGGCGCGTCGTTTGTTGAACCCCGCTGGGGTTCCAGTTCCCATTTCGCAACAACCCGGGGTGCGCTCCGCGACCCCGGGCTGTGTCGTGGCACCGCTCTGCGGTGTAGCGTTTCACTAGAAACGCAAAAGCTGCAGCAATAGAATCCACGTCCCCCGGGATGCCGGGGACGGTCGGCGCGTCGCAGTCGGGCTCGCAGAGAAGCTGACGCCAGCAGTCAACCGAAATGACTGAAGCGGAGATCAACGCTCAGCCCGACTCGTTTTCGTTTCACGCCTATCGATGATTTGGCGTACAATTTGGTGAACCATGCCATCGCAACGGAGCCGGTCTTGCAGCTTTGGTTCAAGTGGACCATCGAATTTCCCTGCCCGGAAACGGGGACCGTTGATGCGTTCATCCGTGACGTTACGTTCGTGTGTTCGGCGTGTTTCGAGTCGCCTGTTTACTGGAGAGATCATGAACCGCACCCGGTCAATCGGGCAGATTTGCGTCGTGCTTCTGGCGGCTTGCTGCGCGGCTGCAGCACGGGCGGACGATGCGCTGCAGATCGCTTGGCAATCGTCACCCGCGTTGTTCGCCAACCATGATTTCGATTATCGAATTCAATTGACCAGCCGGCAGGCGACGCGTGGGCGACTTTCTTGGCAATTGACGGTGTTGCATCGCACGCTGGGTCGCGGCGAGCAAAGCGTTGATCTGCAAGCGAGAAAAACAACGACTGTTGATCTTCCATTGCGGATCCCGCCGCTCCGACCGGGCGTCGCTCAAGAGGCAACGCTGCAGGTGAGTTTTGTCACTGCCGGTCAAGCATCAACCAGCGACGAACGAAAGCTGTGGCTGTTCTCACGCGATCCGTTTGCGGGGCGACAACACTGGCTGCAACGATTCGAGATTGAACTTTACGACCCAGTAGGCAAGACCGGCGAACTGTTTTCGCAAGCGAAGCTACCCTATCGGATGATTCGCTCGCTTGATGCGTTGGATTTGCATCGGCGCGGCGTCGTGATCATTGCCCCGGGAGTTTCTCTGAAATCGAAACCCGCACTGGCACAAACTGTATGGGAGCTTGCCGCCGGTGGGCGAATCGTGTTGTGGTTCGCCCCTCGTGATGGATCATTCGATTTTGGTTTTTCGGCAGAAAACAAAGCCCCCGGGAACCTCTCGCTCGCCGGGTCAACTATCGTGAAAGGGCTTGATCACCGGTTGGACCCAGGACATTGGAGCGACCGCGAGAGCGACACGATTGGATTTAGATTTGCCGCCCGCAGAAACCGACCGCAACTGCAAGTGACCTCGGGCGCGGACGGCTGGTGGTGGTTTGACGCCGAATTCGACGATCCCGCAGGACGTCTGATCGTGTGCGGCGGCGACTTGACCGATCGTTGGCAGGAGTCTCCGACACCGCGCTACTTGTTGGCCGCTATGCTGCAGTATGCGGACAACGAACATCACCACCGCACCCAACCACTCGACCGCCAGGATCTACCATGACCAATCGACTATTGATTCCTTGCTTGCTGTTGATGCTGGTCAGCGGTGGGCTGACGCGGCTTTCAGCGGCCGATCCGACCGTCTATCCGATGGCGGTGTTTCCGTTTCAACAGCGCGGCGTCGGCAACAGCGATCTTGGCGAGCAAGTCACCGTGTTGTTGACCGCCGAGTTGCTTGAGCATCCGGAACTGTATTTGGTCGAACGAGAAGATTTGACCAAGATCCTCGACGAACAAACGTTGAATGTTTCGGGGATGGTGGATCCAAATTCGGCGACCAAGGTCGGCCAATTGACGGGTGCAAGAATCCTGGTCGCCGGTTCGGTTCTGGAAACGAACGACAAACTCTACGTGGTCGCCAAAGTGATCGGTACGGAAACGAGTCGCGTGCTGGGCGCGTCGGTGAAAGGCAAGATGGATGGCGACCTGGATGACTTGGCCGGCAATTTGGCAAAAAAGGTCGCCCGCACGGTGATCGATCGCGGCCATGAACTGATTGCCGATCCGCCGCCCCGCATGGACCGCATCGCGGATCTGAAAAAGGCTGTCGGCAATCAACGCCTGCCCGATCTGTCCATCGACGTCCGGGAGCGACATGTCGGGCAAACCACGATCGACCCCGCCGCTGAAACGGAGTTGACGCTGTACAGCACCGAAGTCGGGTTCCGGGTGTTGGAGGCCCGCGAGGGAAAGCAGAACGATGCGGACGTTTTGTTGATCGGTGAAGCGATCAGTGAATATGCGGCCCGCCACGGTGACCTGGTGTCGGTGAAAGCCCGCCTGGAAGTCAAAGCGGTCGACCAAGAATCGGGCCAGGTGATCGCCATTGATCGTGAAGTCGCGATCGGCGTCGATTTGACCGAACAGATCGCCGGCAAGTCCGCACTGCAACACGCCGCCGCGAGCATCGCGTCTCGTTTGCTGCCCAAATTGGTCAAGCCAAAGCATCCGAACAAAAAGAAGAAGAACTGATTCATGGGCCGATACTTCCGAGCCATGCGGGGCCCGGCGGGCGCGATGTTGCTGATCGCTGCTGGGCTGTTGGCGACCGGCACGCTGATGGCGCAGCGCGACGATCGGAGTCAGCAACAATGGGCGATCATCGCCCTGCACCCCGATGCCGGCGGCCTGGCCGATTTGCTGACGGCCGAACTCTCTCAATCGCCCGACGTGACATTGGTCGAACGTGACCAGATCCGCCGTGTCCTCGACGAATTGAACTTGCAAGCGAGCGGGTTGGTCAGCCGCGGCGAAGCGACACGATTCGGTCATCTCAGCAAGGCGATGGGCCTGGTCTTGCTGGGATCAGACAGCCAGCAAAAATCACAGCCGCTGCGCGTCCGTTTGATCGATACGCGTTCCTCGGTCCGGTTGCTCGATCGGGTCGTCGCCGATGCAAGCTTGGACGATCAGGTGGACATCATTCGCCAGGCGTTGCTCGCTGCAGCTGCGCCCTTATCGGTCAGCGAAAAGCAATTGCGTTTCATCAGCGTGATGCCCGTGCTGAGCGCCGAGCCGGGCAATCCGATGCATGCGGAGTGTGACATGCTGACCACGTTGCTGTCCGCGGAGTTTTTTCGGCTGCCGGAATTTGTCGTGCTTGAACGCGAAGATTTGGAGCGTCTGACGGCCGAGCGCGACGTGAGCGGGATCGAGTTGAAATGGCGCGGGGCGACACGAATGCTGGAACTCGGCTTGCGTCGCAATGAAGCCAACACCGGATGGATTGCGTCCTGCCGCTTGGCGACCCCGGGCAACGGCAATCCGCAGCTCGTTGAGGTCCGCTGCGAGACCAAAAACATTGCCGAATTGCGCAGCAAGATTGTCGCCGAGGTGCTGAATCACGTTGGCGGGGAAGGCGTTGCTTACGATGCGGATTCTGCGGAACAGGAAGCCGCCCGCTTCGATCGGCAGGTGCAGCTGTTCCGCAGCGCGAGCGCCCGAGATCGAGAGATGGACGCGTACAAGATGGCCGAAGCTGCCTATGCCTTAGCTGCTAATCGCAAGCGGTTTGACGCCGTGATGCGGCACATCGTGGACGCCATTGAAGAGCATGCGAATGAAAAACAGTGGCTCTCCGCACTGCGTTTAGGGGTGCGTCATCAAGAACTGAAACTTGCCGACTTGCAAAAGAACGGATCCAGCTTGATTCGTATGATGACGCGGATGCCGCCGGAGGAAGTTCGGAAGCGGATGCCGGCTCCCAAGGGCTTTGTCGGCGTCAGCCATTACAGCCCTTCGTTGCGGGCAACCAATGCCCAAGAGCAAGCGTTACTCAACGAGATCCTGATCCTGCGACGCAACTACGTCGACCTCAAGCTTCGACGGGCGAAGGATCACCCGTTGCCGACGTTCATCTGCCTGCTGCAAAAGTATGACTTGGAATTGAACCACGAGTTGCCCGATGCCGATTGCGTTCGGGAAATCAGCGAGTTGATGCCTTCGGTTTATCGATCGGCTGACGAAGCAGGCATCAAACGTGAGATGAGTGATCCGTACTATCGTTTGCTGTTCGGGAAAATGATCAGCACACTGAGCAAGCTGGAACGCGTCAGGACGTCCCGCAGCACGACACCCAATTGGAAACGTTCGGATCCACAACTCTGGCTGGATCAATTGGCCAGGCTTGATGCGCCGCTCAGCCGACTCGCAAACCTGCGGATGCAACTGCACGAGCGCGGCGACGCGGGGTTGCAGGCGGCGACGAAATTGCTGGCCGAAATCAAAACCTTTCCGCTGGATCCTACCGCAGATGACACTTACGTCGACGTCCGCTTGCGAACACCGGCGTTTTACCGGTTGCCGCCGCAGCAGCGGCATGAGTACTTGTTGGATGTCCTGGTAGCGTGTGAATCACAGCAGGATCCTTCGCAATTGATTTTGCACGCCAATTCGTTTCGGATGTATCTGCAGCGGTTGCCGGAACAGGAAATGCGACCGATCGGGGCGCGGATCGTCGCGCTGTTGAATTTAGAGCATCCGACGAACAATCCGAGATCGAGGTCGCGAGCCTATCTGCTGGGAATTGCGAGCCGGTACGCTGCGATCGACCGCGGTCGGGATCAGTTGCGTGCGCGTCGCAATGGCGCAGATTTTACACTGGAGACTGCCCCGGGAGCTTGGCAGCAGTATGTCGCCCGCACCTTGCGTCCCAAACCGACCGGCAAGGCTTATGCGATCAAACATGTTCACTACGACAACCGCAAAGATGCTGTCAGCCGCGGTGGCGAACTGATTCTGTGTTGGGGGTTGCCATGGAAGGGCATGCAACTGGAACGACTGAATTTAGCCACCGGCAAGCAAACGCCGATCGGCAAGGAATTCAAAGGGGCCCCGGTTGCCTTTCGCGGCGTCCAAGTTTGTGTCAGCCCGAATGCGATCTTTGTCGCGTCGGACCCGCCCGGATTTACGATGGTGACCGAAGCGTTCACCCGGACCTTTACCAAAGAAGACGGTTTGGTCGAAGAAGACATTTGGAGCATGGCGTGGTGGGAAGATCGGTTGTACATCGGCTACAAGGATGCGTTTGGGATGTTTGATCCTGAGACGTTTGAGTTCCAGTTGTTGGCGTCGTCGTTGTCCGTGGAGCCGAAGAACCCGATCGACGGGCGTGGCGGTTTCTTCGTTCGTCAACTCTTGACCGATCGGGCAGCGGGTTGCATTTGGATGACGGTTCAAGACAACGCGAATGCCGATCGGACTGGATTGTGGCGAGTCAATCCGCAAACCAACACGTTTCACCGACTGTCCGACCGTTCGACTCAGTTGACCGCTGCACCCGGCGGTTTGTTGGTGCACAACAATCGCGCCCCTTACCTGGCATGGTTGCCGACAGGGACGACCACGCCGATTGAGTTGCCGCAATTCTCCCACGCGTCGGCGAAAACCCCGGGGCCTTCGCCGAAGTTGATTCGAGTCGGCGAACACGTGATCAGCGAGCGCGGCGGGTTGTTCACCGCGGACGGCACGTCGCATCAGGCTGCGGTGAAAGATCACTGGTCGCTGCTGCAATTCGCCGGCGACGGTATTGTGACGCACTACGATCATCTGCGCCGAACGCTGCATCTGATCGAGCGGAAGAAGTAGCGGGGCAGCGCTGTTCAATCCTGTTGTGTAACGTTGCAAAGCCTTGGTTAGCGGCAGGGCGCGAGCCCTCCGGTTCTTCATCTTTGCAAAAACACCGGAGGGCTTGCGCCCTGCCGCTAAACGATGCATCACAGCGTTACCCGTTGGGTAGCGCGACAAAGCACTACGGTCGTTTCAGCGTCGTCAACTTCAGTTTGCGATGCGGGTCGGTTGAGACGGTGTTGTTCGGCGTCCGGCTGCGGACTTTGGTCCAAACCGCGCCGGCCAGGATCAGGATCGCGGGGGCCGCAGCCAACTTGCGAACGGGGAAGCGGGCTGCGGAAAGTTCCGTTGGAGCCGACGGCCGAAACGCAACGGCGGCCGATGCGGTTTGTGGCAGCGTCGTTTCCGCGGCGGTTTGAACCGTGGGTGCGTTCGACTGAGACAAGGTTCCCAGGGCAGTCGTCGAGACGTCGGAAAACGTCCCGAATTCGAAGACCAAGGCAACTTCGAGCGACGTGACGGCGGCAAAGAGCGGCGGCTCCGGCGTGCCGGCATCGATTGAGTCTGTTGCGGAATCTCCATCTGATCGTGTGGCGGAATCGACGACCAACAGGTCTGGCTGGCCGGGCTGTCGACCGTCTTGCGAATCGGAATCGGCGTCGTCAGCCGGCGAGGACACGCGTTGAATGCTTGTGACGATGTATTGTGAATCCGACCGCAATTGAACGTCCGTCCAATCCGGTTCGGTTGCAACCCAGGTGGACGTCGTCGCCAAGCGAATCACCTCGCCTTCGCCCGGCATGTCGTCGGTCAGTCGTTCAAGCGTCTCGTGCCCGGTGTCGTGTCGTTCAATACGGAGTGCGGTTTTGGGCGGTTGGGTCAGCGTCGTTTCGGGAGTTGGTTCCATTCCAACGCGTCCGTCACGTTCACCGCCGGGTGGCATCGGATCGATCGACGGCAAGTGCGCGAGGGTTGGCATCACGGGCGAAGGGATGACTTCCGCCGGCGACAATTGATTGTCCGTGGCATCGGGGTAGTGGAAATAATCATAGTCGCCATCGCCGCGATCCACCTCGATGGTGATCGAATCACGGGCTCCGGAGATGTATTCCGCATCGATGGCGGCACCGAACAGGTCATCGGTCAAGATGGCGTCCACCATCGACGACCTGAGCAACCCGTCGTGCGGGACCGACGGGGTGTCGTAGGAGATGTTTTCGTCGGTGAACACATCAGCGATCTGCCGGGCACTCAAACGCAGGGTGCTGTCGGCTCCATCGCGGGCCGGTTCCAATCGGACCAACACGGTTTGGTGATTCGTGCCGGCCGGATGGCTGGTGTCCAAGCGGACCAAAAAATCGACCGCTTCGATCCCGGGGCCGGCGAGCAGGTTTCGCTGTTCACACTGTTCCATCGTCAGCCGTCTGCCGTCGCGATGATTGTGTCGCAGACGGCGTCGGCGGAAGCATTGATCGGAATTTGAAAATGCTTTGATCATTCTGATGGTTCGACAGACGTGAATGGATCAGCCAGCCTGATGACCTTTTGCAAGGTCGGATCCTGTCGTTTGGTTTCGACGTCGGCGAGCCCCGATTCGACGGCCATCTGCCAGGTTTCAAGCGTCGTGTTGACCCAACGCTGATTCAGTGGCAGCGATGAATCGCCGTCCCCGATCGCCGATTCGGCAAGCTCCAGTGCGACTCGATACAAATGATTCGGATCATCGATCCAAAGTGGTCTTCGTCGGAGCGCCACTTCAGCGGCCAAGTCATACTGCCCTTGGCGTCTTAAGAACCGACCATACTTGACAAAACTGGCACTCAGCCAGACTCGGAAGTCTTGGATTTGTGGTGCTTTTTCCGAGGCCCACGTTTGATGCTCGATGGCATCATGATAGTGTTTTCGCGCCCGTTCGGAATCAGATTTTTCCAAAAGTGGAGCCAGATTCGAGAGCACGCCGCCGAGCTGGGCTCGGTAGTGCGGCGATAATGGCGATGTGTCCACCAGTTCGGTGAGCAACGACTCGGCTTTTTCGAAATGGGTGACCGCGTCGGCGGACGAGTTATCGGCTGACGAGCCATTGGCCGACGCGTTATCGAGGGCTAGCAAAACTTGCCCCATGTTGTTGTGGGCGACCGCCAGTTGTTCTTTGAATCGGGGCGATGTGGGGGCTCGCAGGACCAGCGTTTGCTGGACATCGATCGCGTCTTGATAGGCCTGCAGTGCTTCGGCGGTTCGACCACGGCGGTTGAAGATCGCGCCGCGATGGTTGTAACAGGTCGCCAGTTCGGAGAGCGCCGCCAAGTCGTGTGGTCGATCTTTGACGATCGTCTTGTGCAAACCGATCGCCAGGCGGTTGTATCGATCCGCGGCGTCCAGGTCGTTGCCTGCA